>NZ_JBIUAW010000014.1:0-132610 GCF_044593195.1 Streptomyces sp. NPDC052396
ACAAGCGGCGATGAGACCCTGATCTCGCTTGCCTAACATGCCTTAACCCCGTACAGGCGGCTGACCTGCGAACTTCGCAGGTAGCACTAGATAACTTCGGCGGCATGCGCCCTGGCGGCCGTGCTCTACAAGATCGTCACCAGTGGGGCGGTGAGCGCGGCCTTGCAGGCGATCATCGAGAAGGCGCTTCATGCGGCGGTCTGACGGCGGCTATGTGACGGCCGAGGCCGCGTTGGCACTGCCCACGCTGGTGCTGGTCTGCATGGCGCTGATCTGGGGGCTGATGGCCGCGTGCACCCAGATCCGGTGTGTGGACGCGGCCCGGGCCGGGGCCCGGGCGGCGGCCCGTTCGGAGCCGTCGGCGGTGGCGGTGGCGGCGGCGCGGTCCGCCGCCCCCGCCGGGGCCGGCATCACGGTGAGCAGGGAGGGCGATCTGGTGCGGGTACGGGTCCAGGCCCGGACCGCCGGGCCCGGGCCGCTGGCGGTCCGGCTGGGCGGAGAGGCGGTGGCCCTTGCCGAAGACACGGTGGGGTGACGCGGGAAGCGCCTCGGTCTGGACGGCGGTGGTGGCGACGGCGCTGTGCGCGGTGTTCGCGGTACTGCTGGCCATGAGCCAGGCGATGCTGGCCCGGCACCGGGCGGGCGGTGCGGCGGATCTGGCCGTGCTGGCGGCCGCCGATCACGCCCTGCTGGGCGAGGAGGCCGCCTGCGGCCTGGCCCGCCGGGTGGCCGCCGCCCAGCGGGCCAGGGTGGTGCGGTGTGCGCTGTCCGGTGAGACCGCGGAGGTGTCGGCCGAGGCGCGGACCGGTCCCTACGCCGTGCAGGCCCGCTCCCGGGCCGGGCCCGCGACGGTGCGGGCCGGGCCCTGATCGGCCGGCCGCTGGGGTGGTCCGGATCAGCCCGCCGCCGGGCTGGTGGTCCTGGGGCAGCCGGGCTGGTGTCCCAAGACCACCAGCCTGCTGACCGGGCCGGTCCCTGACTCAGGCGGCCGCCGGGGCGGCGCCTGATCAGCCGGCCCCCGGGCCGGGCCTTGATCGGCCGGCGGCGGGTCCGGTCCTTGGTCAGTCGGCGGCCGGGGCGGTCCCGGGGACCTCCGGTGGGGCGTCGGCCAGCAGTCGGGTGAGCAGCCTGATGGCCGCCTTCTTGTCCAGCGGGTCGTTGCCGTTGCCGCACTTGGGTGACTGGATGCAGGACGGGCAGCCGGACTCGCACTCGCAGGCGGCGATCGCCTGGCGGGTGGCGTCCAGCCAGGAAGCGGCGGTGTGGAAGGCCCGTTCGGCGAAGCCCGCACCGCCGGGGTGGCCGTCGTAGACGAACACGGTGGGCAGCAGGGTGTCCGGGTGCAGGGGTACCGAGACCCCGCCGATGTCCCAGCGGTCGCAGGTGGCGAACAGCGGCAGCAGGCCGATGGAGGCGTGCTCGGCGGCGTGCAGGGCGCCGCCCAGCGCGTCGGGGTGGATGCGCGCCTGCTCCAGCTGATCCTCGGTGACCGTCCACCACACGGCGCGGGTGCGCAGCGTACGAGGTGGCAGGTCCAGCTTGGACTCGCCCAGGACCTCGCCGGTGATCAGCTTCCGGCGCAGAAAGGAGACCACTTGGCTGGTGACCTCGACCGAGCCGAAGCACAGCCGGGCGTCCCCCCAGGGGACCTCGGTGGAGGTTTCCAGGATGGAGATGGCGGTGGTGTCCCGGGCGGTCGTCGAGTACGGCGGGTCGGCCTGTTCCACCAGGGCGACCGAGTCCTCCAGGTCGAGCCTGCGGACCAGATAGCTGCGTCCCTGGTGCAGGTGGACGGCGCCCTCGTGGACGGTGGTGTGCGCGGCCGCGGCGTCCACGGTGCCCAGCAGCCGCCCGGTGCCTTCCTCCACCACCTGGACGGGCCTGCCGCCCTCGCCTCGGATGTCGGTGAGGTCGGCGGCGCGCTCTCGGCGGGTCCAGTGCCAGACGCTGCCCCGGCGCCGGAGCAGCTTGCGGGCCTCCAGCTGGGCCAGCAGGCCGGGGGTCTCGGGGCCGAAGAGGGACAGGTCGGCCTCGGTGAGCGGCAGTTCCTCGGCCGCCGCGCACAGGTGGGGGGCCAGGACGTAGGGGTTGTCCGGGTCCAGCACGGTGGATTCGACGGGCTGGGCGAAGAGCGCCTCGGGGTGGTGCACCAGATAGGTGTCCAGCGGGTCGTCCCTGGCCACCAGGACGGCGAGCGCGCCCTGGCCCGCGCGGCCGGCGCGCCCGGCCTGCTGCCACATGGAGGCACGGGTTCCGGGATAGCCGGCCAGCAGTACGGCGTCCAGGCCGGCCACGTCCACCCCCAGTTCCAGGGCGGAGGTGGCGGCCAGGCCCAGCAGTTCGCCGGAGTGCAGGGAGCGTTCGATGGCCCGGCGCTCCTCAGGCAGGTAGCCGCCGCGGTAGGCGGCGACGCGGGAGGGGAGGGAGCGGTCCACGGCGGCCAGCCGCTCCTGGGTTATCAGCGCCACCAGCTCCGCGCCCCGCCGGGAGCGGGTGAAGGCCACGGTGCGCACCCCCTGGACGGCGAGGCCGGTGAGCAGGTCCGCGGTCTCGGCGGTGGCGGTGCGGCGCACCGGCGCGCCCCGTTCGCCGTGCAGCTCGGTGAGCGGGGGCTCCCACAGGGTGAAGACCAGCTCGCCGCGCGGGGAGGCGTTGTCGGTGATCTCCGCCACCGGCAGCCCGGTGAGCCGGCCGGCGGCGGCGGCCGGTTGGGAGGCGGTGGCGGAGGCCAGCAGGAAGACCGGTTCGGACCCGTAGCGGGCGCAGACGCGGCGCAGCCGGCGCAGCACCTGGGCCACATGCGAGCCGAATACCCCCCGGTAGCTGTGGCATTCGTCGATGACCACAAAGCGCAGGGCGCGCAGGAAGGAGGCCCATCGGGGGTGGGCGGGCAGGATGGAACAGTGCAGCATGTCGGGGTTGGTGAGCACGTAGTTGGCGTACTGCCGCACCCATTCGCGTTCCTCGACCGGGGTGTCGCCGTCGTAGACGGCGGGGCGCACCGCCTTGCCCAGCGGGGCGGCCAGTTCCTGTACGGCGCGGCGCTGGTCGGCGGCGAGCGCCTTGGTGGGTGCGAGGTAGAGGGCGGTGGTGCCGCGCCCGTTGGGCGCCTCGGACCCGTCCAGCAGGGTGCTCAGCACCGGGGCCAGATAGGCCAGCGACTTGCCGGAGGCGGTGCCGGTGGCCACTACCGCCGACTCGCCGCGCAGGGCGTACTCCGCGGTGGCCGCCTGGTGGGCCCAGGGGCGGGGGATCCCGGCCGCCCGGATGGCCTCCGTGACCTCCGGCCGGATCTTCTCCGGCCAGGGGGCATGACGTCCGGGACGAGGGGGCAAGTGCTCCGTATGAGTGATGCGTGCAGCCCGGTCTGGCCCCGCGGCGAGTCGGTCGAGGATCGCCCGGGGAGCGGGATGTACGCCCGCCTGCGGCGGGAGTTGATCGTGAGCCATCGACATCGAGTGTGTCACTGGCGTGACGGACAATGGCCCCAAGGCGTCGTGCACGCCTGCCGGTAAGTGATTGAATGCCATCGCGGCTGCCGATCCATGGGGGGCGACCGCTCGATGCAAGGTGCTGGAGGATCCGTGGACCTGTCCCTGTCGACCCGTACCGTTGGCGACCGCACGGTTGTCGAGGTCGGTGGCGAGATTGATGTGTACACCGCGCCCAAGCTGCGTGAGCAGCTGGTCGAGCTTGTCAACGATGGCAACTACCACCTTGTGGTGGACATGGAGCGGGTCGACTTCCTCGACTCGACCGGTCTCGGCGTCCTGGTGGGCGGGCTGAAGCGGGTGCGTGCGCATGAGGGCTCGCTGCGTCTGGTGTGCAACCAGGAGCGCATTCTGAAGATTTTCCGTATCACCGGTCTGACCAAGGTGTTCCCGATCCACACCTCGGTCGATGACGCGGTGTCCGCGACCGACTGACCGGTCGCCGGACAACATCGTCACACGGGGGTTCCGGGCCGCGGGGCTCGGCGCCTCCGTGAGTTGGCCCGGTTCCCTGGGCGGGAGCGTGGGCCCGTACGCCTGAGGGGGATGGCATGGCCACCGTCGAATTGCTCTTCAGTGCCCTTCCCGAGCACGTCCGCACCGCCCGTCTGGTGGCGGCCGCGGTGGCGCGCCGGGCCGGGGTCGACGAGGCCGTGCTGGACGAGGTGCGGCTCGCCGTGGGCGAGGCGTGCTCCCGGGCGGTCGGGCTGCATGCCAGCAATGAGATCCCCACGCCGGTCCGGGTGGTGCTGACCGAGGACGAGAAGAAGTTCTCCATCGAGGTGGGTGACGACGCGCCGCGTGCGGTCGCCGTGGAGTCCGCCGCCGGGGGCGCCGGCGCGGGTGCCGCCGAGGAGGGCGGCGCGGACGGGGACGATGAGATGGGCCTCGCCGTGATCAGCGGTCTGGTGGACGACGTCGAGGTGACGGCCGGCGAGAGCGGCGGCGTCATCCGGATGAGCTGGCCGACCACCCCCGCTTCCGTGGCTCCCTAGCGCCGACGCGCGACAGCGCCGGGACGTAGTACCGGCTGCGCTCCCTGCGGCAGTCGTGGCTGCCGAGCCGGGCGTAGTCATCAGCGGTGGCCGGATTCATCCGGTCCATGCGCGTGCTGCCCGTGCTCTCCCGGGAGATCGGCGTTCCGGACGGTTTTCGAGGCCGGCCTTCACCCGGTGCCCATGGCGGCCGCGCGGGGCGTTCACCCGGCCTTCACCGGCCGCAGGCTCATTCCATTACCGCGTACTGTTTCTGATCTCGCCATGCTCCCTACAATCCGTCCATCTTGAGCTCAGGACGCCTGAGCGTGGCGGCTGTTCCGTCGTCGCGGTGCGGCCGCGCGCCCATGTGCCAAACGTCTAGGGAGGACGAATGGCGGGGCACTTCACCCCTGAACAGGTGGACTTCACGCACAATCTCGCGGTCGAGCTGACCGGCGGCAACCGCACCATCGTGATCGTCATCGCGGCCGTCGCGCTCGCGGCGCTCGTGGTGGCCGTGATGCTGGTGCGGCAAGTACTTGCCGCGGACGAGGGCACCGACAGCATGAAGAGAATCGCGGCGGCGGTCCAGGAGGGCGCCAATGCCTATCTGGCCCGGCAGTTGCGCACCCTCGGTGTGTTCGCCGTGGTGGTCTTCTTCCTGCTGATGCTGCTGCCGGCCGACAACTGGTCGCAGCGGGCGGGGCGTTCGGCCTTCTTTCTGGTGGGGGCGCTCTTCTCCGCGGTGACCGGCTATATCGGCATGTGGCTGGCGGTACGCAGCAATGTGCGGGTGGCCGCCGCGGCACGTGAGGCGACCCCCGCGCCGGGGGAGCCGGAACGGGATCTGACGGCGGTGGCACACCAGGCCATGAAGATCGCGTTTCGGACGGGCGGTGTGGTCGGCATGTTCACCGTCGGCCTGGGCCTGCTCGGCGCCTCCTGCGTGGTGCTGGTGTACGCGGCCGACGCGCCCAAGGTGCTGGAGGGCTTCGGTTTCGGCGCGGCGCTGCTGGCGATGTTCATGAGGGTCGGCGGCGGCATCTTCACCAAGGCCGCGGATGTGGGCGCCGACCTGGTGGGCAAGGTCGAACAGGGCATTCCGGAGGACGACCCGCGCAATGCCGCCACCATCGCGGACAATGTGGGCGACAACGTGGGCGACTGCGCGGGGATGGCGGCCGACCTCTTCGAGTCCTATGCGGTGACCCTGGTGGCCGCGCTGATCCTGGGCAAGGCCGCATTCGGCAACGCCGGACTGGCCTTTCCACTGCTGGTCCCGGCCATCGGTGTGCTCACCGCGATGGCGGGCATCTTCGCGGTGGCCCCGCGGCGTGCCGACCGCAGCGGGATGACCGCGATCAACCGGGGGTTCTTCATCTCCGCGGTGATCTCGCTGGCCCTGGTGGCGGTGGCGGCCTTCAGCTATCTGCCGTCCAGCTACGCCGACTTGAAGGGGCTGGGGGACGCGGCCATCCGCGGCCACCACGGCGATCCCCGGGTGCTGGCGCTGGTGGCGGTGGCCATCGGCATTGTGCTGGCGGCGCTGATCCAGCAGCTCACCGGCTACTTCACCGAGACCAGCCGGCGGCCGGTGCGGGACATCGGCAAGACCTCGCTCACCGGCCCGGCGACCGTGGTGCTCTCCGGCATCTCGGTCGGCCTGGAATCGGCCGTCTACTCCGCGGTGTTGATCGCGCTGGCCGTCTACGGGGCGTTCCTGCTGGGCGGTTCCTCCATCATGCTGGCGCTGTTCGCGGTGGCCCTGGCCGGCACCGGCCTGCTGACCACGGTCGGGGTGATCGTGGCCATGGACACCTTCGGTCCGGTCTCCGACAACGCCCAGGGCATCGCCGAGATGTCCGGTGATGTGGAGGGCGCGGGCGCGCGGGTGCTCACCGATCTGGACGCGGTGGGCAACACCACCAAGGCCATCACCAAGGGCATCGCCATCGCCACCGCGGTGCTGGCCGCCTCCGCGCTGTTCGGCTCGTACCGGGACGCTATCGCGACCGCGGTGCATGATGTGCACGCCAAGTCCGGTGAAATGGGCCTGAGTCTGGATATCTCACAGCCCAACAACCTGGTGGGGCTGGTGCTGGGTGCCGCGGTGGTCTTCCTCTTCTCCGGGCTGGCCATCAACGCCGTGTCGCGGTCGGCCGGTTCGGTGGTCTACGAGGTGCGGCGGCAGTTCCGCGAACATCCCGGGATCATGGATTACAGCGAGAAGCCGGAGTACGGCCGGGTGGTGGACATCTGCACCAAGGACGCCCTGCGCGAACTGGCCACGCCCGGGCTGCTGGCGGTGATGGCGCCCATCGCGGTGGGCTTCTCGCTCGGGGTGGGTGCGCTCGGTTCGTACCTGGCCGGGGCGATCGGCACCGGCACCCTGATGGCGGTCTTCCTGGCCAACTCCGGTGGCGCCTGGGACAACGCCAAGAAGCTGGTGGAGGACGGGCATCACGGCGGCAAGGGCAGTGAGGCCCATGCGGCCACCGTCATCGGGGACACCGTCGGCGACCCGTTCAAGGACACCGCCGGTCCCGCGATCAACCCGCTGCTGAAGGTGATGAACCTGGTCGCCCTGCTGATCGCCCCGGCGGTGGTGAAGTTCTCCTACGGCGATGACGCCAACCGGGGGCTGCGGATCGCGGTGGCGGTGCTGGCGGCCGTGGTCATCGTGGGCGCGGTGTATGTCTCCAAGCGGCGCGGCGTCGCCGTGGAGAGCGAGGGCGAACGGTCGGCCGAGAAGGTCGGTCCGGCGGTGGTGTCCTGACCGGCAGAGGATGAGGAACTGATACGGGCGGCGGTTGCCGCCCGTATCCAGGTATGTGATCCGTATCCGCCGCCGCGCACCACCGGGAATGCGGCGAAGACCACGCCAAGCTTGGTGCAAATGGCGCTAATCACCGCATAGGGACTGCCCTGTTCGTGGTCGGCACCCGCTGGACGTGTAAGTTCCGGGGCCGGAGAGCCACTGAAGGGACCGAACCGGTGAACAAGAAGCTTCTGACCGCACTGTCCGGCGGTGCGGCACTTGTCCTGGCACTGACGGGCTGCGGCGGCGGTGACGACAGCGGCAAGAAGCTCGACAAGTGGGCCAAGCAGGTCTGTGACCAGATGCAGCCTCAGGTGAAGAAGATCCAGGATGCCAACTCCTCGATCGCCTCGATGAAGTCGGAGGAGGACTCCAAGAAGGTCCAGCAGACCGACTCGGCCGCCTTCCAGGCCAACGCGGATGCCTTCAAGGAGCTGGCCTCGGCGGTGAGCAATGCCGGTGCGCCGCCGGTCAAGGGCGGGGAGACCAGCCAGAAGAACGCGGTCAAGGCGCTCAACGACCTCTCCGCCGCCTACACCGGGCTGAAGAAGAAGGTGGAGGGCCTGACCACCAATGACAAGGCCAAGTTCGCCAGCGGTCTGGACTCCATCGGGAACGACCTCCGCCAGCTCACCGGCAAGAGCCAGGACGCGCTGAACAACCTGCAGTCCGGCGATGTGGGCAAGGCCATGGTCAAGCAGCCGGCCTGCAAGAACGGCTCGGCGAGCGGCACGCCGACCACCAAGTGACCCGGTTGTGACCCGAAGGCCCGGTGCGCCCCGCGCCGGGCCTTCGCCCATTGTCGGTGCCGCCCGCGACAATGGTGTCCGTGAGTACGCTTCCCTCCGCCGAAGACCCCGCGCGCACCGCCCGCCTGCGCGACGCCCTGCTTGCCGCCGCTTTCACCGCGGACGGCCTGCTCGATCTGCTGGGCGCCTCCGCCTATGCCGCGCTCGCCCGCAGCGAGACCGTCCCCGCGCTGCGCGCCACCCGGGGCGACAGCCCGCTGGAGACCCTGGTCCGGCTGTTCCTGCTGCAACGGCCGGTGGCGGAGCAGCGGGCCAGGGCCGCGCTGCCGGTGGAGGAGTGCCTGGCCGACGGCTGGCTGGTGCGCGAGGGATCCCAGGTGCGGGCCGGCGTGGACGTACGTCCCTACGGCGGGCCCGAGGGGCAGGACTGGTGGATCGTCTCCGACCTCGGCTGCGCGGTCGGCGGCGCCGGCGGCATCGGCCGGGGCCCGGCCGGGGTGGACCGCTCCGAGCTGGTGCTCGGGGTGGGCGGCGCTTCCACCACGCTCGCCGGGATCACTGTGCGCACCCCGGTGGAAAGCGCGCTGGACCTGGGCACCGGCTCCGGCATCCAGGCGCTGCACGCCGCCCAGCACGCCACCCGGGTCACCGCCACCGACGTCAACCCCCGTGCCCTGCATATGACCCGGCTCACCCTGGCGCTCTCCGGCGCCCCGGCCGCCGACCTGCGCCAGGGCCCGCTGTTCGAGCCGGTGGCCGGGGAACGTTACGACCTGATCGTCTCCAACCCCCCGTTTGTGATCTCCCCCGGCGCCCGGCTGACCTACCGGGACGGCGGGATGGGCGGCGACGACCTGTGCCGGGAGCTGGTGCGCCAGTCCGCCGCCCACCTCAACGACGGCGGCTACTGCCAACTCCTGGCGAACTGGCTGCACTTGGCCGACCAGGACTGGCGGGAGCGGCTGGCCTCCTGGGTGCCGGACGGCTGTGACGCCTGGATCGTCCAGCGCGAGGTGCAGGACGTGGCGCAGTACGCCGAGCTGTGGCTGCGCGATGCCGGGGACCACCGCACCACGCCCGAGGAGTACGCGGCCCGCTATGACGCCTGGCTGGAGGAGTTCGAGGCGCGTGGCGCCAAGGGCGTCGGCTTCGGCTGGATCACCCTGCGCAAGTCGGGCGCCGAGCGGCCCTCGGTGACCGTTGAGGAGTGGCCGCATCCGGTGGAGCAGCCGCTGGGCGAGCACATCCGGTCCCACTTCGAGCGGCAGGACTTCCTGCGCGCTCACGATGACGCGGCGCTGCTCGGCGCCCGGTTCCGGCTGTCCGCCGAGGTGATGCAGGAGCAGATGGGGCTGCCGGGCGCGGAGGACCCGGAGCATGTGGTGCTCCGTCAGGGCCGGGGCATGCGCCGGGCCACCAAGGTGGACACGGTGGGCGCCGGCTTCGCCGGGGTCTGCGACGGGACGCTCAGCGCGGGCCGGATCCTGGACGCCATCGCCCAGTTGCTGGGGGAGGACCCGGTGCTGCTGCGCGATCGTACGCCGGACTCGATCCGGCTGCTGGTGGAGCAGGGCTTTTTGACGCCGGAGGCGGGCTGATGCCGGAAGCGGGCTGACGGCACTGGTGGCCGACGGCGCCGGTGGCTGGGGGTACTGGTGCTGACGGCGCCGGTAGATGGGGCCCACCGGCGTCCGGGCTCGCTGGTAGCCCGGCTCGTCGGCGCCGGGCTCACTGGTAGACGGGCTCCAGCAGGCCGGGGTCGAAGGGCGCCCGGGTGGCCCGGCCCGGCGGCAGCGGCCGGACCACCACCGCCCGCAGCACCTCGCCGATCGCCGTCCGCTTCTGGCCCGGGCCGAAGGCCGCCCAGCGCTCCTCGGTGAAACCGGCCAGCAGATTGCGGGCGGCCTGCCGGGCCAGGTACGCCTCCCGCTGCCGCTCCGCCTCCTCGACGCGCCCGGCGGGCGGGTGCTCGGCCGCCCGCAGGGCGTCCAGTTCCCGCTGCCCGGGCCAGGGGGTGTGGTCGGGTGCCAGCCGGCCGTACCGGTCGGCCAGCGCCCGGGTCACCAGCTCTTCGATATGCCGGTCCACCAGGTCCATGCGCCGGGCCAGGCCACGGCAGTTGGCGGAGTTGCAGGCGTAGGAGCCATGCGGGGTCCGTTTGCTGACCGGATTGCCGACCAGCGGTGAGTCGCACATCTGACCGGACAGATTCAGCCGTCCACAGCGCAGGAATCCGGACAGCAGATATTTGCCGGCCGCCCTGGCCGCCGGGCGGGCCCGGTGCCGCCGCATCCGCTCCGGATCACCGGTGAGATCGGCCGGATTGATCTTGTAGTAGCCGTTGTAGCGGGCGCACAGCCGCTTCCACTCCTCCGGCGTCGCCACCGTCTGCCAGCTGCCCCGGCTGGGCTCGCCGGTGTCCGGATCCAGCACGATGGCACCGGCCAGCGCCCGGTAGCCGCAGACGGCCGGGTTGGTGATCATGTTGCGCACGGTGGTGCTGGTCCACCGGCCGCCCTTGACGGTGGGTATGCCCTCGCGAATCAGCCATTGCGTGATGGTGCGTTCGGACTCGCCCGCCAGCGCCATGTCGATGGCGGCGCGCAGACAGCGGGACTCCACGGGGTGCAGCACCTCGTTGTGGCCGCGGCCGGCCCTTTCGTCCGCCGCCAGCCAGCCGAAACGGCGCGGGCCGCCCGGTCCTCTGCCCTGCCGGGCACGGCCTCGGCGGCCGTCCTCCGCCGACGCACCGGCCCCGGGCGTATCGGGCAGCCCGGGCACCAGTCCCGGTGTCGACGTAGCCTTCATTAAGACCTTCGGAGAATGCGACCGGCTAGTGTACTGGTTGGTACGTACATTACCGTTCGAGTGGCGTTGCGGGCTTCCTCCGTTTGACACGGGGGCGGGATGTACCGTCACACTCCGCAGCGACACAGCAACTCCCGTACCGAGCGCCGACCGGAAGAAGAACGAAGTTGTCCCCGACCAGCGAGACCGCAGACGGCGGCCGCCGACTCGTCATCGTCGAGTCGCCTGCCAAGGCGAAGACGATCAAGGGCTACCTCGGCCCCGGATACGTCGTCGAGGCGAGCGTCGGGCACATCCGCGACCTGCCGAACGGCGCCGCAGAGGTCCCGGCCAAGTACAAGGGGGAGCCCTGGGCCCGCCTCGGGGTGAATGTCGACGCCGACTTCCAGCCCATCTATGTGGTCAACGCCGACAAGAAGGACCAGGTCAAGAAGCTCAAGGGGCTGCTGGCCGAGTCCGATGAACTCTTCCTGGCCACCGATGAGGACCGCGAGGGCGAGGCCATCGCCTGGCACCTCCAGGAGGTCCTCAAGCCCAAGGTGCCGGTCCGCCGGATGGTCTTCCACGAGATCACCAAGGACGCCATCCAGTCCGCGGTGGCCAACCCGCGCGAGCTGAACAAGAAGCTGGTCGACGCCCAGGAGACCCGGCGCATCCTGGACCGCCTCTACGGCTACGAGGTCTCCCCCGTGCTGTGGAAGAAGGTCATGCCGCGGCTGTCCGCCGGACGGGTGCAGTCGGTGGCCACCCGCCTGGTGGTGGAGCGCGAGCGCGAGCGCATCGCCTTCCGCTCCGCCGAGTACTGGGACCTCACCGGCACCTTCTCCACCGGCCGCGCCGGTGACACCAGCGATCCCGGCGCCTTCGCCGCCCGCCTGACCTCGGTCGACGGCCGCCGGGTGGCCCAGGGCCGGGACTTCGGCTCCAACGGGCAGCTCAAGGACGCCGCTCAGGTGCTGCACCTGGACGAGGCCAACGCCCGCGCGCTGGCCGCCGCCCTCGCCGACACCGCCTTCGCGGTGCGCTCGGTGGAGTCCAAGCCCTACCGCCGCTCGCCCTACGCGCCCTTCCGCACCACCACGCTCCAGCAGGAGGCCTCGCGCAAGCTGGGCTTCGGCGCCAAGGCGACCATGCAGGTGGCCCAGAAGCTGTACGAGAACGGCTTCATCACCTATATGCGTACGGACTCCACCACGCTGTCCGACACCGCCGTCAGCGCCGCCCGCAACCAGGTCACCCAGCTCTACGGCGCCGAGTACCTGCCGGAGAAGCCCCGTACCTACGCGGGCAAGGTCAAGAACGCCCAGGAGGCGCACGAGGCGATCCGCCCCTCGGGTGATCGTTTCCGCACCCCGGCCGAGACCGGCCTCACCGGCGACCAGTTCCGGCTCTATGAGCTGATCTGGAAGCGGACCGTCGCCTCCCAGATGAAGGACGCGGTCGGCAACTCGGTCACCGTGCGCATCGGCGGCCTGGCCGCCGACGGCCGGAACGCCGAGTTCAGCGCCTCCGGCAAGACCATCACCTTCCACGGCTTTATGAAGGCTTACGTCGAGGGCGCCGACGACCCCAACGCCGAGCTGGACGACCGCGAGCGCCGGCTGCCGCAGGTCGCCGAGGGCGACGCGCTGGCCGCCACGGAGATCACCGCCGACGGCCACGCCACCAAGCCCCCGGCCCGCTACACCGAGGCCACGCTGGTCAAGGAGCTGGAAGAGCGCGAGATCGGCCGCCCGTCGACCTACGCCTCGATCATCGGCACCATCCTCGACCGCGGCTATGTGTTCAAGAAGGGCACCGCACTGGTCCCGTCCTTCCTGTCCTTCGCCGTGGTCAACCTGCTGGAGAAGCACTTCGGCCGGCTGGTCGACTATGACTTCACCGCCGCCATGGAAGAGGACCTGGACCGCATCGCCCGTGGTGAGGCCCAGGCCGTGCCGTGGCTGCGCCGCTTCTACTTCGGTGAGGGCACCGAGGGCGAGGCCGGTGGCGCCGCCGACGCCGGGAACGGCGACGGCGACCACCTCGGCGGCCTCAAGGAACTGGTCACCGACCTGGGCGCGATCGACGCCCGTGAGGTGTCCTCCTTCCCGGTCGGCAACGACATCGTGCTGCGGGTGGGCCGCTACGGTCCGTACATCGAGCGCGGGGAGAAGGACACCGAGGGCCACCAGCGGGCGGACGTCCCCGGGGACCTGGCGCCGGACGAGCTGACCGTGGAGTACGCCGAGGAGCTGCTGGCCAGACCGAGCGGCGAGTTCGAGCTGGGCGCGGACCCGGAGACCGGCCACCAGATCGTGGCCAAGGACGGCCGCTACGGTCCGTATGTCACCGAGGTGCTGCCCGAGGGCACCCCCAAGACCGGCAAGAACGCGGTCAAGGCGCGTACCGCCTCGCTGTTCAAGTCGATGGCCCTGGACACCGTGACCCTCCAGGACGCGCTCCGGCTGATGTCGTTGCCGCGCGTGGTCGGCACCGACGCCGAGGGCCAGGAGATCACCGCACAGAACGGCCGCTACGGTCCCTACCTGAAGAAGGGCACCGACTCGCGCTCCCTGGAGAGCGAGGACCAGATCTTCGCCATCACCCTGGAGCAGGCGCTGGCCATCTACGCCCAGCCCAAGCAGCGCGGGCGGGCCGCGGCCAAGCCGCCGCTGAAGGAACTGGGCACCGACCCGGTCAGCGAGCGCCCGGTGGTGGTCAAGGACGGCCGCTTCGGCCCGTATGTCACCGACGGCGAGACCAACGCCACGCTGCGCCGGGACGACGACGTGGAGACGATCACCCCGGAGCGCGGCTACGAGCTGCTGGCGGAGAAGCGCGCCAAGGGCCCGGCCAAGAAGACCGCCAAGAAGGCCCCGGCCAAGAAGGCGGCCGCCAAGAAGACGACCACGGCCAAGAAGACCGCCGCGAAGAAGACCACGGCGACCAAGAAGGCGGCGGCCAAGAAGACCACCACCGCCAAGAAGACGGCCGCGGCCAAGGCCACCGCCAAGGCGGAGTAGGGCGCGGCGGGGCAGAACAGCGCACGCGGGCGGCGCACCGGATTCCGGTGCGCCGCCCGCGTCATCGCACTGGTGACCGGTATGCGAGCGCTCCGGATAGGCTGGCAGGATGACGCGAGCCGAGCAGCCAACCGAGGTGACCTCGATGTCCGGGGCACTGGCCGCGGACTCCCGCGAGCGTGCGGTACGAGCCCTGTTGCGCATTCCGCCGGTCCGCCAGCTGTGGAGCGCACAGCTGGCGGGCGGGGTGGCGGACGCCCTGGGCCTGCTGGTGATGGTGCTGCTGGCGCTGCAGGCATCGGCCGTGGCCGGATCCTTCGGCGGCGGCTACCGCGGGGTCGCGCTGGCCGTGGCCGCCGTGATCGGCGTCCGGCTGGTGGCCGCACTGCTCTTCGGGGCCGTTCTGCTCGGCCCGGTCTCCGCGCTGCTCGCCCCCACCGGACCGCTGGACCGGCGGTGGACCATGGTCGGCGCGGACGCCCTCCGGGCACTGCTGCTGGCGGTGGCCCCGGTGTGGATCGACTTCAGTCATGCCAAGGCCCTGCCGGTCCTGCTGGTCTCGGCCTTCCTGCTGGGCGCGGCCGAGCGGGTGTGGACGGTGGCCAAGGAGGCCGCCGCCCCCGCGCTGCTGCCGGCCCCGTCGCCGGAGGACGCCGCGGTGCGTCCGCTGCCGGATCATCTGGACGCCCTGCGCCGGCTGTCGCTGCGCACCTCCTTTGTGGCCCTGCCGCTGGCGGCCGCGGCGCTGCTGGCCGTCACCCTGCTCGGCAAGCTGCCGGCCGTCTGGTTCGACTGGTTTGACCTGCACCAGGCCGCCCTGGGCAGCTATCTGGGCGCCTCCCTCTTCACCGCCTCCGCGGTGATCCTCTACTTCCTGCTGCTGCCCGGCGCGGAGGCCGTCCCGGTGCGCTCCCCGCTGCAGGGCCTGCGCCGGCCCCGGCAGGGCGAGGTCCCGGACAAGGGCCGTACCGGCGCCATCCCGGTGCTGGTCCTGGCCTGCGCGGCGGTGGCCGGAGCGGTCGCCGCGGCGGTCGGGGTGGCCGCGCTGCAGGCCATGGACCTGGGCGGCGGCCCGGCGGGCTACGCGCTGCTGGTGCTGGCGCTGGGCGGCGGCCCGGTGCTCGGCATCCGCACCGCGGTCAAGGTGCTGCCCGGCTTCTCCCGGCGCCGTCTGCTGGCCCTGGCGCTGGCCGTCACCGGCCTGGCGCTGCTGGTCGCCGGCCTGGTGCCGGACGCCACCACGGTGCTGCTGCTGATGCTGCTGGCCGGGGTGTCCGCCGGAGTGGCCGCAGCCACCGGCCACCACCTGCTGGACCAGGAGACCGAGGACAGCCGCCGGGCGCGCACCACCGAACACCTGCACTCCGTGGTCCGGGTGACCGTGGCGCTGGGCGCGGTGGCCGCACCGGTGCTGGCCGCGGTGATCGGACCGCACCGGCTGGCCGGCGACGGCGTGGTCTTCGCACATGGCGGCGCCGCCTTCACCCTGATGCTGGTCGGCGCGCTGCTGCTGCCGGTGGCCGCCCTGGTGCTGGGCAGGACCGACGACCGGCATGGGGTGCCCATCCACCGCGACCTGCTGGACGCGGTGCGCGGCGGCGACCCGGACCAGGCGACCGCCGGCACCGGCTTCTTCATCGCCTTCGAGGGCGGGGACGGCGCCGGGAAGTCCACCCAGGTGCAGGCCATCGCCGAGTGGATCCGGGGCAAGGGCCACGAGGTGGTGGTCACCCGCGAGCCGGGCGCCACCCCCATCGGCAAGCGGCTGCGCGCCATCCTGCTGGACGTCTCCTCGGCCGGCCTGTCCGACCGGGCCGAGGCGCTGCTCTACGCGGCCGACCGGGCCGAGCACGTGGACTCGGTGGTCCGCCCTGCGCTGGCCCGCGGCGCGGTGGTGATCACCGACCGCTATATCGACTCCTCCGTCGCCTACCAGGGCGCCGGACGCGACCTGTCGCCCACCGAGATCGCCCGTATCAACCGCTGGGCCACCGGCGGACTGGTCCCGCATCTGACCGTGCTGCTGGATGTCTCCCCGGAGACCGCCCGGGAGCGCTTCACCGAGGCGCCCGACCGGCTGGAGTCCGAGCCCGCCGAGTTCCACCAGCGGGTCCGTACCGGTTTTCTGACCCTGGCCGCCGCCGACCCGGCGCGCTATCTGGTGGTGGACGCCGGGCAGCAGCCGGACGAGGTCACCACGGTGGTGCGGCACCGCCTGGACCGGGTGCTGCCGCTCTCCGAGGCCGAGATCAAGGCCCGCGAGGAGGCCCGTAAGGCGGCCGAGGAGGAGGCCCGCCGCAGGGCCGAGGAGGAAGCGGCCCGCAAGGCCGAGGAGGAGCGGCGGGAGCGCGAGCGCCAGGAGCAGCTGGCCAAGCTGCGCGCGGAGGAAGAGGAGCGCCTGCGCCGCGAGCAGGAGGAGGCCCGGCGCCGGGAGGCCGAGCTCCAGGCCGAGCTTCAGGCGGAGAACGCCCGCAAGCGCGCCGAGGAGACCCGCCGCCGACTGGAGGAGGAGCGCAAGCGCCGCGAGGCCGAGGAGCGGGCCCGGGCCGCCGAGCAGGAACGGCTGCGCAAGCAGGCCGAGGAGGAGGCGCGGCTGCGCGCCGAGGCGGAGGAACGGCGCCTGGAGAAGCAGCGCAAGGCGGAGGAGGCTCTGCTGCGCGCGGAGGAGGCCCGGCTGGCGGCCGAGGCCGAGGCCGGGGCCGCTGCCGAAGCCGAGGCCGTCGCGGACGAGCCCGCCGGGCGCCTGTCCCTGCGCAAGGCGGAGCCCGCCGACGCGGAGCGGACCGAGACCCTGCCGGTGAACCACCCGGACGAGGGCGAACGGACCGAGGTCCTGCCCCTCCCGCAGGCCGGCGCCGCGGAGACGGAGGTGCTGCCGGCCGTACCGGCCCCTGAGGCCGCGGAGACCGAGGCGCTGCCGTCCGTGCCGGCCTCTCAGGCCGCCGAGACCGAGGTGCTGCCGTCCGTGCACCGCCCCGACCCGACCGAGCGGGCGGGCATGCGGGACACCGACGAGGCCCTCACCGTGGAGACGCCGGTGGTGCACCGGCGAGACCCGCGGGAGGGGCCATGGGGCGCCGGTGCCGAGGACGAGACCACGGTGCTGCCGCCGGTACCTGCCGCCGCCCCCGCCCCCGCCCAGCAGCGCGTCACCTGGGGCGTCCCGGCCAAGGAAGACGACGGCTCCGGCAAGGGCGACGAGTCCGGCAAGGGCGACGAGTCCGGGAAGGCCGGCGGATCCGGCGAGGCCGGAGAGTCCCGGAAGGGCGCCGCGCCGCGCCGCCCGGCCCCGCCCGAGCGGCCGGAGGACCCGGTGGAGCGGGTGCCCGACTGGCTGTTCCGCCCCGAGGACCGGAAGGACCCGCGGCAGTCGCAGGCCCCGCAGGACGCCGCCGACGGCGACCGCACCCGGGAACTGCCGCAGGCCGGCGACGCCGCCAAGCCGCGGCGCCGCCCGGGCTGGTCCCAGGAGGAGACCGGCGAGCGCCCCTCGCTCGCCGACGACCTCTTCGGCCGCCGCGACGAGAAGTGAGCGCGGACCCACTGTCGGTGGGGTGTCCCACAATGGAGGACGCGGTCAGCTAGCGCAGGAAGAACGGCGGGGAGACAGCCATGGCGGTATGGGACGACCTGGTCGGCCAGGACCGGGTGATCGAGCAGCTCTCCGCCGCCGCGCGGGACGCCGACGCCCTGGTCACCGCCCAGGAGGCCGGCCGGCCCGTGTCGCCGGCCGGCTCCCGGATGACCCACGCCTGGCTGTTCACCGGCCCGCCCGGCTCCGGCCGGGCCACCGCCGCCCGGGCCTTCGCCGCCGCCCTGCAGTGCCTCAGCCCGGACCGGGCGCTCAGCGGCGCCCCCGGCTGCGGCTTCTGCGACGGCTGTCACACCACCCTGGTCGGCACCCACGCCGATGTCGAGGTGGTCCGCACCGACCTGCTCTCCATCGGCGTCAAGGAGACCCGCGACCTGGTCCGGCGCGCCCAGCTGTCACCGGCCGGCGGCCGCTGGCAGGTGATCGTCCTGGAGGACGCCGACCGCCTCACCGAGGGCGCCGGCAACGTCCTGCTCAAGGCGGTGGAGGAGCCCGCGCCACGCACCGTCTGGCTGCTGTGCGCCCCCTCCCTGGAGGATGTGCTGCCGACCATCCGCTCCCGCTGCCGCTCGCTGAACCTGCGCACCCCCTCCGCCCGGGCCGTCGCCGACGTCCTCGTCCGCCGGGACGGCATCGCCCCCGAGCTGGCCGCCCAGTCCGCCCGCGCCACCCAGGGCCACATCGGACGGGCCCGCCGGCTGGCCACCGATGAGCGGGCCCGGGCCCGCCGCTCCGCCGTGCTTCAGCTGCCGCTGCGCGTCGGCGAACTGGGCGGCTGCCTCAAGGCGGCCCAGGAGCTGATCGACGCGGCCGCCGAGGACGCCAAGCAGGTGGCCGAGGAGATCGACGCCAAGGAGACCGAGGAGCTGCGCGCCGCGCTCGGCGCCACGGCCGGCACCGGCGGCCGGCTGCCCCGTGGCACCGCGGGTGTCATGAAGGAGCTCCAGGACAGGCAGAAGCGCCGTGCCACCCGCACCCAGCGCGACAGCCTGGACCTGGCACTGACCGATCTCACCGGCTTCTACCGCGATGTGCTGGCCCTGCAGCTGGGCTCCGGGGTGGAGCTGGCCAATGCCGACGCCCACGAGGCACTGGACCGCATCGCCCGCGGCTCCCGGCCCGAGACGACCCTGCGCCGGATCGAGGCCATCGGCGCCTGCCGCCGCGCGCTGGACCGCAATGTGGCCCCGCTGCTGGCGGTCGAGGCGATGACGGTGGCCCTGCGGGCCGGCTGACCCCCGACGGCCGGCCCGGTAAGCACAGCGGAGTGCGCCGTACACCGCAGCCCGGGTGATTCTCACTCTTACGAGGCGACCTGTGGCCTCAAGGCCACCGACTGACGTGCCCAGCCGGATACGCTCCGTATCTCCACATCTCCACTTTTCCGGCCTGCACCCGCCCAGCTGCCTTCCGCCCCGCCGCACAGAGGGATCAGCCGATGGACCTCAGCCGCCTGCTCCGTACCTCCGGCACCGTGGCCGCCGCCGCGGTCCTGCTGATCGCCGCCTCCGCCGCCGGAAGCGCGGCCCCCGCGGCCGTCCCCAGACACGACCGGGACGCCACCCGCGGCTACCTGGCCGAGGTGGCCACCCCGCACTCGCTGCGCCCCTACTACGCCCAGCAGTTGCACTGGCACTCCTGCCAGGGCGCCACCGGCTTCGAGTGCGCCACCCTGCGGGCCCCGCTGGACTACGCGGCGCCGCGCGGCGGCGAGGTCAAGCTGGCCCTCTCCCGCCAGAAGGCCACCGGCTCCCGCGCCCGCCGCCTGGGCTCACTGCTGGTCAACCCCGGCGGCCCGGGCGGCTCCGCGATCGACTACCTCCAGCGGTACGCCGGCAAGAACTACCCGGCGAGCATCCGCTCCCGCTACGACCTGGTGGCCATGGACCCGCGCGGAGTGGCCAGGAGCGAGCCGGTCAGCTGTCTGACCGATGCCGAGATGGACGACTACGCCCAGGTCGAGCAGACCCCGCACAACGATGCCGAGGTCCGCGAACTGGTCACCGCCCTCAAGAAGTTCGCGGCCGGCTGCGCCGCCCACTCGGGCCGGATCCTGGGCCATGTCTCCACCGTGGAGGCCGCCCGCGACATGGATGTGCTGCGCGCCGTCCTGGGCGACGACAAGCTGCACTACGTCGGCGCCTCCTATGGCACCTTCCTCGGTGCCACCTACGCCGAGCTCTTCCCGTCCCGGACCGGCCGGCTGGTGCTGGACGGCGCGCTGGACCCCTCGCTGGGCGCCGAGCGGGCCAACCGCGACCAGGCGGCCGGCTTCCAGACCGCCTTCGCCTCCTTCGCCAAGGACTGCGCCCGGCGCGACGACTGCCCGCTGGGCACCTCCGGCACCGGCGCCATGGGCAGCCGCCTGAAGTCCTTCCTCACCTCCCTGGACGCCCATCCGCTGCCCACCGCCAGGTCCCGCCCGCTCACCGAGTCCCTGGCCACCACCGGCGTGATCGCCGCCATGTACGACCAGGACGCCTGGCCCACCCTGCGCAGGGCGCTGTCCCTGGCCAGGGGCGGCGACGGTTCGGTGCTGCTGGCGCTCTCCGACGCCTACTACGAACGCGACGCCCAGGGCTCGTACAGCAACCTGATGGCCGCCAACGCCGCCGTGAACTGCCTGGACTCGCCCACCGCCTTCCACGGCCCCGACGATGTCCGCCAGGCCGTCCCCCGCTTCACCAAGGTCTCTCCCGTGCTCGGCGAGAACCTCGCCTGGGGCGGTCTGAGCTGCGCCTACTGGCCCACCCACCCCACCGGCCGGCCGCACCGCATCACCGCCCGCGGCGCCGCCCCCATCCTGGTCGTCGGCACCCTCCGCGACCCCGCCACTCCCTACCCCTGGGCCCGCGCCCTGGCCCGCCAGCTCTCCTCCGGCCGTCTGCTGACCTACGACGGCGACGGCCACACCGCCTACACCCGTGGCAGCACCTGTGTGGACTCCGCCGTCAACACCTACCTCCTCGGCTCCAGCGCCCCGCCCGCCGACCAGCGCTGCAGCTGACCGCGAAGACCTGGTACGAAGCACCCCCGGATGCTGTGTAAACTTGGCGAAGCTGCCGCTGCCAGTTTCGGTCCGGTGGTGTGCCGCCTTAGCTCAGTTGGCCAGAGCAACGCACTCGTAATGCGTAGGTCTCGGGTTCGAATCCCGAAGGCGGCTCAGTTGAAGCCCAGTTCAGTTACCCACTGACCTGGGCTTTTTCCTTGCCTGCGGTCGGTTGCCGTGGAATGGAGACGATCTCCGCACGGACAGGTGAGCCCGAAGTGAGCCCGCCGGTGCCGGCGGAGGCCCTGGGAACGAACCGCGCGGTCGCCTCGGCGGCCAGCCGGCGGGCCAGGGCGCGGGCCCAGGGGTAGGGAGTGGCGGGGTCGCGGGTGGTGCCGGCGACCTTGATGTCCACGCCCGCCGCGAGCATCAGCGTCGCGGCGCCGTGACGCAGGTCATGCAGCCGGATCGGGGGCAGGCCGCCGGCCGACACCAGCCGCTCGAAGTACTCGAAGTAGTGGCGATGGTGGGGGACTTCGTGGTCGGATTCGCGTCCCGCTTCCGTACGCCGCATGCGCCGCCCCGGCGCAGGCCGCGGAAGGCGATCAGGTGGAACGGGGCGTACAGCCGCTCGTCGGCGATGAAGTCGAGGAACTGGCCGGTCTGTTCGGGAGTCCAGACGCTTCCGGTTCGACGTGGGCAGCCGGTGTTCACGAGACCGGGCAGCGCCGGTCCGGTGGGTAACTCCGCTTGGGGCCTGAGGCAGTGCTGGTGGCAGAACTCCGCTACTACCAGCACGGTTACTGACGACGGCATGCAGCTCGGGCCTGGCGACACCTCGGCATTGCCGGTTTACCAGGTAGTGCCGGCGGGCTCCTCGATGGTGGTGTTGATGCGGTTGAAGAAGTTGGTCAGGCTGATCATCAGGATGATCGCGGAGAGCTGCTCCTCGTTGAAGTGGTCCGCGGCCTCGTTCCACACCTCGTCAGGGACGGCCTTGCCGGAGCGGTCGGCAATCCGGGTGGCGGCCTCGGTCAGGGCCAGGGCCGCGCGCTCCTCGTCGGTGAAGAACGGCGCCTCGCGCCAGGCGGCCACGGCGTGCAGGCGTTCGTCGCTCTCGCCGTGCTTCTTCGCACCGGCGACGCCGGCGAACACGCAGGCGCTGCAGCCGTTGATCTGGCTGGCACGCAGGTGAACCAGTTCCAGGATCTGGGGGGAGACGCCGCCCTGGTACATGGCCTTGTAGATGTTCTGGATGCCCTTCATGGCGTCCGGCAGGACCAGGGCGGGGTTCTTCATCCGGGCAGTGGTGGTGACCGCGGCGTTCATCTGCATCTCCGTTGAACCGTTAGCGTCTGTCACTGGACCGACGGATCCGGACGCGGGGGTGTGACAGGTGAGCGAGAACTTTTTTCTGGCCGACCGTTTTGAGGTGGAACAGCCCGGACTCAAGGCAGTGGCCTACCGGATGCTGCGCTCACGTACCTCGCGGCGCGAGGAACCGCTGCCCGAGCACGACGGGTCGGTCCGGCTTCCCGACCCGGTGGTCACCGCGCCGGCCCGCGTCGACCCCGAGCAGGAAATCCTGATCGCGGACTCCGTGGGCATTGCGCTCATGATCGTGCTGGAGACCCTCTCCCCGGCCGAGCGACTGGCCTTCGTCCTGCACGACATGTTCGACGTGCCCTTCGACGACATCGCCCCCATCCTCGGCCGGACCACGATCTCCACCCGGCAGCTCACCAGCCGCGCCCGCCGCCGGGTCCAGGGCGCCGCCCCGGCGGCCGACACAGACGTTGCCCGCAAACGCGATGTCGTGGACGCCTTCCTGACCGCCTCCCGCGGCGGCGACTTCGAGGCGCTCCTGGCCGTCCTCGACCCCGAGGTGGTCGCGCGCTCCGACGGCGGCACGCTCGTCCCGAGCATCCTGCGGCGCGGCGCAGCCGATGTGGCATCCCAGGCGATCACCTTCGCCCGTTTCGCGGCGGACGCGCGTCTGGCGCTGGTCAACGGCACGCCCGGCGTTGTCTCGTTCGCCGGGGACCGGCCTTTGTCCGTCATGTCGTTCACCATCCGGGACGGCCGTATCACCGGACTCGACATCCTCACGGATCCTGACCGCCTGACCGCGCTCGGTCTGAGCGCCTGACCGATGCCGGCCACTCCACAACGGATTCACGCGGCTCGTCGGACCCGCTGACATTCCGGTCCCCACCCATCCACGCAGCCACCACTCGCGCACCCTCAGCAGCGGCCGCGGGGGCGAAGCTCTGCGCCGCGCGATGGCCCGCCCGCGCCCCGGCGGCTGCCGTCAACGCCACTTCTTCGGGGGCCAGTTGCCCTTCGCGCGCAGCTTCAGGTACTCCTCCGTCGGGAGGAAGGTCGGCGGGAAGTGGGCCGCGGTTCCGTCGTGCGGGGCGACGATGACCGAAGTGAAGGGGGCCTGCATGGGGTCCCCGGTTTCCAGGTGCTCCTTGAAGTCGAAGCGCACGGTCCAGCCGTAGCGGAATTCGATCGCCGTGCCGGGCAGCATGACGATGGAATCCGGGCGGTCCGGATATGCCGTGGTCCGCAGGAAACGGGCGGCCGCCGCCACCGCCTCTTCGCGGGTGAGCTTTCGGGTCTTCCAGGCCCTGAGACAACGCACCATGTCAGCGTATGGCCGGTCGCGGAACGTGGCGCACGGGGGCACTGAGTAGTCAAGTCTCTTTTTTCGCGAACCACTTGCTTTGGGGCGGGAACGGGCGCAAACTGACAAATACACCAGACAACCGGTGAGAGCCGCACCGTCGGTGGAGACGTCCATCGGCCCGAGTGACCCCCATCTCGGCATACTGGCTAGGCCCCCGGAAGGGCACATATCGAGGACCGGGGTTCTCAGCGACGACTGAGGATTCGTGGAATCGATAAGGAGCGCCGGGGGCTGTGTTATGCCCGCGACCGGTTACGCAGGGTGGCCGGATGGGTGCGTACGGTCCGCGAATGGCGGTGGCCGAGCGGTGATCGTCGGAGTTGACAAGGGTTTGACACAAGTCTGTTGGACCCCTGTCCAACGCCCGTTGACACCTGGTGTGCCCGCCGAAGAAGCTGATGTCTAGTTTCCGCAGCACTGTATCGATTCACCGATCACCGATGTGCGTCCGGCCGGCTGCCTGAAAGAGCCGCCTGAAAGAGCCGCCTGAAACGGCTGCTTCGAACGGCCGCTTCGCGCGCCGCCCTCTGCGGGGAACCGCGCGCATTCGACGCGGAATCGCTGTGTTCCCACCGTTCACCACGGGTCGATTCCCCGTGTTCTGCGCTGCGTTGATCTCAAGGGATCCCAAGAGGTCTCAAGTGCCTTCCGACTCCCCCGAGGAGAGGTAGATGGATGCTTCAGTCATAGTCGCCGGCGCGGGCCCGGCCGGTCTTACGCTCGCCGCGGAGCTGCGGCTGGCGGGGGTCGATGTCATCGTTCTGGAACGCCTGCCGGAGCCGACCGGGGAGTCGCGCGGGCTGGGGTTCACCACGCGCACCATGGAGGTCTTCGACCAGCGCGGACTGCTGCCCCGGCTGGGCGAGATGGGCACCAGCAACGCGGGTCATTTCGGCGGTGTTCCGGTGGACTTCGGGGTGCTGGACAGCGTGCACCAGGCGGCCAAGACCGTGCCGCAGTCGGTCACCGAGGCGATGCTGGAGGGCTGGGCGCGCGAGCTGGGTGCCGATATCCGGCGCGGGCACGAGCTGTTGGCGTTCCGCGACACGGGGGAGGGGGTGGAGGCCGATGTCCGTGGACCGGACGGTGCCGAATTCCAGTTGTCCGCCCCGTACTTGGTGGGCTGTGACGGCGGCCGCAGCACGGTGCGCAAGGCGGCCGGCTTCGACTTCCCCGGCACCGCCGCCACCATGGAGATGTTCCTGGCGGACATCCGGGGTGTGGAGCTCAAGCCGCGGCTGATCGGTGAGACCCTGCCCGGCGGCATGGTGATGGCCGGGCCGCTGGGTGATGGCGGCTGGACCCGGATCATTGTCTGTGAGCATGGCGCCGAGCCACGGCGGCGCACCGAGCCGCCGGCCTACCAGGAGGTGGCCGCCGCCTGGGAGCGGATCACCGGTATCGATATCTCGCATGCCGAGGCCGGCTGGGTCAGTGCCTTCGGGGACGCCACCCGCCAGGTCACCGAGTACCGCCGGGGCCGGGTGCTGCTGGCCGGGGACTCGGCGCACATCCATCTGCCGGCCGGCGGCCAGGGCATGAACACCGGCATCCAGGACGCGGTCAACCTCGGCTGGAAGCTGGCCGCGGTGGTGCGCGGCACCGCCCACCCCGGACTGCTGGACACCTACCACGGCGAGCGGTTCCCGGTCGGCGAGCGGCTGATGCTCAACACCAAGGCCCAGGGCCTGCTCTTCCTCAGCGGCCCGGAGATCCAGCCGCTGCGCGATGTGCTCGCCGAGCTGATCCGCTACGAGGACGTCAGCCGCCATCTCGCGGGCATGGTCAGCGGGTTGGAGATCCGCTATGAGGTCGGCCCGGGCACCCACCCGCTGCTGGGCCTGCGGATGCCGCACCTGGAGCTGGTCGGCGAGCAGGGCAAGACCAGCAGCACCCAACTGCTGCACCCGGCGCGCGGGGTGCTGCTGGACCTGGAGGACAACGCCCGGCTGCGCAACCGGGCGGCGGGCTGGTCGGACCGGATCGACATCGTGACCGCCGCGCCGCACGGGCTCACCGAGGACAGCCCGCTGTGGGGCACCTCGGCCGTCCTGGTGCGCCCGGACGGGCATGTGGCCTGGGCCGCCCCGGGCAGCCACCACGACCTGCCCATGGCGCTGGACCGCTGGTTCGGCCCCTCCCGCTTCCAGCGCGCCTGACAGCGACCAGGAGAGAGAAGAGAGAACAGATGCACAGCACGTTGATCGTGGCCAGGATGGACCCGCAGTCGGCCGAGGACGTGGCCCGTCTCTTCAAGGAGTTCGACGGCACCGAGATGCCGCACCGGATGGGCACCCGGCGCCGTCAGCTCTTCTCGTACCGGGGGCTGTACTTCCACCTCCAGGACTTCGACGAGACCGATGGCCGGGAGCGCATCGAGGACGCCAAGACCGACCCCCGGTTCGTGGGCATCAGCGAGGACCTCAAGCCCTTTATCACCGCCTATGACCCGGACACCTGGCGCTCCCCGGCCGACGCCATGGCGCAGCGCTTCTACCACTGGACAGCGCTGTGACCGCCTGGTCCGGCCGGCGGGTGGTGATCACCGGGATCGGGGTCACCGCGCCCGGCGGGGTGGGCGCCAAGAACTTCTGGAGCCTGCTGACCGACGGCCGTACCGCCACCCGGCGGATCGGCTTCTTCGACCCCTCCCCGTTCCGCTCACAGGTGGCCGCCGAGGTCGACTTCGACGCCGAGCTGCTGGGCCTGGGCGCCCAGGAGATCCGGCGGATGGACCGGGCCGCCCAGTTCGCGGTGGTCACCGCCCGGGAGGCGGTGGCGGACAGCGGTCTGGAGTTCGCCGCCCTGGACCCGCACCGCACCGGGGTGACCATCGGCAGCGCGGTCGGCGCCACCATGGGCCTGGACCAGGAGTACCGCACGGTCAGCGACAGCGGCCGGCTGGACCTGGTGGACCATGAGTACGCGGTGCCGCACCTGTACAACTACCTGGTGCCCAGCTCCTTCGCGGCCGAGGTGGCCTGGGCGGTGGGCGCCGAGGGGCCCAGCACGGTGGTCTCCACCGGCTGCACCTCGGGCCTGGACGCGGTGGGGTACGCCACCGAGCTGATCCGGGAGGGGACGGCGGATGTGATGGTGGCCGGGGCGACGGACGCCCCGATCTCCCCCATCACCGTGGCCTGTTTCGACGCCATCAAGGCCACCACTCCCCGCAACGACGACCCGGAGCACGCCTCCAGGCCGTTCGACGGCACCCGCAACGGCTTTGTGCTGGGCGAGGGTTCGGCCGTGTTCGTACTGGAGGAGCTGGCCAGCGCCCGCCGGCGCGGGGCCCGTATCTATGCCGAGATCGCCGGGTACGCCACCCGCAGCAACGCCTTCCATATGACCGGGCTGCGGCCGGACGGCCGGGAGATGGCCGAGGCCATCTCGGTGGCGCTGGCCGAGGCCCGGCTGAACGCCCAGGACGTGGACTACATCAACGCCCATGGCTCGGGCACCAAGCAGAACGACCGGCATGAGACCGCCGCCTTCAAGCGCAGCCTGGGCGAGCACGCCTATGCGGTCCCGGTCAGCTCCATCAAGTCGATGGTGGGGCACTCGCTGGGCGCCATCGGCTCCATTGAGATCGCCGCTTCGGCGCTGGCCATCGAGCATGACGTGGTGCCGCCGACGGCCAATCTGCACACCCCCGACCCGGAGTGCGACCTGGACTATGTACCGCTGACGGCGCGCGACTGGAAGACCGACACCGTGCTGTCGGTGGGCAGCGGCTTCGGCGGCTTCCAGAGCGCCATGGTGCTGACGCGTCCGGAGAGGAGGGCGGCATGAGCGCCGTGACGACCGTGGTCACCGGGCTGGGCGTGGCCGCCCCCAACGGGCTGGGCACCGAGGCCTATTGGGCCGCCACCCGGGCCGGCACCAGTGGCATCGGACGGATCGCCCGCTGGGACCCCGCGCGCTATCCGTCCCGGCTGGCCGGTGAGATCGAGGGTTTCGCCGCCCAGGAGCACCTGCCCGGCCGGCTGCTGCCGCAGACCGACCGGATGACCCAGCTCGCCCTGGCCGGCGCCGACTGGGCGTTCGCCGACGCCGGGGTGGTGCCCGCGGAGCTGCCGGACTACGCGGCGGGTGTGATCACCGCCAGTTCCGCGGGTGGCTTCGAGTTCGGCCAGAAGGAGCTCAAGGCGCTGTGGAGCCAGGGCAGCCGATATGTCAGCGCCTACCAGTCCTTCGCCTGGTTCTATGCGGTCAACAGCGGCCAGATCTCCATCCGCAATGGGCTGCGCGGCCCCAGCGGGGTGGTGGTCAGCGACCAGGCCGGCGGCCTGGACGCGGTGGCCCAGGCCCGGCGGCAGATCCGCAAGGGCACCCGGCTGGTGATGTCCGGGGCCATTGACGCCTCCATCTGCCCCTGGGGCTGGGTGGCACAGATGGCCGGCAACCGGATGAGCACCAGCGACGACCCGGAGCGCGCCTATCTGCCCTTTGACGCCGCCGCGGCCGGCCATGTGCCGGGCGAGGGCGGGGCGTTGCTGGTCCTGGAGGACCTGGACAGTGCCCGGGAGCGGGGCGCCCGGCGGATCTACGGCGAGATCGCCGGCTATGGGTCCACCTTTGACCCCCGGCCGGGCAGCGGCCGTCCGCCCGGTCTGCGCAAGGCCATCGAACTGGCCCTGGCCGACGCGGAGATGGCACCCGGCGAGATCGATGTGGTGTTCGCGGACGCGGCCGCCCTCCCGGAGCTGGACCGGATCGAGGCCGAGGCGATCACCGCGGTCTTCGGCGCCCGGGGCGTTCCGGTCACCGCCCCCAAGACCATGACCGGACGGCTCAACTCCGGTGCGGCGCCGCTGGATCTGGCCGCCGCCTTCCTGGCCATCCGGGACGGGGTGATCCCGCCGTCCATCGGCGTCGACCCCGTCGAGGACTACCGGCTCGACCTGGTCACCGAACGGCCGCGCCCCGCGCCGGTGCGCGCCGCCCTGGTGGTGGCGCGCGGCCACGGCGGCTTCAACTCCGCCCTGGTGGTCCGTGGCACCGGCCAGTGAACCCTCCACACCCGAGCAGCAAGGAAAGGACCGCCATGTCTGGTCATGAGTTCGCCGAGTTCTCCCTTGAGGACCTCAGGCGCATCCTGCGTGAAGGAGCCGGCACCGACGAGGCCGTCGACCTGGACGGCGACATCCTGGACAGCGACTTCGCCGAACTGGGCTATGAGTCCCTGGCGTTGCTGGAGACGGCCGGCCGGATCGAGCGCGAATTCGGCGTCACCCTGGACGACGACCTGCTCACCGAGATCCGCACGCCGCGTGCGCTGATCGAGGCGGTCAACTCCTCGCTGGTGCCCGCCCAGGCCGGCTGATCCCCCACACCCACACATGCCGCCGCCGTGCCCCCGGGCACGGCGGCGGTGGCACTTCATCACCAGGAGATGTGACGTGACGCAGCAAACCCCCAAGGTCGCCGTGGTCACCGGCGCCACCAGCGGCATCGGCCTCGCGGTCACCAGGCTGCTGGCCCTGGACGGACACCGGGTGTTCCTCTGTGCCCGGAGCGAGGACAGTGTGACCGCCACCGTCAAGGAGCTGCGGGACGAGGGGCTGGAGGTGGACGGCGCGCCCTGCGACGTCCGTTCCGCCGAGGACATCCGCCGGTTTGTGGCCCAGGCGGTGGAGCGCTTCGGCACCATCGATGTGCTGGTCAACAACGCGGGCCGCAGTGGTGGTGGTGTCACCGCCGACATCGCCGACGAGCTGTGGTTCGACGTGATCAACACCAACCTCAACAGCGTCTTCCTGATGACCCGCGAGGTGCTCAACGCCGGCGGGATGCGCCACAAGGACCGCGGCCGGATCATCAATATCGCGTCCACGGCGGGTAAGCAGGGTGTGGTGCTGGGTGCTCCGTACTCGGCGTCCAAGCATGGGGTGGTCGGTTTCACCAAGGCGCTGGGCAATGAGCTGGCGCCGACCGGGATCACGGTGAACGCGGTGTGCCCGGGTTATGTGGAGACGCCGATGGCGCAGCGGGTGCGGGCCGGTTACGCGGCCGCGTATGAGACGTCCGAGGACGCGATTCTGGAGAAGTTCCAGGCGAAGATCCCGCTGGGCCGTTACTCCACGCCCGAGGAGGTGGCCGGTCTGGTCGGTTACCTGGCCTCGGACACCGCCGCTTCCATTACCTCCCAGGCGCTCAATGTCTGCGGCGGTCTGGGCAACTTCTAAGGGACTCAAGAGACATGACTATTCGTGAGGTTGAGCACGAGATCACCGTGCACGCCCCCGCCGCCGAGGTCTACCGCCTGATCGCCGAGGTGGAGAACTGGCCGCTGATCTTCCCGCCGAGTGTGTATGTGGAGCAGGAGCCGCTGGGGGAGGGCCAGGAGCGCATCCGGATCTGGGCGACCGCCAATGGCACCGCCAAGAACTGGACTTCGCGGCGCACCCTGGACGCGGAGGCGCTGCGGATCACTTTCCGGCAGGAGGTGTCGGCTCCGCCGGTGGCGTCGATGGGCGGCACCTGGATCATCGAGCCGCTGTCGGACGCCGAGTCGCGGATCCGGCTGCTGCATGACTACCGGGCGATCGATGACGACCCGGAGAAGCTGGCCTGGATCGATCAGGCCGTGGACCGCAACAGCCGCTCCGAACTGGCCTCCCTCAAGGAGAACGTGGAACGGGCCACCAGTCAGGCCGAGTTGACGCTCTCCTTCACCGACAGCGTCACCATCAAGGGCTCGGCCAAGGATGTCTATGACTTCCTCAACGAGGCCCAGCTGTGGAGCGAGCGGCTGCCGCATGTGGCCACGGTCTCGCTGACCGAGGACACCCCGGGTCTCCAGGTGCTGCGGATGGACACCCGTACCAAGGACGGCTCCCAGCACACCACCGAGTCGGTCCGGGTCTGCTTCCCGCACGAGAAGATCGTCTACAAGCAGACCACCCTGCCCGCGCTGATGAACCTGCACACCGGCTACTGGCTGCTGGTGGAGGGGCCGGACGGGGTCACCACCGCCACCTCCCAGCACTTGGTGGTGGTCAACACCGCCAATATCACCGGGATTCTGGGTGCGGACGCCGGTGTCCCGGAGGCCCGTGAGTTCCTGCGCAACGCCCTGGGCGGCAACAGCCGGGCCACCCTGGGCCATGCCAAGGAGTACGCGGAAGCGCGGCGCTGAGCGGTGGACGCGCTGGACACGGAGGTCACCGACGTCATCGTGGTCGGGGCGGGTCCGGTGGGGCTGCTGCTGGCCGGGGAGCTGCGCACCGGCGGGGCGCGGGTGACCGTACTGGAGCAACTGGCCGAGCCCACCGGTGAGTCACGGGCCTCGATGCTGCACTCCCGGTCGATGGAGATCCTCCAGGACCGGGGCCTGCTGCCCCGGCTGGGACCGCCGCCCCCGGCCGGGCCGGGCCATTTCGGCGGCATCCCGCTGGACCTGGCCGAGGCCGGAGCGGAGCATCCCTTCGCCGGCCAGTGGAAGGCGCCACAGACCCTGATCGAGGCGGCGCTCCAGGACTGGGCCGCCGGCCTGGGCGCCGGGATACGGCGCGGTCACACCGTGACCGGACTGGTTCAGGAAGCCGGCCGGGTCATGGTGACCGGCACCGGGCCGGACGGTGCATTCCGGCTGGCCGCCCGCTACTTGGCGGGCTGTGACGGGGAGCGGAGCGCGGTGCGGCGGCTGGCGGGCTTTGACTTCGCCGGCAGCGGTCCCACCAAGGAGATGCTCCGCGCCGACCTGGCGGACATCGCGCCGGCCGACCGCCGCTTCGAACGGCACCCGCTGGGCGTGGCCAACTCCCGCCGGGGGCCGGACGGCATCACCCGGATCATGGTGTACGAATACGCCCGTACGCCCCGGGAGATCAAGGACCCGGGCTTCGCCGAGATCGCCGAGGTCTGGCGGCGGGTCACCGGAGAGGACATCGGCGGCGCCCGCCCGGTGTGGACCAACGCCTTCCACAACGCCCGCCGCCAGGTGACCCATTACCGGCAGGGGCGGGTCTTCCTGGCCGGGGACGCCGCCCATGTCCAGCTGCCGGTCGGCGGCCAGGCACTCAACCTCGGCCTCCAGGATGCCGCCGCCCTGGGCTGGCGGCTGGCCGCCCGTATCCGGGGCGAGGCCGACGAGGCGCTGCTGGACGGCTACCACGGCGAACGCCATCCGGTGGGCGCCCGCACGCTCACCCATATCGAGGCACAGGCCCAGTTGTTGTTCGGAGGGCCCGAAGTGGACGCGCTGCGCGCGGTCTTCCGCGAGCTGCTCGGCATCCGCGCGGCCCGCCGCCATCTCGCCGGAATGATCAGCGGGCTCGACCGCCCCCGCTCCGACCGTCAACCCACCACCCAGCACAGGAGGACCACCACCATGATGGGCAAGCTCGCCGGGAAGACCGCCCTGGTCACCGGCTCCAGCCGGGGCATCGGACGGGCCACCGCGGTGCGCCTGTCGCGCGAGGGCGCGCTGGTCGCGGTGCACTGCTCCAGCGACCGGGAGGGCGCCGCCGAGACCGTGGCGACCATTGAGAAGGAAGGCGGCCGGGCCTTCGCGGTCCAGGCCGAACTGGGCGTCACCGGCGATGTCCATGAGCTCTTCCTGGCCCTGGAACAGGGCCTGAAGGAGCGCACCGGCACCACCACCCTGGACATCCTGGTCAACAACGCCGGAGTGATGGGCGGAGTGGCCCCCGAGGAGGTCACCCCCGCCCAGTTCGACCGGCTGTTCGCGGTCAACGCCAAGGCGCCGTTCTTTATCGTCCAGCGGGCCCTGCGGCTGATCCCGGACGGGGGCAGGATCATCAACATCTCCTCCGGCCTCACCCGCTTCGCCAACCCCGAGGAAGTGGCCTATGCCATGACCAAGGGCGCCATCGACCAGCTCACCCTGCACTTCGCCAAATATCTGGGCCCCCGGAACATCACCGTCAACAGCGTGGGCCCGGGCATCACCGACAACGGCAGCCCCATCTTCGACAACCCGGAGGCGGTGGCCGCGATGGCCCAGTACTCGGTGTTCAACCGGGTGGGGGAGACCTCGGACGTGGCCGATGTGGTGGTCTTCCTGGCGAGCCCGGAGGCCCGCTGGATCACTGGCTCCTACCTGGACGCCAGCGGCGGCACCCTGCTGCGCTGATGGCCGCCCCGACCGCCCCGGCGGGCACCGCCAACGCCCGGCGCGCCCTGCTGTTCGTACTCGCCGGGAACATGCTGATCGACGCCCTGGAGGTGTCGGTGGTGCTGCCCGCGCTGCCGGCCGTCCGGGACGGGCTGGGCCTTTCGGCGTGGACCACCCAGTGGGTGATGAGCGGCTTCGCACTGGGCTTCGCCGCACTACTGCTGCTCGGCCCGCCGGTGATCGCCCGGTGGGGGCGGCGCCGGGCCTATCTGGCCGCCCTGCTGGTCTTCGCCGCCGCCTCGCTGGCCGGCGGGCCGGCCCAGGACGCCACCCTGCTGATCGCCACCCGGGTGGTCAAGGGCATGTGTGCCGCGCTCACCGCCCCCACCGGCCTGGCGATCATCAGCACCACCTTCCGGGAGGGCGCCGAACAGCGCCGGGCGGTCTCGGTCTACTCGCTGTTCGGGGCCGCCGGATTCACCACCGGGCTGCTGTGCTCCGGAGCGCTCACCGGCCTGAGCTGGCGCTGGGACCTGGTCTTCCCGGCACCGGTGGCACTGGTGCTGCTGGTCTTCGCGGCCCGGCTGATCCCGGCCGACCGTGTGGCGGCCGGCGCACCCCGCCCACCGCGCACGGTCCTGCTGCGCAATGGGCCGCTGGTGCGCTCCGCGTTCTGCGCGGCCACCCTCAATGGCTGCTATCTGGGCCTGCTGGTGCTGCTGGTCTTCCGGTCGCAGGACCAACTGGGCTGGAACTCCTGGCAGTCGGCCCTGTCGGTGCTGCCCGCCTGTGTCCCGCTGGCGCTCTCACTGCCGTATGCCGGGCGGATGGTGGGCCGCTTCGGTACCGCCCGGCTGATCACGGCCGGGGCGCTGGCCGCCAACGCGGGCTGTGCGTACTGCCTCTGGCATCCGCGGGGGCCGTACGCCGCCGCGGTGCTGCCCGGCCTGCTGCTGGTCGGCGCCGGCTTTGTGCTCTCCTTCGCGGCCCTCAACCTCCAGGCCACCAGCGGCATTCCGGCCGAGTGGCGCGGCTCAGCGGTGCCGCTCTACCAGACGGCAGTCCAGCTCGGCGCCGCGGTGACGCTCCCGGCGGTGGTGGCCCTGGCGGCCGGCCCGGCCGGGTACCGCCACGCACTGCTGCTGATCACCGGCGTGGCCTGCGCCGGTTCCCTCGTCGCCCTCACCGGAGCGCGGCGCACCCCTCGCTGAGCCTCTCCACCGGCCGTCACCGGTGGAGCCCATGAACGGAGAACCCCGTTGCGCGTCCTGTTCGCGATCTTTCCGGCGACCGCCCATCTGCATCCGATCGTGCCGCTGGCCTGGGCGCTGCAGAGCGCCGGTCACGAGGTGGTGGTGGCGGCCCACGAGGGGGTGGTCGAACCGGATCTGCACGGCAATATCGCCGCCTCGGGTCTGACCGGGCTGAAGCTGGGCACCCGGGACGAGTTCCCCGGCCGGCTGGGCCCGGAGCAGGGCGAGGGCAAGCCGGACCGGCCCAGCCTGGCGCTGGACCACCAGGGCGGGGACGGCTGGCAGTACACCCGGGCGGTGCTGGGCGGCATGTTCTCCATGCACTACCCGGCCGAGCCGGAGGGCGGCGGTGACCGCCGCCCGGTGACCGACGCGCTGGTGGACTTCGCCCGCGCCTGGCGGCCCGACCTGGTGCTCTGGGACCCGCTGATGCTGCCCGCCCCGGTGGCCGCCCGCGCCTGTGGTGCCGCGCACGCCCGGCTGCTGTGGGGCATGGACAACATCGGGCTGATCCGGCGGCTGACCCGGCAGGAGATCGCCGACCCCGCCTCCTCGCTGACCGAGGACCCCTGGCTGCCCTGGCTGCTGCCCATGCTGGAGCGCTACGGCCTGGACTTCCACGAGGAGATGCTGACCGGCCAGTGGTCACTGGACCTGACCCCGCCCCGGATGCAGTACCCCCTCGGCCTGACCACCGTCCCCCTCCGCCGGGTCCCCTACAGCGGCTCCGCCCCGCTGGCCGACTGGCTGCACTCCCGCCCCGAACGGCCCCGGGTGGTGCTCACCCTGGGCGTCAGCCGGCGCCGGATCTTCGGCAACTACAGCGGCTTCCCGATGCGCGAGTTCTTCGACTCGGTCTCCGGCCTGGACCTGGAGGTCGTCGCCACCCTCAACGGCGGCCAGCTGAACGAGGTGGGCACCCTGCCGGACAATGTCCGCGCCCTGGAGTACATCCCGCTCAACCAGGTGATGCCGACCAGCTCGGCGGTCATCCACCACGGCGGCGGCGGCACCTTCGCCTCCGCGGTGGCCTTCAAAGTGCCCCAGCTGGTGGTGCCGCTGCCGATGTGGGACGAGGCGGTGCGCGGCCGCTATGTCGCCGAGCGGGGCGCCGGCCTGGTGGCCGACCCGGAGAAGCTGGAGGTGGACCAGCTGCGCGCGCAACTGGTCCGGCTGCTGGAGGACCCGTCCTTCCGGGACGGCACCCGGGACCTGCACCAGGACATGCTGGCCGCCCCCGCGCCCAGGGAGATCATCCCGCTGCTGGAGCGGCTGACCGCCGAGTGCCGGGGCTGACGCCATGCGGGTACTGATGATCCCCACCCCGGTGCCGGCCCATCTGATGCCGCTGGTGCCGCTGGCCTGGGCGCTGCGCTCGGCCGGCCATGAGGTGCAGGTGCTCGGCCAGCGCGATGTGCTGAGCGCGGTCGGGGCCGCCGGGCTGACCGCGGTGTGCACCGGCGGGGAGTTCGACGTCAATGGCATGCTGCTGCGCGGACTGCCCGGCGGGCAGCGGCCGTTGCAGGCCCGGCCCCGCCCCGCCCGTTCGACGCTGGGCGGCTATGGCCGGGTGTGGACGGCACACGCCCTGGCGGTCACCGCCCCGTACCTGGAGTTCGCCCGGGAGTTCCGCCCCGATCTGATCCTCGCCGATCCGCTGGAGTACGCCTCCCTGATTATCGGCGCGGTGCTGGAGGTGCCGGTGGTGCACCACCGCTGGACGGTGGACGCCATCTCCGGGCCCGCACGGCGGGCCAGCCGGCCCAGCCTCCGGGAACTGTGCCGGAGCCTGGGTGTGGACGAGCTGCCCGATCCCACCGTGCTGCTCGACCCCACACCACCCTCCCTGCGGCTGCCGGAGTCGGAGGAGGGCACGCCCATCCGCTGGGTGCCGTTCAGCGGCACCGGCCAACTGCCCGCCGGGCTGCGGGAGAAGAAGGCGGACCGGCGGGTGGTCGTCTCGCTGGGCAACACCCTGGCGCTGCACGGTGTGCCCTTCGCCGGCCGGCTGCTGCACTCCTTCGCCGGTATGGCGGGGGCGGAGATCCTGGCCACCGTCCCGGAACCACAGCGGCGGGAGCTGGGACCGGTGCCCGAGCCGGTGCGCCTGATCGACCCGCTGCCACTGCATCTGTTCCTGGACACCTGTGACGCCATGGTCCACCACGGCGGCGCCGGAACCGCCATGACCGCCACCGCCTTCGGCCTGCCCCAGCTGGTCCTGCCGCAACTCGCCGACCACTTCGCGGTCGGCGACCGGATCGCCGCGGCGGGCGCCGGTCTCAGCTTCGACGAGGCCGGACAGCAGGACGACCCCCAGGTGGTGCGTGGCGCCCTGGAAGAACTGCTGGCCGAACCCCGCCATGGGGCCGCCGCCCGCCGGCTGGCCGGGGAGATGCGTGCGATGCCCGCGCCCGCCCAGGTGGCGGCGGATCTCGAAGCCATTGGAGAGGGACGGAACCAGCCGTGCGCATCGAGGAAATGACCATCCCCGGCACCTTTCTGATCACGCCGGACCAACTGCCCGACGACCGGGGGGTGTTCTTCGAGGCCATGCGGTGTGACCGGCTGGCTGGGGCCGGGATCGACTTCACCCCCCGGCAGATCAACTACTCGGTCTCCAAACGCCATACGCTGCGCGGCCTGCACAGTGTGAGCATCCCGCCGGGACAGGCGAAGTTCGTCACCTGTGTCCGGGGCGCGCTGCGGGACATCGTGGTCGATCTGCGCATCGGCTCACCGGCCTTCGGCCGGCACCAGGTCAGTGAACTGACCGCCGAATCCGGCCGGTCGGTCTATGTGCCCGAGGGTGTGGGCCATGGATTCCTGGCGCTCACCGATGACGCCTGCATCTGCTACGTGGTCTCCAGCACCTATGTCCCCGGCACCCAGATCGACATCAATCCGCTCGACCCCGAACTCGACCTGCCCTGGAACTGCCCCGAACCGCCGCTGATCTCGGAGAAGGACGCCAAGGCGCCCACCCTGGCCGAAGCGGTGGCGGCCGGGCTGCTGCCCGTCCTCCCGGGCCCGAAGGAGCAACCATGAGGCTTCTCTTCGTGGCCGCCGGAAGCCCGGCCACCGTCTTCGCCCTGGCGCCGTTGGCCACCGCCGCCCGCAACGCCGGCCACCAGGTGGTGATGGCCGCCAATGAGGACATGATGCCGGTGGTGGCCGCCTCCGGACTGCCCGGAGTGCCCACCACCGGCCGGCCCATCCGGCACTTCATCACCACCGACCGGCAGGGGAATCCGGAGACGATTCCCACCGACCCCGTCGAGCAGGCCCGCTTCACCGGCCGCTGGTTCGCCCGGATGGCCGCCGCGAGCCTGGACCGCATGCTGGAGTTCGCCCATGACTGGCGCCCGGACCTCGTGGTCGGCGGCACGATGTGTTACGTGGCGCCGCTACTGGCCGCACACCTGGGCATCCCTCATGCGCGCCAGGCTTGGGACGCCATCGATGCCGACGGCATCCACCCCGGCGCGGACCTCGAACTCGCTCCGGAACTGGCCCGGTTGGGCCTGGCGAGCATTGCGGAACCGGATCTGTTCATCGACATCTGTCCGCCTGGCCTGCGACCACCGCATGCCGCACCGGCGCAGATGATGCGCTACATCCCCGCCAACCGGCAGCGCACCCTGGAGCGCTGGATGTACACCCGGGGCGAGCGGCGCCGGATCTGCGTCAGCTCCGGCAGCCGGGTGGCCAAGGACAGCTATGACCAGAACTTCGAGTTTCTGCGGGGCCTCGCCAAGGAGGTCGCGGCCTGGGACGTGGAACTGATCGTGGCCGCACCCGAGGAGGTGGCCGGGGCGCTGCGGGCCGAACTGCCCGGGATCCGGGCCGGCTGGATCCCGCTGGACGTGGTGGCCCCCACCTGTGACCTGCTGGTGCACCACGCCGGCGGCGTCTCCACCCTCACCGGTCTCAACGCCGGAGTCGCCCAACTGCTCATCCCCAAGGGCGCGGTGCTGGAGATTCCGTCCCGCCGGGTCGCCGACTACGGCGCGGCCATCACCCTGCTGCCCGGCCAGGACACCCCGGAGGCCATCGCCGAGTCCTGCCGGGAGCTGCTGGCCTCCCCCGGCTACGGCAAGCGGGCCCGGGACCTCGCCGCGGAGATCGCCTCGATGCCCGCCCCGGCGCGGATTGTGCCGGTCCTCGAACAACTCGCCTGATCCCAGGCGCTTTGCCCATCCCCTTTCCCTTGTGCAGAGAGAGGCTCCTTATGAAAGCCCTGGTGTTGTCGGGCGGGTCGGGGACCCGTCTGCGGCCGTTCAGCTACTCCATGCCCAAACAGCTGATCCCGATCGCCAACAAGCCCGTGCTGGAACACGTTCTGGAGAACATCCGCGATCTGGGCGTCACCGAGATCGGGATCATCGTCGGGGACCGCATCCATGAGATAGCCCCGGTGCTGGGCGACGGCTCCCGGTTCGGGGTGCGGATCACCTATATCCCGCAGGACAAGCCGCGCGGGCTGGCGCACACCGTGGTCCTCGCCCGGGAGTTCCTGGGCGACGACGACTTTGTGATGTACCTGGGCGACAACATGCTGCCCGAGGGAGTGGCGGACATCGCCGCCGAGTTCACCGCCGAGCGGCCGGACGCCCAGGTCGTGGTCTACAAGGTGCCCAACCCGACCGCCTTCGGGGTGGCCGAACTCGGCCCGGACGGCGAGGTGCTGCGGCTGGTGGAGAAGCCCAAGGAGCCCAAGAGCGACCTGGCGCTGATCGGGGTGTACTTCTTCACCCCCGCCATCCACCAGGCCGTGGCCTCCATCGCGCCCAGCGCACGCGGCGAGCTGGAGATCACCGACGCCATCCAGTGGCTGGTCACCCAGGGCGCCGACGTCAGGGCCCGGGAGTACGCCGGGTACTGGAAGGACACCGGCAAGGTCGAGGATGTGCTGGAGTGCAACCGGCACCTGCTGGAGGACCTCACCGCCGAGGTGGCCGGTGAGGTCGACGAGGCCAGTGTGCTCACCGGGGCAGTGGTGGTGGAGGCCGGGGCGCGGGTGGTGCGCTCCCGGATCGAGGGACCGGTGGTGATCGGCGCCGGCACCGTGGTGGAGGACAGCCACCTCGGGCCGCACACCGCCATCGGGCGGGACAATGTGCTCCGCCGCGCGGGACTGACCTACTCCATCACCCTGGACGGCGCCGAGGTCAGCGATGTGCGCGGACTGCACGGCTCGTTGATCGGCCGGCAGGCCGTCGTCGGGGGCTCGGCCCAGCACCGGCTGGTCGTCGGTGACCACACCCGGGTGGAGGTGGCGGCATGAGGATCCTGGTCACCGGCGCCGCCGGATTCATCGGCTCGCACTATGTGCGCACCCTGCTGTCCGGCGGCTACCCGGGCTTCGAGGACGCCGAGGTCACCGTCCTGGACAAGCTCACCTACGCCGGCAACCGGGCCAATCTGCCCGCCGAGCACCAGCGGCTGAGCTTTGTCGAGGGCGACATCTGCGATCTGCCGCTGCTGCTGGAGCTGTTCCCGGGGCATGACGCGGTGGTGCACTTCGCGGCCGAGTCCCATGTGGACCGTTCCATCGAAGCGGCCGCGGACTTTGTGCGCACCAATGTCGGCGGTACACAGAACGTGCTGGAAGCCGTGCTGCGCACCGGCGTTGAGCGGGTGGTGCATGTCTCCACCGACGAGGTGTACGGCTCGATCGCCGAGGGCTCCTGGACCGAGACCTGGCCGCTGGAGCCCAACACCCCCTACGCCGCCTCCAAGGCCGGCTCGGACCTGGTCGCCCGCTCCTACTTCAAGACCCATGGGCTGAACCTGTCCATCACCCGCTGCTCCAACAACTACGGGCCCTACCAGCACCCCGAGAAGCTCATCCCGCTGTTCATCACCAACCTGCTGGAAGGCAGGCAGGTGCCGCTGTACGGCGACGGAAAGAACATCCGCGAGTGGCTCCATGTGGACGACCACTGCCGCGGCATCCAGCTGGTCCTGGACAAGGGCCGCGCCGGCGAGGTCTACAACATCGGCGGCGGCAACGAACGCACCAACCTCGAGATCACCCACACCCTCCTGGACCTCCTCGGCGCCGATGAGTCGGCCATCCGCCGGGTCGCCGACCGCAAGGGCCACGACCTGCGCTACTCCATCGACGAGTCCAAGATCCAGCAGGAGCTGGGCTATGCCCCGCTGACCTCCTTCGAACAGGGCCTGGCCGACACCGTGAACTGGTACCGCGACAACCCCGGCTGGTGGAAGCCGGTCAAGCACGGAGCCCAGAGTGCCGCGCGCTGAGGGCCTGACGGTGGTGGTGCTGGGCGCCACCGGCTATCTGGGCCGCCGGCTGTGCGAGTCCTTCACCGGGCAGGGAGCCAGGGTCCGCCCGGTGTCCCGAGGTGCCACCGGACCGGAGGCCGTCCGGCTGGATGTGCTGACCGCCTGGCCGGAGGAACTGGCCCGGGTGCTGGGCTCGGACGGCGTGGATGTGGTGGTCAACGCGGCGGGCCGGGCCTGGGCCGCCGACGAGCGGCAGATGGCCGAGGGCAACGCCCGGCTGGTGGCCCGGATCACCCAGGCGCTGGCCGGCCTGGACCGGGCGCCCCGGCTGGTGCAGCTGGGCAGCGTCCATGAGTACGGCGCCGGCACCCCGGGCACGGCCACCACCGAGGACCAGCCGGCCGCGCCGGTGACCCCCTATGGCCGCACCAAGCTCCAGGGCAGCCAGGAAGTGCTGCGCGCCGCCCGGGAGTCGGGGGTGGACGGGGTGGTGCTCCGGCTGGCCAATGTGGTCGGCGCCGGGGCGCCCGCCGGCAGCCTGTTCGGCAAGGTGGCGGACCACCTGGCCGAGGCCGCCCGCACCCGGGCGCTGGGCGGCACACCGGCCGAGCTCCGGCTGCCGCCGCTGCGCACCCGCCGCGACCTGGTGGACCTCGCGGACACGGTGGACGCGGTGCTGGCCGCCGCCACCGCCCCGGCGGACCTGGTGCGCGGCCAGGTGATCAATGTGGGCGGCGGCCGGGCCGTCCCCATGCGGGAACCGGTCGACCGGATGGTCGCCCTCAGCGGCCTGCCGGTCCCGGTGGCCGAGGCGGCCCCCACCCCGCCGCTCCGCGCCGATGTGGAGTGGCAACTGCTGGACATCACCCGGGCGCGCCGGCTGCTGGGCTGGCGGCCGCGCCGCACTCTCGACGATTCGCTGCGCGACCTGCTCGCCGCCGCGATGCCCCATGCCTACGGAAGGACCGCACCATGAGCGAGCGCAAGGACCTGGTACTGGAGGAGGTCCGCAAGTTCCACCGGGAGGCCTCCCCGGTAAGGGAGTTCATCCCGGGGCAGACCGAGATCTGGCCCTCGGGCGCGGTGCTGGAGGAGGAGGACCGGGTGGCGCTGGTGGAGGCCGCCCTGGAGATGCGGATCGCGGCCGGGCGCAGCCAGCGCATGTTCGAGTCGCGGTTCGCCCGCCGGCTCAAGCGGCGCAAGGCACACCTGACCAACTCCGGTTCCTCCGCGAACCTGTTGGCGGTCTCCGCGCTGACCTCGCATGTGCTGGAGGACCGGCGGCTCCGCCCGGGCGACGAGGTGATCACGGTCGCGGCGGGCTTCCCCACCACGGTCAACCCCATCCTGCAGAACGGCCTGGTGCCGGTGTTCGTGGATGTGGAGCTGGGCACCTACAACGCCACCGCGGCCAAGGTGGCGGCGGCCATCGGCCCCAGGACCCGGGCCATCATCATCGCGCACGCCCTGGGCAACCCCTTCGAGGTCGCCGAGATCGCCCAACTCGCCGAGGAACACGAGCTGTTCCTGATCGAGGACAACTGCGACGCGGTCGGCTCGCTCTACGACGGGCAGCTCACCGGCACCTTCGGCGATATGACCACGGTCAGCTTCTACCCGGCACACCATCTGACCATGGGCGAGGGCGGCTGTGTGCTGACCTCCAACCTGGCGCTGGCCCGGGTGGTGGAGTCGCTGCGGGACTGGGGCCGGGACTGCTGGTGCGAGCCGGGGGAGAACGACAAGTGCCTCAAGCGGTTCAAGTACCAGATGGGCACCCTCCCCGAGGGCTATGACCACAAGTACATCTTCTCGCACGTGGGTTACAACCTGAAGGCCACCGACATCCAGGCGGCCCTGGGCCTGACCCAGCTGGCCAAGCTGGACTCCTTCATCGACGCCCGCAAGCGCAACTGGCGGCGGCTGCGGGACGGTCTGGACGGGGTGCCCGGCCTGCTGCTGCCGGAGGCCACCGCCAAGTCCGACCCCAGCTGGTTCGGCTTCGCCATCACCGTCCGGCCCGGGGCCCACTACGGCCGGGCCGAGCTGGTGGACTTCCTGGAGGACCGGAAGATCGGCACCCGGCGGCTGTTCGCCGGCAACCTCACCCGGCACCCGGCCTATACCGACCAGCCGCACCGCATCGTCGGCGACCTCACCAACAGCGACATCATCACCGACCAGACCTTCTGGATCGGCGTGTACCCGGCCCTGACCGAGGAGATGCTCGACTATGTGATCGCCTCGATCAGGGAATTCGTGGCCGGGCGCGGATGAGCGACCGCATGGACATCGTGGGAAACGGATTCCTGGCCCGGAACCTGCGGCCGCTCGCGGACCGGCACCCGGGCACCGTGGCCCTCGCGGCGGGGGTCTCCTGGGCGAGCGGCACCTCCGATGCCGACTTCGCCCGGGAGGCCGCGCTGCTGAAGGAGGCCGCCGAAGGGTGCCTGGCCACCGGCCGGCGGCTGCTGTTCTTCTCCACCGCCGCCACCGGGATGTACGGACGGGCCGTGGGCCCCGGCCGGGAGGACGCGCCGATCACCCCCTGCACCCCCTACGGGGCGCACAAGCTCGCCCTGGAGGAGCAGTTGCGCGCCTCCGGGGCCGACCACCTGATTCTGCGCCTGGGCCATCTGGTCGGCCCGGACCAGCCCGACCACCAGCTACTGCCGTCCCTGGTACGGCAGTTGCGCGGGGGAGCGGTGCGTATCCACCGGGGCGCCGCCCGGGACCTGATCGACGTCCGGGATGTGATCACCGTCATCGACCGGCTGCTGGCCCTGGACCTGCGCGCCGAGACGGTCAATGTGGCCTCCGGGGTGGCGGTGCCGGTGGAGGACATCGTCGATCACCTGGGGCAGGCGCTGGGCCTGACGGCACGCCGCGAGTACCAGGAGGCCGGCGGCCAGCACACCATCTCCATCGACAAGTTGCGCGCCCTGGTGCCGGAGGTCGGGGGCATGGGCTTCGGGCCCGGCTACTACCGCCGCATCCTCGACGACTTCACCGGCGCCGCCCGGGTCTGAGCCGGGCCCGTACCTCTGACACCTGATCCATAAGCAGGGAGCCCGATCAATGCCTTCTCTCATCCAGCCACGCGAGGACACCGGTCTCGCGGCCCGCCTCGCCCGTTCCGCCGCCGCCACCGAGGGCGCCGGGCCGGCCACCGCCGACTTCGCCTCCTGGCTGGCCGGCCGGGGCCGGGCCAGCACCTTCCGGGTGGACCGCATCCCCTTCGCCGAGCTGGACGGCTGGTCGTTCGAGGAGCCGACCGGCAATCTGGTGCACCGCAGCGGCCGGTTCTTCACCGTGGAGGGCCTGCGTGTCACCGAGGAGGAGGGCCCCTACGGGGACGGGCCCTACGCCGACTGGCACCAGCCCATCATCAAGCAGCCCGAGGTGGGCATCCTGGGCATCCTGGCCAAGGAGTTCGACGGGGTGCTGCACTTCCTGATGCAGGCCAAGATGGAACCCGGCAACCGCCCCCAAGTTCTCGGCTCCGCTCGAACAGGGGGGACCCCCACCCTGCTCCAGCTCTCGCCCACGGTGCAGGCCACCCGCAGCAACTACACCAAGGCGCACCAGGGCGCCGATGTGAAGTACATCGAGTACTTCATCGAGCCGGGCCGGGGCCGGGTGATCACGGACGCGCTGCAGTCCGAACACGGGTCGTGGTTCTTCCGCAAGTCCAACCGCAACATGGTGGTGGAGGCGCTGGAAGAGGTGCCGCTGCTGGACGACTTCTGCTGGCTCACCCTGGGACAGATCGCCCAACTGCTGCACCGCGACAATGTGGTCAACATGGACTCCCGCACCGTGCTGTCCACCCTGCCCCACGCGGACCCCACGGCGGGCGCACTGCTGCCGGACACCCGGCTGCTGTCCTGGATCACCGGTGAGCGCTCCCGGCACGACGTGCGCGCCGAGCGCGTCCCGCTGGCCGGCCTGCCCGGCTGGAAGCGCGGCGAGGACACCATCGAGCACCAGGACGGCCGCTACTTCAAGGTGGTGGCGGTCCGGGTGCAGGCCGGCAACCGCGAGGTGACCGGCTGGACCCAGCCGCTGTTCGAACCGGTGGGGCAGGGCGTGACCGCCTTCCTCACCCGGGAGTTCGACGGAGTGCGCCATGTGCTGGTGCACGCCCGGGTGGAGGGCGGCTTCCTGGACACCGTGGAGCTCGGCCCCACCGTTCAGTACACCCCGGGCAACTACGCCCATCTGCCCGCCGCGCAGCGCCCGTTGTTCCTGGACGCGGTCCTGGCGGCCACCCCGCTCTATGAGGCGGTGCACTCCGAGGAGGGCGGCCGCTTCCTCAACGCCGAGAGCCGCTATCTGCTGGTGGAAGCCGATGAGCGGCTGGCCCCGCTGGACCCGCCGCCGGGCTACGCCTGGGTGACCCCCGCCCAGCTGAGCTCGCTGGTCCGGCACGGCCACTACCTCAATGTCCAGGGCCGTACCCTGCTGGCCTGCCTCAACGCCTGGACGGTGAGCGGCCGATGAACGCACCGGTGCGGATCGCGGTCCTCGGCTGCGCGGATATCGCGGTACGCCGGATGCTGCCCGCCTTCGCGGCCGACCCCGGACTGCGGACGGTGGCCGTGGCAAGCCGGGACGGGGCCCGGGCGGCCGAGGTCGCCGGCCGCTTCGGCTGCCGCCCCGTAACGGGCTATGCGGCCGTGCTGGCCGACCCGGAGGTGCAGGCCGTCTATGTCCCGCTGCCGGCGGCCCTGCATGCCGAGTGGGTGGAACGGGCCCTGCTGGCCGGCAAGCATGTGCTGGCCGAGAAGCCGCTCACCCCGGACCCGGAGGTCACCGGGAAGCTGCTGGCGCTGGCCGAGGAGTCGGGGCTGGCGCTGATGGAGAATGTGATGTTCGTCCACCACACCCGGCACACCGCGGTGCGGGAGCTGGTGCGGGACGGCGCCATCGGTGAACTCCGGGCCCTGCACGCGGCGTTCACCATCCCGCCGTTGCCCGATGACGACATCCGCTACTCGCCGGAACTGGGCGGCGGCGCGCTGGCCGATGTGGGCGTCTACCCGCTGCGGGCCGCCCTGCATCTGCTGGGCCCCGAACTGGCCGTCTCCGGCGCGCACTTGACCACCCGCGCCGGGAAGCGGGTGGAGACCGCCGGGGCCGCGCTGCTGCGCACCCCCGCCGGGGTGAGCGCCCAGATCACCTTCGGCATGGAGCACGGCTACCGGTCGGCCTATGAACTGTGGGGCACCGAGGGCCGGATCACCGTGGACCGGGCCTTCACCCCGCCCGCCGGCCATACACCGGTGCTGGGCCTGCACCGGGGCGCGGAGCACCGGGAGATCGCACTGGAGCCCTGCGACCAGGTGGCGGCCACCGTGGCCGCATTTGTCACCGCGGTACGGGCCGGGCACGCCCCCGGCGAGGACACACTGCGGCAGGCGGCGCTGCTGGACGAGGTGCGCCGGTCGGCCGCGGGAAGGGATTCGGATGAGTGGCACACCGGTTGAGGAACTGGCCGAGATCAGGGAACGGGCGCGCCGGGGTCCCGGCGACCGCGCCACCGAGGCCCAGCACGCCAAGGGCAAGCTCACCGCCCGCGAACGCATCGAACTGCTGCTGGACGAGGGCTCGTTCCACGAGGTGGAGCCGCTGCGGCGGCACCGGGCCACCGGTTTCGGGCTGGAGGCCAGGCGCCCGTACACCGATGGCGTGATCACCGGCTGGGGGGCCGTGCACGGCCGGACCGTATTCGTCTATGCCCATGACTTCCGGATCTTCGGCGGCTCCCTGGGCGAGGCCCATGCCACCAAGATCCACAAGATTATGGATATGGCCCTGGCGGCCGGGGCGCCCCTGGTGTCGCTCAACGACGGGGCGGGCGCCCGGATCCAGGAGGGTGTCTCGGCGCTGGCCGGCTATGGCGGGATCTTCCAGCGCAACACCAAGGCGTCGGGAGTGATCCCGCAGATCAGTGTGATGCTTGGGCCCTGCGCGGGCGGTGCGGCCTACAGCCCGGCGCTGACCGACTTTGTCTTTATGGTCCGGGACACCTCCCAGATGTTCATCACCGGGCCCGATGTGGTCAAGGCCGTCACCGGCGCGGACATCTCGCAGAACGGCCTGGGCGGCGCCGATGTGCATGGCGCCGTCTCCGGGGTGGCGCACTTCGTCTATGACGACGAGGAGACCTGCCTGGAGGAGGTCCGCTATCTGCTGTCCCTGCTGCCGCAGAACAACCGGGAGCACCCGCCGGCCGTGGTCGCCGCGGACCCGGCCGACCGGCGCGCCGAGGCGCTCCATGAGCTGGTGCCGGCCGATGGCAACCGGCCGTATGACATGCGCCGGGTGATCGCGGAACTGGTCGACGACGGCGAGCTGTTGGAGGTGCATGAGTCCTGGGCGGCCAACATCCTGTGTGTGCTGGCCCGGCTGGACGGCAAGGTGGTGGGGGTGGTGGCCAGCCAGCCGCAGTCGCTGGCCGGGGTGCTGGATATCTCGGCATCCGAGAAAGCGGCCCGATTTGTTCAGGTCTGTGATGCTTTCAATATCCCGATAGTGACGCTACTGGACGTCCCCGGCTTCCTGCCCGGGGTGGACCAGGAGCACGGCGGGATCATCCGGCATGGCGCCAAGCTGCTCTACGCCTACTGCAATGCCACCGTGCCCAGGATCTCGGTGGTGCTGCGCAAGGCATACGGCGGCGCCTATATCGTGCTGGACTCCCGCTCCATCGGGGTGGACCTGGCCTATGCCTGGCCGGCAAATGAGATCGCGGTGATGGGTGCCGAGGGCGCGGCCAATGTCATCTTCCGCCGGCAGATCGCCGAGGCCGGTGACCCGGAGGCGATGCGGGCCCGGATGGTCAAGGAGTACCGGGCCGAGCTGATGCACCCCTACTACGCGGCCGAACGCGGGCTGGTCGACGATGTCATCGACCCCGCCGAGACCCGCCGGGTGCTGATCGCGGGCCTGGCCATGCTGGCCACCAAGCACGCCGATCTGCCGTCCCGCAAGCATGGCAACCCCCCGCAGTAACGGGTGGGTTGGCCGGGGCAACTGCCTTTGTGGTTTTACTTGACGCCCGGTAAGTAGGGCACCCATGATGGGACCACCGGAGGCCAACGGGCGTCAGTCATCGACGGACCGAGCCGGCCGGCGTACGCCGGTCCCGTCAAGCCGCGGCCTCGGTCACCCCCGCCCGGGGCCGCACCCGTCAACCCGTCTCGGAGGAACCGGCGATGGAAGAGCCCAGGCCCGGCCGCACGGTGCACACCGAGGTGGTGCTGGACGTCATCTGCGCCCACTCCTACCTGGGTTGGACCCGCTTCCAGCGCGCGGCCGGGCGGTTGCGCGCGGTGGGCGTCCGGGTCGGGGTGACGGTGGCACCGTTCGAGCTGGCGCCCGGCGCCGGCACCGAGGGGCGGCCGCTGCTGGAGGTGCTCAGGGAGGTCTTCGGCCCCGAGGCGGCGGCCGGCACCGCGCAGTTCGCCCGGCATGCCGCCGCGGACGGCCTGCGGCTGGACTACCAACGGGCCGTGGCCACCGGCACCTTCAAGGCGCACCTGCTGATCGCCCTGGCCGCCCGGCAGGACCGGGCCGAGGCCATGGTGGAGCGCCTGTTCCGGGCCCACTTCACCGACGGCCTGCACATCGGCGACGATGCCGTGCTGGCCGCGCTGGCCGCCGAAGTGGGCGTGGTCCCCGGTGAGTTGGACGAGCGGGAGCTGCGCGCCCGGCTGGACGCGGTACGCGCGGCGGGCGTCACCGGGGTGCCGGTCTTCCGTATCGGCGGCCGGGTGACGCTCACCGGTTCCCAGCCCGAGGCCGTGCTGTACGCGGCGCTGAAGGACGCGGCGGACGCCGCGAGCGCCGTCTGATCACCACCCCGCCGATCCACCGAAGGAGATACCCATGTCAGAAAGCCGGTTGAAGCTGGCCGTCATCATCGGCAGCGTCCGGGAGGGACGTTTCGGCCCCACCGCGGCCAACTGGTTCGCCGGCGAGGCCAGGCGCCGCGATGACATCGAGGTCGACCTGGTGGACCTGGCCGAGGTGCACCTGGGCCAGGAGGCGCCGTCCATGTCGCCCTCGCCGGAGGCCCTGGCCGCCCTGGGGCAGCTCACCCCGCGGCTGGCGGCCGCCGACGCCTTTGTGGTGGTGACCGCGGAGTACAACCACAGCTACCCGGCGGCCCTGAAGAACGCCATCGACTGGCACAACACCCAGTTCCACGCCAAGCCGGTGGCCTTTGTCTCCTACGGCGGCCTGGCCGGCGGCCTGCGGGCGGTGGAGCACCTGCGGCAGGTCTTCGCCGAGCTGCACGCGGTCACCACCCGGGACACCGTGAGCTTCCACGGCACCTGGGAGCACTTCGAGAGCGATGGCCGGCTGAAGAACCCCGAGGGGCCCAACACCGCCGCCAAGAAGCTGCTGGACCAGGTGACCTGGTGGGCCCGGGTGCTGCGGGAGGCCCGCGCCAAGGACCCGTACACCGCCTGAGACCCCCGCAGACAAGGAGAACAGCGCATGGGCAGCACACTCACCGGCAAGACGGCCCTGGTCACCGGCGGCAGCCGGGGAATCGGCCGGGCCATAGCCAAGCGCCTCGGCCGGGAGGGAGCCAGGGTCGGGGTGCACTACGGCAGCAATGAGGCGGCGGCCAAGGAGACGGTGGCCGCCATCGAGGCGGCCGGCGGCAGCGCCTTCCCGGTACGGGCCCAGCTGGGCGTGCCGGACGACGCGGAGACGCTCTGGGCGGCCTTCGACACCCAGGCCGACGGGCTGGACATCCTGGTCAACAACGCCGGGGTGCTGGGTGACCAGTCGACCATCGAGGACGTCACCAAGGAGAACTTCGAGCGGGTCTTCGCGGTCAACGCCCGGGCGCCGTTCTTCATCACCCAGCTGGGGCTGCGGCGGCTGCGCGACAACGGCCGCATCATCAATGTCTCCACCATGCTCACCCGGGGCATCGCGATGCCCCAGGCCATCAACTACGCCATGTCCAAGAGCCCGATGGACGTGGTCACCCGCACCCTGGCCAAGCAGCTCGGCCCGCGCGGCATCACCGTCAACACCGTGGCGCCGGGCGTGGTGGAGACCGATATGCACGAGGGGCGGCTGGCCGGTCCGGCCCGTCAGTACCTGGAGTCCCAGGTGCCGCTGGGCCGCATCGGACTGCCCGAGGACATCGCCGACGCGGTGGCCTTCCTGGCGAGCGAGGACGGCCGCTGGGTGACCGGCCACTGGCTGGACGCCACCGGCGGAACGATGTTGTGAGCAGCGGAAGTTGAGCGTCCGTCGCGCGGATACTCAACATTCGCACTAGGCAACGACAGATCCATGTCAAGAGCATGGCGGAGCCGAGCACTGCCTGGTTGGCTGTGGCCAATCCCCGGAGTTAGTAGACAACTTGGGGATATTTGCCGAAACATCAGACAGGCAGGTGCTTTCTATGGTTTCGCGGGTTTCGCGACGCGGATTTCTGGGCTCCGCGGCAGCGGTGGCGGGAGCCGCCGCGGTCGGCGGCTTCACACCGGCCTATGCCGGGGCCCGGACCGACTGCGGACCGGTCGCCCCCGAGGTGATCGTCCGCCCCGGCGACGCGCGGTACACCGAACTGGCCACCCGTGGCTACAACCAGCGGTTCTCCTCCAGCGCGGACGAGATCTGGCTGGTGCACAGCGCGGAACAGGTGGAGAAGGCCGTCAACCAGGCCGTCCGGCAGAACCAGCGGATCACCGTGCGCAGCGGTGGCCACTGCTTCGAGGGCCTGGTGGACGACCCGCAGATCAGACTGCTGGTGGACACCTCGGAGATGAAGGGCGTGACCTTCGACCCCCGGATGAACGCCTTTGCCGTGCTGCCGGGCAACCGGCTGGGCGAGGTCTACAAGGCGCTCCACGACGGCTGGGGAGTGACCCTGCCCGCGGGCGTGTGCCCCGAGGTGGGCGTGGCCGGCCATGTGGCCGGCGGCGGATACGGCCCGCTCTCCCGCCACTACGGTCTCTCGGTCGACCACCTGCACGCGGTCGAGGTGGTGGTGGCCGGCAAGGACGGCCGGGCCCGCACCCTGGTGGGCACCTGCGACCCCAAGGACCCGCACCACGACCTGTGGTGGGCGCACACCGGTGGCGGCGGCGGCCAGTTCGGCATTGTCACCAAGTACTGGTTCCGCACCCCGGGCGCCAAGGGCGAGCCGGGCAAGCTGCTGCCCACCCCGCCCGAGCGGTTCCGGGTCAGCTATGTCACCTGGCCCTGGAACGGGCTGACCGAGGCCGGCTTCACCCGGCTGGTGATGAACCACGGTGCCTGGCACGCGGCCAACAGCGGGCCCGACTCCCCGTACGCCCGGATGCACAGCTCGCTCCAGCTGTTCGCCGCCTTCGCGGGGTACGTCAAGCTGGAGATCAGGATGGACGCCACAGTGCCCAACCTGGAGCAGCTGCACAACGACTACATCAAGGCCCTCTCGGCCGGCGTCGGCGTCCAGCCCACCGTGCAGACCACCGACTCCACCTGGCTGGAGGCCGCCCTGACGCCCTCCGGCGACCGGCAGGGCTACACCCGCCACAAGTCGATGGGCGGCTATCTGCGCAAGCCCTTCACCGACACCCAGATCGCCGCGCTCTACAAGAGCCTGACCGACCAGACCCACAAGGGCATCGGGCTGGTGTACCTGGCCGCCTATGGCTGCAAGATCAATACGGTCGCCCCGACGGCCACCGCGGTGGCGCAGCGGGACTCCATCATCAAGCTCTGGTACGCCAACAACTGGGTGGACAAGGCCGATGACGAGGCCGAGGTCAACTGGATACGCACCCTGCACGGCACGGTGCACGCGTCCACCGGCGGGGTGCCGGTGCCCAATGACCAGCAGGACGGCTGCTACATCAACTACCCGGACATCGACATCCGGAACACCAGCGTCAACCACTCCGGAGTGCCCTGGTCCACGCTGCTCTACAAGCAGAACTACCCCCGGCTGCAGCGGGCCAAGAGCACCTATGACCCGCGCGGGGTGTTCCGGCACACCCTCTCGGTGGACCCGGCATGACCGCGCGGGGACTGCGCATCGAGAGCGGTGCGCCCAGCGCGGAGGAAGTCGCCGCGGTGACGGTGGCGTTGTCGGCGGTGCTGGCGGCCCGGGCCGCCGGGGTGGCGGGCGAGGGATCGCGGGATGTGGCCGGTGCGCGGTGGACACCGGCCATGACCCGGCGCCGGGCGGCCACCTCCTGGGTGGCCGGGCCCCGGCCCGGCTGGCGGAACGCCGCCTGACGCGGGGCGGTTGACGAAATCGGCACGGCCACCGCCCCCGGACAGCGGGTGCGGTGGCCGTGGTGAATGCGGGAATCGGCAGGCCGGCTCAGGCGTGCCCGAATCGGAATCCCACGCCGCGTGCGGTGATGATCCAGGTGCTGGAGCCGAGTTTGCTCCGCAGGCTGCTGACATGGGTATCAATGGTACGTCCGGGACGTGATCGTGAATCCTCCCAGACCTGCGTCATGATCTGTTTTCTGGAAATGATGTTCTCCGGCTGGGAGGCAAGGAGGTAGAGCAAGTCGAACTCCTTGCGGGTCACTTCGACGCGTCGGTCACCCAAGTGGATTTCCCGAGTCCGGGAATCGATGCTGAGCGGCCCCCTGATGATGATCTCCGTGACCGGCTGATGCTGCTGCACGGGGCGGACCCGGCGCATGACGGCCTCGATACGGGCGGTCAGTTCGGGGAAACCATAGGGCTTGACAATGTAGTCGTCCGAGCCTGCCTGCAGACTCAGTACACGGTCGAGTTCGGTGTCACGAGCGGTGACGACAATGATCGCGGTATTGCCCGCGGACCGGATGGCGCGGCATACGGCCACCCCGTCGAGGTCGGGCAGGTCCAGATCGATCAGCAATAAGTCGGCGTCCCGGTACTGCTGGAGCGCCTTGGTGCCGGTGTCCACGCTGTCGGCCTGATATCCATGCCGGCGGAGGCCCATGACCAGGGCCCGGGCGGCCCGGGGCTCGTTCTCCACCACCAGTACCCGCAGGGTGGACCGGGCCTGGGCGGGTAAGCGGGGCCGTGTCGGTGATTGCCGCAGAATTTTCTGCTCTAGAAAGCCAGTGGACTGATGACCCATCCGATGCTCCCCCACGTTCATCCAATAACAGGCATCGAGTCAGTGCTTCTCGAACGAGACTATAAAGCGGCTTTAGGTCCTGTCAAAGTTCATTTTGTGACGTACCGTCAAAAAATCCTGATTCTTAACTGGCCGGAAACAAAGGCAGGGCTTGACGCGGCGCGCCTTAATGTGTTGACGAACCGTCAGGTATGGTTCCGTCGACCTGCGGCCCAGTGACGGTGGCAACACGGACCGTAACCATGCGGAGGGTTCCGTTCGGGCCCGCCGGAGCGGTCGGGCAGGTTACTGAAAGAAATAAGAAATCCAACTACACAGGAATGACATGAAATTGCTTACCACCTTGTCCGGCGGCGATTCCCGGAAATAGCTTGGCGGTACTTCCGACCGAGTGGGGGCAGGGAATGGCTGGAGGAATGACGGGCATCGCGACGGCGTTAGCGGTGTGCGCCGGGGCGGGCTGCCGGGGTCGTGCGGCGGAGGGCGGGGCCCGTGGGCTCACGGCCGCCGGGAGCCGGCTCTGTGCGGCCTGCGGTGACCGCCTGGTGCGGGAGCTGTCCCGGCTGCCCCGGCTCCATGAGGAGTGCGGCCTGCGGCTGGGGGGTGGCCCTGACCAGCGGCAGGAGAAGACCTCCGGGGGGCCGTTGCCCGGTATGCCATTCAACTCCGCGGCGGCCGAGGCGCGTTCGGCGATCATGGGAGTGCTGCGCTGCTGGGCGGCGGTGGTGGTGGAGGACCGGGGTGTGGCCGCGCCGGAGAATACGGTGTCCGCGCTCGGCGAGTTCCTCATCCGGCATGCCGGCTGGCTGGCCGCCCAGGACGCGGCCCATGAAGTCTCCCTGGAAATAGCAAAGTTGGTGAACCGCGCGTACCGGGTCATCGATCCGCTGCCGATTCGCCGGGTGCCGATAGGCGGTTGTGTGGAGGCCGGCTGCCCGGGAACCCTGACCGCGCTGCTGCGGCCGCACCGGCCCGATTCCCAGGCCGAAATCGTCTGTGACACCGCCCCCGGGCACCGCTGGCAGGCGGCGGACTGGCTGCGGCTGCGGCGGCGCCTGGCGCAGGGTAACTCCACCGCGGAGGCTCCGGCGGCGGCGTGGGTCAGTGCCGGACACATCGCCCGGCTGTGGCGTATCCCACCCGGCAGTGTCTACCGCCATGCCAGCGAGCAGCGCTGGCGCCGCCGCACCAGGGCGGGCCGCACCTACTACCACGACGGGGACGTCCGCCGGACCCTGGACGGGCGGGGCTAGGGCCGGGGCGGCCGGCTCCGGGTGCGGGGGAGGGGCGCCCGTGTCAGCGTGGTGCCAGGGGGCCGCGCGCAAGGAGGGATCCGCAGTGACCGGCACCAAGAGCTGGAGTGTTCACATCGACATCAAGGAACACGACCACACCGTCACCGCCGAGGCCAGGCTCAGCGGCAAGGCTCCGGGCCCGATCGTCGGCGAGGGCACCGCCCGCTGCAACCCGGGCGACGAGAACGTCCCGGACATCGGCGACGAACTGTCCGTGGCCCGGGCGCTCAACCGGATCGCCGACCAGCTGCTGGACAAGACGATCAAGGACATCGAGTCGCATACCCATGAGCCGGTGCGGGGGCTGCGGGCCTGATCCGGGGGGCTCCGGCCGCGTGGTGGACATAGCGGAGCGCCGGCTGGAAGCCCGCCGCGGCGGCCAGCCGGCGACTGGGGTGATTGTCCCGTGAGCAGGTCCAACTGACGGCGCGGCCCATGGTGTTGAGGTCCATGCACAGTTCGGTCACACAGGCGAGCGCCAGCCCGTGGCCACGGTGCGCGGGCACGGTGGCCACCGCGATGTCCGCGTAGCGCTCGCCGAGGAAGTGGGTGACGGCGAGGGAGAGCAGCCGGCCGCGCCGGAAGGCGCCATGGGCGGAGCCGGATCCCGCCGGCGCCGCGGCCCCGCCCCAACTGCCGCCGAGCCGGCGGAAGTCGGGGCCCAGCGCGGCCACCGCGGCGGCGTCCGCCGCGGTCAGCCGCCGTATGGTCATGCCCCGGCCCGGCCGCCGGGCCGGGGCGGGGGCGCCCGGGTGCGTCCAGATCATCCGCTCCCAGGGGGTGATCCGTTCGAAGGCGGCGCCCAGCACCGGCAGGAACCGGTCCGGCGCCGCGAAGTAGCGGTGGGCCAGCGGAGCCAGCCCGGCCGGGTCCACCGCCTGGGGATCACCGCCCAGCAGGACGTGCCCGGCGCACTCCACGGCCCCGGCCCGGGCGGCTGTCGGACGGTCGGCCCACCAGCGGCCGCACCCGGTGGTGCGGAGGTGTTCGGTGAGCGAGCCAAGGCCCGGGCGGCCGGTGGGGAACCAGGCGGCCCAGGGGCCGGCGGCCGGAGCGGTGCGCGGGGACAGTGCGATCACCGGGGTTCCCTTCCGCCGGCCGGGGCGGCGTCAGCGCTGACCGGCCTTCTTTCCGTGGTTGGCCTTCTTCTTGCGCCGGGTCTTCTTCTTGCGTGCGCGCCTGGACATGGAATGCCTTCGTTCGGCGGGGCGGGCGGCGGTCAGGCGGCCTGGTCGACCAGCCGGCCGGCGAGCTTGCACAGTCGGCGCACGGTGCGCTCCTCCAGCGCCACCGGGGCCACCGGGGAGAGCGCGGTGCGGTCGTAGTAGGCACCGGGCTCCAGCTCGGTGGCGGGGTCGCACAGGCGGACCACCCGGGCGGCGCCCTCGGCGGGGGAGTCGCCCTCGTGCGCGTACATCGGCAGCAGCGCGGTGTCGCATACGCCCGGGTGCACGCTGACGGATGTCCAGTCGGCCGAGGAGCGGGCGAAGATGGTCAGGGCGAGCTGGGACTGGGCGTAGGCGGCCACCCGGGAGTAGCGGCGGGCGCGGTTGATGTCGTTCCAGGCGATGGAGGCCGTGCGGTGCATCGAGGACGACACATGGATCACCCGGCTGCCGGGGCGGGCGGACAGCGGCCCGGAGAGCTCCCGGGTGAGCAGGTAGGCGGCCAGGAAGTTCACCTGGAGGGCGAGCTCATGGCCGTCGGCGGTGAGGGTGCGGCGCTCCGGGGCGGCCACCGCCGCGTTGTTGACCAGGACGTCCAGCACCGGGAACCGGTCGGCCACCCAGGCGGCCATGGCGCGCACCTCGTCCAGCCGGGAGAAGTCCGCGACGGTCGGATGCAGCAGCTTCCCGTCCGCGCCGGCGGCGGTCAGCCGGGCGACGGCATCCTCGCCACTGGCCTGGTCCGGGGCGTGCACCAGGACGGTGGCGCCCCCTTCGGCGAGCAGCCGGGCGGTCTCCCAGCCGATGCCGGAGGTGGCGCCGGTGACCAGGACGGTCCGGGGGGAGGGCGAGGCAGCAGAAGACATGGTGATCCACTCCGGGATGCGGAAAGGCAGCTGATTCCCGGGGTCCTCGCTGCTGCGGGACCGCCGGGCGAAGGTGACGCACCACCGGTCACGGTGAACGGCGACGGGTGGGGTGGAGACAGCGGGCCGGCAGGCGGCCGTAGGACCGCTAGCGGACCGCGAGAGAGCAGCGCGCGGGACTCGGCGACGCCGTATGAGGCGGCCGGTCGTCATGGCGCACGGAGCTGTTCACACACCCCATCCAAGGAGAGGGCGGAACCGGCGGCAAGGGCCGGACGGTGTCCCTGACGCTCCCCTGACGAGGCCCTGATGCCCCTTCACTCGAATGGAGCAACTCACCCGAGCGTGTTCGGGAAAAGTGTGTTCCCTTTACATTGTTCAGTCCACAAATCGAGTGAATTGTGCATCTGCACGTGTGGCGCGCTTGCCAGTGCGGAAGCGATCAGTAGATACCGGCGCGCCACCGGGCCGTGCCCTTGGGTACAGGGGAGTGTTTCCATGACTACTTCGGAATCCGAACGGACGTGTCCCTTCCGTCACGATGACGCCTTGGAACCAGACCCCTTCATGGCAAGGATGCGGGTGGAGGCGCCCATCGCCCGGGTCCGCATGCCCTATGGCGAGGGTGAGTGCTGGCTGGTCACGCGGTACGAGGACGTCCGCACCGTCACCCAGGACCGCCGCTTCAGCCGGGCCGCCATCATCGGCAAGGACTTCCCGCGCATCACACCGGCTCCCATCGTCCAGTCCGAGGCCATCAATGTGATGGACCCGCCCGCTCTCAGCAGACTCCGCCGCCTGGTCACCAAGGGCTTCAGCAACAAACAGGTCGAGGAGCTGCGGCCGAAGACCCAGCAGGTGGTGGACGCGCTGCTGGACACCATGGAGCTGCACGGCCCGCCCGGCGACATCGCCAAGGACCTGGCCGGCAAGCTGCCGCTGACCACCATCTGCGAGCTGCTGCAGGTGCCGGCCGCCGAACGTCCGCAGCTGCGCGCGTGGGCCATGGCGATGATGTCCATGAAGCCGGCCGACCGGGAGAAGGCGGCCGAGGCCAAGGCCGGGCTGCGGGAGTACTTCGCCGAACTGACCGCCGAACGCCGCCGCAACCCGGGCGACGACCTGCTCAGCACCCTGGCCACCGCCGAGGTGGACGGTGAGCGGCTGGACGACCGGGAGCTCGCCGTGATGGGCATGCTGCTGCTGGTCACCGGTCATGACACCACCACCTATGAGATCTGCAACATCGTCTACACCCTGCTCACCCACCCCGTCCACCTGGCCCAACTGCGCTCCCGGCCCGAGCTGTTGCCGCAGGCCATCGAGGAGCTGCTGCGCTACATCCCGTTCCGGCAGGGTGTGGGCATCCCCCGAGTCGCCCTGGAGGACGTCCAGTTCGACGGTGTCACCATCAAGGCGGGGGATGTGGTCCATGTCTCCTATCTGTGCGCCAACCGTGACGACGACGCCTATGAACGCCCGAACGAGCTGGACTTCGAGCGCCAGGAACCCGCGCCGCACATGACCTTCGGGCATGGCTCACACCACTGTCTGGGCGCCCATCTGGCCCGGATGGAGCTGCAGATCGCCATCGGCACCCTGCTCAGCCGGTTCCCCGAACTGCGCCTGGCCGTACCGGCGGAGGAGGTGGAGTGGAACACCGTCTCGATCTGGCGCTACCCGCTCACCCTGCCGGTCGCCTGGTGAAGGAGGCGTCGTCATGGCAACGCTCTGCAGACCGGCGATCGCCGTCCCCGAGCACATCATCACCAGGGAGCAGACCCTGGAGCTCGCCCGGACCCTGCATGCCGACCATCCCCAACTGGAGCTGGCCCTCCGGCTGATCGGCAACACCGGTGTGCAGAAGCGGCATCTGCTGCAGCCGATCGAGGACACCCTCAAGCACCCCGGCTTCACCGCGCGCAACGACATGTACGAGGTGGAGGCCAAGCGCCGGGTGCCCGATGTGGTCAGCCGGGCGCTGGCGCAGGCCGAGCTGACCCCGCGCGAGATCGACATGATCGTCTATGTCTCGTGCACCGGCTTTATGATGCCCTCGATGACCGCCTGGCTGATCAACACCATGGGATTCCGCAGTGAGACCAGGCAGTTGCCCATCGCCCAGCTCGGCTGTGCGGCGGGCGGGGCCGCCATCAACCGGGCCCATGACTTCTGCAGCGCCTACCCCGAGGCCAATGTGCTCATCGTGGCCTGTGAGTTCTGCTCCCTGCTCTACCAGCCGACCGACCTGGGCGTGGGCAACCTGCTGTCCAACGGCCTGTTCGGGGACGCGCTGGCCTCGGCCGTGGTGCGGGGCCAGGGCGGCAGCGGGGTGCGGCTGGAGCGCAACGGCTCCCATCTGGTGCCGGACACCGAGGACTGGATCTCCTATGGCGTCCGGGACACCGGCTTCCACTTCATCCTGGACAAGCGGGTGCCGGGCACCATGGCGATGCTCGCCCCGGCCATGCGCGAGATGGCCGAGCCCCATGACTGGGACGTCTCCGGGCTGGACTTCTACATCGTGCATGCCGGCGGCCCGCGGATCCTGGACGACCTCTGCCACTACCTCGACCTGGAGCCGGAGACCTTCCGCTACAGCCGTGCCACGCTCACCGAGCGCGGCAATATCGCCAGCGCGGTGATCTTCGATGCCCTGGAGCGGCTCTGGCAGGACGGCGGGGCCGGCCATGCCGCCCGCGGGGTGATCGCCGGCTTCGGCCCCGGCATCACCGCCGAGATCGCCCTGGGCACCTGGGTGGAGCAGGGCCGGGCCGACGGCGCCACCAGGGCGCGCCGGCAGGCCAGGGCCAAGGCGGGGCACAACGGCGGTGAGAAGCGGGCCGCCACCGCGGTCTGAGCCCCGGAGGGGAGCGCAGGTCACCTCGGTGACCTGCGCCAACTCGGGTCACCTTCCTGGTCGGCCGACGTCCCGCCGAGCCAGCAGATACCCGCGCCGGGTTTCGGCCTCCGGTGGATAGTGCGTCCGCTCCAGGCGCGCCTCGATGAGCGCCGTGAGGAGCGCCCGGTCCAGCGGCTTGTGGGTCAGCTCGCCGCTGATGCGCTCCCGGTACTCCTCGGCGACGGTGTCATAGCTCCGGCGGACCCGGTCGTGATCCATCGCTTCGGTCATGGCCTGGCCTCGGCCGCGAGTTCGGTCACCAGCCGGGTCGTGAGCGGCACAGGGATGCCGTGCCGCTCCGCCGCGCGCAGCAGGGCTCCGCCGATGGCGTCGAGTTCCAGCGGGCGGCCTGCCTCCGCGTCGCGCTGCATGGACGACTTGCTGTCGGCGAGGAAGGCGTCGTAGCGCTTCAGCACCTCATCGACCGCCGACCGTCCGCCGCAGGCCCGGCTGACCGCGACGGTCTCCTGGACCAGGGCCGTCAGTTCGTCCCGCCGCTCGGACCGGATACCGCCGATGGGCAGCCGATGGCGGGTGGTGAGCAGGGCGAAGGGAGCGAGGAAGGCCAGCTTCCCCCAGAGGACCGCGTTCTCGTCCGCCATGACCTGGGTGGTCACTCCGGCACCCGTGAGCAGCGGGACGAACGGGGCGAGCCGCTCCCGCTGCCCGGCCAGGTCGATCTCGGTAAACGGGCTGCCGTGCTCGATGACGCCCGGCGCGGTGCGGGTGGACTCGACACGGATCACGGCCGGTACCACGCGCTCCTGCCCATAGCGTGCTCGCAGGACGTCGGGGTGCTCGACGCCGTTGAGCAGCGGCAGCAGCACACCGCTCGCGAGCGACTGCGGCGGGATGCGGTCGAGCGCGGCGTCGAGGGCGGTGCTCTTGACCGCCACCAGGCACAGGTCGACGGGCTCACGCAGCACGGTTGCCGCCTCGACGGCTGCGGTGAAGTCGCCGAACTGCCTGCTGTGGACGCGGATTCCGTGCTGACGCAGCGGCCCGGCGGTCTCGTCCCGGGCGATGCAGATCACGCGGTGTCCGGCACGGGAGAGCAGCGCGGTGAGCAGGCCGCCGACTCCTCCGGGGCCGAGCACGGCGACGGTCGAACGGGGCGGGATCGGGAGCGAATCGACGGCGAGCGGTCCGGAGTTGGACATGGCTGGGTTCCTCTCGGCTTGTAGGTCGGCACCCGGAATGGGTTGCCGCCCTGGGCACGGCGTGATCATCTACTCAGGCCATGACCGGGTCAATCCTTGCGAGGGCGTCGATCTCGACGCGGAAGGACGGGCGGACGAGCCCGGCGACCTGCACCAGGGAACAGGCCGGTAGGCAGGCCGGGTTCAGATGCTCGTCGCGGATCCGGCGGAAGGCGTCCAGGTCGGCCAGATCGGTCAGGTAAACGGTCAGCTTGACCACGTCGTGCAGCCGGGCACCCACTGCCTGAAGCGCGATGGCCAGGTTGGTGAAGACCTGTTGGATCTGGGCGGCGGCATCCGATTCGCCCACGACCCGGCCCTCGGTGTCCAGGGGAACCTGGCCGGAGACCGCGACCATCGGTCCGGTGAACGCCACCGCGTGGCTGTAACCGTTGACGGGCGGGCTGCCATGGGGCCGGACGAAGTGCTGCATGTGATCTCCTTCTTCTTGGTTGCGGGCGCGTTTACGCGTGGTCGAGGTTGTCGCGGAGCGGCAGCGGTGCGCATGCTGATTCGGGCGCGTGCGCCTCGCTGTCCTTGGCCCGGGCGGCCGCCCGGCGGTCGAGCCAGGCCGGGACGACGGCGGTCAGCATCGCGGTGCCGGTCAGGGCGAAGGCCCAGGGATAACCGGTCCCCGCCGCGAGCCAGCCGAACGCGACCGCGCCGGCGCCCATGCCCGCGTCATAGGCGAAATTCCACAGCGCGCTGACGGTGCCGTAGCCGGCGGCGGGGACACGCGCGTACATCAGCGTCAGGGTGGCGTTCTGGGCCACGCCGAAGCCGATCCCGAACACGCCGACCGCGACGACGACCACCACCGGGGTGCTGGTCAGCACCATCAGCAGCGTGCCGGCGGCCGACAGCAGCAGGCCGGGCAGCACCAGAGCGTCCGGGCCGTGCCGGTCACCACGCCGGCCGGCGAGCCAGCGGGCCACCGTGGCCGTCGCGGGCTGGACGAACAGCGCCGCGGTGACCAGGCCCGTGGCCGAGGCGGGAACGGCCAGCGGCAGGAAGGTGACGACGATCCCGGCGGCGACGGCGGTGGCCGCGAACACCACGGCTGGGCGCCGGAGTCCGGCCGTCCGCAGCCCTTCGGCGATACCGACCGGCCGCCCCGACGCGCGGATCCGGTCGGGCAGGCCGGGCACCGAGAGGATCGCGGCGAGCGCGGCCACAGCCCCGGCCGTGAAGACCACCCCATAACCCCCGTGCGCGGCCAGCCACACACCCAGCGGCAGCGCCACCAGCGAGGGCACCCCGCCGACGATACCGACCAACGCCAGCCCTTCGCCGCGCCGTTCGGCCGGAATGAGCGACGCCGTCAGCGCGCCGCCCGCGACCACGGTGAACGCAAAGCCCAGTCCGCGCAGCAGGCAGACCGCGACGATCCACCACAGGTTCCGGGACAGCGACAGTGCCAGCGCCGGCGCGCCCAGCAGACCCAGACCAGCGGCCAGCACGACGCGGTAGCCGTAGCGGTTGACCAGGGCCGGCGTCGCAAGCTCGCCCGCCGCCGTCGCCAGCATCAGCGTGCCCGTGGCCAGCCCGGCACTCCCGCCACCCCCGTTGCCCGCCGTCGCATAGTCGGGGACGACCGACAGCAGTAGGTAGAAGCTGGTCGAAGCACCCAGCATGGATATGAAGCGCAGCAGCAACGACCGCGTCACCAGCGGCGAGCGTGTCGCGGGCGTGGGGGAAGCCGAGTTGAGCGATTCGGTCATGGGCAGGACGCTAAGCGCCCGACCGGATCGCCAGTAAGCTCCAGTTCCATGCCGCCGGAGTGGTCCAGTTCCCCGCCCGATCTGCTGCTGCCCGTCGACCGGACCAGCGGTCGGCCGCTGCGCGCGCAACTGGAGCATGGGCTGCGGGACGCGATACGCACCGGCCGCCTGCACATCGGTGAACGGCTGCCGTCCTCCCGGGAACTCTCCCGCACGCTTGGCCTCTCGCGCGGTCTGGTGCAGGAGTGCTACGCCCAACTCCTGGCCGAGGGCTACCTGGTGACCCGCCCCGGCTCCGCCACCCGGGTGGCGGCGGGCACCGCGGCATCGCCCGGTGCCGCCCGGCCAAGCACCAAGGCCCCGCGCCTGGTGGCCGACTTCCGGTGGGGCGTACCGGACTTGGGCGCCTTTCCGGTCCAGGACTGGCTCTGGGCCACCCGTGAGGCAGCACGTGCCATGTCGACGGCGGAGTTCGACTACGGCGACCCGCGTGGCAGCGCGGTCCTGCGCGAGGTGCTGGCCGGTTACCTGCGCCGGGTGCGAGCCGCCGCGGCCGACCCGGAACACATCGTCGTCTGCAACGGCTACGCCCAGGGCCTCGGTCTCGCCCTCCGTGTCCTCGTGGACGGCGGCGTGCGGAGCGTGGCCTTCGAGGACCCCGGCTCACCCGCCACCGTCCGTGCGGCCGCCACCGAGGCGGGCCTGCGGGCGGTTCCCGTACCCGTCGACGAACAGGGCATCGATGTAAGGGCGTTGGCCCTGACCGACGCCCGCGCCGTCGTGGTCACCCCCGCCCACCAGTGGCCGACCGGCGTCGCCCTCGCCCCGGAGCGCCGGCTGGCCTTGACCGAGTGGGCCAGAGACCGCGACGCGGTCATCATCGAGGACGACTACGATGCCGAATTCCGGTACGACCGCGAACCCGTCGGCGCCCTCCAGGGACTGGCGCCCGACCGGGTCATCTCCCTCGGTACCGTCAGCAAGTCCCTGGTCCCCGCCCTGCGCATCGGCTGGATGGTCTGCCCGCCCGAGCTGGCCGGATCGCTCGCCGACCAGAAGCACCGCAGCGACCGCGGCACACCCACCCTCGACCAACTCGCCCTGGCCAGGCTGATCGAATCCGGACGCTTCGACCGCCACCTGCGCCGCATGCGCGCCATCTACGCGGCCCGCCGCACCGCCCTGCTCACCGCGCTCGCCGAGCACGCCCCCGGCCTGCCGGTCACCGGCCTCGCCGCCGGCTTCCACGCCATCGCCCACCTGCCCGCCGGCGCCGACGAACACCACATCGTCACCGCCGCCCGCGAACGGTCCGTCGGCCTCTATGGCATCAGCAGCTGCCGTGCCTCGCGCGCCACCGCGCCCGCGCAACTCATCCTCGGCTTCGGCGATGTCGGCGAACGGGCCATCACCCGTGGAATCGCAGCGGTCGGCAACCTGCTCACCAGGCCGGCGTCCTTGTGATGTTCTGGCTGCGGGCCGTTTGTGGCTGGTCGCGCCCACGCGGCGGAGCCGCATGAGCGCAGCCGTCCCGCGCCCCTTACGGGCGCTGGACGTCGAACTCGGCCGGGTCGATGCCCACCGCGAAGCACGCCTCGCGCACCACGGCCCGCTCGTCCTTGTCGAAGTCCCCGTCGGCGCCGCCGATGACAATGCCTATCTGGATGACCGCCCGCGCCTCGGTGGGCTTCTTGTGCACCTTGCCGATGGTCTGCAGCAGGCTGACCTTGCCGAAGGCGTAATCCACGGTCAGCTTGTGGCAGTAGCCGGTGAAGCGGGCGTGCAGATCGTCCGCCGGGAAGTTCTGCAGCACCTCATTGGTGGCGATCAGCGAGGCCACCCGCTGCCGCTCGGCCGCGTCCACCGAACCGTCCGCGGCCGCCACCAGGGCGCACATCGCCATGCTCGCATCGCGGAACGCCCCGCTCTTGAGGTCGTTCTTCTTCGCGATCAGCTGGCCCTGCATCGTCGTGGCCGATTCCTTGAGCCGGTCCCAGAGCGCCATGTGCCTGTCTTCTCCTTGAGAAACCTGGAAGAGTCGTGCACAGGGTGAACCGACCGGACCGTAAAGAAGTTCCCAAGGGAGCGTCAGTAAATGGTCTGCCGGCCGCTCAGCCGGTCTCCACCGGGTTCAGGGCCCATGGCCGCACCCGGCCCTCCATCATGGCGCCCAGCCCCAGCACCGAGCAGTGCTCCGGGTTGTCCGCGATGCGCACCACCATCCCGGTGGCGGTCTCGATCAGCGTGTCCAGCCCCGGCATCAGCGCACTGCCGCCGGCCAGCGTCACGCCCCGTACCCCCAGGTCGGCCACCAGGTCCGGCGGACAGTCACGCAGCACCCGGCCCATGGCGTCCAGCACCGCGGTCAGCGGGGTGCGGATGGCGTCCCGGACATGGGCGGTGCTCACCAGCACGGTGCGGGACAGCCCGGTGGCGATGTCCCGGCCGCGCACCTCGGTCTCCGCGCCGGCGCCCGAGCGGTCCGCCCGCAGCGCCATATGCAGCGGATAGAGCCCCTGGGTGGGCAGCATCAGCTCATGCTCGCTGCGCAGGTGCTGGATCACCGCGTAGTCCACCGCGTCCCCGCCCACCTGCACCTTCTCCGCGGCCACGATGGAGCCCAGGGAGAGCACGGCCACCTGGGTGGAGGCCGCGCCGCACACCACGATCATGGTCGCCTCGGGCTGCTCCACCGGCAGGTCACAGCCCACCGCGGCCGCCACCAGGGTGTCCACCAGCTCCACCCGGCGGGCGCCCAGCCCGGTCAGGGTCTCCACCGAGGCGCGCTGGGCGATCGGCTCGGCGTCATGCGGTACGCACACCGCGGCCCGCAGCAGCGGCCGGCGCCGCCAGGCGCGGCGGATCTTGTCGCTGATCAGGAAGCGGAGCATCCGCTGGGCCATGTCGATGTCCACCACCGTGCCGCCGGAGATCGGCCGCGCCACCCGGATGTGCGCGGGCGTGCGCCCGGCCATGGCGGCGGCCGGATGGCCGACCGCGATCAGCGAGCCGGTCCTGGTGTTGACCGCCGCGATGCTCGGCTCATCCACGATCAGCCCGGTGTCCCGCAGGTAGATACGGGTCCGGGACGCCCCGAGGTCGAAGGCGACGGTGCAGCGGCTCAGCTGTTGGAGGCTGAGGGACATCGAAGATCCTTCCCTGGGGCCGGCGGATGGCAGGGTGAGGCTGCCGTCCGGCGGCCCTTGCCGCCATCGTGCGCGGACCGGGACGCCACCGCGCGCCGGGCTGCGCCGCCCGGGGGAGCGTGGACGGGGACCGGCACCCCCGTAGCCGGTCTCCGTCCACGCCCAGGAGTCTGCCAGGAGGGTCTGACAACGCCCGCCGCCCAGGGCGTGCGGCGTCCACTACGGTGTATAGGCGTCCGGGTATAGCTGTCCGGAGCGGAAGCGGGGAAGCGAATCCGCGGCCAGGGCGGCCGGTATTCCCGGAAAACGGTCTTGGGGCCGCCCCGGGTGACATTCCGGCCCGTTTTCGAGAATGCCGGGTGACGGCACCCGAGGCCCGTTCCGTCACCCGGTTCCATGCCGTGCATCGCGCCGCAGGGACAACGCCGTTGTAGCGGTGGGAACACCGAACGTGCACGTGCATCCGGTCATGCAGGAGCACATGAAGCAGCGTTATGATCCGGGGAAACGAAGGAAGTTGGCATCCCTGGATACGTGATCGGGGATGCGCCCTGCGACGATCCGGGAGAGTCCAGTGTCCCAGGTGTACAACGGCATGGTCGCATCGGGCATCCCGGATGCCGTCTGGCGCAAGAGCCGCCACTCCAACTCCCAGGGCGCTTGCGTGGAGTTCGCGAAGTTGCCGGGTGGCGGGGTTGCCGTACGCAACTCCCGCCACCCGGATGGCCCCGCTCTCATCTACACCCCCGCGGAGATCGAGGCCATGTTGTCGGGGATCAAAGACGGCGAATTCGACTATCTGATAGCCGAATAGCCGTGATCCCCCAGCTGTTCCGTTCCGCCACTATTCGCGTGGCAGCCGGAACAGCGCCCAGACGACTTTGCCATGCAGTGCTCCCGCCAGTGGATGCCAGCCCCAGGCGTCGCTGAAGGATTCCACCAGCATCAGCCCCCGGCCGCGCTCGTCGTCGGCGCCCGCCGCCCCCGTGGCCGGGCTGTCCTCGCTGGGGTCGCGTACCGCGCACACCAGCCGGGAGGACCAGCGCATCAGATGCAGACGTATCGGCGACTCATGCCCCTCGTCGAGGGGGCCGGACGGCAGCGCGTAGCGCATGGAGTTGGTCACCAACTCCGAGACCACCAGCGACACATCGTCGAAGAGATGCTGAACTCCCCACTGTTGCAAGGTGGTTCTGGTGAACGAACGCGCCGTTCGCACCGCTTCGAACCGGGGTGGCAGGGCGCAGAAGGCGGAGTCGGACACCGCGGATGCGTCGCTCCCGGGCAGCCCTCGCCAGACCGGGGAGAGCACAGTCGATCCTTCGGTACCCATCCGAGGCACTCCTGCAATCGTGGACGTGACAGTGCACGTGTGCGAGCCCCATGGTTCCCAATGCCTACGCCGGATGCAAGGGCAGATGCACGTGCACGAGAGGGATTTGGGGGCGCACAGGGGGGTTGGCGGCAATTCTTCCTACGTCCTGTGCGGTAGTGCTCCCCCGGCGCTACCGTCCATGGCCGGTATCGGTAACCGCATGTGCACTCAACGACGCGGAAAGATGGCAGACTTCGGCGCCAGAGGCTGCGGGGGTCGCCTCCGGAAGGGTCGGCACGGTCTACACCGGGAACAGGACCGGAAGGAAGGGTCGCAGAGATGACCACGAGCGAGTCGAGCGGTTCCGTGGTTCGCCGCATACTTCTTGGCTCACAGCTCAGGAGGCTGCGCGAGTCGCGGGGCATCACACGGGAAGCGGCCGGCTACTCGATCCGTGCGTCCGAATCGAAGATCAGCCGCATGGAACTGGGGCGGGTGAGCTTCAAGACGCGTGATGTGGAGGATCTGCTGACCCTCTACGGAATCACCGTCGAGTCCGAGCGCGAGGCGCTGCTGGGTCTGGCCCGGGAGGCCAACATCGCGGGCTGGTGGCACAGTTATGGCGACGTCCTGCCCAGCTGGTTCCAGACCTATGTCGGCCTGGAGGGCGCCGCCTCCCATATCGGCATCTATGAGGTGCAGTTCGTCCATGGGCTGCTGCAGACCGAGAACTACGCCCATGCGGTGGTGGTGCGCGGCCAGCCCGGGGCGGAGCGGGCGGAGATCGAGCGCCGGGTCTCGCTGCGCATGGAGCGGCAGAAGCTGCTGTTCTCCGAGCGGGCGCCGGCCTTCCACGCGGTGCTGGACGAGGCCGCGCTGCACCGCCCCTATGGCGGACCGGCCGTGATGCGCGGCCAGTTGCAGCACCTGGTCGACCTGTCCGAACAGCCCAATGTGACGCTCCAGGTGATGCCCTTCGAGCATGGCGGCCACTCGGGCGAGAGCGGCGCCTTCACGGTGCTGCGCTTCCCGGAGTCGGACCTGCCCGATGTGGTCTATGTGGAGCAGCTCACCGGGGCCCTCTATCTGGACAAGGCCGAGGAAGTCGCGCAGTACGAACGGGCGATGGACCGGCTGCGCACCGACAGCCTCAGCCCCCGGCGCACCCGGGATCTCATCAACTGCTTGCTTCAACAAGCCTGATACATAAGTACGATGACGCCCAATCAGGAAGTCTGGAACCGTGCGGACCGATGAGGCCCCGCACTCTCCGACAGGGATGGTGCATGTCGTACTCCTCCTACTTCAGCGATCTGGCCTGCCAGTACATCGACGGTGAGTGGCGTGCCGGGACCGGCTCTTGGGACATCGTCGACTTCAACCCCTATGACGGGGAGAAGCTCACCTCCATCACCGTGGCCGGCGCCGACGAGGTCGACCAGGCCTACCGCGCCGCCGAGCGGGCCCAGCGGGTGTGGGGAGGCACCAACCCGTACACCCGGCGGCTGGTCTTCGAGCGGGCGATACGCGTCATCGAGGAGCGGGAGAAGGAGCTGGCCGAGGCCATCATCGCCGAGTGCGGCGGCACCGCCGTCAAGGCCGCCTTCGAACTCCACCTGTCCCGCGAGTTCCTGCGCGAGGCCATCCACCTGGCGCTGCGCGCCGAGGGGCGAATCCTGCCCTCGCCGGACGACACCAAGGAGAACCGGCTCTACCGGGTGCCGGTGGGTGTGGTCGGGGTGGTCAGCCCGTTCAACTTCCCGTTCCTGCTGTCGCTGAAGCCGGTGGCCGCGGCACTGGCGCTGGGCAACGCGGTGGTGCTCAAGCCGCACCAGAACACGCCGGTCTGCGGCGGCACCCTGGTGGCCAAGGTGCTGGAGGAGGCGGGGCTGCCGGGCGGGGTGCTCAATGTGGTGGTGACCGATATCGCGGAGATCGGCGACGCGCTGATCGAGCACCCGGTGCCCAAGGTCATCTCCTTCACCGGCTCCGACAAGACCGGCCGCCATGTGGCCACCGTGGCCGCCCGGCACTTCAAGCGGACGGTGCTGGAACTGGGCGGCAACAGCGCGCTGGTGGTGCTGGACGACGCGGACGTGGACTACGCGGTGGACGCGGCGGTTTTCAGCCGGTTCATCCACCAGGGGCAGGCGTGTATGGCGGCCAACCGGCTGCTGGTGCACCGGTCGCTGGTGGCGGAGTTCACCGAGAAGTTCGTCGCCCGGGTCAAGGCGCTGCGGGTGGGTGACCCCGCCGACCCGGCCACCGAGGTCGGCCCGCTGATCAACGGCAGCCAGGCGGAGTCCATCACCGCCATCGTGGACCAGGCCGTCGCCGAGGGCGCCACCGCGCTGCTGCGCGGCCGGACCATGGGCACCCTGGTGGAGCCGTCCGTGCTCACCGACCTCCCCGCCAACGCCACCGCGCTCCGCCAGGAGATCTTCGGCCCGGTCGCCCTGATCATCCCCTTCGACGAGGAGGACGAGGCGGTACGCATCGCCAATGACACCCCCTTCGGGCTGAGCGGCTCGGTGCACACCGCCGACACCGAGCGCGGCGTGCGGTTCGCCAAGCGGGTGGACGCCGGGATGTTCCATGTCAACGACGGCACCATCCACGACGAACCGATCGTGCCCTTCGGCGGGGAGAAGCACTCGGGGGTGGGGCGGCTGAACGGGGACGCGATGGTGGAGGCGTTCACCAGCTGCAAGTGGATCTCGATCCAGCACGGGCGGAGCAGATTCCCGTTCTGAGCGGATTCCGGGCGGACGCGTTCACGAGGGGCGGCCCCCGGGAGGGGGCCGCCCCCGCGTTCGGTGTCAGTGGTGGAAGGCGGTGTCCATCGCCTCCGGACGGTCCAACGGGGCCTGCTGGCGCCGTAGTTCGGGCAGCAGCGAGGTCAGGTCGTCCATGAAGAGGTCGGCCAGGTCGAGGGTGAAGCCGTTGCGGCAGACGATCCGCAGCACCGAGAGGTCCTCGCGGTTGGGCGGGAAGGTGTAGGCGGGCACCAGCCAGCCGCGTTCCCGCAGCCGCCGGGAGACATCGAAGACGGTGTAGTTCTCGATGCCCCCGGCCGTGGTGAAGGCGAACACCGGCAGCTGGTCGCCATGGGTCAGCAGCCTGAAGTCGCCCAGTTCACCGATGCGTTGGGCCAGGGTGACGGCCACATCGCGGGAGGTCTGCTGGACGGCGCGGAAGCCCTCCCGGCCCAGCCGGACAAAGGTGTAGTACTGGGCGGCCACCTGGGCACCCGGCCGGGAGAAGTTGAGGGCGAAGGTGGGCATGTCCCCGCCCAAGTAGTTGACGCGGAAGACCAGTTCCTCGGGGAGCGCCGCCCGGTCCCGCCACAGCGCCCAGCCGACGCCGGGGTAGACCAGGCCGTACTTGTGCCCGGAGGTGTTGATGGAGGCGACCCGGGGGAGCCGGAAGTCCCACCGCAGGTCCTCGTCCAGGAAAGGCGCGATCATCGCGCCGGAGGCGCCGTCCACATGGACCGGGATGTTCAGACCGGTGCGCTCCTGGAGCTCGTCCAGGGCGGTGCACACCTCGGCCACCGGCTCATAGGACCCGTCGAAGGTGGAGCCCAGCACCGTCACCACGCCAATGGTGTTCTCGTCGCAGAGCGCGGCGGCCGCGCCGGGATCCAGGTGGTAGCGCTCGCCCTCCATGGGCACCTGGCGCGCCTCCACCTCCCAGAAGTTGCAGAACTTCTCCCAGCAGACCTGGACATTGGCGCCCATCACCAGGTTGGGGCGGGCGGTGGCGGAGGGGTAGCGGTCGGCGTTGGCCCGGGCCCAGCGCCGTTTGAGCGCCATGCCGGCCAGCATGCAGGCCTCGCTGGAGCCGGTGGTGGAACAGCCGATGGCGGCGGCCGGGTCGGGGGCGTTCCACAGGTCGGCGAGCATGCTGACACAGCGCTGCTCCAGCTCGGCGGTGCGCGGGTACTCGTCCTTGTCGACGATGTTCTTGTCCTGGCACTCGGACATCAGCACCCCGGCCTGCGGCTCCATCCAGGTACTGACGAACGTGGCCAGGTTGAGCCGGGAGTTGCCGTCCAGCATCAGCTCGTCGTGCACGAACTGGTAGGCGGCGTGCGGAGTTATGGGCTTCTCGGGGAGGCAGTGGCGCGGCGGTGAGACGACCAGGTCGGCGACGGGGTCGGCTTCGCCGTAGAAGGGATTGAGGGAGTAGCCGCGTTTGGCGGACTGGTCGTGCATGCCCTTGTGCAATGCCATGAGGGGTTGCCTACCACGCGGCGGGACCTGGCATGCGGAACTCGCACCGGACGGGCTGTTCCTGGTACCGGCGGTACCAGGACACCCTGGCGTTCCGGGCAGTGCGGCGTTCCGGCCTACTGCACCGGGGAGATCACCACGGCCGTGCCATAGGCGCAGACCTCGGTGCCGGTGTCCGCGGCCTCGGTGACATCGAAGCGGAACGCCAGCACGGCGTTGGCGCCGCGCGCCCGCGCCTGCTCCACCAGGCGCTCCATGGCCTGGTTGCGGGTCTGCACCAGGGTCTTGGTCAGACCCTTGAGCTCGCCGCCGATCATGGACTTCAGGCCGGCGCCGATCTGGCTGCCGATGTTCCGGGAACGCACGGTGAGGCCGAACACCTCGCCGATCACCCGGTCCACCCGGTAGCCCGGAACGTCATTGGTGGTGACCACCAGCACATCGCTCTGTGCCTGGCCGCCGCCGAAATCATCCATGCTCATCACAGCCACCTCCGTCGTGCGGTACGTCGTTCGAGGGTCCTGACGCGTGCCGGGCCGGCTTGGTTGCGCGGCCCGGTCGCGGCGGCCGCCCGGCCGCCGGGAACGCGGCCCCGATGGAGGGCGTTATACCTTGGGGATGACTTGGGGCCGCACACCCGCCCCCAGCCTGTGCCCCGGGCCTCGCACGAGCCGGTGCCCCTGACCCAGGAGCCCTTTCCTTGATGACGACCCTCGCGGCCGGCCCTACGCAGTGGCTGGACTCGGACTACCTGATCAGCCAGTTCGGTCTGTTCGGCGTGCTGGCCATCGTCTTCGCCGAGTCCGGCCTGCTGATCGGCTTCTTCCTGCCGGGTGACTCCCTGCTGTTCACCACCGGCCTGCTGGTGACCACGGGCAAGCTGCACGGCTACCCGCTGTGGGCGGTGTGCGCCCTGGTGGCGCTGGCGGCGGTGCTGGGCGACCAGGCGGGCTATCTGTTCGGCCGCAAGGTCGGCCCGTCGCTGTTCCGGCGCCCGGACTCCAAGCTGTTCAAGCAGGAGAACGTCGAAAAAGCCCATGAGTTCTTCGAGAAGTACGGGCCCAAGTCCCTGGTGCTGGCCCGCTTTGTGCCGGTGATCCGGACCTTCACCCCGATCATCGCCGGCGTGAGCCGGATGAACTACCGCTCCTTCCTGATCTTCAACGTCATCGGCGGCACCCTGTGGGGCGCCGGGGTGACCCTGCTCGGGGCCGGCCTGGGCAATGTGGCCTTTGTGCGCAAGAACATCGAGCTGATGCTGGTGGCGATCGTGCTGGTCTCGGTGGTCCCGATCGGCATCGAGTTCCTGCGGGCCCGGTCCAAGGCGAAGAAGGCCGGGCCGGCCGCCGGTGGCGGTGCCGGCGGTGCTCCGGGGCAGCTGCCGCAGCAGCGGATGCCGCGCGGCCGGCACGCCCGTCGCTGAGCGTCTCCGGGTAGGTCTCCTGGCACGTCCCAGGAGTTGACCTATTTGTCACCCGCCCCCGCTGGGCAGTCGAACTCCTGATCAGGCATGGTTGTCGTGGCAGGAGCACGGTCAGGGAGCGGCACGGTGGCGGAAGGGCAGCGGGGCCAGGGGCCCGGTCAGGCCGGGGACGGCGGCGAGGACCGCAAGCCCCACTCGGACGAGGCACACAGCGCGTTCACCCCGCCGCTGGGCGTACCGCTGCCGCCCACGCCCTCGCCCGAGGACGAGCACCCCACCTCCGAGTTCGCCCTTCCGGAGGGCGTCGCGGCGGAGCCGCCGGAGAAGCGCGAGGGCTCGGCCTTCAGCACCCCGGCCGGGGTGCAGCCGCCCGCCTACACCCCGCCCTCCGGCATACCCCAGGTCAGCCTGGCCAAGGAGGCGCCCTGGCAGGACCGGATGCGCACCATGCTGCGGATGCCGGTGGGCGAGCGGCCGGCGCCGGAACGGGTGGAGAAGGAGGGCGAGCCCGGGCCCGCCGTACCGCGCGTGCTGGACCTGACCCTGCGCATCGGCGAACTGCTGCTGGCCGGCGGCGAGGGCGCCGAGGATGTGGAAGCGGCCATGTTCGGCGTGGCCCACGCCTATGGCCTGGGCCGTTGCGAGCCCACGGTCACCTTCACCCTGCTGAGCGTCAGCCACCAGCCCTCCGTGGTGGACCCCCCGGTCACCGCCAGCCGCACGGTGCGCCGGCGCGGCACCGACTACACCCGGCTGTCGGCGGTCTTCCGGCTGGTCCATGACATCACCACCCAGGGAGTGACCCTGGAGGAGGCCTACCGCCGGCTCGCCGAGATCCGCCGCAACCGGCACCCCTACCCGGGCTGGGGGCTGACCCTGGCCGCCGGACTGCTGGCCGGCGCGGCCAGCATGCTGGTCGGCGGCGGGGCGGTGGTCTTCGCGGCGGCGGCCGTGGGCGCGGTGCTGGGCGACCGGCTGGCCTGGCTGGCCTCCGGGCGCGGGCTGCCGGAGTTCTACCAGTTCGTGGTGGCGGCGATGCCGCCCGCGGCGATGGGTGTGGCGCTCAGCGCCACCCACGCGGGCGTCCAGGCCTCCGCGGTGATCACCGGTGGCCTGTTCGCGCTGATCCCCGGGCGGGCGCTGGTGGCGGGCGTCCAGGACGGTCTCACCGGCTTCTACATCACCGCCGCCGCCCGGCTGCTGGAGGTCGGCTATCTGATCGTCGGCATCGTCTGCGGGGTGCTGATGATGCTCTATGGCGGTGTGCACATCGGTGGCAAGGCGCTCAACCCGGAGGCGGCGCTGCAGCACCGGGAACGGCCGGTGATCCAGATCGTCGCGGCCGTCCTGCTGTGCCTGGCCTTCGCCGTGCTGCTCCAGCAGGAACGTCACACCCTGCTGGTGGCCGCGCTCAACGGCGGGGTGGCCTGGGTGGTCTACGGGGCGCTGGCGGACACCGCCCGGCTGGACCCGGTGCCCTCCACGGCCATCGCCGCCGGACTGGTCGGCCTGTTCGGGCAGCTGCTCTCGCGCTATCAGCACAGTTCGGCGCTGCCGTATGTCACGGCGGCCATCGGCCCGCTGCTGCCCGGCAGCGCGGTCTACTTCGCGCTGCTCAACTTCGCCCAGAACAACCTGGACGTCGGCATGGCCAGCCTGACCAAGGCGGCCGCCCTGGCCCTGGCCATCGCCATCGGCGTCAACCTGGGCGCGGAGACCGCCCGGATGTTCCTGCGGGCGCCGGGCACCGCCCGGCGCGCCGCCAAACGGACGCGCGGCTTCTGAGCCGTTCAGAGCTCAGAAGCCGCGCTTGAAGGGCACTCAGTGGTGCGCGCCGCCCGCGGCCTCAAGGCGCTTGTACGAGGCCTCGATCTCGGCCTCGGCCTCGGCGCGGCCGACCCACTCGGCACCCTCGACGGACTTGCCGGGCTCCAGGTCCTTGTAGACCTCGAAGAAGTGCTGGATCTCCAGGCGGTCGAACTCGGAGACGTGGTGGATGTCGCGCAGGTGCTCCACCCGCGGGTCGCTGGCGGGGACGCACAGCAGCTTGTCGTCGCCGCCGGCCTCGTCCGTCATCCGGAACATACCCACCGCGCGGCACTTGATCAGGCAGCCGGGGAAGGTGGGCTCATCCAGGATGACCAGGGCGTCCAGCGGGTCGCCGTCCTCGCCGAGGGTGTTCTCGACGAAGCCGTAGTCGGCCGGGTAGCTGGTCGAGGTGAAGAGACGACGGTCCAGACGGATGCGACCGGTCTCGTGGTCCACCTCGTACTTGTTCCGCGAACCCTTCGGGATCTCGATGGTGACGTCGAACTCCACGGGTGGCTCCTCCATGATCAACACATACGTCTGGTGATGCAGTGATTAAGTGTCTCCCACGCGGCGGCGTGGTGGCGAAAGGGGCTGGTCTCATGGTGCCCGAGGTTCTGCGGAGGCCGGTCCTCCGGTGGCGTGGCGCATCTCTGGCGCGGCGCCGGACCGTACGGTTCGTCGCCGTCTCCACGCTGGCCGGCGCGGTGGCGGCGGCCGGCGCGGTAGCGGCCGCCGGGCCGTGGGAGGCGGGCCAGCGCCGGGCCGAGCGCATCCGGTCCGCGGCCCCGCGCCCGGCCGGCGAGCGCCCCGAGGAAGCGCCCGCCGCCGAGCCGGTGCTGGGCGCTCCCGCCGGGCCGCAGGCCACCGCGGCCGGGGTGGCGGCCGTACTCCAGCCGCTGCTGGCGGATCCCGCGCTGGGGCAGCGGCACTCCGCCGTCGTGGTCGACGTGGCCAGCGGCCGGCAGCTGTTCGCCCAGGACGCGGACGGCGCCTACACCCCGGCCTCCACGGTCAAGCTGGCCACCGCCGCCGCCGCGCTGGCCGCGCTGGGCCCGGACCACCGGATCGACACCACGGTGGTGGAGTCGCCCGAGGGCATCGTGCTGGTGGGCGGCGGTGACCCCACGCTCACCGCGCACTCCGGCGGCCCATGGGCCGGCCTGCCCGCGCTGGCCGAGGCCACCGCCCGCGAGCTGAAGGCCCGCGGCGTGGACCACATCAGGCTGGCCTACGACCTCTCGCGCTACACCGGTCCGGTGCTGCACGAGATCGGCCCCAATGACAACCTCGCCCCGGTCACCCCGCTGATGACCGACGAGGGACGGCAGGACGACTCCGACCACGGGCCCGCCGAGCGCGCCGGCGACCCCGCCGCCGAGACGGCCCGCAAGTTCGCCGCCCTGCTGACCGAGCGGGGGGTACGGGTGGACGGCGAGGTCACCGAGGGCCGAGCGGCCGGCGGGGCACGGCGGCTGGCCGCCGTCTCCTCACCGCCGCTGTCCGCGCTGGTCGAGCGGGCGCTGACCAACAGCGACAACGACATCGCCGAGGCGCTGGCCCGGCAGACCGCGCTGGCCGGCGGCCGCCCGGCCGGCTTCGAGGGCGCCGGCCAGGCGGTCACCGCCCGCCTGAGCGCGCTCGGCCTGCCCACCGGGGCCCTGCACCTGGCCGACGGCAGCGGCCTGGACCGCGCCGACCGGGTCTCGGCCGGCTTCCTCGCCCAGCTGCTCGCCCTGGCCGCCGCCCCCGGCCACCCCGAGCTGCGCCCGCTGCTCACCGGCCTGCCGGTGGCGGGCTTCAGCGGCACGCTGCGCGACCGGTACCCGGGAGCGGCGGCCCGCGGCCTGGTCCGCGCCAAGACCGGCACCCTGACCGGCGTCAACACCCTGGCCGGCACCGTGGTCGCGGCGGACGGCCGGCTGCTGGCCTTCGCTTTCCTCGCCGACGGCACCCGGGACGCGGACGCGGCGCAGCGGGCGCTGGACGCGCTGGCCTCCGCGGTCGCCGGATGCGGCTGCTCCAGGGCGGGCTGACGACCCCTCTCCCTCGGGCCGCACAGCACGTACCGTGAAGCCATGACGAGCATCGGTGGTGCGGAGATGGTCGACTGGAAGCTCGCGGTGGCGACCGCGGCCCGGCTGATGCGGCCCGGCCCGGAGGTCACCCGGGACGAGGCCCGGGAGGTCGTCGCGGAGCTCCGGCGGCACGCCAGGTCGTCCGAGGCGCACGTACGGGAGTTCACGCTGATGCGGCCGGCCGCGGCGGCGGGGGAGACGCCGATCCTGGTGGTGGACCGGGTGGGCTGGGTCAAGGCGAACGTGGCGGGGTTCCGGGCCGTGCTCGGGCCGCTGCTGGAGAAGATGCAGAGCCGCCGGGCCGGGGTGCCCGGCGGGGCCGTGCTGGGCGCGGTGGGCGGCAAGGTGACCGGCGTCGAGCTCGGCATGCTGCTGTCCTTCCTGGCCTCCCGGGTGCTCGGCCAGTACGAGACCTTCGCCCCGGCCACCCGCGAGCTGCCCGGCGGCGCGGACGGCGGCGGGCGGCTGCTGCTGGTCGCGCCGAACATCGTGCATGTGGAGCGGGAGCTGGAGGTCGACCCGCACCACTTCCGACTGTGGGTCTGCCTGCACGAGGAGGCCCACCGCACCCAGTTCGCCGCGGTGCCCTGGCTGCGCGACCACCTGGAGGGGGAGATCCAGACCTTCCTGGCCGAGACCGAGGTGGACCCGGCCACCCTGCTGGAGCGCTTCCGGGAGGCGCTCCAGTCGCTGGCGGGCGGGCGGCCGCCGGAGGACGAGCAGGAGCGCGGCGGCCGCAGCATCGTGGAGCTGGTCCAGACGCCCGTCCAGCGCGAGGTGCTGGGGCGGCTGACCGCGGTGATGTCCCTGCTGGAGGGGCACGCGGACTATGTGATGGACGGGGTGGGCCCCCATGTGGTGCCCTCGGTGGCCGAGATCCGGGAGAAGTTCCAGCAGCGCCGGGCCACCGGTGCCGGGCGGCTGGACGCGGCCCTGCGCAAGCTGCTGGGCCTGGACGCCAAGCTGCGGCAGTACCGTGATGGCGAGCGGTTCGTACGGGCCGTGGTCGACGAGGTCGGCATGGCGGGCTTCAACCGGGTCTGGACCTCGCCGAACACGCTGCCGACCAAGGCGGAGATCGCCAAACCCTCGGACTGGGTCGCGCGGGTGCACGGGAAGACGGAGGGGTGAGCGGGTCACGCCCCGAGAAGGAAGAACGCTCCGGTAATCACCCTTCCGAGGGACCGTGTGCCAGGGGTGGGCGTGCGATGCTCGGGTAAAGGCTCGTCTCTGTCACCATCTACGCACACAGAGTGACCGATGATGGTGGCACATCCGGCTCCCCCGATCCTCTGCTCACCCCCTGCCAGCTGGAACGATTGGACACACGGACATGGGTCCACACCCCGCGGTCGCGGCGATACGCCTGGCGGTCCGCCGCGTACTCCACGACGTCCTCACCCTTGCTCCCGACGATCCGGCGACTCCGCTCCCCCCGGCGGCCGCCGCCATCGCTCCCGCGGCCTCCTCGCGGGGAGGCCGCCCCCCGCTTGTGCTGGTCGCCTGTTCCGGCGGCGCCGACTCCATGGCACTGGCCTCCGCCCTCGCCTTCGAGGCCCCCCGGCTCGGCATCCGGGCCGGTGGCATCACCGTCGACCACGGTCTGCAGCAGGGCTCGGACCTGCGGGCCGCCGACGTGGTCAGCCGTCTGACCGCCCTGCACCTCGACCCGGTCGAGGCCGTCACGGTGACCGTGGGCAAGGAGGGCGGCCCGGAAGCCGCCGCCCGTGACGCCCGCTACGCCGCCCTGGACGCCGCCGCCGAGCGGCATGGCGCCGCGGCGATCCTGCTCGGCCACACCCGCGACGACCAGGCGGAGACCGTCCTCCTCGGCCTCGCCCGGGGCTCCGGCACCCGCTCCCTGTCCGGCATGGCGGTGGCCTCCGGCGCCGGCGGCCGCTACCGCCGGCCCTTCCTGGAGCTGGACCGGCAGACGGCCCGTAAGGCGTGCCTGGTCCAGGCGCTGCCGGTGTGGGAGGACCCGCACAACTCCGACCCCGCCTACACCCGCTCCCGGGTCCGCCACGAGGCGCTGCCGGTGCTGGAGAAGGCGCTGGGCAAGGGGGTGGTCGAGGCGCTGGCCCGGACCGCCCAGCTCTCCCGGGACGACGCCGACGCGCTGGACGCCTGGGCGGTGGCCGTGGAGCCCTCGGTGCGCGATGACACCGGAGCCCTGGAGGTCGCCAAGCTCTACGCCCTGCCGCCCGCGGTGCGCCGCCGGGTGCTGCGCCGCGCGGCCATCGAGGCGGGTTCCCCGGCCGGCTCGCTGTTCGCCCGGCACATCGAGGAAGTGGACCGGCTGATCACCGGCTGGCGCGGCCAGCGGGCCATCAACCTGCCCGGGCGGGTCGCGGTCCGGCGGCATGGTGGCAGACTGGTCCTCCGGCAGGGCTGATTCGAACGGGATGTCAACGAGCTCGGCCTGCCTCGTACCGGGCGGATGAGCCTCGGGCGGCCGGATGAGCCTGAATCAAGCGAGAGTGGCGCGGGTGGACGACAAGGACATGGGCACCGACCTGAAGTCGGTGCTCGTCACCAAGGAAGAGATCGACGCGAAGCTGGCCGAGCTGGCCGCGAAGATCGACGCGGAGTACGCGGGCAAGGACCTGCTCATCGTCGGTGTCCTCAAGGGCGCCGTGATGGTGATGGCGGACCTGGCGCGCGCCCTGTCCACCCCCGTCACCATGGACTGGATGGCGGTGTCCTCCTATGGCGCGGGCACCCAGTCCTCCGGTGTGGTCCGGATCCTCAAGGACCTGGACACCGACATCAAGGGCAAGCACGTCCTGATCGTCGAGGACATCATCGACTCCGGCCTGACCCTGTCCTGGCTGCTGTCGAACCTCGGTTCCCGGGAGCCCGCCTCGCTCAACGTGGTGACGCTGCTGCGCAAGCCGGAGGCGGCCAAGGTGGCCATCGACGTCAAGTGGGTCGGCTTCGACATCCCGAATGAGTTCGTGGTGGGCTACGGTCTCGACTTCGCGGAGAAGTACCGCAACCTGCCCTTCGTGGGCACGCTCGCGCCGCACGTCTACGGCGGCTGAGCGGCCGCCCGGGACGGAGCCCGGCCGGGTCACCGGGAACGCTTCCTCGTTTTCCGCCGTTGGAGGAAGGGAAGACGGATTTGTTGACCGTCTGCGGCGTCGTCGGGTGACAATGCTGGGGTACCGTCCGAAGGTCAGTCTTTTCAAGTAATTTCCAAGGTCGAGCAGACCACCGTACGCACAGGCGGCCCGAACCGTGGCAGCCGTGCCTCACTGTGGCAGGAGGGACGGGGCGCCCGCGCCCCGTATGGATGGACGTGAAGCGCTACTTCCGTGGGCCGGTCATGTGGATCGTGCTGGCCGTCCTCGCCGTGGTCGTGTTGATGCAGGTCGTCGGCTCGTCCGGCGGCTACAAGTCGGTGGACACCGGGCAGGTCGTGCAGGCGATCAAGGCCCAGAAGGTGAAGTCGGCCGAGCTGACGACGGGCGACGAGAACAAGATCAAGATCGAGCTGAAGCCCGGCCAGAAGATCAAGGGCAGCAGCAAGGTCCAGGCGAACTACATCGGTGACCAGGGCGTCACCCTGTCCACGCTGCTGCAGAACCAGGTCGACCAGAACAGCAAGGACGTCCTGCCGGACGGCTACAACGTGGCGACCTCGAAGCAGAACCCGTTCGTCGGGGTGCTGCTCTCCCTGCTGCCGTTTGTACTGATCGTCGTGGTCTTCCTGTTCCTGATGAATCAGATGCAGGGCGGCGGCTCCCGGGTGATGAACTTCGGGAAGTCCAAGGCCAAGCTGATCACCAAGGACACCCCCAAGACCACCTTCGCCGATGTGGCCGGCTCCGACGAGGCGGTCGAGGAACTCCACGAGATCAAGGAATTCCTCCAGGAACCCGCCAAGTTCCAGGCCGTCGGCGCCAAGATTCCCAAGGGTGTGCTGCTCTACGGCCCGCCCGGTACGGGCAAGACGCTGCTGGCGCGCGCCGTCGCCGGCGAGGCGGGCGTCCCGTTCTACTCGATCTCCGGCTCCGACTTCGTCGAGATGTTCGTCGGTGTCGGTGCCTCCCGGGTCCGGGATCTGTTCGAGCAGGCCAAGGCCAACGCCCCGGCCATCGTCTTCGTCGACGAGATCGACGCCGTCGGCCGGCACCGCGGTGCGGGCCTCGGCGGCGGTCATGACGAGCGTGAGCAGACCCTCAACCAGCTGCTGGTCGAGATGGACGGCTTCGATGTCAAGGGCGGCGTGATCCTGATCGCCGCCACCAACCGGCCCGACATCCTGGACCCGGCGCTGCTGCGTCCCGGCCGCTTCGACCGGCAGATCGCCGTCGACCGGCCGGACATGCAGGGCCGGCTGGAGATCCTCAAGGTCCACCAGAAGGGCAAGCCGGTCGCCCCGGATGTCGACCTGGCGGCCGTCGCCCGGCGCACCCCCGGCTTCACCGGTGCCGATCTGTCGAACGTGCTGAACGAGGCAGCCCTGCTGACGGCCCGCAGCGACCGGAAGCTGATCGACAACCACATGCTGGACGAGGCGATCGACCGCGTGGTGGCCGGTCCGCAGAAGCGGACCCGGATCATGTCCGACAAGGAGAAGAAGATCACCGCGTACCACGAGGGCGGTCACGCCCTGGTCGCGGCGGCTTCCCCCAACTCCGACCCGGTGCACAAGATCACCATCCTGTCCCGGGGCCGGGCGCTCGGCTACACCATGGTGCTGCCGGACGAGGACAAGTACTCCACCACCCGCAACGAGATGCTCGACCAGCTGGCCTACATGCTGGGCGGCCGGGCGGCCGAGGAACTGGTCTTCCACGACCCGACCACCGGCGCGGCCAACGACATCGAGAAGGCCACCGCCACCGCCCGGGCGATGGTCACCCAGTACGGCATGACCGAGCGCCTCGGCGCGATCAAGTTCGGCTCCGACAACTCCGAGCCCTTCCTGGGCCGTGAGATGTCGCACCAGCGCGACTACTCGGAAGAGGTCGCCGCGCTGGTCGACGAAGAGGTCAAGAAGCTGATCGAGACCGCGCACAACGAGGCCTGGGAGATCCTGGTCGAGAACCGCGACATCCTCGACAACATGGTTCTGGCCCTCCTGGAGAAGGAGACGCTGAACAAGGAGGAGATCGCGGAGATCTTCAAGCACGTGGTCAAGCGCCCGGCCCGTCCGGCGTGGACCGGCTCCTCGCGCCGTACGCCCTCCAGCCGCCCGCCGGTGCTCTCGCCCAAGGAGCTGGCTCCCAGCAGCAACGGTGTGGCCGCCGCCGAGTCGGTGGACCTGCCGGAGGACTCCCGCCCGGAGAGCTGACCGGGCCGGTCGACCTCACAGATGGCGGAATGGATGCCGCGTCACCCAGGTTTTAGCCTTGGGGGCGCGGCATTCGCGCATATGCGCGGGTAAGGCGGCGCCGGACCGGCGCCTGAACGCACGAGAGAACGAGGGAACTTCATGACCGACCCGGTGGCCCTGGAAGCCGAGCACTCCATCGGTGTTTTCGATGAGAAGCGGGCCGAGAACGCGGTCCGCGAACTGCTCATCGCGGTCGGTGAGGACCCTGACCGGGAGGGGCTGCGGGAGACCCCGGCCCGGGTGGCCCGGGCGTACAAGGAGATATTCGCCGGCCTCTGGCAGGAGCCGGAGGACGTGCTGACCACGACCTTCGACCTGGGCCATGACGAGATGGTGCTGGTGCGCGACATCGAGGTGTACAGCACCTGTGAGCACCATCTGGTGCCCTTCCACGGCGTGGCGCACGTGGGCTACATCCCGGCGAGCAATGGGAAGATCACCGGGCTGTCGAAGCTGGCCCGGCTGGTGGACGTCTACGCCCGCCGCCCCCAGGTGCAGGAGCGGCTGACGACGCAGATCGCGGACTCGCTGATGGAGATCCTGGAAGCGCGCGGGGTGGTCGTGGTCGTGGAGTGCGAGCACATGTGCATGTCAATGCGGGGGATCCGGAAGCCCGGTGCCAAAACGCTGACCTCGGCGGTCCGCGGCCAGCTGCGTGACCCCGCCACCCGCGCCGAGGCGATGAGCCTGATCATGGCGCGATAGCGCCCGGAGAAGCGAATGGCCCGCTGTATCAGCGGGCCGTGTGCGTGGGCGTTACGCGCTGAGGCGGCCGCCGATCCACTGGAGGGCGCCGGGGATCTCACGGCGCCAGGTGTTGAAGTTGTGGCCGCCGCTCGGCAGGATCATCGAGGACACCCGGGTGGGGTGCTTGGCGGCCAGCTCCACGAACTTCATCGTGTCCTTGTAGTTGTGCTCGCCCTGCTTGCTGCTGGTCACCAGCACCGAGATCTTGGGCAGCGGCTTGTGCTTCAGCCGCCACAGCAGGTCGTTCTCCTGCTGGAGCTTCTTCTTGTTGGGACCCTCGCCGAAGAGCGCACCGGTGGTGGGGTCGATCGGGGCCTTGTAGTAGCCGGAGAGCGCGACCGCGGCGCCATAGGCGTTGGGGTGGCGCATGGCCAGCTTCAGCGCGCAGTAGCCGCCGGTGGAGTCGCCGATCATGCCCCAGTTCGCGGCCTTGGTGCCGATCCGGTACTGGCTGGAGAGCGCCTTGCGCAGGTCCTTGGTGAAGAAGGTCTCGGTCTGCGGACCACCGGGTATGTCCATGCACTCGGTGTCACGCGGCGGGGACACGGTGGGACGCATCATCACCAGGATGGTGGGCTGCATCTTCTTCTCTTTGGCCAGCTTGTGCGCCGTCGTCGGGTAGTGCAGACCCTTGATCAGCGCCTCCGCGGTGCCCGGGTAGCCGGTCAGGACGACCGAGGCCGGAAACTTCTTGGTGGCGTACTGCGGCTGAAAGTACTCCGGGGGCAGGTAGACATAGGCCGGGCTGGCGATCTTCGACTCCGGGCCCTGGATGTTGACCTTCTCGATCCGGCCCGCCACCCGCGGCACCGTGGCGCGCGGCACATTCACCTGCTCGTAGCCCACGACCTGGACCCGGTGGTCGGCCGCGCTGTGGTCCACCACCACGCCCTGCTCCTGCTCCTGGCCGAAGAGGTCGGCCCAGGAGGCGTAGAAGCCGAAGGAGTCGTTCGCATACAGGCCGATGGCGGCGAACAGGCTCAGCTGGGTGACAAGGAGCATGCCGACCCGGCTCAGTACGGAGCCGATGCTCCGCTTGCCCAGGCGCGGCCACAGCCAGATCGTGAGCGCGAAGAGCGCCACCGCCAACACTGTGGCCAGCGCAAGGACCGTCTTGCTGGTGAGACCCATGAGGTGCTTTCTGCCGAGCGACTCGGCGCCCGAGTCGCGGAATGGTTAACTTTTCCGGGCTCGGCCCCGGCGGAACCTCAGCCCCGAAACCGTCGTCCTACAGGGCGCACATTGTCCGGGCGCTGCCGACCAGATGCCGCAGGCCCACTCGACATGGACGACGGGAAGAGATGTCTGTCAGGGTAGATGGCAAAAAGTCCGACGAGGTTCCTCCGGGACCGAAGAGGCTGTCGGGGCTTGCGAGGTTCCTCAAGGGACCCAAGCCCGAGACGGTCCCCACAGTCGTCGGTACGGTCGCGGCCATCATCGGGCTCATGGACATCGTGGCCGGGGTGATGCCGCGGTGGCGCTGGAGCCGGGTGCACTACTGGGCCGAGGTACTGCCCGGTTCGGTGACCCAGCTGGCCGCGGCGGGTTCGATCATCGTCGGCATCCTGCTGCTGATGCTGGCCCATGGCCTCAAGCGGGCCAAGCAGCACGCCTGGCTGGCCGGTGTGCTGCTGCTGCCGGTGGGTGCCGCCGCCCAGCTGATCTACCGACACTCCTACATCGGCACCGCCTTCTCGCTGCTGCTCTTCGCCTACCTGCTGTGGCACAAGAGCTCCTTCACCGCGCTGCCCGACCGGCGCAGCCGCTGGAAGGCGCTGGCCAACCTGGTGTTCATGGGCGGGGCCAGCTTTGGCCTCGGCTGGGTGATCGTCGGTTCGCACGCGAACCAGATGATCGGCGACCCGCCGGTGCATGAGCAGATAGAACACGTTCTCTGGGGCCTCTTCGGCTTCGAGGGTTCTGTCCGCTACACCGGCGGCACCGACTATGTGGTCGCCTACTCGCTGGGCGCCCTGGGTCTGCTGACCGTGCTCAGCACCGCCTACCTGGCCTTCCGCCCCGAGTACCCGGCCGCGGTGCTCACCGAGGAGGACGAGGACAAGCTGCGCGAGCTGCTCGCCAAGCACGGGCACCGCGACTCCCTGGGCCACTTCGCGCTGCGCCGCGACAAGAGCGTGGTCTTCTCGCCCAGCGGCAAGGCCGCCGTCTCCTACCGCGTGGTCTCCGGCGTGATGCTGGCCAGCGGTGACCCCATCGGCGACGTGGAGGCCTGGCCGGGCGCCATCGAGCAGTTCATGGAGCTGGCCAAGCGGCACTCCTGGACGCCCGCGGTGGCCGGCTGCAGCGAGACCGGCGGCGAGGTGTGGACCCGCGAGACCGGCCTGGACGCCCTGGAGATGGGCGACGAGGCCATCGTCGACGTGGCCGACTTCAGCCTGACCGGCCGTTCCATGCGCAATGTCCGCCAGATGGTCAAGCGCATCGAGCGCAATGGCTACTCCACCAAGGTGCGCCGGGTCGGGGACCTGGACGCCGAGGAGCTGGCGGCCGTCCAGAAGGCGGCCAACGCCTGGCGTGACACCGAGGAGGAGCGCGGCTTCTCCATGGCCCTGGGCCGTATCGGTGACCCCAAGGACCTGGACGCCATCATCGCCACCGCTCACAAGGACCCGGAGGAGGGCGAGGACTGCCCCTTCGGCGACCTGCGGGCCATGCAGCACTATGTGCCCTGGGGCAAGGACGGCTCCTCGCTGGAGCTGATGCGCCGCGACCGCAGCGCCGACCCGGGCATGAACGAGCTGCTGATCGTGGCCTTCCTGCAGGCCGCGCCCGAGCTCAAGATCGCCAAGCTGTCGCTCAACTTCGCCTTCTTCCGCTCCGCCCTGGAGCGCGGCGGCAAGCTGGGCGCCGGGCCGGTGGTCCGGATTCAGCGCGGGGTGCTGATCTTCCTCTCTCGCTGGTTCCAGATCGAGTCGCTCTACAAGTTCAACGAGAAGTTCCGGCCCCGCTGGGAGCCCCGGTTCATCGTCTTCCCCAACAGCCGTGACCTGCCCCGCATCGGCTTCGCCATGATGCAGGCGGAGGGCTTCCTGGAGCTGCCGCGTCTGCTGCGCCGCCGCCCCACCCCGCCCAAGCCGGGCGTTCACGACCATGAGGACGTGGAGCAGGCGGAGGTCACCCGCGCCGCCTGATCCCGGCTTCCGCCAGGCCCTCCCCGGATGTGTTCCGGGGAGGGCCTGCTGCGTTGTGGCCGCCCGGCGCCGGGCGGGGGCCACACCCTAGGCTGGTTGGCATGGATAGCTTGCGCGGTCGTATCGGGCCGGTCGGTCTGCCGGAGTGGGACCGGTGCGCGGTGATGGGGGTGGTGAACGTCACGCCCGACTCCTTCTCGGACGGCGGCCGCTGGTTCGACTCCACCGCGGCGGTCAAGCGGGGCCTGGACCTGGCCGCCGCCGGCGCCGACCTGGTGGACGTGGGCGGCGAGTCCACCCGGCCGGGCGCGGTGCGGGTGGATGAGGAGGAGGAGCTGCGCCGGGTGGTGCCGGTGGTGCGCCAGCTGGCCGCCGAGGGGCTGCTGGTCTCGGTGGACACCATGCGTGCCTCGGTGGCCTCCGCCGCCGTGGAGGCCGGCGCGGTGCTGGTCAACGATGTCAGCGGCGGACTGGCGGACCCGGCGATGGTGCCGGTGGTGGCCGCCGCCGAGGTGCCCTTTGTGGTGATGCACTGGCGCGGCTTCAGCGAGGACATGAACGCCCGGGCCGTCTACCGGGACGTGGCCGGCGAGGTGCTCACCGAACTGCGGCAGCGGCTGGCAGCGGTGGTCGAGGGCGGGGTGCGTCCGGAGCGGATCGTGGTGGATCCCGGCCTGGGCTTCGCCAAGAACGCCGAACACGACCTGGCGCTGGTCGCCGGGCTGGGCCGGCTGCGCCGGGAGCTGGGCCGGCCGATGCTGGTCGCGGCCTCCCGCAAGCGCTTCCTGGGCCGGGTGCTGGCCGGTCCGGAAGGCAGTCCGCCACCGGCCCGGGAGCGGGACGCGGCCACCGCCGCGGTCACCGCGCTGGCCGCCCGGGAGGGCGCCTGGGCGGTACGGGTGCATGAGGTGCGGGCCAGCGCGGACGCGGTGCGCGTGGTGCGCGCGGTGGCCGGCGCGGCCGACGGGGAGGCGATGTGAGCACCGCGCGTACCGATCATGAGTCGGTCGAGCTGGCCAACACCGCCCTGTACGAGGCCATGGAACGCGGCGACACGGCGACCATGGACCGGCTCTGGCTGGACGACCCGGACACCGAGGTCTCCTGTGTGCATCCCGGCTGGCCGGTGCTGCGCGGCCGCGGCGAGGTGCTGCGCTCCTATGCGCTGATCATGGCGAGCACCGACTACATCCAGTTCTTCCTCACCGATGTGGAGGTGTCGGTCAATGGCGACACCGCCCTGGTGACCTGCACCGAGAACATCCTCAGCGGTGCTCCGGCCGAGGCGGAGGGCGAGCTGGGGCCGCTGGTGGGGCAGCTGGTGGTGGCGACCAATGTGTTCCGGCGGGTGGGCTCGGAGTGGAAGGTCTGGTCGCACCATGGCTCGCCGGTGCTGGCGGGGATGGGCGAGGAGGACGGCGAGAACGGGGAGAACGGCGAGGACGACCCGGGACAGCCGGGGCCGCCGGTGCTCTGAGGGGTGTTGCGGCGTCAGTGTGAGGAGACTGTGATCACTCGTTCGAGTGTGGTCGGGGCCGGGTAGGGGAGGGCTACCGGCCGCTCGGGCGCGGGCGGTGCCCGGTGAGCCGTGTCACAGCCGTCCCGCGTTCCCGGCACCCGTGCCCGGACGCTGTCAGTGCTCGCAGGTAGATTCGATGTTGGGTATCCCGGTCGAAGGCCGGGACGGCGACGCCCGTCACCGACGACCAGCAGGAGTGATTCGTGTGGATCGTGTCGCGCTGCGCGGCCTGAAGGCTCGCGGGCATCACGGGGTGTTCCCGCGGGAGCGCGAGGAGGGCCAGACCTTCATCGTGGACCTGGTGCTGGGCCTGGACACCCGGCCGGCCGCGGCCGACGACGACCTCACCAAGACCGTGCACTACGGCATCGTGGCCGAGGAGGTGGTCGGCATTGTGCAGGGCGAGCCGGTCGACCTGATCGAGACCCTGGCCGAGCGGATCGCCCAGCAGTGCCTCAAGCATGACGCGGTGCGGGAGGTGGAGGTCGTGGTGCACAAGCCCGACGCTCCGATCACCGTGCCCTTCGACGATGTGACCGTCACGATCACCCGGAGCCGAGTATGAGCAGCAGCGACCCGACCGTGCAGCCGGTGCCCGCCTCCGTGGTGGAACAGGTGGACGCCGCCGATGTGACCCTGTCCAACCCCAAGTGGGCCGTGCTGTCCCTGGGCAGCAACCTGGGCAACCGCCTGGAGACCCTGCAGGGGGCCATCGACGCCCTGGAGGACACCCCCGGAGTCCGGGTCAAAAGGGTCTCCCCGGTGTACGAGACCGAGCCCTGGGGCGTGGAGCCCGGTTCCCAGCCCGCGTACTACAACGCCGTGGTGATGGTGAAGACCACCCTGCCGCCGGGTTCGCTGCTGGAGCGCGGGCACGCCATCGAGGAGGCCTTCGAGCGGGTGCGGGACGAGCGCTGGGGCCCGCGCACCATCGATGTGGACATCGTCACCTACCAGGATGTGGTCTCCGACGATCCGGTGCTGACGCTGCCCCATCCGCGGGCCCATGAGCGCGCCTTCGTCCTGGTTCCGTGGTACGACGTGGACCCGGAGGCCGTGGTCCCGGGCCACGGCCGGGTCGCCGAGCTGCTGACCGCCGTGGGCCGCGAGGGCGTACGGGCCCGGGTCGACCTGGAACTCCGGCTGCCCGAGTAGCCGTTGACCGTGCGCGGTGGCGCGCGCAACCGCAGAACAACCAATGATGACGAGGGGCGACGGCTCGGTGAAGCAACTTCGGATCGGGGTGCTGCTCGGCCTGTTCGCCGCGGCCGGGGTGCTCTCCTGGTCGGGCGCCCGGCTGTGGGACTCCTTCGGCACCCTGCCCCGGGTGCCGGTGGCGGCTCCGATCGTGCTGGCGGTGATCGCCGCGGTGCTGGCCGCGACCGCGTTCTCGCTGCGGGCGCGGCTGCGCGCCCAGCGGGAGCGGCGGCCCGGCGCCAAGGGCGTCGATCCGCTGCTGGCCGCCCGCGCGGTGGTCTTCGCGCAGGCCAGCGCCCTGGTGGCGGCCCTGGTGGCCGGGGCGTACGGCGGGGTGGGGGTCTTCCTGCTCACTCTCGGCCTGGATGACCCGGCCCGCCGCGACCAGGCCATCTACGCCGGATCCTCGGTGGTGGCGGGGGCCTGTGTGGTGGCCGCCGCGTTCTTTATGGAGCGCGTCTGCCGGCTGCCGGAGGACGACGACGAGAGCGGCGGCGCGACACGGGCCTAGGGCCCGGGGGCTCAGGCCCCCGAGACCGTCCGCAGGTCGACGTCCGCGCGCTCGGCGCCCACCGCGTCCGCGCCGATGGACCGGCGCAGCGCCTCATGCAGCCGGGCCGGGGTCAGCACGCCCAGGAAGCGGTCGGAGTGCTCCCCGTCCAGCACCGCGATCCAGCCCGCGTCGTGCTGGAGCATGGTGCTGAACGCCTGCTTGAGCGAGGCACCGAGCGGCAGCCAGGCGTCCATGTGCCGGGCGTGGTCGCGCACCGTGCCCCGGCCGCCGGCCGAGTCCAGCGCCTCCGCCGACACCCAGCCGTGCAGGTTCTCCCGGTCGTCCAGGACGACGGCCCAGCGGGCCTGCCCGGACTCCAGCCGCCGCAGGGCGCCCGGCAGCGGGTCGTCCAGGTGCAACACCGGCGGCTGCTCCAGGTCGCTCGCCTCGATCGAGGTGACGGAGAGCCGCTTCAGGCCCCGGTCGGCGCCGACGAAGTCCGCCACATAGGGCGTGGCGGGCGCGCCCAGCACCGCGGCCGGGGCGTCCAGCTGCTCGATACGGCCATGGCCGTAGACGGCGATGCGGTCCCCCAGGCGAACCGCCTCCTCTATGTCGTGGGTGACGAACAGCACCGTCTTGCGCACCTGGGACTGCAGCCGCAGGAACTCGTTCTGCAGCCGCTCCCGCACCACCGGGTCGACGGCGCCAAAGGGCTCGTCCATCAGCAGCACCGGCGGGTCCGCGGCCAGCGCCCGGGCCACCCCCACCCGCTGCCGCTGGCCGCCGGAGAGCTGGTCGGGGTAGCGGTCGCCGTAGACGGCCGGGTCCAGGCCCACCAGATCCAGCAGCTCGGCGGCGCGCTCCCGGGCCTTCTTGCGCGGCCAGCCCAGCAGGTGCGGGACGGTCGCGGTGTTCTCCAGCACCGTCCGGTGCGGGAACAGGCCGACCTGCTGGATCACATAGCCGATGCGGCGGCGCAGCTCGACCGGGTCGCTCTGGGCGATGTCCGCCCCGTCCAGCAGGATGCGGCCGCCGGTCGGCTCGATCAGCCGGTTGACCATCTTCATGGTGGTGGTCTTGCCGCAGCCGGACGGCCCGACCAGCGTGATCAGCTCGCCTTCGGCCACTTCGAAGGAGAGGTCGTCCACGGCGGTGGTGCCATCGGCGTAGCGCTTGGTCACGTGCTCGAAACGGATCACGCCCCAATTGTGCAGGCGGGGTCGGACATTGCGCCCGGGCTGACGTGACGGTTGTGTTTCCGTCCGGAGGCGATTGTCAGTGGCGGGGGTTAGGGTCGCCAGTGACCGTCGGTGAAGGCCAAGGGGGAGGTGAGCACGGATGCCGGATCGGGGCGCCAACTGCCTGGTCCGCAACGACTGGTTCTGCGGCGAGTATGTGCGCACGCGGGGCCAGGAGTTGACGGATGCCACCGTGCAGCACATCGGCATCACCGTGGCCTCGGTGGCCATAGGGCTGCTGATCGCCTTTCCGCTGGCGCTGCTGGCCCGCCGCTGGCGGGCCGCGGCCGGCCCGGTGCTGGGCCTGACCACGGTGCTCTACACGGTGCCCTCGCTGGCGATGTTCTCGCTGCTGGTGCCGGTCTTCGGGCTCTCGGCCTCGGTGGTGGTCACCGGCCTGGTGCTCTATTCGCTGACCATCCTGGTACGCAACATCCTGGCCGGACTGGCCGCGGTTCCCGAGGAGGCCCGGGAGGCGGCGCGCGGCATGGGCTACGGGCCGCTGCGGCTGCTGTTCGGGGTGGAGCTGCCGCTGGCGCTGCCCGCGGTGATGGCCGGGGTGCGGATCGCCACGGTCTCCACGGTCTCGCTGACCACGGTCGGTGCCCTGGTCGGCTACGGCGGCCTGGGCAATCTCATCTACGAGGGCCTGCACAGTGTGTTCAAGGCCCAGGTGCTCACCGCCTCGGTGCTCTGTGTGCTGCTGGCGGTGGTGGCCGATCTGGCGTTGCTGCTGGTGCAGCGGCTGCTCACCCCCTGGACCAGGGGCGGACGGCGCGGCGGCCCCCGGTGGGCCCGGCGGAAGGCGGTGGCCTGATGGGAGTGGCTGGGGAGACCTGGAACTGGCTGACCACCGGCTCGCACTGGTCCGGTGGAGACGGGGTCTGGCACCGGCTGGCCGAACACCTCCAGCTGACCGTGGCCTGTCTGTTCATCTCCTGTGCGCTGGCGCTGCCGCCGGCGGTGCTGCTGGGGCACACCGGCCGGGGCGGTGCCCTGGCGGTGAACATCTCCAACGCGGGCCGGGCGGTGCCCACTTTCGCGGTGCTGGTGCTGCTGACGCTCAGTCCGCTGGGGGAGTACGGCCCCTGGCCGACGGTGCTGGCGCTGGTGCTGTTCGCGATACCCCCGCTGCTGACCAACGCCTATGTGGGCATGCGCGAGGTGGACCGCGATGTGGTCGAGGCCGCCCGTGGCATGGGGATGTCGGGCCGTCAGGTGATGGGGCGGGTGGAGCTGCCGCTGGCGCTGCCGATGATCATGACGGGGGTGCGCTCGGCTGCCGTGCAGGTGGTGGCCACGGTGTCCATTGCCGCCATGGTCGGGGGCGGCGGCCTGGGCCGGATCATCACCGCGGGCTTCCGGCTGACCTATACCGCCCAGGTGGTCGCCGGGGCGGTGCTGGTGGCCGCGCTGGCGCTGCTGGTCGAGGGTCTGTTCGCGGCCCTGGAGCGGCTGTTGGCCCGCTCCCGCCGGCGTGGCGGCGCCCGGACGGCGGTTCCCCGGGAATCCGCGGATGTCCAGCCCGTGGCGGGGTAGCGCTGCTTGACGACTGCCATGACTCCCGGAGGCACGGGAGTTTTTCACTGAGGATGGAGTTGCCGCATGACCAGGACCACCCCGCGCCGCACGCGGACCCTGCGGGCGCTGCTGGCGATGGCCGGCGCCACCGCGCTGACGGCCGGGCTCACCGCCTGTGGCGGCCATAGCCTGGAGAAGTCCGGCAGCGGAGGCGGAGGGTCCGGATCCGGCCAGGGTTCGCTGGTGATCGGCTCGGCCTCGTTCACCGAGTCGAAAGTGCTTGCGGAAATATATGCGGCGCTGCTCAGGGACGCCGGATACAGCACGTCGATCAAGACCGTGGATGCTCGTGAGCTCTATGAACCGGCGCTGGAGAAGGGGCAGATCGATGTGGTCCCGGAGTATGCCGCCACCCTCGCCGAATTCTTGAACAAGAAACAGAACGGCAAGGACGCCCATGAGGTGGCCTCCTCCGATACCGGCGCCACGGTGAAGGCACTGCGCGAACTGGCCGGCCCCCGGGGGCTGAAGGTGCTGGACGCCGGCCGTGCGGTGGATCAGAACGCCTTCGCGGTCACCGCCGAGTTCGCCGCGAAACACCAGCTCAAGACGCTTTCCGACCTGGGCCGGTCAAAGGAGCGGGTCAAGCTGGCGGCGGGCGACGAATGCGCCCAGCGGCCCTTCTGCAAGCCGGGGTTGGAGAAGACCTATGGCATCGACATCACCGGTATAGACCCGCTGGAGGTCGGCAGCACCCAGGCCAAGCAGGCGGTCAAGAGCGGCCGGGACGAGATGGTCCTGACCACCACCACGGACGCCACGCTGGAGCAGTTCGGGCTGGTGGCCCTGCAGGACGACAAGAAGCTGCAGAACTCCGACAACGTGCTGCCGGTGGTGAATGCGGGCAAGGCGGGTTCGCAGCGGGTCGCGGACGCGCTGAACAAACTCAACAAGGTGCTGACCACGGCCGATCTCTCCGAGCTCAACAAGAAGGTGGACACCGAGCGGCTGAAGCCGGCCGATGTGGCCGCGCAGTATGTGAAGGACAAGGGGCTGTTGAGCGGCAAGGAGAAGAAGTAGGGAAGACGTAAGATCAAGAGAACGGTTTGGTGGTGGAGTCACACTTTCGCAGCAACGCACGGTAAGTTTCAGGCCATGCCACGAGGACGCCACCGCCATTCGACCTCCCTGCACCGGCTTCTTCCCTCCGCGCTGGTCGCCGCGACGTCCGTCGCCTGCGCGGCCAGTGCGTGGACCGTGGACGAACCGGTTGTCATCCGCGGCCTCGCGGCCGCCGCGGCCGCGGCGGCGGTGGTCGGCTCGGTGCTGATGCGCCGCTGGGACCGGGCCGCCGGAAAGCGGGTCGCCCAGCTCACCGCCGCCCGGGTACGGGACGAGTGGAAGACCGACGAGCGGATCGCCGAGCTGGAGACGGACCTGGAGGAGACCCGCCAGGCCCGCACCCGGCTGGAGGGCAAGCTGCGCGGCAAGCGCGCGGAGCTGGCCCGGCTGCGCACCGAGCACGCCGACCTGCTGCGCCGCTATGCCACCGCCGAGACCGGGCGGGCCAGCGCGCTGGAAGGGCGGCGCCTGCTGGAGAACGGCCGGGAGAAGGCGGGCGTGCCCCGGGTGGCACTGGCCCTGGAGTCCGCGATCCAGGCCCGCGCGAGTGCCCTGCCGGCGGCTCGCGGCGCGGCCGGGGCCGCCGGGGCCGCGGCGGCCTACCAGGCGGCGGCGGACGCGTTGCGCGACCTCGCCGTGAATGGCGAGCGCCAGCGGGTGGCGGTGGAACGGACGCGGGATTCCGTCGCGTCCACGGTCGCGCCCACGGATGTGCCGGATGCCTCCACTGACGTGCCCGCGGACGTACCCACGGACCTACCCACGGACGTACCTACGGACCTGCCCGCGGGCCTGCCCGTGGAAGGCGAGACGGTCCTGGGCGGCGCCCCGGTGAAGCCCTCGGCCCCGGTGAAGGCCCCGGTGGCCCCGGTGAAGGCCCCGGTGGCCCCGGCGAAGTCCACGGCGGCTCCGGCGGGCAAGGCGCCACTGGGCGCGGCCGCTTCGGCAGAGCGGCCGGCCGGCGAGGCCGGCGTCCCGGCGGCGACCGACGTCCCGGCCGCCCCGGCGGCGACCGGAGGCCAGGCGGTCAAGTCCCCGGAGACGGCCGTCCCTTCGGCCCGGGCGGCAGCGGCCGCGGTGACCTCCAGCGGGCTGGTGCGGCGGGTGCCGGCCGTGCCGGTGGCGCGCACCCAGGGCGGGTTCGACTTCTTCGGCAACAACCGGAAGCCGGCGGTGCCCGCCGCCCGCCCGGTGGAGGAGCAGGACCTGGCGGACGTCGTCGGCGCGGAGGCCGAGGAGGCCCTGGCCCAGGACGGTGCGGATGCCGCCGAGGGCGAGGTCATCGACCTGACCGCGCACGATGACACCGAGCAGATCGACGTGGTGGAGCTGCGCAGCGCCATCTGACGCGGCCGCCCGGCCGGCAACGGCCGGGCCGGGCGGGCTACTTGTCGATGTCGCCGACGACGAAGAACAGCGATCCCAGGATCGCCACCATGTCGGCGACCAGCGTGCCCGGCAGCAGTTCCACCAGGGCCTGGATGTTGTTGAAGGACGCCGAGCGCAGCTTCAGCCGGTAGGGCGTCTTGTCGCCCTTGGACACCAGGTAGTAGCCGTTGAGGCCGAGCGGGTTCTCGGTCCAGGCGTAGGTGGCCCCCTCGGGGGCCTTCAGCACCTTGGGCAGCCGCTGGTTGACCGGGCCGGGCGGGAGTTCGGCCAGCCGGTCCAGACAGGCGTCGGCCAGCGCCAGCGCGTTGTGCGTCTGCTCCAGCAGGCACTCGAAGCGGGCCAGGCAGTCGCCCTCCTCGCGGGTGACCACCTTGAGTACGTCGGCCAGCTCGGCATAGGCCAGGTACGGCTCGTCCCGGCGCAGGTCGAAGTCGACGCCGGAGGCACGGGCGATCGGCCCGCTGACCCCATAGGCGTGCACCGTCCCGGGGGTGAGCACGCCCACGCCCCGGGTACGGCCCCGGAAGATCTCGTTGCCGAGCACCAGGCGGTCGTAGACGTCCATCCGGGAACGCACCTCGGCCACCGCGTGCCGGGCGCGGTCCGTCCAGCCGGACGGCAGGTCCTCTTTGAGGCCGCCGACCCGGTTGAACATGTAGTGGATCCGGCCCCCGGAGACCTCCTCCAGCACCGCCTGGAGCTCCTCGCGTTCACGGAAGGCGTGGAAGACCGGGGTGATGCCGCCGAGCTCCAGCGGATAGGAGCCCAGGAACATCAGGTGGTTGAGGACCCGGTTGAGCTCGGCCAGCAGGGTGCGGAGCCAGACCGCGCGCTCGGGGACCTCCATGCCCAGCATGCGTTCCACGGCCATGACCACGCCCAGCTCGTTGGAGAAGGCGGAGAGCCAGTCGTGCCGGTTGGCGAGCATGATGATCTGGCGGTAGTCGCGGGCCTCGAAGAGCTTCTCCGCGCCGCGGTGCATATAGCCGATGACGGGTTCGGCGGTGCGGACGCGCTCTCCGTCCAGGGTGAGGCGGAGGCGGAGCACGCCGTGGGTGGAGGGGTGCTGGGGGCCGATGTTCAGCACCATGTCAGTGCTTTCGGCTGCGCCGCCGATGCCGAACGTTGTTTCCGTCATGGGTCCAGTTTCCCAGGGCGGGGGCCGGGGTTCGTTCCCCACCCGCGGAACCGGGTCAGCTCTCCCGTGGTGCGGCCGCGCCGTCGGCGGCCGTGAGTACGTCCGTGCAGGCGTCACCCACCGGCTGTACCAGCCAGGTGAAGGCGCCCAGCCCGGTGGGCGAGGTCAGTTCGGCGGCTTCGCCGGCCGAGGCCAGGGCGCGGACATAGGCCGCCGGGTCGGCGGAGGCCAGGGAGAGCGGCGGGCGCCGGCCGTCCAGGCCCAGCGCGGACAGCGCCGCCCGCTGGCTCAGCAGCACCGCGCCGGGTCCCGCGCAGGAGTCCAGGGCGACATGGGCGGTGATGTCGCAGGAACCGTCCGGCACCGGCCGTACCTCGCGGCCGTCCCGGAACCCGGTCAGGGTGCCGAACGGCGGCCGGGACATCAGGCGGTGCGCGTAGTCCACGGCCACCGCCAGCCCGGCCCGCAGGCCGGACACCGCCCGGGCCCAGGCCGCGTCCCGGGGGTGCCCGATCTCGGCCCGGCTGCCGGGCGGCGCGCCCTGGAGCGGCCACCAGCGGGCCAGCCACTCGGCATCGGCGCCCCGCACCGCCTCGCCGGGCAGCTCCTCGCCGTCCTCCTGGACCAGCAGCAGGCGGGGGATGCCCCGGCCGTCCGTCTCGGCCACATCCAGCGGGACGTTGTCCAGCCACTCATTGGCCAGCAGCAGCCCGGTCACCTCGCGCGGCGGGGCGTCCTGCCAGGTGATGCGGGGGTCCAGCCCGTCCGGCCGGTCCGCCAGGTCCACCGCGTACGGGCGCAGCCGCCCGGCCAGCTCCGGCGGGCAGCGGTCCAGCACCGCGGTCACCAGCTCGCCTCGCCCGGCACCCATATCGGTGAAGGTGAGTTCGGCGGGGTGACCCAGGGCAGCGTCAACCCGGCCCAGCAGTTCCAGCACCGCCTCGGCGAACAGCGGGGAGGCATGGACCGAGGTGCGGAAGTGCCCGGCCGGTCCCTCCGGGCGGCGGTAGAAGCCACCGGGGCCGTACAGGGCGGCCTGGGCCGCCTCCCGCCAGGGACGCGCTACGGATGTCATATACACACGTTAGGACGGCCCCATGGTCCCGGGCCCTCCACCTTGGGGAGTAGATGCGAGGGGACGGTATCGATCGCCGGGCTGACCCACGCGCCTGGGCGGCGTGCCTACGCTGGGTGACGTGCAGCGCCTCTACGACTTCCTCCGCAGACACCCCACCTGGGTGGACAGCTCCTGGGCCCTGTTGCTGCTCGGGCTCGGCGCGATGAGCACGGCGGGGACGGCCGGGGGCCACCGGCTGGCCGTCGCCGGGGTGACCTGCGCCATGTCCGTGGTGGTGGCGCTGCGGCGGCGGTTCCCGGTGTGCATGCTGCTGCTGGCCACGCTGACCGGAGTGGCCCAGCTGCTGCTGGACATCCCGGCGAACATCTTTGACTTCGCCATGCTGGTGATCGTCTACACGGTGGCCTCCGGCAGCAAGCGCTGGGCCTCGCGGTTCGCGCTGATCGGCGGGGTGCTGGCGGCGGTGCTCTACTTCCTGCGCTGGCCCGAACCCTCGCCCGGCACCGCGCACAACCTGTTCTCCATGGGCTTCGCCAGCGTCCCCTTCCTGCTGGCCTGGGTGCTGGGCGACTCCATGCGCACCCGCCGCGCTTACTGGGCCCAGCTGGAGGAGCGGGCGGCCCGGCTGGAGAAGGAGCGCGAGCAGCAGGCGAAGATGGCGGTCACCGCCGAGCGCGCCCGGATCGCCCGGGAACTGCACGATGTGGTCGCGCACAATGTCTCGGTGATGGTGGTGCAGGCGGACGGCGCCGCCTATGTCCTGGACTCCTCGCCGGAGCAGGCCAAGCAGGCCCTGGAGACCATCTCCGGCACCGGCCGGCAGGCGCTGGCCGAGATGCGCCGGCTGCTGGGCGTGCTGCGCAGCGAGGAGAACGGCGGCGGCGGGGGCGGCGAATACGTCCCGCAGCCCGATGTGGGGCAGATCGAGGACCTGGTGGCGCAGGTGCGCGGCGCCGGGCTGCCGGTCGACTACCAGGTGGAGGGCGCCGCCCGGCCGCTGCCCAGCAGCGTGGAGCTGACCGCCTACCGCATCGTCCAGGAGGCGCTGACCAACACCCGTAAGCACGGCGGGCCGGATGTGGGCGCCAGCGTCCGGCTGACCTACTTCGACGACGGCCTGGGGCTGCTGGTCGAGGACGACGGCCGGGGCGCCCAGCACGAGCTCTATGACTCCGGCGGCGCGGACGGCATGGGCCATGGACTGATCGGCATGCGCGAGCGGGTCGGTATGGTCGGCGGCACCCTGGACGCGGGGCCCCGCCCGGGCGGCGGATTCCGGATCAGTGTGCTGCTGCCCGCCAAGGCCGGCCGCTGAGCCGGGACAGCGCCGCTGAGCCCTGACAACCATGAATGAGCACAGATGAGAGGGAACCCCGCATGCCGATCCGCGTGATGCTCGTCGACGACCAGGTGCTGCTGCGCACCGGCTTCCGCATGGTGCTGGCCGCCCAGCCGGACATGGAGGTCGTCGCCGAAGCGGGCGACGGTGTGGAGGCGCTGGAGGTGCTGCGCGGCACCGCGGTGGATGTGGTGCTGATGGACGTCCGGATGCCCAGGCTGGACGGGGTGGAGGCGACCAGCCGGATCTGCGCCCAGACCGACCCGCCCAAGGTGCTCATCCTGACCACCTTCGACCTGGACGAATACGCCTTCTCCGCGCTCAAGGCCGGGGCCAGCGGCTTTATGCTCAAGGACGTTCCGCCGGCCGAACTGCTGGGCGCCATCCGGGCCGTGCACAGCGGGGACGCGGTGGTCGCGCCCAGCACCACCCGGCGGCTGCTGGACCGCTTCACCCCCATGCTGCCCAGCTCCGGCCGGGAGCAGGCCAGCCCGCAGCTGAGCCGGCTCACCGACCGCGAGCGGGAGGTCATGCTGCTGGTGGCGCAGGGCCTGTCCAACGGTGAGATCGCGGCCCGGCTGGTGCTCTCCGAGGCCACCGTGAAGACCCATGTGGGCCGCATCCTCACCAAGCTGGGGCTGCGGGACCGGGTTCAGGTGGTGGTCATGGCCTATGAGAGCGGCCTGGTACGGGCCGGCGGCCAGTCCGCGCCGTGAGCCGCCGGGCCACCGTGTGGCTCACCACGGCGGCCGCCCCGGCCAGCGCCAGCCCATAGGCGGCGTCCCGCGCCCGGGGCGGCGGCAGCGCTCCGGCCCGCCGCAGCCGGGTACGGGCCCACAGGGTGAAGGGGACGACCACGGTGGGGGAGGTGAGCACCCCCGGGGTGTAGCCCCGGGAGGCGGCCGCCTGGGCCAGGTGCACCAGCCCGTGCAGCCCAAAGCCGTCCAGGGTGGCGCGGTAGAAGGGGGAACGTCCGCCGGTGCGGTGGCCGTCGGCCGCGGCGGCGGCCACGATGGCGCCCATCACGCCGACGGCCACGGCGAACCGGCGCCCGTCCACCTCGGCCATGGAGCCCCAGATCCGCTCCGGCACCCTGGGGAAGCGTGCCCGCAGCACCGGCAGCCGCTCGCGGGTGAAGCGGTCCATGGTGGCCAGTTCCTCGATGTCGTTCAGCGCCCATGCGGCCAGCAGGCCGAAGGTGACGGCGGGGCCCACGCGTTGATCCATGACCGGCAGTCTGGCAACGGCGGCCCGTACGGCGGTGCCCGGCCGGGAAACCGTGGCCGGGATCACGCGGGGTGCCGCTACCGCAGCACGCCCTCCAGGAAGTCGCTGCCCAGCCGGGCGACCACCGTCAGGTCCAGCTGGTAGAGGACATAGCGGCCGCGCCGCCGGGTGGTGAGCAGCCCGGCCTTCTTCAGCACCGCCAGATGACGGGACACCTCCGGGGCGCTGATGCCGTGCTGGGCGGCCAGCTCTCCGGTGGTGAACGCGGTCCGCGCCAGGAACCGGCAGATCCGGATCCGCAGCGGGTGGGCCAGCGCCTCCAGGCGCAGCTGGAGCAGGTCCAGCGAGGCGGGGGTGGGCACTTCGGGCGCGTCCACCGGGTAGTGGATGACCGGCCGCCAGCCCGGGGCGTGCAGCACCATCAGATGCGGCCAGCCGAAGCAGGACGGCACCAGGGTCAGCCCCGGTCCGGTCGCCGGGTCGACGGCGGTGGTCCGGCCGCTGGTCAGCTTGTCCACGGTGATCCGGCCGGCGGCCTCGTCCAGATGCACCGCGGGCCCCACCTCGGCCAGTGCCTCGCGCAGCCCCCTGCGCCGGAACACCTCCGTCTTGTGCCGTACATCCGCGGCCAGTTGCACGCTCACCCGCTGCCAGACGTCCGCGAAGAACGCCTCCTCACAGTCCTCCAACAGGCGGCGCAGCCAGGTGCGTACGGCCGGCGGGTCGGTCAGCAGCCGCTTGGCGAACTCCAGTTGGCGGGGACCACGGGCGGCGGCCCGGTCCAGGGCCTCGGCGCGGGACCGTTCGTCCCACAGCGGGGAGGGGCCGTTGGTGCGGTAGTGGCTGGAACAGTTGATCTCCAGCGCCGAGTTGACAAATTGTTCGTCATTCAGCCGGTCGACCAGGTCCAGTTCCTCCCGGAGGGTGGCGCCGGGCACCCCGCCCGTCTCCGGCAGCGCGGCGAAGGGCAGCAGAAGGTCCGAGATCAGCGGGCCCCACAGGAAGTCCGCCTCGCACAGCCGGTCCGCCAGGTCCGGCTTGAGCGCGGCCGTGGTCGAGGTCGTCCAGCCCTGCAGCCCGGGGTGGTGGCCCGGGGCGGCCAGTACATGCAGGGCGTTGGAGAGCTCGGCCAGCGGCGAGGCCCGGAACAGGATCCGCTCCGGCGGCAGCCCCGTGATGTCGATCGTCACGCTCATGGGCCCATTCTCCGGGCGGAATCCCCCCTGCGGCCGTCGATTGACCATCCCTGTCAATCGGCGGGCCAACCCGGGCCGGCGGCCCGCACGGTGAGCGCATGGACGCATCCCAGCAGCACCTCCTCGACCTCTACCGCGCCGCTCAGCACCGGGCCCCGGCCCCGCCCGCCCCCGGCACCGGCGAGCGGCAGGCGATACGCGAGTTCCGCACCTGGCGGCAATTCCTGGCCGTGGTGGACGAGCGGGCGGCCCGCCGGCAGGCCGCCTTCCGGAGATTCCTGCCGTGGCCCCGCCCGGCCTCACCCGTGCCCGGGCACCCGCTCCAGCAGCGCGCCGACCGCCTCGCCGACGGCCGCGGCCGTCCAGTCCAGTGCTGAGGCGCCGACCGTGACCTCGGTGAAGGACAGGCCGGGCACCGGGCCCGGCTGCCAGGCGTTGAACAGCCAGGTGCGCTCCTCCTCCGCCAGCAGCACCCCGGCCCGCTCCAGCACCGGCGCCGGACAGGGCAGCCACAGCTGGAACTGGTGGGTGTGCGGCTCCCCGGGATGCACCCGGGACCAGCTCGCCCCGGCCGCGGCGAGCCCCTCCCGCAGCGCCCGCGCCACCACCTTGGCGTGTGCCACATAGGACGGCAGCCGGGGCAGCTCCCGCTCCAGCCCGGCCAGCCCGCTCAGCGCCGCCGGCCACTGCTGGAACAGCTTGCCGCCGTACCGGTGCCGCCAGGCCACCGCCTCCGCCACCAGCTCGGCCGGGCCCGCCAGCAGCGCACCCGACAGGCCGCCCAGCGACTTGTAGAGCGAGACATAGACCGAGTCGGCCAGCGCGGCGATCTCCGGCAGGCCGACCCCGAAGTGGGAGGCGCACTCCCACAGCCGGGCCCCGTCGTGGGGGTCCCCCCATGCCCTTAAGGCAATGGGGGAGCACCACCGCGTCCCGCTCCCGGGCGGCCTCGGCCACCTCGGTCAGTTCGGTCCAGGAGGGCAGGACGAATCCGGCGTCCCGCAGCGGCAGCTCCAGTGACAGCGTGCCGAAAGGCTCCTCGAACTCCCGGATCTCGGCCGCCGTCGGCAGCCGGGGCGCATCGGTGGGATGCACCGCGCGCAAGCCGCTGACCTGGGCATACGCGTCCCGCTCATGCACCTCCAGATGGGACAGCGGATGCAGGGCCACCACCGGGGAGCCGGTGCGCCCGGCCCAGCAGCGCAGCGCCACCTGCTGCGCCATGGTGCCGCTGGGGAAGAAGGCCGCGGCCTCCATGCCCAGCAGCCCGGCCCCGCGCCGCTCCAGCTCGGCGACCAGGCCGTCGCCGTACACATCCACGCCCTGGTCCAGGTCGTACCCGTCGGCCTCGGCGGCCAGCCGGGCCAGCCGCTCGCCGACCGTCTCGGCCAGCGGGGTGCCGCAGAGCACCCGCTCGCTGCCGCGCAGCGCGGCCAGCTTCCGGGCCCGGTCCACCGGCAGAGCGTCAGCAGGCAGGGAATCATCGGTCATGGGGGGATCATGACGGCCGGGCCGGACAGCCGCCAGGAGTTATCCACAGGGCTGGGGACGCCCGGCGCCCGGGGGTACCCCCTCGCGTAGCATGACAACGGAATCGTCCGGTACCCCCGCGGACTGGAACGGAAGGCAGCGCGCCGCGTGAACGCACATCCCACCTCCGAGCCGCTGAGCGCGCAGGACCGTCCCGCGCGGCTCACCGTCGGCGTCGTCGGCGCGGGCCGTGTCGGCCCCGCCCTCGCCGCCTCGCTCAAGCTGGCCGGCCACCGCCCGGTGGCCGTCTCCGGCGTCTCCGACACCTCCCGCCGCCGGGCCGCCGAACTGCTGCCCGGCGTGCCGCTGGTCAGCCCCGCCGAGGTGCTGGCCGCCGCCGACCTGGTGCTGCTCACCGTCCCCGACGATGTGCTGCCCGGCCTGGTGTCCGGCCTGGCCGAGACCGGCGCGGTGCGCCCCGGCCAGCTGCTGGTGCACACCTCCGGCCGGTTCGGCGCGGCCGTGCTGGACCCGGCGCGCCGCGCGGGCGGACTGCCGCTGGCCCTGCACCCGGCGATGACCTTCACCGGCACCGCGGTGGACGTCCAGCGGCTGGCCGGCTGCTCATTCGGCGTCACCGCGCCCGAGGAGCTGCGGCTGGCCGCCGAGGCGCTGGTCATCGAGATGGGCGGCGAGCCGGAGTGGATCGAGGAGGCCGCCCGGCCGCTCTACCACGCGGCCCTGGCCATCGGCGCCAACTATCTGACCACCCTGGTCGCCCAGTCCATGGAGCTGCTGAGCACCGCCGGGGTGAGCGCCCCGGCCCGGATGCTCGGCCCGCTGCTGGGCGCCGCCCTGGACAACGCGTTGCGCAGCGGCGACGCGGCTCTCACCGGCCCGGTGGCCCGCGGCGACGCGGGCACCGTGGCCGCGCACATCGCCGAGCTGCGGGCACACGCGCCGCAGGCCGTCGCCGGATATCTGGCGATGGCCCGTACCACCGCGGACCGGGCACTCGCGCACGGCCTGCTCAAGCCGGAACTGGCGGAGGACCTGCTCGGCGTCCTCTCGGACGGAGGAAACCAGTGACCATCCAACTCGCCCGGGACGCAGCCGAGTTGCGCTCCCTGCCGCGCGGCGCGGGCCGCCGTGCGGTGGTGATGACCATGGGCGCCCTGCACGAGGGCCACGCCACCCTGATCCGCGAGGCCCGCCGGCTGGCCGGGCCCGACGGACAGGTGGTGGTCACCGTGTTCGTCAACCCGCTGCAGTTCGGCCCCGGCGAGGACCTGGAGCGCTACCCGCGCACCCTGGACGAGGACATCCTGGTGGCCGAGAAGGCGGGCGCCGATGTGGTCTTCGCCCCCTCGGTGGACGAGGTCTACCCGGGCGGGGAGCCCGAGGTGCGGATCACCGCCGGGCCGATGGGGGAGCGGCTGGAGGGCGCCCACCGCCCCGGCCACTTCGACGGCATGCTCACCGTGGTCGCCAAGCTGCTGCACCTGACCGCCCCCGAGGCGGCGCTCTACGGGCAGAAGGACGCCCAGCAGCTGGCGCTGATCCGGCGGATGGCGCGCGACCTGAACTTCCCGGTGGAGATCGTCGGCGTGCCGACCGTCCGGGAGGGCGACAACCTGGCCCTCTCCAGCCGCAACCGCTATCTCGCGCCCGCCGACCGGGCCTCCGCGCTGGAGCTCTCCCGCGCCCTGCTGACCGCCCGGGCCGCCGAGGGCGAGGGTCCGGCGGCGGTCCGCCGCTCCGCCCGGGCGGTGCTGGACCACGCGGCCGCCATGGAACCCCCCGTGGTCCTGGACTACCTGGCCCTCGTCGACCCGGCCGACTTCACCGAGGTCGCCGACGACCACACCGGCGAGGCGATCCTGGCGGTGGCCGCCAAGGTGGGCACCACCCGCCTGATCGACAACATCCCCCTGGACTTCTCGGACTTCGGAGCACACCGATGAGCGGTATACGGCTGCACGCCCCCCGCCCCGGCTGGACGGACACCGCCAATGTGGTGGTCATCGGCTCCGGCGTGGCCGGACTCACCGTGGCGCTGCGCTGCGCGGCGGCCGGCGCCCAGGTCACCGTGGTCACCAAGGCCCGGCTGGACGACGGCTCCACCCGCTGGGCCCAGGGCGGCGTGGCGGCCGCTCTGGGCGAGGGCGACACCCCGGCCCAGCACCTGGACGACACCCTGGTGGCCGGCGCCGGTCTGTGCGACGAGCAGGCGGTGCGCACCCTGGTCACCGAGGGGCCGGCGGCGGTCCGCCGCCTGATCGGGACCGGCGCCCGCTTCGACACCGACGCCGAGACCGGCGAGATCCTGCTCGGCCGCGAGGGCGGCCACCACCGCCGCCGTATCGTCCACGCCGGCGGCGACGCCACCGGCGCCGAGATCTCCCGGGCCCTGGTGGCGGCGGTGCGCGCGGCCGGGATCCACACCATCGAGCACGCCCTGGTGCTGGACCTGCTCAAGGACGCCGAGGGCCGGGCGGCCGGGGTATCGCTGCATGTCATGGGCGAGGGCCAGCACGACGGGGTGGGCGCGGTACGGGCCCCGGCGGTGGTGCTGGCCACCGGCGGCATGGGCCAGGTGTTCTCCGCCACCACCAACCCGGCGGTCTCCACCGGCGACGGTGTGGCGCTCGCCCTGCGCGCCGGGGCCGAGGTCTCCGACCTGGAGTTCGTCCAGTTCCACCCGACCGTGCTCTGGGTGGGCCCGGGCGCCGAGGGCCAGCTGCCGCTGGTCTCCGAGGCGGTGCGCGGCGAGGGCGCCCACCTGGTGGACGCGGACGGCCACCGCTTTATGGTCGGGCAGCACGAACTGGCCGAACTGGCCCCCCGCGACATCGTGGCCAAGGGCATCACGCGCCGGATGCAGGAGACCGGCACCGAGCATATGTACCTGGACGCCCGGCACTTCGGCGCCGAGATGTGGGCCAAGCGCTTCCCCACCATCCTGGCCGCCTGCCGGGCCCATGGCATCGACCCGGTGACCGAGCCGATTCCGGTGGCGCCCGCCGCGCACCACGCCTCCGGCGGGGTGCGCACCGACCTGGCCGGCCGCTCCACCGTCCCCGGCCTGTACGCCTGTGGCGAGGTCGCCTGCACCGGGGTGCACGGCGCCAACCGGCTGGCCTCCAACTCGCTGCTGGAGGGCCTGGTCTTCGCCGAGCGCATCGCCGAGGACATCACCGCGGGTCTCGCCGCCGGGGACCTCGCCCCGGGCGAGCCGGTGCCGGCCGGTGCGGAGCCGGGCGAACCGCTGCCCGCCCCCGAGGTCCGCCACACGATCCAGCGCATCATGACCGAGGGCGCCGGAGTCCTCCGTTCTGCGGAAAGCCTGGCCACCGCCGCCGAGCGGCTGGCGGCGATCTCCCGGGCCCCGGAGAAGCCGGCCGAGCCCGGCACCGAGAGCTGGGAGGCGGCCAACCTGCTTCTGGTCGCCCGGGTGCTGGTCGCCGCGGCCCGGCTGCGCGAGGAGACCCGTGGCAGCCACTGGCGCGAGGACCGCCCCGAGCGGGACGAGGAGTCCTGGAGCCGTCACCTCCTGGTCACCCTGCGCCCGGACCGTACCCTGGCCATCACCGGCACCGACACCCCCGCCTTCCCGCCCGTCACCCCTTCTTCTTCCCCTTCTTCCATCGCAAGGAGCAGCGAGTGAGCACCCCCGAGAACGTCCAGTACCGGCTCACCACCCTGGAGGAACCCGGCTGCGGTGCCGACTGCGCCTGTGGCGACGGGGCCTATGAGCAGGAGTGCGGGCTGGACGAGGCGCTGGCCGGGCTGCTGGCCCAGGCCGGCCTGGACCCCCTGCTGGTGGAGGACCTGGCCCATGCGGCCCTGGAGGAGGACCTGGACGGCGGGGTGGATGTCACCACCGTGGCCACCATCCCCGAGGACGCGGTGTGCACCGGTGACTTCACCGCCCGCGAGGCCGGCACGGTGGCCGGGCTGCGGGTTGCCGAGGCGATCGTCTCGGTGGTCTGCACCGAGGACTTCGAGGTCGAGCGGCATGCCGAGGACGGCGACCGGGTCGAGCCCGGCCAGAAGCTGCTGACCGTACGCACCCGCACCCGCGACCTGCTCACCGCCGAGCGCAGCGCCCTCAACCTGCTCTGCCGCCTCTCCGGCATCGCCACCGCCACCCGCGCCTGGGCGGATGTGCTGGAGGGCACCGGCGCCGTGGTCCGCGACACCCGCAAGACCACGCCCCTGCTGCGCTCCCTGGAGAAGTACGCGGTGCGCTGCGGCGGCGGCGTCAACCACCGGATGTCGCTGTCCGACGCGGCCCTGATCAAGGACAACCATGTGGTGGCCGCGGGCGGCGTCGCCGAGGCGTTCCGGGCGGTGCGCGAGCGCTTCCCGGAGCTGCCCATCGAGGTGGAGGTGGACCGGCTGGACCAGATCCCGCCGGTGCTGGCGGAGGGCGCCGAGCTGATCCTGCTGGACAACTTCACCCCCGAGCAGACCCGCGAGGCGGTCGCCCTGGTGGCCGGCCGGGCCCGGCTGGAGTCCTCGGGCCGGCTCACCCTGGACAACGCCCGCGTCTACGCCGGGACCGGCGTCGACTACCTGGCGGTGGGCGCCCTCACCCACTCCGCGCCGATCCTGGACATCGGCCTGGACCTGCGGGACGAGCCCGGTGGGGACGCCGCCTGATGCTGCTCACCATCGATGTCGGCAACACCCAGACCGTGCTCGGTCTGTTCGACGGCGAGGACATCGTCGAGCACTGGCGGATCTCCACGGACGCCCGTCGCACTGCCGATGAACTGGCCGTGCTCTTCCAGGGGCTGATGGGCCGGCACCCGCTGCTGGGCGAGGACCTGGGCGAGGGCATCGAGGGCATCGCCATCTGCTCCACCGTCCCCTCGGTGCTGCACGAGCTGCGTGAGATGACCCGCCGCTACTACGGCGACGTACCGGCCGTGCTGGTGGAGCCCGGGGTCAAGACCGGAGTGCCGATCCTGATGGACAACCCCAAGGAGGTCGGCGCGGACCGGATCGTCAACGCGGTCGCCGCCGTCGAGCTCTACGGCGGGCCGTGTGTGGTGGTGGACTTCGGCACCGCCACCACCTTTGACGCGGTCAGCGCGCGGGGCGAGTACACGGGCGGGGTGATCGCGCCCGGCATTGAGATCTCGGTGGAGGCCCTGGGCGTCAAGGGCGCTCAGCTCCGCAAGATCGAACTGGCCCGGCCGCGCAGCGTGATCGGCAAGAACACGGTCGAGGCCATGCAGTCCGGCATCATCCACGGCTTCGCCGGCCAGGTCGACGGCGTGGTCAACCGGATGGCCCGGGAGCTGGCCGACGACCCGGACGAGGTCACCGTGATCGCCACCGGCGGCCTGGCCCCGCTGGTCCTCGGCGAGGCCACGGTGATCGACGAGCATGAGCCCTGGCTGACCCTGATCGGCCTGCGGCTGGTGTACGAGCGCAACGCCGGGCGGGCCTGAGCCCCGCCCGGAGGCCGGACGGACCGATTACGGCCGTCCGGCCTTTGCCGTCTTTGCGGGCCGCCGGTTTGCGGGGCCACCGGCATTACGGCTTTCCGGCCGCTTACGGCCGGAATTCGGGACGCGAGCCACGCCAAGAACTCCGCGATAAGCGAATTTTGTCCGTTTAGCACTTAAAGTCGGCGCATGCCCACGCCTTATGGATCCCGCGGCGGCATGGCCTTCAGCGCGAACGAACTGCGCGTCCTGCGCCGTGCCCTCGCCATCGCCCTTCAGCCCGACCACCCCATCCGCCGCCCCGGCCCCGAGCGCGACGCGGACCGGCGTGACTGCCTCCGCCTGGTGACGGCCGTGGACGAGGCCGCCCGTGAGGGCGGCAGGCTGCGCGCCTTCCTCCGCGCCGACCTCGCCCGCTACCGCGCCGCCCTGCCCGGCACCGCCCCCGGCTATCTGGAGCGCCTCCAGGACGCCCTCACGGCCGGCCATCGGCCGGACGACGAGGACCTGGCCGCCCTGCGCACCCTGTGCGCCGCCCCGGCCGGCGCCGCCGAGACCCTCCGCCGCCGCGTCCTGCTGCGGCGCTGCGAGAGCCTGGCCGGGTCCGCCGTGGACTGGGGCCGGGCGGCCGTACCCCCGGCCCGGCCCGCCTACGCCGGCGCCGGCGCCGGGGAGCAGCCCAAACCCGAGCCCAAGCCCGGCGCCAAGCCCGGGGCCCGCAAGCCCGGCAGCCAGCCGGAGAAACCGGCGCCCAGGCCCGCCGCGCCCCGGCCGGACCGTCCCATTCCCACCCCGGGCGAGGTCTTCCCGCCCCGCCGCAAGCCCGCCCCGCCCGCCGAGACCCGGCTGACACCGGCGTAATCTGGACGGGTCGCTCAGCCCCACCCAATCCCGACCCAGAAGGAGCCGACGGCCATGGACTATGTCTCCGCCCTGGTCCCGCCCGTGGTGATGGCGGTCGCGTTCACCGCGCTGGTGGTGACGATCATCCGCAGTCAGGGTGGCGCGAACAAGGCCAAGGAGGACGCCATCGTCGACGCCGCGCTGGCCCGCGCCGAAGCGGCCGCCCGGGAAGCCAACGGCTCCGGCGCCTGATCAACGGCCCGCGGAAATCCGCGGCCCGCGCCCCCGGGGCGTACGATCCGAGACCGCTTTACCGCTTTCTCTCGGGTCGTACGCCCTTTTTGGCGCCGCTTTGCTGCCGCGATAAACCGGCATTCGAGACATGTCCCACTATTATTCCCGTGTGGTTCGACGCCTGGGTGATCTGGAAGACGCCGTCATGACGCGCGTGTGGGAGTGGAACCGGCCGGTCACTGTTCGAGAAGTGCTGGAAGACCTTCAGCAGGAACGGTCCATCGCCTACACGACCGTGATGACCGTAATGGACAACCTGTATCAGAAGGGCTGGCTGCGCCGGGAAGCCGAAGGCCGTGCCTATCGATATGAGGCGGTCTCGAACCGGGCCGCCTACTCAGCCGCACTGATGAACGAAGCGTGGTCCGTGAGTGACAACCCCGCGGCCGCTCTCGTCGCGTTCTTCGGCATGATGTCGGCCGAACAACGCGAAGCCCTGCGCGACGCCATCCGCATCGTGCAACTCGACGGTCCCGCCGAGGGACCCGGAGAGCCAGGGCGATAGCGTCCGCTTATGCCAGACGCAACTGCCGACCGCGCCCGCGCAAAAATCGTCACCGTCCGCCGCGCCCGGACCTCCGATGTCCCGGCCGTCCGCCGGCTCATCAACACCTACGCGCGCGAGCGCATCCTGCTCGACAAAGCCACGGTGACTCTTTACGAGGACATCCAGGAGTTCTGGGTCGCCGAGCGGGACGACGACGGTACGGTCATCGGATGCGGCGCACTGCACGTCATGTGGGAAGACCTGGCGGAGGTGCGCACTCTCGCGGTCGACCCGGCGGCCAAGGGCTGGGGCGTCGGGCACGCTCTCCTCGACAAGCTGGTGCAGACCGCACGCTGGCTCGGGGTGCGCCGTATTTTCTGTCTCACCTTCGAAGTCGACTTCTTCGTGAAGCACGGCTTCGTCGAGATCGGAGAGACCCCGGTGGACGGTGATGTCTACAGCGAGCTGCTGCGCTCCTATGACGAGGGTGTTGCCGAGTTCCTGGGTCTCGAACGAGTGAAGCCGAACACCCTTGGCAACAGCCGGATGCTTCTGCATCTGTGATCGCGAACCCTATGTCCGAATCGCGCCCCTATCGTGCCGCTCCGGAAGGCATGCTTCCCGTCCGCAAGGGCAGCTGAACCTTCCCCAGGGGTTTGTGTTTTTCCGGGAAAGGCGGTTTGCTATTCCTCCGTAATCCCTTTTCTGCTGATGAAAGGAAACCCCGTGGCGCAGAAGGTTCAGGTCCTTCTTGTCGACGACCTCGACGGCGGCGAGGCGGACGAGACGGTGACGTTCGCTCTGGACGGCAAGACCTACGAGATCGACCTCACCACGGCCAACGCGGACAAGCTGCGCGAGTCGCTCGCGGACTTTGTGAAGGCGGGGCGCCGCACCGGCAGTGCGCGCAGTGCCGGCGGCCGGGCCCGGGCCCGTACCGCACCGGCCGCGGTGGGTGGCCAGGACACCGCGAAGATCCGCGCCTGGGCCAAGGACAACGGCTACAACGTCAACGACCGCGGCCGGGTGCCCGCCGACATTCGCGAGGCGTACGAGAAGGCCAACGGCTGATCTCCGGCCGGATTTCCGGCCGGCGGGCCCGTAAGTGCCCGCCCGGCGCGCGACAGCCGGGCCCGGTGGCATTCGGTGGCCGCCGCGCTCACCAGCCGCACGAGATCGGGGGCGCCCGGTACGCCCCCGAGGCCGCACACCGGCAGGGTCGGCTCCACCTCGCATCCCGGCCGGGGAGGCCGCAGCCAGACGGCCTCCCGCGGGACGCAGGACGGCCCGCCCGCACGCCCGGACGGCGCGGGTGAAGGCTCCCCGCCGACCGGCGCCGGAGCGGCGATCCGGCCGCCCGCCCCGCGCGCGGTGAGCTCCAGGGCGATCCCGCCCCACTCCAGCCAGTCCAGCAGCCCCGGCAGCTCCTCGGCGCTGCCCGCCGCGGTCAGGAACCACAGCGTCCGGGCCCGGGTGTCCAGGGCCACCGGCCCCGTGCTCAGTCTGCGCCCGAGCACCGCCAGGCCGGCCGGCACCGGCAGCCCCAGGGCGTCGAACCGGACCCCGGTCGGCAGCTGGAGCGGCTCCTCGTCGCACACCGGCCAGCCGAGCTCCCGCTCGTACCAGCGGCGCCGTGCGCCGGGCTCGCCGGACGGCGGGGCGGCGGAATCCAGCGGTGTCCGGGGGCCGGTCAGGGCGGCAGTCATAGACGGTGCAACTGAGTCAAGCCCGCCGGGTTACGCAGCGTCGGTAACCGGGCACGCTGCGTATAGGGCTTGAGGGGCGCACAGAGGCTCCCGGCGGTGCGACGGTGTTCGCCCGTAGCGGAGCCGACCGGCCCGCGCCGCATGGAGTGTCAGTGGGCGGGGGTAAGACTTTCCCCATGGGGAGAGGCGGTACAGCGCGGCACGGCAGGGGCGTGGAGCGCCGGCCGGGGGCGGAGAGCGGACCCGCTGGAGCGGGCGGGCGTTCGCCATCGGCGTAGTGGTGGTGGGCGTATATGCCTGGCCTGCGGGAACATCGTCTCCCACCATCGGGTTGGAGGAGATGTCGGCTGTTCGGCAGCAGGTTCCCCGTCGACGCGGGGGTGATCCGGACGGATGTCGGCAGTTGGAATGAGCTGTCCCGTCCTGCGGGACTAGCATGCGGAAGGACAGGGAGGGGACCGACCCCTAACTGCCTGACCGCTCTGAGGAGCGATTAACGATGTTCGAGAGGTTCACCGACCGCGCGCGGCGGGTTGTCGTCCTGGCTCAGGAAGAAGCCCGGATGCTCAACCACAACTACATCGGCACCGAGCACATCCTCCTGGGCCTGATCCACGAGGGTGAGGGTGTCGCCGCTAAGGCCCTGGAGAGCCTCGGGATTTCGCTCGAGGCGGTCCGCCAGCAGGTGGAGGAGATCATCGGCCAGGGCCAGCAGGCCCCGTCCGGCCACATTCCCTTCACCCCCCGTGCCAAGAAGGTCCTGGAGCTGTCGCTCCGGGAGGCGCTGCAGCTCGGCCACAACTACATCGGCACCGAGCACATCCTGCTCGGCCTGATCCGCGAGGGCGAGGGCGTCGCCGCCCAGGTCCTGGTGAAGCTGGGTGCCGATCTCAACCGGGTGCGGCAGCAGGTCATCCAGCTGCTCTCCGGCTACCAGGGCAAGGAGGCCGCCACGGCCGGCGGCCCGGCCGAGGGCACACCCTCGACCTCCCTGGTCCTGGACCAGTTCGGGCGCAACCTCACCCAGGCCGCCCGGGAGTCCAAGCTCGACCCGGTCATCGGGCGCGAGAAGGAGATCGAGCGGGTCATGCAGGTGCTGTCCCGCCGCACCAAGAACAACCCCGTGCTCATCGGCGAGCCCGGCGTCGGCAAGACCGCCGTCGTCGAGGGCCTGGCCCAGGCCATCGTCAAGGGCGAGGTGCCCGAGACCCTCAAGGACAAGCACCTCTACACCCTCGACCTGGGCGCGCTGGTGGCCGGTTCCCGCTACCGCGGTGACTTCGAGGAGCGCCTGAAGAAGGTGCTCAAGGAGATCCGCACCCGCGGCGACATCATCCTGTTCATCGACGAGCTGCACACCCTGGTCGGCGCGGGCGCCGCCGAGGGTGCCATCGACGCCGCCAGCATCCTCAAGCCGATGCTGGCCCGTGGCGAGCTGCAGACCATCGGTGCCACCACGCTCGACGAGTACCGCAAGTACCTGGAGAAGGACGCCGCCCTGGAGCGCCGCTTCCAGCCCATCCAGGTCGCCGAGCCGTCGCTGCCGCACACCATCGAGATCCTCAAGGGGCTGCGCGACCGTTACGAGGCGCACCACCGGGTCTCCATCACGGACGAGGCGCTGGTCCAGGCCGCCACCCTGGCCGACCGCTATATCTCCGACCGCTTCCTGCCGGACAAGGCGATCGACCTGATCGACGAGGCCGGCTCCCGGATGCGCATCCGCCGGATGACCGCGCCGCCGGACCTCCGCGAGTTCGACGAGAAGATCGCCGAGGTGCGCCGGGAGAAGGAGTCCGCGATCGACTCGCAGGACTTCGAGAAGGCCGCTTCCCTGCGGGACAAGGAGAAGCAGCTGCTGGCCGCCAAGGCCAAGCGGGAGAAGGAGTGGAAGGCCGGCGACATGGATGTCGTCGCCGAGGTCGACGGCGACCTGATCGCCGAGGTCCTGGCCACGGCCACCGGCATCCCGGTCTTCAAGCTGACCGAGGAGGAGTCCTCCCGGCTGCTGCGCATGGAGGACGAGCTGCACAAGCGCGTCATTGGCCAGAAGGACGCCATCAAGGCGCTCTCCCAGGCCATCCGGCGTACCCGTGCGGGCCTCAAGGACCCCAAGCGTCCGGGCGGATCCTTCATCTTCGCCGGCCCCTCGGGTGTCGGTAAGACCGAGCTGTCCAAGACGCTCGCCGAATTCCTCTTCGGTGACGAGGACGCGCTGATTTCCCTTGACATGTCGGAGTTCAGCGAGAAGCACACGGTCTCCCGGCTGTTCGGCTCCCCGCCCGGATACGTCGGTTACGAAGAGGGCGGCCAGCTCACCGAGAAGGTGCGCCGCAAGCCGTTCTCCGTGGTCCTCTTCGACGAGGTCGAAAAGGCCCACCCGGATATCTTCAATTCGCTGCTGCAGATTCTTGAGGACGGCCGGCTGACCGACTCCCAGGGCCGGGTGGTCGACTTCAAGAACACGGTCATCATCATGACCACCAACCTCGGTACCCGGGACATCTCCAAGGGCTTCAACCTGGGCTTCGCCGCCCAGGGTGACGTCAAGACCGGCTACGAGCGGATGAAGGCCAAGGTCAACGAGGAGCTCAAGCAGCACTTCCGGCCGGAGTTCCTCAACCGTGTCGATGACACGGTGGTCTTCCACCAGCTCACCGAGGAAGACATCATCCAGATCGTCGACCTGATGATCGCCAAGGTGGACGAGCGGCTGAAGGACCGCGACATGGGCATCGAGCTCAGCGCGGACGCCAAGAAGCTGCTCGGCAAGAAGGGTTACGACCCGATCCTGGGCGCGCGCCCGCTGCGCCGCACGATCCAGCGCGAGATCGAGGACGTGCTCTCGGAGAAGATCCTCTTCGGCGAGCTGCGCCCCGGTCACATCGTGGTGGTCGGCATCGAGGGTGAGGGCGAGGAGAAGAAGTTCACCTTCCGTGGCGAGGAGAAGTCGGCGCTGCCGGACACTCCGCCGGTGGAGTCGGCGGCGGGTGGGGCCGGGCCCAACCTGTCCAAGGAGGCGTAGTTCTTCAAGGGTGCGCACAGCGCCCTGATGGCCGGCCCCGGGACCGCTTGGCGGTCCCGGGGCCGGTGCCGTTTTCCGGGTGGCGAGCCGGCCGGCCGCCGGGGCTCATTCCCCGGCGGACCCGAACCGCGAGATGCCCCCCGCCCGCTCGTTCCCCACCCGCCAGCTCCCGCCCGTCCGGTTGTCCCTGGGCAGCAGGGTGAAGGTGACCTTGTGGGTGTGGGTGGAGCCACGGGAGCCCTCCGCGCCGGCGTTGACCACCCAGGCGCGGACTCTGCCGGAGCCGCGGACGTCCTTGCGCATCTCGACCGTGAACTCCATGGTGATCTCGCCGACGTCAAAGGCCAGGTCCTGGCCCTCGCCCGCGGTGGCCGCGCTGGTCAGGCCGGTGCGTATGGCCTGGACGGCCTCGGCCAGTTCGATGTCGTCGAAGCGGGAATCGTCGGACATGTGCCCCCCAGCGGTCGCGATCGTGTGCGGGGAGCGTACCGCCGGGGCCGGGGGCCGCGAGGGGAGAAGAGGCACCGGGGGCTGGGGGTGCTCAGTCCGGTACCTGGATCAGCGGAAACGTCCCCGTGCTGGTCGGTGAGGACTCGGGCAGCCAGAGGACGGCGATGGCGCCGCCGCCCGCCTCGGGGTCCGCGTTGCGGAAGGTCAGCCGGGCGCCCAGGACACGGGCCTGGCCGGCCGCGATGGTCAGGCCCAGGCCATGGCCCTTGCCGGCGCGGTCCTCGCTGCCGGTGCGGAACCGGCTGGGGCCCTCGCGCAGCAGTTCCTCGGGGAAGCCGGGGCCGTGGTCGCGCACCCGGATCACCCGGCCGTCGACGGTGACCTCGATCGGTCCCTTGCCGTGCTTGCCCGCGTTGGCCAGCAGATTGCCCAGGATGCGTTCCAGGCGGCGGGGGTCGGTGGAGACATAGGCGTGCCGGGCCACGGTGACCTGCGCCTCGGGCGAGAAGGTGCGCACCCGGCGCTGGACGAACTCGCCCAGTTCGATCTCCTGCATCTCGGCCCGTTCGGCGAACCCGTCCAGCCGGGCCACTTCCAGGACGTCCTCGACCAGGGTGCGCATGGCCTGGGCCCGGTCCCGGACCAGTTCGGTGGGACGGCCGGGGGGCAGCAGCTCGGCGGCGGTGAGCAGGCCGGTGACGGGGGTGCGCAGCTCATGGGCGATATCGGCGGTCACCCGGCGCTCGGCCTCGATGCGGTGCTGGAGCGCCTGGGCCATGCCGTCCACCGCGCGCGCCAGGTCGTCGGTCTCGTCCCGCACCCGGCCGCCGATGGCCTCGCGCACCCGTACCTCGGTGTTGCCGTCGGCCACCATCCGGGCCGCGGCGCTGGCCTTGCGCAGCCGGCGGGAGAGCTGGCCGCCGACCAGGACGCCCAGGGCGCAGCCGCCGAGCACCACCGAGAAGGAGCCGATGATCAGGGCCCGGTCCAGATCGCTGAGGATCTTCAGCCGGTCCTTGAACTGGGCGTGCATGGAGATGATCTTGCCGTTGCGGGTGGGCATGGAGGCCCAGACCTCGGGCGCCCCGCTGTCGGAGTCCTGGAGGTAGGTGGCGCGCTGGCCCAGGCCGGCCGCCTCCTGCAGCGGCTTGGGCAGTTCCGGGTCATTGATCTTGGCGCGCAGCATGGTGCGGCCGGTGGTGCTGTAGTAGCGCTCGGCGACCTGGACCCGTTGGTCCATCACATCCCGGGTGCCGTTGAGCAGCGAGGCCTTGGAGGCGTTGTGCACCACCAGGCTGAGCGCCACCGCGACCATCGCGCCGACCAGCGCGATGGCCAGGGAGACCTTCCAGCGGATCCCGCTGCGGAGGGCGAGTTTCACCATGGCTTCACCCTGGTGAACGAGGAATGGTGGCGGGCACGGGCGGTCAGCCTCTGAGCTTGTAGCCGAAGCCGCGCACGGTCTCGATCCGGTCCTGGCCGATCTTGCCGCGCAGGCGTTGCACATGGACATCGACGACCCGGGTGTCGCCGCCCCAGCCGTAGTCCCAGACCCGCTCCAGCAGCCGGTCCCGGGAGAGCACGGTGCCGGGCGCGGCGGAGAACTCCAGCAGCAGCCGCATCTCGGTGGGGGTCAGGGCGACCGTGGTGCCGGCGCGGCGGACCTCCATGCCCTCGGTGTCCACCTCCAGGTCGCCGAAGCGCAGCACCCCGCCCTCCAGGGCCTCGGCCGGCCCGTCGCCCGCCGCGCCGGCGCCGCCGGCGTGGCCGAAGCGGCGCAGTACGGCCCGGATGCGGGCCATCAGCACGGCGCCGTCGAAGGGCTTGGTGACATAGTCGTCGGCGCCGGCCTCCAGGCCGAGGACGACGTCGATGGAGTCGGCGCGGGCGGAAAGCATGATCACCGGCACGGTGGACTCATCGCGGATGCGACGGCACAGGCTGACCCCGTCCAGGCCCGGCACCATCACATCCAGCAGCGCGATATCGGGCCGCCGGGCGCGGAAGCTCTCCAGCCCCTGGAGCCCGTCCGGTACCGCGGTGACCACAAAGCCGTCCCGCTCCAGGGCGAGCTGGGTCGCCTCGCGGATGACGTCATCGTCCTCGACGAAGAGGACATGCGTATCGCCCACGCTCTCTCAGCCCTCCGTTCCCTGGAACATGCTCTTGGAGGCATTGCCCGCCCCGGTCTTGCTGTAGTCGGTGTGGGTACGCCCCGTCTCGCGGAACTGGCTGTCCGACCAGTGGTAGGTCACCACTTCCTCGCCGGAGGGATCGGCGACCGGGTCGCCGGCTCCGTACACCTGGGTGGTCACCTGGAGGTCCCGCCGGTCGATGTCGGCATACACCGGGGACTGCTCGGTCGCGAAGACGTCCACATAGGAGTCACCCTTCGCACGGTACACATAAGAACCGATGCCGATGGCATCTCCGCAGGTCAGTATGTTGACCACCACATCGTCGCGGTCACCGCCGGTCAGCTGGCCGTATATGACGTCGACCGGGTACTGGTCCTTCACACAGGGCTTGAAGTTCTTCTTCACCGAGTCGCTGATCTTGGGGTCGTTCTTGATCAGCTTGACCGCGTCCACCTTCTCCCGGGTGGGCGCGGAGGCGGCGGGCTGCTTGCCGGGCTTGGCGCTGGACTGGGTCTGTGCCGGGCCCTCCTTGCGGACGCCCTCGCTGCTGGTACTGCATCCGGCGAGCAGCAGACCGGCGGCCGCGGCCATCGCCGCGACCGCCCCGCCGGTGATCAGTGCAGGCTTGCTCGTAGCCGCCCTGCTCAGGCCGCGCACCGTTCGCGCCCCCGCTCATTGCGCTCGAGAGCGTGGAAGTCCAGGTCACGGCTCTCCAGCTCCTGACGGAGCCGGGCCAGCGCCCGGTGCAGGGTGCTCTTGACCGTGCCGGTCGACATCCCGAGCGCCTCCGCGGTCTCCTCGGTGCTCATCTGCTCCCAGTGCCGCAGCACGACCACGCTGCGTTGCTTGGGGGCCAGCACGGCCAGGACGTCCATCAGCAGGGCGCGGTCGGCGTGCTGCTCGGTGCCGTCCTCCACGCTGGCGTCGGGCAGCTGCTCGGTGGGCACCTCGTCCAGCTTGCGGGCGCGCCACCACTCGGTACGGGTGTTGATCATGACGCGGCGGAGGTAGGCGTCGGCCAGCGACTTGTCCGCTATGCCCTCCCAGCGGCCATAGGTGCGCACCAGGGCGGTCTGCAGCAGGTCCTGAGCGTCGATGGGGTCCGGGACCAGCCGCCGGGCACTGCGCAGCAGGGCGTCCTGACGGTTGCGAACGTACTCTTCGAAGTCCAGAACCTGCCCGCTGCTGGCCATACTCGCAGCCTCCATTCCGCTTGCGTTCCCCGTGCCTGCCTCGCGCTGGTCAGTCCTCCAGCACGGAGAGGACGCTACGGAGGAGCTGTTGCGGCGCGATGTGCAGCAGCCCTTCGGCTGGTGCACAGCTGTCCATAGGTTGTGTAACAGCCGGGGGGAAAGAATGGCTCTGTCCGGTTCACGTCAGGACAGCGGGCCGTACGGCGCCGGGCCGGTGGCTGGTTCGGGTCAGGTCAGCGGGAGCCGGTAGGTGCCGTCCGCCAGCGGTTCCACCAGGCCGTCCGCCACCAGGCCGTCCAGCGCCCGGGCACGCTGCACCGGCTCCTGCCACACCGCGTCCAGCGCCTCCTGCGGCACCGGGCCGGTGGCCTCGCGCAGCACGGCCAGCAGCTTGCCGCGCACCTGGCGGTCGGTGCCCGCATAGCTCTGGCCCCGGCGGGGCGGGCCGTCATGGGCCGGGGAGCCGGCCGCCAGCCAGGCGCAGTGGGCGGCGATCGGGCAGCGGGCGCAGCCGGGGGCACGGGCGGTGCACACCAGCGCGCCCAGCTCCATGGTGGCCGCCGCCCAGCGGGCCGCCCGGGCCTCGTCGTCCGGCAGCAGCTCCCGGGCCAGCCGGCGCTCGGCGGCGGTGGTGGCGTTGGGCGGGTACTGCACTCCGGTCACCGCGCGGGCGAAGACCCGGCGCACATTGGTGTCCAGCACCGGGTGCCGCCGGCCATAGGCGAAGGAGGCCACGGCGGCCGCCGTGTACTCGCCGACGCCGGGCAGCGCCAGCAGCTGGGCGTGATCGCTGGGCACCTCGCCGCCATGCCGCTCGGCTATCGCCGCGGCGGCCGCGTGCAGCCGCAGCGCCCGGCGCGGGTAGCCGAGCCGGCCCCAGGCGCGCACCGCCTCGCCGGGCGGCTCGGCCGCCAGGTCGGCCGGGCGCGGCCAGCGGGCCAGCCACTGCTCGTAGACCGGCAGCACCCGGCTGACCGGGGTCTGCTGGAGCATGAACTCGCTCACCATCACCCCCCAGGCCCCGGCCTCGGGGCGGCGCCAGGGCAGGTCGCGGGCGTGCTCGGCGAACCAGTCGAGGACGGGGGCGTGCGGCAGCGGGGAGGCGGTAGTCATGGTGTCCGGATCCTGGCACGAGGATGCCCATGGCGGAAAACGGGCCGGTCCGGACGGGGGCACGTTCGGGTGATGGCCGCCCCAACCGGCGCCCGCCGGCGGTCGGTTGGAGCGATCATCCCGGCATGGACTCCGGCCGCGAAGCCCCGCCCCTGGTCCGCTGCCGGGTGTGTGCCAACCCGCTGTGGTGGGACATGACGCCCGTGCCCGCGCTGGCCCCGGGCTGGTACTGCTCCACCTGCCGCCACCCCCCGGAGCGCTACCGCAACCCCGCCGCGGTGGCCCCGCAGTGCCCGCAGGGCTGCGCCAGCTCGATCACCGAGGTCGGGCCGGACGGCCTGCGGAAGTTCATCTGCCACCGGGGGTGATGCCACCGGGCTGATGCCGCTGGGACCGACGCCGCCGGGGCTGATGCCAACGGGCCGGCGCCCCCGGCCCGCCCGGGCGGCGCATGGTGCAATGACGGCATGGACCCGCAGATCCTCGCCGCGCTGGACGCGCACTCCACGCTCACCCTGGCCTACGCGGACGCGGACGGGCCCCAGGCGTGCGCGGTGTTCTACGCACCGTATTCCGCGCCGGACGCCGAGGGGCCCGTGCTGTACTTCGTCACCTCGCCCGCCACCCGGCACGGCCGTGCCCTGCTGGCCGGTGACGGGCGGGTGGCCTTCACCGCCCAGCGCGACGACCAGGAGTGGGCCGGGATCACCGGGCTGCAGGGGCGGGGCCACTGCCGGGTGCTGCGGGACGCGGAGCGTGCGGCGGCCTGGGCGGCGTACCGGGCGCGCTTTCCCTATGTGGACGAGTCCGAGCGGCTGCGCCGGGCCGTGCAGGGCACGGAGCTGTGGGAGTTGCGCCCCGACTGGCTCCGACTGGTCGACAACGGGCGGGGGTTCGGGCATAAGACCGAGTGGCGGCCCGCGGGCTGACCGGGAACCCGGCCCGGAAGCCGGCTAGGAAACGCGTTTGAGCGTCCAGGCGTTGGGGTTGAAGCTGGGGTTGATAAATGCCTGGCAGCCGCTGTTGTAGTAGCTGCTCACCTGGACCCAGCCGGCCGGCGGGTAGGTGGTGGCACAGGCGTTGACCGTGGTGCCCACCGGCAGCCCGGTCAGCTGCTTGACCATTTTGATGTTGGGGCTGGTGGTGACGCCACAGGAGCCGCTGTTGCCCCAGTTGACATCGACCCAGCCGGCGGGGGTGCGGACGCTGCCGCAGAGCGTCATGGTGTCGCCGGGTGCGGCCTGGGCCGGGGCGGCGGCGAGGGTGGCGGTGAGCGCGGCGCCCAGCGCCAGCAGTCCGGCGGCGCGAAGTCTTCGCATGGTGTCCTCCGAGGTGTGAGTGGTGATGGCTACTCAATGGGGCTGGCGTTGCTGCCGGGAGGCGTTTTTCAGCCGTTGTTCAAGCCGTTGCGTCCGAAGTCCCCTGTGCCGGAAGGAGGGTGGTGAAGGGCGAGATCACCCGGAACGGGTGTGACAGGCGAGGCTGTGGGCAGATGATGGGAAAAGTAGGCACTCCTACGGCGGGTACGGGGTGGAGCCGCGCCGGTTCTCTCGTAGAGTCTTCGCGTGGGATCTCTGCGCAATCCGATCGGGCCCCTTCCCTCCTCCATTTACTGGCGGCGGAGGGGAGTTGTGCTCGCCCTGGGCATTCTTCTGGTGCTGCTGACCGTGTGGCTGCTCAGCGGCGGGGACGGCGGCGGCTCGCGGAGCGGCAAGGATGACGGCGCTCATGGCAAGCCGCCGACCGAGGCCACCATCACGCCCGGGCCCACTCCCTCCGGCCCGCAGACCGGCCAACGGCCGGGCGGACGCGATGAGTCGACCGGCGGGCCGGGTGGTACGGGCGGCTCCGGCGGCAGCGGTGGCGGCTCCGGTCCGGGTGGCGGCGGCACCGGCGGGTCCGGCGGCGGACCGGCGGCCGGGGTGCTGGGAGCCGGCAACGGCCGGGCGGTACCGGCCGGTTCACCGATGCCGGACTGCACCCCGGGAGCCCTGCATCTGACGGTGCGCAGCGTCAAGGACTCCTATGCGCCGGACGAGAAGCCCAAGTTCGAGATCGTGGTGAAGAACTCCGGCGGCAGCGCCTGCAAGGTGGACTTCGGCTCCCCGGCCGCCGTGCTGCGGATCACCGACCGGTCCGGCGAGCACCCGGTGTGGGCCTCCGACGACTGCCCGCGAGGCACCGGCGCCGTGCTGCTGGAGGTGCCGGCCTCCGGCGAGACCAAGCGCACCGTGGAGTGGGACCGGCACCGCAGCGTCCCGCGCTGTGCCACGCCCGATGCGACGGGCGCGGCGACCGAGCCGGGCACCTACCGGGTCGAGGTGAAGGTGGCGGGCGCCACGGACCGGGTGGAGTTCGTCCTCAACGCGGCATAAGGCGCGCCCCGTAGGGACGCGGGGAACCGCGCGACCGGCCACAGACGGCGCACGACCCGTCAGACGTACCGCTCCAGGATCGACGACTCCGCCAGCCGCGACAGCCCCTCCCGCACCGACCGGGCCCGGGCCTCGCCCACGCCGTCCACCGTCTGGAGATCGTCCACCGAAGCCGCCAGCAGCTTCTGCAGACCGCCGAAGTGGTCGACAAGCCGCTCGATGATGGCGCCGGGCAGCCGCGGCACCTTGGCCAGCAGCCGGTAACCCCGCGGCGAGACCGCCGAGTCCAGCGTCTCCGGAGAGCCGCTGTAGCCCAAGGCGCGGGCCACGATGGGCAGTTCCAGCAGCTCCGCGTGGGAGAGCGAGTCCAGCTCGGAGAGCGCCTCCGGCACGGTGCGCGTCCGCTTGGCGGTGGGCTCGGGAACGTAGTCCCGCACCACCAGATCCCGCTCCGGCTCCACGCCCGCGATCAACTCGTCCAGCTGGAGCGAGAGCAGCCGCCCGTCCGTACCCAACTCGACGACATATTCGGCGATCTCGGTGGCGATCCGGCGCACCATCTCCAGCCGCTGGGAGACCGCGGTGACATCCCGGACGGTGACCAGGTCCTCGATCTCCAGCGCGGAGAGCGTCCCGGCCACTTCGTCCAGACGCAGCTTGTAGCGCTCCAGGGTGGCCAGCGCCTGGTTGGCGCGGGAGAGGATGGCACCGGACTCCTCCAGCACCCGCCGCTCACCGCCCACATAGAGCGCGATCAGCCGCATCGACTGGCTCACCGAGACCACCGGGTATCCGCACTGGATGGAGACCCGCTGGGCGGTGCGGTGCCGGGTGCCGGTCTCCTCGGTGGGGATGGAGGCATCGGGCACCAACTGGACGCCCGCCCGCACGATCTTGGTGATGTCCTTGTCCAGGATCAGCGCCCCGTCGAGCTTGCACAGCTCGCGCAGCCGGGTGGCCGAGAACTCCACATCCAGGACAAAGCCGCCGGTGCACATGGACTCGACGGTCTTGTCCATGCCCAGCACGATGAGTCCGCCGGTATTGCCACGGAGCACTCGCTCCAGGCCGTCACGCAAGGCCGTGCCCGGGGCGACCGCACTCAGCGATGCGCGCATCAGCTCGACCCCGGAGCCGCCCCCGGCCTTGCCGGGGCCCGATGCCCGGTCGTTGGCTGCCACTGCACTCCTCCGGTCGCATGGTCAACGGTGGCCGCGGGACGCCCCGCACACGTAACCGGTCGCGTTAAGTGCGCAGGTGCGGGACCAGGGGAAAGTCTACTGGCGTCGGGCCGGTTGAAGAGGGGCGTCCTCCGGCCGAGCATGCGCGGGGGACTGGCGCCGCACCTTCCCCGGCAGCACCCGCAGTGCCTCGCCTATGTCCGCCACCTCCAGCACCCGCATCCCGGCGGGCACCTTGCCCGGGTCGCCGGGCACCAGGGCGTGGGTGAAGCCCAGCCGGTGCGCCTCGGCCAGCCGGCGCTGCACCCCGGTCACCCGGCGCACCTCGCCCGCCAGCCCCACCTCGCCGATGGCCACCAGGTTCTTCGGCAGCGGGGTGTCCGAGGCCGCGCTGGCCAGAGCGAGGGCCACCGCCAGGTCGGCAGCCGGTTCGGACAGCTTCACCCCGCCCACCGTGGCGCTGTAGATGTCCCGCTTGCCCAGCGCGCTGATCCGGCCGCGCTGCTCCAGCACCGCCAGCATCATCGACACCCGGGAGGTCTCCAGGCCGGAGGTGGTGCGGCGCGGGGAGGGGATCTGCGAGTCCACCGTCAGCGCCTGCACCTCGGCCACCAGCGGGCGGCGGCCCTCCAGGGTGACGGTCAGACAGGTGCCCGGCACCGGCTCGGCGCGCCGGGTCAGGAACAGGCCGCTGGGGTCGGCCAGCCCGGTGATGCCCTCGTCGTGCAGCTCGAAGCAGCCCACCTCGTCGGTGGCCCCGTAGCGATTCTTCACCCCGCGCACCAGCCGCAGCCGGGCATGCCGGTCGCCCTCGAAGTGCAGCACCACATCGACCAGGTGCTCCAGCAGCCGCGGGCCCGCGATGGCGCCGTCCTTGGTCACATGGCCGACCAGCAGGGTTGACATCCCGCGTTCCTTGGAGGCGCGGATCAGCGCCCCCGCCACCTCGCGGACCTGGGCCATCCCGCCGGGCGCGCCGTCGATCTCGGGGGAGGCCACCGTCTGCACCGAGTCCAGCACCAGCAGGGAGGGCTTGACCGAGTCCAGGTGGCCCAGCACCGCGGACAGGTCGGTCTCGGCGGCCAGGAAGAGGTCGTCGTCCAGGGCGCCGATGCGGTCGGCGCGCAGCCGCACCTGGCTGGCCGACTCCTCGCCCGTCACATAGAGGGTGCGGTGCTCGGCCGAGGCCGCCTTGGCCGCCACATCCAGCAGCAGGGTGGACTTGCCCACCCCGGGCTCGCCGGCCAGCAGCACCACCGCGCCGGGCACCAGCCCGCCGCCCAGCACCCGGTCCAGCTCACTCACCCCGGTGCTGCGCGCGACGGCCCGCTTGCCGTCCACCTGGGCGATGGGCAGCGCGGCGGAGGTCACCCGGCCCGGCGCGGTGGTCCGTACGGCAGGCGTGCCGTACTCCTCGACCGTGCCCCAGGCCTGGCACTCGGGGCAGCGGCCGAGCCACTTGGCGGTGGTCCAGCCGCACTCGGTGCAGCGGAAGGAGGGCCGGTCCTTGGCGGACGAGCGGGAGGTACGGGCAGCCATGGCAGCCACCGTAGCGGTGCCCTGTGACAACGGCCGCGCCCCGGCGTGCGCCTCCGGCACCGGGCTGTGCGGAATGTACGGTTCCTGTCCCCCTTCGTGGGAGACCGCCACCCGTACGGGGTAGTCGCCGGGGCGCATCACCGACCCGGCTTCCGCCTCGCCCTACCGTCGCCGGAATGATGACGAGCAGGCCCGAGCGGCCCCCGCATGCCACCGGCGCGCACCGTGCACACCGCCGTGCGCCGCGCGCCGCCCAGCCCCCGGTCGTCCCGCCGCCCGCCGCCCGTCAGGACCACGCCCCACGGCCCCCGGTGCGTTACGAACCGCACCTGGACGGCCTGTTCACCTACTGCCTGTCCGTGCTCTGCGACCACGAGGCGGCCACCGACGCCCTGGGCGAGGTCCTCGCCCTGGCCGAGCGCCGCGCCGACCGCGCCCCGGCGGAGGAACTGCTGCGCTCCTGGCTCTACGCCCTGGCCCGCTGGGAGTGCCTGCGCCGGCTCCCGTACGCCACCGCCGCCGGCCCCGCCGCGGCCCAGGACCCCCGCCGGCACGCCGAACTCGCCCGGCTGGCCTGGCCGGAGGCCGCCGGCACCAGCCCCGAACAGCGCGAGGCCCTGGAACTGGCGGTCCGCCACGGCCTGACCCACCAGGAGGTGGCCGCCGTGCTGCGGCTGGACCACGATGCCGCCCGGGCCCTGCTGGCCAGCGCCGCCTGCGAGGTGGAACGCACCCGCACCGCGCTGGCCGTGGTGGAGACCGGCCGCTGCCCGGTGGTCGCCCGCTTTGTCGGCATCGCCACCGACCAGGGCGCCCGGACCGGCCCCGCCGTGCTGCTCGGCACCACCCTGCGCCGCGAACTGGTCCGGCATGTCGACGAATGCCCCGACTGCCGCCGCGCCGCCGAGCGCACCCCGGTAGGCGAGTCCTGGCCCGGCACCCATGCCCCGGCCGCCGTGCTGCCCGTCCTCACCGCCCCCCGGGCCGCCGCCCGCGCCGCCATGGTCTGCGCCCAGGCCCGCCGCCCGGCCCGGCACCGCACCGTCCCCCGCCCGGCCCCGCACTACGACCGCACCGGCTTCCCACTGCCCCCCGAGGACGCCACGGCCGGCCGGGACCGGCTGCGCAGCCGGGCGCTCACCACCACCGTGGTGGCCACCGTGGTCGCCGCCCCCGTACTCGCCCTGTGGGCCGCCTACCGCGGCACCCCGCTCGGCGAGGACGCCGAGGCCGCCTCGGTCGCCGCCGGCCATGGCGGCACCGGCGCCCCCGGCCGCCCCCGGGCCACCGCCGCCACACCCGCCGGCCCCGCCGGCCGTACCGGCCCGTACGCCCCGGGCCGCCGGCCGGGCGGCGCCCCCGCGCCCGGCAACCTCCCGCCGGCCCCCTGGCCCGGGCCCGGACGGCTGACCGTGGAGGCCCAGCCCAGCGCCGAGGGCACCCTGATCACCCTCACCGCCAGCGGCGGCGAGGAGGTCCACTGGTCGGCCGTCCCCAACGCTCGCTGGCTGCGCCTGAGCCGCTCCGGCGGCGTACTGCGCCCCGGCGAGAGCCGGACCCTGACCGCCTCGGTGATCCCCGGCCGGGAGCCGGCCGGGGCCTGGAACGCCCGGGTGACGATCGGCCCCGGTGGCTCGGTGGTGACCGTCGAGGGCAGGGGCAAGGCACCGGAGCCGATGCCCCGGCACCCCGCGACCCGCCGCTGACCAGGCGATCAGCGGGGGTCGCAGGGATCAGGCGATCAGCCGGCGTCGGCCGGCCGCGGATCGGCCGGGTGCGGGGCGAGCGGCAGCAGCGAGGCCAGCCGCTCCTCGCACAGCTCCACCAGCCGCTTGTACCCCTTCTTGCCCATCAGCTCGATCAGCTCGGCCCGGTAGGTCACATAGACCGGCTCGCCCGCGCCATGCGCCGAGCGCGCCGAGGTGCACCACCAGTGCAGGTCATGCCCGCCCGGACCCCAGCCGCGCCGGTCGTACTCACCGATGGAGACCTGCAGGATCCGGGTGTCGTCCGGCCGCTCGATCCACTCGTAGGTCCGCCGCACCGGCAGCTGCCAGCACACATCCGGCTTGGTCTCCAGCGGCTCCCGGCCCTCGCGCAGCGCCAGGATGTGCAGCGAGCAGCCCGCGCCGCCGGCGAAGCCGGGCCGGTTCTGGAAGATGCACGAACCCTTGAAACGGCGGGTCTGCCGCTCGCCGTCGTCGTCCAGCTGGGTCCAGCCGTTCTCGCTGCCCTCGTCGTGGAACTGCCAGATCTCCGGAGTGAGCCGGGCCACATGCCCGGCCACCCGCTGCTCGTCCTCCTCGTCCGAGAAGTGCGCGCCCAGCGTGCAGCAGCCGTCATCGGCCCGCCCCGCCTTGATGCCCTGGCAGCCGCTGCCGAAGACACAGCTCCAGCGGGAGGTCAGCCAGGTCAGGTCACAGCGGAAGACCTGCTCGTCATCGGCCGGATCGGGGAACTCCACCCACGCCCGGGGGAAGTCCAGCCCGACCTCGTCCCCGGCCTGGCGCTTGCCGGGTTTCGCCTTCTTCGTCTTTGCCACACCTCAAGCCTATGTGTCCCGTGCGCCCCAGTAGCGTGCAGCCATGAGACTCGGTGTCCTTGATGTGGGTTCCAACACCGTCCACCTGCTGGTGGTGGACGCGCACCCCGGAGCCCGCCCGCTGCCCGCCCACTCCCACAAGGCCGAACTGCGGCTGGCCGAACTGATCGACGGCTCCGGCGCCATCGCCGCCAAGGGCATCGCCCGGCTGGTCGCCGTGATCAAGGACGTGCTGCAGGCGGCCGAGGACAAGGGCGTCGAAGAGGTGCTGCCCTTCGCCACCTCCGCGGTCCGCGAGGCCACCAACGCCGACGCCGTGCTGGACGCCGTCCGCGAGGAGACCGGCGTGGAACTCTCCGTGGTCACCGGCGACGAGGAGGCCCGCCTCACCTTCCTCGCCGTCCGCCGCTGGTTCGGCTGGTCCGCCGGAAAGCTGCGGGTGCTGGACATCGGCGGCGGCTCACTGGAGATCGCCCAGGGCCTGGACGAGGTCCCCGCCGCCGCGGCCTCGCTGCCGCTGGGCGCCGGCCGGCTCACCGCCGCCTGGCTGCCCAAGCCGGTGCCGGACCCGGAGGACGTACGGGCGCTGCGCCGCCATGTCCGCGCCGAGATCGCCCGTACCGTCGGTGACTTCGCCCGGCTCGGTGCCCCGGATCACACCGTCGCCACCTCCAAGACCTTCAAACAGCTCGCCCGCATCACCGGCAACACCAAGGCGCTCACCCTGGACGCGCTTCATGAGTGGGTGCCCAAGCTGGCCGCGATGACCCCGGCCCAGCGCGCCGAGCTGCCCGGAGTCTCCGCGTCCAGGGCGCCCCAGCTGCTGGCCGGGGCGCTGGTGGCGGAGGCCGCGCTGGAACTGTTCGAGTCCGCCGAGGCCGAGCTGTGCCCCTGGGCCCTGCGCGAGGGGGTCATCCTCCGGAGGCTGGACCACCTGCCCACCGTGTGAGAGGCGGCCGTACGCTGTCCCTCGTGACACAGCCAGTGGTGCGCATCCCGGACGCGAAGGTCGCGCTGTCCACGGCTTCGGTCTACCCGGAGCCGACGGCCGCGGCCTTCGAGATCGCCGCACGCCTGGGCTATGACGGGGTCGAGGTCATGGTGTGGACCGACCCGGTCAGCCAGGACATCGACGCACTGCGCAGACTCTCCGACTACCACCAGGTGCCCATCCTGGCCGTGCACGCGCCCTGTCTGCTGATCACCCAGCGGGTCTGGTCCACCGACCCCTGGACCAAGCTCCAGCGGGCCCGCTCGGCCGCCGAGCGCCTGGGCGCCTCCACCGTGGTGGTCCACCCGCCGTTCCGCTGGCAGCGTTCCTACGCCCGCGACTTCGTCCGCGGGGTCTGGCGGATGGCCGGGGAGACCGACGTCCGGTTCGCGGTCGAGAACATGTACCCCTGGCGCTACCGGGACCGCGAGATGCTCGCCTACGCCCCCGACTGGGACGTCACCAAGGACGACTACCGCCACTTCACCATCGACCTCTCGCACACCTCCACGGCCCGTACCGAGGCCCTGGACATGGTCGACCGGATGGGCGACCGGCTGGCCCATGTTCACCTGGGCGACGGAAACGGCTCCAACAAGGACGAGCACCTGGTGCCCGGCCGCGGTAAGCAGCCCTGCGCCGAACTGCTGGAACGGCTGGCCGCCCGGGGCTTCACCGGGCACATCGTGGTCGAGGTGAACACCCGCCGGGCCATGTCCTCCGCCGAGCGGGAGGCCGACCTGGCCGAGGCGCTGGCCTTCACCCGGCTGCACCTGGCCTCGCCGACCGGGGTCCCCCGCCGGTGACCGAGCCCCCGCGCAGACGCGGCCGGCCGGCCCGCGCCGGCGTGGCCGAGGGCCCCGGCTCCCGGGAGCGCATCGTCGCCGCGGCCCGCGCGGAATTCGCCGGACGCGGCTACGACCGGGCGTCCATCCGGGCCATCGCCCGGGGCGCGGGCGTGGACCCGGCCCTGGTCCACCACTACTTCGGCCCCAAGGAGCGACTGTTCGCGGCCGCCGTGGAAGCCTCCCTGGCACCCGCCCTGGGCGCCCCCGAAGCCCTGCTGGAAGGTGCCCCCGAGGGCCTGGCGGAACGGCTGACCCGCTTCTTCCTGGGCATCTGGGAGAGCCCGGTCACCCGGGAACCCCTGCTGGCCGTGGTCCGCTCCGCGGTGGCCAACGAGACCGCCGCCGCCGTCTTCCGTGACCTGGTCAGTGCCCGGCTGATGCTCCCCATCGCCAACGGACTGGACGTACCCGACGCCCGGCTGCGCGCCGAACTGGCCGCCGCGCACCTGGTGGGCGTGGCCCTCCTCCGCCATGTCATCAAGGTCGAGCCCTTGGCCTCCGCCGACCCAACCCAGCTGATTGCCCTGGTCACCCCGGCCCTCCACCACCACCTGACCGCCGCCGACGGCGCTCAGCCGACCACCAGCGAGTCCAGCCAACCCGGCTAACGCTCGCGGGCGGGACTCAACGCCCCGAAGGGGCGTGCCCACCCACCGGCGCCGGCTGTCCCAAAATGCGGAAACCCCTGTCCGAGCCCCGGACCCCCGACGTACCGTAAACGCATGCCGAACCTGAGATCCCGCACTGTCACCCACGGCCGCAACATGGCAGGCGCCCGCGCCCTCCTCCGCGCCGCGGGCGTAGCCCGCGAGGACTTCGGCAAGCCGATCATCGCGGTGGCGAACAGTTTCACCGAGTTCGTCCCCGGCCACACCCACCTCCAGCCGGTCGGCCGGATCGTCTCCGAAGCGATCAAGCAGGCCGGCGGCATCCCCCGTGAGTTCAACACCATCGCCGTGGACGACGGCATCGCCATGGGCCATGGCGGCATGCTCTACTCCCTCCCCTCCCGCGACCTGATCGCGGACTCCGTGGAGTACATGACCGAGGCCCACTGCGCCGACGCCCTGATCTGCATCTCCAACTGCGACAAGATCACCCCCGGCATGCTGATGGCGGCCCTCCGCCTCAACATCCCCACCGTCTTCGTCTCCGGCGGTCCCATGGAGGCGGGCAAGACCACCCTGGTCGACGGCACGGTCCGCACCAATCTGGACCTGATCACCGCCATGTCGGAGGCCGCCTCCGAGACCACCTCCGACGAGGACCTGGCCCGCATCGAGGAAGCCGCCTGCCCCACCTGCGGCTCCTGCTCCGGCATGTTCACCGCCAACTCCATGAACTGCCTGGTGGAGGCCCTCGGCCTGGCCCTGCCCGGCAATGGCTCCACCCTCGCCACCCACACCGCCCGCAAGGAGCTGTACGAGGCCGCGGGCCGCACCGTCGTGGAGATCACCCGGCGCCACTACGAGCAGGACGACGAGACCGTCCTGCCCCGCGCCATCGCCTCCCGCCCCGCCTTCGAGAACGCCATGGCGCTGGATGTGGCGATGGGCGGCTCCACCAACACCGTGCTGCACCTGCTGGCCGCGGCCCAGGAGGCCGGGCTGGACTTCGACCTCGCGCATATCGACGCGGTCTCCCGCCGCGTCCCCTGCGTCTGCAAGGTGGCGCCCAACGGCTCGTACCACATGGAGGATGTGCACCGGGCCGGTGGCATCCCCGCCATCCTCGGCGAACTGCACCGCGCCGGCCACCTCCACGAGGAGGTGCACAGCGTGCACGCCGGCTCGCTCGCCGAGTGGCTCAAGCGCTGGGATGTGCGCGGCGGTTCACCGGCCCCCGAGGCCGTGGAGCTCTTCCACGCCGCCCCCGGCTGCGTCCGCTCCGCGGAGGCCTTCTCCCAGTCCGAGCGCTGGGACTCCCTGGACCTGGACGCCGCGGGCGGCTGCATCCGCGACACCGCGCACGCCTACTCCGCCGACGGCGGCCTCGCCGTGCTCCGCGGCAACCTCGCCCCCGACGGCTGTGTGGTGAAGACCGCCGGTGTCGACGAGTCCATCTGGACCTTCGAGGGCCCGGCCGTGGTGGTGGAGTCCCAGGAGGAGGCGGTGGACGCCATCCTCACCAAGCGGGTCAAGGCCGGCGACGTGGTGGTGGTCCGCTACGAGGGCCCCAAGGGCGGCCCCGGAATGCAGGAGATGCTCTACCCCACCTCCTTCCTCAAGGGCCGCGGCCTGGGCGCCAAGTGCGCCCTGGTCACCGACGGCCGCTTCTCCGGCGGCACTTCGGGCCTGAGCATCGGCCATGCCTCGCCCGAGGCCGCCTCGGGCGGCACCATCGCGCTGGTCGAGGACGGCGACCGGATCCGTATCGACATCCCCGCCCGCACCATTGAACTCCTGGTCTCCGACGAGGAGTTGGCCGCCCGCCGGGAGGTCCTCGGCGGCCGGTACGCCCCGCGTGACCGCGACCGCAAGGTGTCCCAGGCGCTGCGTGCCTACGCGGCCATGGCCACCAGTGCGGACAAGGGTGCCGTCCGCGACATCAGCAAGCTGGGGTAGCGCGGGTCAAGCCGAGCCCGACGGCGCCTGGGCGCCGCTGTCTCGCCGGGTGCGGGCGCGCTTCCGGTGAGGCGGCGGCACCTGCCCTGCTCCGTCGGGTTTCGGGTGCGGGCCGTCGGTGGCCGGTCGCGCCCACGCGGCGGAGCCGCATGACACCGCTGCCCCGCGCCCCCAACGGGGCGCCCCCAGTCCCGTCCGGCCGCGATTACTCCTTCAACCACTACTTCCACTGCCCCGGGTCGCGCGCGTCCACCGCGAACACCGTGCCGTCCGGGCCGGAGCCGAACACCTTTCCGTCCGCCACCACCGGTGCCGGCAGCGTCCCGGCGAACCCCTGCCCGGCACGCGCCGGCCGGGGCGCGGTCTGCCCGAGCAGGGCGCCGCGCCGGGTGTCCACGGCCAGCAGCCGGCCGTCCGCCGCCGAGAAGTACAGCCGCTGCCCCTCGGCGACCAGCGGCGAGGCATTGGCCACCGAGGTCTCCAGCCGCCAGAGCTGGCGCCCCGCCTCTATGTCCACGGCCGTCAGCCCGCCGTCCGAGGACAGCACATAGACCGTGTCGCCGTACGAGACCGCACTCGAGCCGAGCACCGGTTCATGGAGCGGCACCCGGCGCTCATGGCCGGAGGCGGGGTCGTAACGCAGCACGGACGAGACCCGGTTGTCCGAGTCCGTCTCGGTCAGGAACAGAGTGTCCCCGTCCGGGTCGGTGCCGGTCGGGGTCAGCGCCCCCTGCCCCGTCCACTGCCACAGCGTGGCCCCGCTGTCCGGGTCGACGGCCAGCACCTGGGTGCTCCGGCCGTCGGCGGTCGGGGCCACCGCGTAGGCGGGACCGACGCCATAGGAGACCAGCACCGGGTTGCGCACCCCGGGCAGTGCGTGCCGCCAACGCTCCAGGCCGGTACTGCTGTTGACCGCGGTGACCTTGCCGTCCCTGGCCACCAGCAGCACAGTGTCCCCGGCGGGGTAGGCGCGGCCGCCGAACGCCGACACATCCCGCTTCCAGCGCGGGCTTCCGGTGGCCGGGTCGAGCGCGGTCAGCTCCCGCCCGTCCGGCGAGGGGACCAGCACCAGGCCGCCGCTGAGCACCGGAGCGGTGACCGCGTCACGGTTGGAGCGCCGGTCCTCGGCCGCCCGGCGCCATGCCGCCTTGCCCTCCGTGGCATCCATCCGCACCGCCTGCAGACCGGGTGCGGAGCAGTACAGCGCGGCCCGGGCGTAGCTGCAGAAGCCCGGGCGGGGGCCGTCGCCCCCGCCTTCCGGCAGCGGCGCCTGCCAGGGGCGCCAGGTGGCACCCGCCGAAGCGGCCCTGGAATGCCCGGAGTTGTCGGTGCCGTCGAACTCGCCCGTCGCCCACTTCGCGCCCGCGCCCAGGGCCACCGCCGCCATGGCGGCCGAGGCGAACCACAGGGTGCGCCGACGGTTCCGGGGCCGGCGCGGCGGCGGTTCCGCGATCTCCGCCACGGGCGTGCCGGCCGGTGCTTCGGCATATGACCGGGCGCGTGCCCCGGTGGTCGGCCGGGCCGGCTCCTCCTCCGGCTCCGGCCCGGCGAGCAGTGCCCAGGTGCCCGAGTCCGCCCAGCGGGGGAGCCGGGCCATGATCGCGTCCGGTGTGGGGCGGGCGTCGGGGTCCTTGGCCAGGCAGTCCTGGATCAGCGGAATCAAATCTTCCGGCACACCCGTCAACTGCGGCTCATCATGGACCACCTGATAGGCCACGATGTAAGGACTCTCGGACTCAAACGGACCGCGTCCGGTCGAGGCGTGCACCAAAACCGAAGCCAGTGCGAACACATCGGCCGCCGGACCCACTTCACGAGGCCGCTGAAACTGCTCCGGCGCCATAAAGGGCGGCGTGCCGATCAACTTTCCGGTCTCGGTACGCACATCGCTGTCATACGGACGGGAAATGCCGAAGTCGATCACTTTCGGTCCGTCCGCGGCGAGCAGCACATTGCTGGGCTTGAGATCCCGGTGCACTACCCCCGCCCGGTGAATGTCCCGCAGCGCCTCGGCGAGACCGGCCGCCAGCCGCCGTACCTCATCCGGTGTTAGCGGACCGTTCCGCTTGATACGTGCGGCCAGGGTGGGCCCGGAGATGCAGAGGGTGGCCATCCATGGCCGCTCACAGTCCGGATCGGCATCCACCACGGGCGCGGTGAAGGCGCCGCTCACCCGGCGGGCGGCCAGCACCTCCTGCCGGAAGCGCGCCCTGAACTCGGGATCCGCCGCATACTCGGCATGCACCACCTTGACCGCGAGTCGCAGCCCGGAGGGCGAGCGGGCCAAATGCACCACACCCATTCCACCGGAGCCGAGCCGGCCTTCCAGACGGTATTGACCCGCGTACTCCGGATCCTCCGCTTCCGGGCCGGTCCCGGAACTGCGCAGCGGCGGCATCTCCACCCCCGTGTTGTCTCGGCCGCCTACGGCCGCTTGCGGAGCCTAATCGATGGGCGACGCCGAGCCCGGGAGGACGTGCCGCTGCTTGCTAGCCTGCGCATGTCAGTCAACGATCAACACCCGTCAAATGACGGTGTCTTAACGACAAACTCAAAGGGGAGGGTCAAATGGCCAGCGAAGAGACGACGGCCACCGGCGCCGAAGCCGCCGAAAGCGCCGCACCGTCCGTGGCCGCGTCCGACGCCGTCTACTACTCCCTGGCGCCCGGCTACCAGGTCAACGTCCGCAGCGGCCCCAGCACCGACCACCAGGTCGTCCGGGTCCTCTCCCAGGGCAGCCGGATAGCCATCCGCTGCCAGACCCATGGCGAGACGGTTGACGGCCCCTGCGGCACCAGCGACATCTGGGACAACATCGGGCCCGGGCAGTACATCTCCGACACCTATGTAAAGACCGGCAGCAGCGGCTTTGTCACGGTCAGCTGCTCGTAACGACCACACCGCCGACCATCGACGTATGAGCGAGCAGGACAGATGAGCGAACAGCAGCAGACGGAGCTGCGGGGCCCGCGTCCGGAACCCATCCGGTTCTTCGGAACGACCTGGGTCGAGCACGACGGCGGCTACCCGCTGCGCCGGGCCGGCCTCGCCGTGGGCTCACTGGCCGCCGCGGTGGCCGGTGCCCTGGTGCTGCGCTTCGCCTACCAGGGGCTGGCCATCGCCAAGGTGGGCAGCCTGATCAACCTGATGGTGATCGTCGCCGTCTCCCTCTGTACTGCCCTGGCCTTCCGCCGCACCTGGGAGGACTTCGGCCGCCGCCGCCCGGCGGCCGCGGACCCGGGCGCGGAGCGCTCCATGCAGAGCCTGGTGCTCATCGGCTTTGTCGGCGTACTGCTCGCCTACTTCCTGCGCAGCCTGCGGGAGGCCCCCGGCGAGAAGCTGCACCGCGAGGAGTACCGGGAGGCACTCGCCCGCCAGGAGCGCCGCCGATCGGCGCGCACCGGCAACCCGGCGGCCAAGCGGAAGCGCAAGCACCGCTAAGGCGGTTAGGAGCACCTCCGAACCTCGTGTAGAGTTCTCCGAGTTGCCACGGCGTCCGCAAGGACGAAGGGGCGGCATCTCTCGCCGTAACCGGCGGCAATCTCTACTGCACGGCCCTTGAACGGGATGGATTTCGGCGTGCCCGAATTCCGGAACGGACTCCGATTAGGAGTCGCCGGGGAAATCCGCTAAAGTAGTGATCACGCCGGGACGCGAAAGCGGAAAGGCGAGAAACCCCGCTCCGACAGGGGGCCGGAAACGAGAAATCGGATCTGGTAA
>NZ_JBIUAW010000015.1:0-113746 GCF_044593195.1 Streptomyces sp. NPDC052396
CGTTCATGTCCGTCCGTCCCGGCTGGCAAAGGCCCAGGTCAAGGCCCCGGCCAGCCTGTCACATCACGGACTTACACGATCTTTCAGACACGCTCGGATGGAGGCCCGTCAGCGGAAGGTGAATTTCTGGTCACGGGCCCCGTTGCACTGCCACAAGATGAGAGGGGTGTTGTTGGCTGTCTTCCCGCCCTCCACTGACAGGCACTTGTCGTGTTGGTCGCCCGCTTGCGGTGTCATCTGACAGTGGCGCTGTGAGCCACTGCAATGGATGAGGAACTCCTGGTTCCTTTGGCCGTTGCGGTTCCAGAGGATGGGTTGTGTGCCCTTGCAGTAGTTGGGGAGGTCGACGCAGAGGTTCGCGTTGCCCGCTGGGTGAATTTGGCACACAAGTAAGTCGTACGCTTCGATGTACCACTTCTGGTTCGACTGTCCGACGCAACGGTATTGGTCGATTTTCGCCCCCTTGCGTACGCCCCCGTGGGCGGTGATGCATGGGCCGCTGAAGTGCTCCGGCAGCCACTGGTAGGTGCCGGGGAAGCTCAGCGCGTCTTCTGTCGTCCGTACTACGTGTGCCGTCACGGAAGCGGGAGTTCCCGCCTGGGCGGGGACTGCTGCGGCAAGACCGCCGACCACGGTGAGTGCCGTCGCGGCGAGCGCGAGCCGCTTGCGTACTTGCATGACCCGATCCCTTCTCTCTTATCTGCACCGAGTGGTGAACGTGCCTGGCAGGGCAGGGCGAGCGGGCGACTGCCCGCCTCGTACGTTCCCCGGCATGACGTCTGGCGTCAGTACGAGCGTGCCGGGCCGGGAAGGTGCTGCCGTGGGTGGCGGCTCGCCGCTGCCACCGTGCTTGTCGGGGTTTCAGCCTTCCTGCCGCGCGTTTCCGCCGGAGTGCCTGCCTGCCACGACGTGACCCCTGCTCGTGTCGGTGAGGACGAGGGACGAGGCGCAGTCTGGCGCAGCCGGCGCGGACACGGAAGAGTGCGTCCGGGCGGAGGCGGGCTTCCTCGCCTTCGCACGGCCGTAGAGGTCTGGGTCAGGTGGACGAATGGCGGAAGGCCTGCCGCAGTCAAGGAATCTGGGCAAGGCGCTTGCCCCGGCCCCACCGTGGTGGCGAGTGCAGCCTGATGGCCAGTGAGTGACTGCCTCGGCCGCTTGTCAGCATCGGCATGTCACCTTGGCCATGTTCGCCTGGCCTTCCTCGCCGCCCTTGTCGCCGACGCGATGCCAGCGAGGAGCGAACAGCCCAACCGGGCCGCCTGATCAGGGCAGGTGCGGGCCGGTTGTTCGGCGTTGGTGTCAACATCCTGCAGCGGCCCGGTGCTGAGCCTCGCTCGAGGGGCTCCTGCAGCCACCGTCGGCTACAGGCTGAGCGTCAGCCAGTGGGCAAGGTGGAGGCCAGTTGCTTGACCTGGTCGATGTAGGACATAACAGCCTTCTCGCAGTGCCAGGGGCGGAGCGAATCCGTGAAGATCTTGAGGTAGTCGAGGCCGCGTACGGTTTGGAGCCGGGAGAAGAGCCGCAGTGACTCGCCTCCGAGCTGCAGACCGGCGTCCAAGTCCCCCTGCTGGGCGTGTGCCGTGGCCAGGACGGAGAGCCGGACCCCCCGTGACCTGGCGAAGGCGTCCCCGGGCATCGCTCCCAGCGCGTGCCACGCGAAGGTGGACTTCGGACGCCCGAGGTCACGGAAGATCTCCGCGGCATCCGTGATGATCCGCTGCCGGGTGAAGAAGTCGATCCAGGGTCGGTCCCCAGTGCCCTCAGCCTGTCCGCGTTCCTGAAGTTGCTCGGCGGTCGCAAGGCAGGCACATGCCGCGCGCATATCCTTCTCCCGGGCATGCGCGCGTGCTTCGATCAGCTTGGCGAAACCCAGCACCCGGGGATCGGCGGCCGGTACCCGTTCGAACGCCCCCTGCGCCATGTCGATGGCCTGCGAGGCGAACCCCCGCATCAGGGCCTGCATCGCCATCGTGGTCAGGATGTATGAGCCCAGGTGGATGTCACCGCCGGCTTTGGCCAGCCGCAGAGCCTGGATGAAGTGGCGCTGCGCGGTCTGGTGCTGGCCGGCGTCGAACGCGGTCCATCCGGCCAACCGGGCCATCTCCGCGGCGACGGATAACAGATCGCGGCCGTCCCCTTCCGAGTACTTGGCGCGGAGCATCGGCGTGACGCGCTGGTGGAGGTATTCGGTCAGGGAGTGGGACTTCCAGGCTGCCCCGCCGAACCGGGAGTCCCAGGTCCGCGCGGCATCGGCTGCGGCGCGGAGCTCCTCGATGTGGGAACGGCCGAGCGTGATTGCTCCGCCTTGCGGTGTCATGGGTTCGGTGGGGCTGACCAGCCATCGGGTTACCGGTTCGGAGAACGCGGTGGCGGCGAACGGCACGGCTGCCAGGAAGTTGCGTCGGTTCACAGTGCTCCAATACGAGGTTGCCTCGGCAAGCGCCTGCCGTTGGTCTCTGTGAAAGGCGAGACCGACCGAGGTGTCGACTCGTGCCGATTCCATGCCGATGTCCGCGAGGCTGACTGGACGCCCCAGCCTCTCGGCCAGCACCGTGCAGATGTGCCGTGGGACCGGCCACCGTGGCAGCATGCCCCGCCGGGACCAGTTGACCACGGAAGTGTGCGTGTACTCGCTGGCGATCCCCTCGGTCACACAGATCTCGTTCAACCGGTGTGCCAGTCTCTTGTGGCTGATGCCGGCTTCAGCGATCAACTTCTCTAACTGCACGTTGGCTTCGCGCGGGAAAGATCCTCCCATTGCCACCGCCTTCGTTGTCCCCCCTGTCTCCAATTCCAGCGTAAATGGCCGCAGTTGGCCTGTCCGTGCATCGTGATGTATGAGCCCCCCTTGTGAGCCCTGTGTGTCCGTTTCCGCCTTGGTCCCCTGGTAGGGCAGAGCAGGACACCCAAGGATGCGAGGTGGCAGACGATGATCAGGCTGGCTTGGAAAGAGCTGTTGTCGGCGTTCGGAGCCCGCTCAAGGAGTACGGCGCGCTGGCTGGTCGCCGTGGTCTCTTCCGTCACGCCGGCGCTCGTCCAGATCTATCCGGCCTGGTCAATCGCCGCCATTTTGTTGATGATCGCCTCGGTGGCACTCGCCCCCGGCCGGCCGCGATCGCAGCATCGGCCTTCCATCGGCAACCGAGGCACGGCACGGCCGCACAGGGCCCCCCACTTCACGCGCCCTGTGCGCATCCGGGTGTCCCCTTCCCGCCGCATGGCTCAGCGCCACCGGTCGCGTATCCCTCGCAGCTGATCCGCGCACCGCCGCTCACCTTCAGCATTGGAGCCGTCAGGGAGTGGCACTTTGCGTCGCCGCCCAGCTGAGGGCCGACTGCGGACACCAGCCCGCAGTCGGCCACTCGAGGGCTGCGTACTTCTTATCCGCGTCGCGGAGACGGGAGAAAGAGAAGACCGGCAGGAACTCGTCGGGGAAGTAGACAGCCAACGCCTTGGTGGTCAGTGCCTGTCCGTAGGACAGCGACTCCAGTTCGTCGATGCGGCCGTATGCCTGCTCCTTCGCCGCTGAGAAGGCCGTCACGAACTCGCCGCGCACTCGGTTCCACGCTTCGCGCGGTTCGATGTCGCGCAGAGAGGCGGGAACGATCCGCCAGCCGCCCCCTCGGTGCTGGAAGATGATATGCTTCGCCGCGCTGCCGCCCCGGATACTGCCGAAGGTGTCGGTCCCGTACTCCATCAGGCGGCAGAAGGAGCGCCCCGGGAGGGCACCGGCATCAGGGCCCAGTGTGTAACGCTCCAACGGCAGGTCGCCCCACTTCTCCAGCGGGAACTCTTCCAGTGTACCTGGCGCCGTTCCTCCTCGGCCCTGTCCGCGAACCATCCGGCTTCTTCCCGGTCGAAGCGTGCGATCCGCTCCGCGAGACCGTCTTGGAATTCCCCACCCTCAGTCATACGGGCACTCTTCCGTATGGTGTGCTTCGCTGGTTCTGTACCGCTGCCTTCGCGTTCGGACACTTCCAGGTGCTGTCTCCCGGAGCTCCGGAACGGCCGTGCGCCGCAGCCATTCACTGGTGCCCCAGCGCCTGGATGTGCTGACTGGTGGTCTGCACGCCGGTCGTTCAGCGGAATCTCTTTCCGGGGCCGGGACGGGGCTGACATGACTGACATCGTGTTGTCCTCCGGTGCGGGGTTCGCGACGTCAGCCGGCTGGCGGCAACGCCCGGGCTGTCGTCGGGGAGGACCTCCGCAAGCAGCCGGGTATGCCGCATTCCACTGCATCGGGCTCTCCACTGAGAGCAGTGCCCGCTCCGGCAGGGTGGATCTGGCGACGGCGTCGAGCAGCTCCGTCAGTTCGTCCTCCGCCGTGCCTCCCGCTGCGGTGAAGAAGAGGATCGGCGTCTCGGTGCGCCGGAGGGATTCCTCGATGAGGCTGGACTTGCCGACCCACCTTCGCCGGCGCATGAGGCTGCACTGACCTGGATTCGCCGACGCGACGGCTCGTGAACCGCCTGCAAGGCGTTGCCGAGTACGTTCAGCTCGTGGTCCCGCCCGATAAAACGACGCACGGGCGAGCCTTCCCTAGGAGGTGGTACCGATAGAGACGCTGTCCCTGTCGATACCGCCCTTCTTCTCATCCGGGCATGACACCCAAGACGCTGTGGATCCGGGAGAGGGTGAAAACGCGCTCAGCGTCCCTCAGGTGGCACCAGGCTTCGAGGTAGGGCGGGTCGAGCATGAGGTGGCTGAGGGTGCGCACGGTCCGGTTGCCCGAGGTGGCGACGTATTCGACGGTGATGGCCTGACCGGTGTCGATGGCGTGGGCGAGCTGGCGGACATCGGTGTACGGCAGCAATTTCGCCCACCCCGCGACGATCTCCTCGGTGTCGGTGGCGAAGGGCACTCCCTGGTCGAACGGTGCCGGTTCCGGAAGCGTCGCCGGGGCGGCCAGCAGCCGGGCCGCCAGGGCGTTCGGGTCGATGGCGGCGGGTGCCTTCGCGGTGCTGGTGGCAACGATCCGGCGGCTGTCCCCCGTGCTGGTGCCGCGCGGAGCCGGCACGGGAGCGGCGGCCCGCCAGGGCGGGGCCTTTTCGATGCGTACCGTGCCCTCAGCCGTCTCGGCGACAGGGGCGTACCCTTCGGCCCGCAGCGCGGCGAGAGTGGTGTCGAGCGGGCTGCGGCTGATCAGCACCGTCGGCGCCAGCTGCCGCAGTCCAAGCCTCGCGAGCCTGCGGTGAGCGGCGAGTTCGGCCAGGAGGGCGGGCTCGTCGCTGTGGAGGACGCAGGCCGCGGGGGCAATGCGTACGCGCCCGTGGGCGCGTGCGGTGTCCGTGATCAGGTACGACAGCGGCTGTGGCAGGGCCCCGGCGGCGACAGTAGTCAGGTCGGCGGTGATGTCCTCGGGGGTACGGCCGGTGTCCAGAGCCCGCCGGATGCTGCCGGTGCTGAACCGCCACACCGATGCCGTACCGCTGGCCTCCCGGTCGGCAACGGAGTCCAGGAGTGCGGCCAGCCGCGCGGACGGCGTGCCGGTGACGACGGCGGTGAGGTCGGCGCCGATCCGTGCCGTCGCGGTGGCCGAGGGCAGCAACCGCCGGCACTCGATGCTCAGCCCTTCCGTGTCGCCGGTCCGCAGATGGATGCCAAGGGCGGACAGGGCGCCGCGCGCAAGTACGCCGAGGAGCTCGGCCTCACGGATCACGGTGGCGAACGGAGCTCCGTCCCGGGGCGAGGAGTCGGCGAGCGGGCGGTGCCAGGCGATCAGGGGCCCCAGATCCGACGTCACCTTCACGCCCTGCCCTGCCGGGAGCCGCGCGGCTGCGGCCAACAGCCCGTGGCGGGCCTGCACACAGCCGTTGCAGGGCGGTGCGCCGGCGAGGGCGGGGAGAGCCTTGTTGTCCTCGTCACGCGCCTGGGTCGGGGCGAACGGCAGATTGCGCCATACCTGAAGCAGTACGGCGAACTGCTCCGCGGGTTCCTGTTCTGCCCAGGCGTCGTATGCCTCACTGGGTGCCATGCGGTCGCCGTCCCGGCCCAGCAGGTCGGCGACGTACGAGGTCTCCAGGGTCAGGCGTACCACGGCGTCATCGGCCTGGGCGGCCTTGCCGATCCGGGCCAGTTCACGCGCGCCGATCCCGCCGGACTTCAGCCGGGCCGGCGCGGCCGCCGAGCAGACCGACAGGACCGAGGCGGCACGGGCAGCGAACGCCGCGGCCGCGGCTGACGCCTCGCGGTCCACCTCCGCCGCGGTGACAGCCACCAATCCCGCGGAAGGCGGGAGGGGTTGGAACGGGGCGTGCCAGCCGGGCCCGCGCAGCGCGAGCGCCACCTCGGCAGGCATACGGGCCGGACCGAAGCGGTGACGGTCCCGGAGCAGGAGTCCCCGTTCCAGTGCCCATTGGGCGCCCGGTTCCAGACCGGGGCTCGGATGCCCGCGCATGATGACCCGTGAGAACTCCTCCAGCCCGGCCCCTGCTCGGCGTTCGAGCATCTCGCGGGTCGCCGCGGGGGCCTTGGCGACCACTGAGGCGATCCGCTTCGCGTCGCTATGGTGTTCCACCAGGGCAGCCAGCCGCTGCGCCTTGGTGCCCGGCGGCTTGAGGCCCAGTGTCGCCAGCATGCTGCGCAGTTCGTCGGAGGTCGTGTTCGTGAGGAGTTCCTCCAGTGGGGCATCCAGTCCCAGGGGCGTGTCCCATGCCCGCCTCAGCGGTGTGGCCATGCGGAGTTTCCCCGCGCCGTCCGGCCAGACCAGAGCATGATCGGCCAGCGTCTCCAGGACGGCTTCCAGTTCACGGGTTTTCTCCTCGTCCGCCGCTCCCAGCCGTTCTGCCAGGGCATCGCGCCGTGCGGGCACACCCAACGTCGCCAGCGCCTCGGCCACTTGCAGGTGCGGCAGCGCGAGCCGCGGCAGGACCAGTGCCACCGATCCCGGGCGTTGAAGACGATCCGCCAGTTCCCCCACCGAGCGCGGCTCCGGAGGGGACACGGTGTCCTTTCGCGTCCCGAGCACGCGTGCCAGACGAGAGCCGTCGAGGCTGCCCAGCCAGGTCGCCAGCGTTGATTGGGACTTCATGCGGGTGCACCTCGTCAGACCAGAAAGCGTTGCAGCGGGGCCGGAGCCCTGGCGCCGGGTACAAGGATGGCGTATCCCCGTGATCCGCGGGGGCCGTATGCGGGCAGGTCTCTCTTGGCAGGCATCTGCGGCTTGTGGCCGCCTCATTGCGGTGCGGTCGGCATGAAATCGCCGAAATGCCTGGAAATAGACACGTTTGAACGCAGCGGTGATCCCTGGCTGTGGCGACAGCGGTGCGCAGCTGGGATCAGCCGCCCAGGCGACGCAGGAACTCGTCTTCGTCCAGGGCTTCGATGTCCTGGCCGGTTTCCAGGAGGGCCTGGGCCTTCTTGGCCTTGCCACTCAGGGAGTCGCCAGGCTTGAGCCTCCTCTGGGAGGCGGAGACCGGGATGCGCGGGCGTCGGACGCGGCCGGTGAACTGGTACCTGGCCTGGCGCGCGGACATAGACCACTGCGAGGCGATCACGGTCCCAGGGCTGGACCTTGCCTTCAACCCGTTCTCACGGAGCCGACGCCCTCGGGACCACGGACTCACCCCCGCCCCGACCGGCCGCGTCCACGGTATCCACCATCCGCGCGGCCAGCAGCCGCACCACTAGCTGACGGTTCAGCTCCGGAACGGTGTCCCACCCCGGGATCTGGGGAGCTCAGCGGACCAGGACCGTCCACTGCGGCTCACCGCCCTCCGCATCACCAGCCTGCCGCTCGCGCAGCCGCCGAACAGCAGCGACCACGGCGAGAAGGCCGTCAATCCCTACGACCGGGGCCCTCCCAGCCCTGGCCTCATTCATGTCCGCAGTGAGGCTCGCTCCTTGAACAGGCGGTGAACAAACCGAAGCGGTTCAGAGCCGTCGTGACCCGGTACGGCAAGCGCAGATACGTCTACCGCGGCACCGCCGTTGCAGCCCTTCTCATTGGCTCCGAATCATGATCCGAGAAGCAGTGCCTAGACGATCAAGATCAATCTCAGTGCCAACCACGGTTCCATTGATTCCCCCCTGGGGCCGGTTTGACGAACTATCAATAGCCCGACATTGGCGCGAAGAAGGCCGCGGCTTTTACCAGGACCTCGTTCGCCTTCTTGGCCTCTGCCAGCTCACAGCGGACGCTTTCTGCCATGGTGCTCGCTCGGGAGGTCATAAACCTCTTGTGCCGTCAGGTCCAACTCGCGTAGGTTCCCTGTGTACTGCATCGAAGCGCGAACTCTCTTACGCGGAGGATTCCTTGACGGGGATACGTAAGAAGCCGTTGGCGACAGGCTTAGCCATCGCACTGGTTACCGCCGCCATCCTAGTTGCCGGCGATGGAACGGCGCAGGCCAAGGACGGCAAAGGGGCGGGGAGGGTCACCGACCCCGCTATCCTGGCCCATGCAAAGAAGGTCGCTCCGCTGAACGCGGTAGCCAACGCCTTGGGTGAGCAGGGCCGGGGAGCCTATTCTGGCGTCTACGGCAACCTGTACGTGGACGAGAACGGCGGAAAGGTCACCTTGTACGTGACCGACGCCCAGCGGGGCCAGAAACTCATCGATTCGGCCAAGGCCGCCCACCCGGGTATCGACACTGGCCTGATCAAGATCACGATCGCCAAGTATGCGAAGAAGGACCTAGACGCGCAGGCCCAGCAAATCGTCAAGGCCACCGCCGCTGGCAAGGCATCCAACCTTGAGGTCTACACCGTGTCGGTCAACCCGGATAGCTCCGGCATCACTGTGACCGGCAAGAGTGGCAAGCTCGCATCGATCAAGAGCAAGGTCAACGCCGCTATCGTCGGCCCCCATTCGGTGGCTCCCGGCTCGGCCGCTCCAGTTTCCGTCGTCGCCGGTGACCCGTTACGCCCCGCCTCGTGGAGATGGAACGACGGTGCTCCACAGATCGGCGGCGACGTCCTTCTTGGCGCTGCCCACACCGTCGGCACCGCCCAGTGCACAGCCGGTATGGCAGTAGAGAACTCCGCCGGCCGCGACTACCTGATTACCGCCGCACACTGCTTCGACGGGGTGTCCAACATCTATGGTGAAGGTGATAACGAGGGCCACTTCGGCTACCGCCTGGGCGATTGGATCGGCAAGGTAGTCAACACTAACGATCACTGGGACGCCCAGCTCATCGATACCGGCCGTTACAACGGCGCCGGTTCGAACTCCGACGAGGCCGACGATCCCGCCGGCAAGTGGTACGCCGTCAAGGGAACGGCCAACTCCTACAACGGCCAGACGGTCTGCCAGGACGGTGCCCGCTCCTACTACACCGGCCACGGTGTCCCGTGCGGCATCACCGTCCAGAACGAAGACGTCACCTACAACCTCCCCTGGAGTAACGGCACCGTGCACTCAGTGCGCGGCGTCAAGGGCTACCAGCCGAACTGGGCCGTAACCCAGGGTGATTCCGGCGCGCTGGTCTTCAGTGTCACCAACAGCACTGACCGCCAGGCCCGCGGCATCGTCTCTGCCGGGTCCACGACCGAGAACCAGACGATTTACTGGACCGAGGCCCCAGATATTCTCAGGAATTCTGACCTCAGCCTGAACCCCCACAGCTAACCCGAAGGCCACTCCCGAAGGGGCGTACCGGAACCGGTACGCCCCTTTGCGCGTCCAATGGCGGCCGGACATGCTCGCGAAGGAGCCCCTATGAAGAAGGCCCTGATCGCCACCCCCTTGCTGATCCTGCTGACCGCCTGCGGCAGCAGTGCTGGCACCGCCAAGAGCAGCACGACAACCGATCCGACCCGCACCCTTCCGCCGATCGAGCGGCAGCGGCGAACCCTGGCTTGCGGGGCGACGATTGCCCCGCCGCTCGCGCAGTCCCGCGACAGCGACTCGGTGAAGATAGCCATCATCTCTGCCAAGCTCAGCCCCGCCGCCGGGATCGCCGTTTCCTACCGGATCACCGGCAGAGACCCCAAGACGATGCTGTCTCTGCCGATCGGTGAAGTCCCCCCCACGGCCATACTGCTCAAAGGCGGCATCATCGTCGCAACCCAGCCCCCGGCAACGCCTGGCATCGACGGCGGGCCCGCCTTGGGGTACCCGGTCGGGCAGAAGCCCTACGAGAAGACCCTCACCGTCGACCTCCCGTGTCAGGGGACGACGTTCAAGGACGTCAAGGAGCACCCCGAGCAGTACCGGGCGGTCGTCGTCATGTCCGTACAGAACGCGGGGATGCCGAAGGACACCAAGACGCCGCTCGTCGAAGTTGCGACCGTCCCCCAGGTAACCGGCTGACAGTGCCAACACTTCGCCGACTGCCCGGTGGTGCTGGACTTCGACGGAGTCCAGGTGGAGGTCTCCCACTCGAAGTTCGACGAATTCTCGATCGGCTGGGACACGATCGACACTGCGGCGAGGGGTCCATGGCCCGTCCCCGGGTGGCGCATGCCCGCTCGATGGCGCCTTGGTCGGCTTGGAGTTCGGCCTGGGCGACGAGGTCGAGGGCGCTGGCTCAACTCCGCCCACGGCCCGCTGCTGACGGGCATCCTCACCAGCGGTCTCGTCGTGGGTGGAGGGGGTGCTGCCGTCGGCTGTCGGGAAAGGCGTCCAGCCTGTGCCGGGTGGGGTGCTGAGAAAGCCAGTACGCCGCCGGGCACCAGCCGGCGGGCCGCCGTGCTCGTGTTCCTCGGCGCCTGGTACCACGTGCGGTGAAGAGGAACGGCCGAGTTGCAGTCCACCTCGGCTCGGGCAAGCCCGTCTTTTCGGTCGTGTAACACTGCGAATCCGCCGTGTTCCTCTTCGCGTTCGTAGGGTGGGACTGATGGGGAACGGATGGGGCTCGTCACTGCTGCCGCACGGGAGGGGACGGCGTTGGACGTATCCGCAGAGCTGGCGACGATAGGGGCGACAGGCGCATCGGCGCTGGTTGCATCCATGACGACGGACGGGTGGCACGGCGTCAGGGACTGGATCGCGGGCTTGCTTGGGCGCGGACGGACCGAGGTGGAGGCCCGACAGGCTGCCCGTCTCGACCGCGACAGGGAGCTGCTACTGGCCGCTCCGGAAGCGGAGGACCGGTCCAGGGACGTAATGGACTCCTGGGCGGTGCGGCTGCAAGACCTGGCCGACGATGATCCGGAAGCGGCCCGCGAGCTGCTGAAGTTCGTCGCCCAGTGGCAGGCGGAGAACCCTGAGGCCGCGCAGAAGGCGACGGTGATCCGACAGCACGCCAAGGCCAGCGGTAAGGCTCGGATCAACCAGGTCGGGGGCAACCAGACCGTCATCAAGCCGAGGCGGCCATGAGCGGCACCGCATCCGTTCCGGAGGAGGGCGTCCACCTGGAGGCGGAGGCAACGGACCACGCCCGGGTCACCCAGGTGGCCGGTGACTACGAGGAGCATCACCACACGTACGTCCGCGGCTGGCAGTACCTGAGGACGGTGGAAGTCGACGAGGAGGAGATCGCCCTTGTCGACGACGAGTACGTTCACGTGGAGTCCGAGGCCCATCAGGAAGGCCAGGTTGCGCGGGCGACCAGCCTGCTCAGGCGCCCGACCGGACTGCACAACATCGTGGTGCTGACCGGTGCGGTCGGCACAGGGCGGCGCACGACGGCTCTGCGCATCCTGCGGGACCTGGGCGTCAAGGGCGAGGACATCCACGGCCTCGTCCTTGACTGGGACCGCCCAACGGCCGAGCAGATCCCCTGCACTCCCGGCCACGGCTTCATCCTCGACTTGTCGGCGTACAGCTCCCTGCCGCAGGATTTCTACCAAGGCCTGAGCGGCTATCAGAAAGAAAGCGCAACTGCCCGGGCGTACCTGACCATCCTGGCCACCCCGGGCACGTGGAGGCCGCGCACTTTGGTGTCGATCCCCCGGGTCGACCACGTGAAGCCCTCGGCCGTCGAGGTCACCCGGGCTCACCTTCGGTTCGCGAAGTCGGACCGACTCGACTGGTTCGACGAAGGCAGGACGCTCGCCAAGCTGCTCACCCCCGCGACGGCTCCAGCCGACGCAGTGCGGCTCGCCGGGATCGCCGCCGAAGCTGCCCCTGACGGTGAGGAGGACGTCAAGGCTGAATTCGAGAACTGGCACGACGATCTCCTGGACTGGTTCAAGAAACACGAGGAGCTGGAACACCTTCGCGATCGGGCGCTGCTGATCGCCACCGCTCTCTTGGAGGGCCTACCGGCGGAAGTCGTCATGGCCGCCGCCGACAAGCTCTTCGCCCTGGTGCAGGGGGTCCTGCCACCCGGCGGCCCCCTGGCCGGCCCGGATCTGCAAGTCCGCCTGGACAGCATCGGCGCACAGCGCGTCGGCGACGATGCCCTGTCTCTGAGTACGAGCCGCCACGGACTGCACGAAGCCGTGCTGTCCCACGTATGGAAGCAGCGCCCCCCTCTGCGCGACGTGCTCCTGCGCTGGGCCTCGGACATCGCCGCACCGGGCGGCATCGCTGGAAAGTACCGGGAGCACGTAGCCAATGCGATCACACGTCTGGCCGCGGGGCCCGGAGGCCAGGCAGTGCTACGTGTCGTCACCAAGTGGACCAGCATGGACAGTCCCGCCCACCGCAGGCTCGCCTCCGGCGTGCTGGAGAGCACGGCGACCCACCCCGGCATAGGCGTGGCAGTCCGCAAATACCTCTACGACGCTGCCAAGCAAAAGAATCTCAGTGAGGAACTGGCCACCACGGTTGCCGAGGTCTGCGCCGGCAGCCTGGGACGCACCTACCCCCGCGTTGCGCTCACCAGGCTCCGTCTCCTCGCTTCACGCGCCGACCGCAGCGGTGCCACCGCAGTTGCCCGCGCCATCCGCACACTGGCCGCCGAGGACGACCTGAGCGACCTGGTTCTCGGCGAGATCGTCGCCTGGGCTGAGGACGACAACACCACGGTCCAGCAGGCTGGAGCCATGGCCTTCCTCGCCCTGACCAACCTGACCGACGAGGACCCCGTCGGCCCGTCACTCGTTTCCAAACCGGACGAAGTCGATGGTCCTCTCGAAGAGGGCCTGTTCGTCCGCGGCTGGCGCGCAGCCTGGCGCCATGCCCCCGACAGCGCCATGTACTCGCTGGCCGCCTGGCTGGACTCTCCCGCGGTCCCGGACAGCCAGTGTGTCAACATCGCTGACGCCGTACTGAGAGGCAATCTCCGCGATGAGGGCGTCTCCTTCCTGCTGGTGGGAGAAGAGGGTGTCACCACGAGGACCGGGCGAGAGCGGCGCCGTGTTCTGATCGATCGGCTCCTGCCTGCTCCGGTACCCGAGCGGCCCGATGAGGTAGCCCCCGCAGTGCCGTCGGCAGATATGCCCGCTCCCGCGGCCGACGGCACCGGAGCGTCTGACGCGACGCAGACATGACCCTCTTCGCCCGACGACGGCCGCGTTCGGGGCCGCCGCCAGCCGCACCCGGCCCGGCGGCGGCCCCGGAGGCAGCAGGACCGAAGGGAACCGTCGAGCTCCATGACGAGCGCCTCCCCAGCTGTATTCGCAGTGTCTTCTTCACCACGCACATCGACGGGTTCTGGTATGCGCCGGACTCGGAGTGCCACGCGGCCCGCGCCCGTCATGACCTTCGCGAATGCGCCCGTCACACGCTCTCCGGTTACAGCGTGTTCGAACTGACCGCGGCGCAATACGCCGTGAATCTGGCCATCGCCCGGCCGCTCCGCCCCACCGGCAGGTTCACGGCGTACGGCACCGCCCGTCTGACCGTCGACGATGCAGACCGAGACCTGGCCGAAGAGCACCTGCACCGTGAGCGGTCAACCGAGCTGGAACAGCGCGACGCTCATCGTCGCCTCGTCTTCCTCCAGCGTCTCCTCGCCGACTCTGATCTTCGTCTCGTGTGGTGGATCGACCAGCACCCCGACCGCATCAGCGATCTCCCTCAGCTGGTCAAGGAGACAAAAGACCTCAAGCCCCCGCGCGACTCGGACCACGACGTCCTCCGCGGCGAGGTCGTCCGCTTCGTCGACCAACTGCTCACCGACATGCGCACCCCTCAGCAACGCGAGGTGTTCCTGCGCGCCCTCACCCAGGCCCTGCACACCCTAGGCAGCACTGAACTCCAGCAGACAGCGGCCACCTGGCTGCCCACCCACCTGACCGACTCCGGAGGTGACACCACGTGAATCTGCAGACCGGACGCTGGCCTCCTCGTCCCTGCGCGCCACGGGCGTAGGGACGGGCTCATACGGCAGCACGGATCCACACTCGGCGTCGTTCCGGGTCATCTCGGTTTCTTCGTGAGGGGCCTGGGCTGGCACTCTCGTATGGTCGTTGGCTGTTACGCTCTCCGGTCTCGGCGGCAGGCTGACGGCTGCCGGTCCCCTTGGTGTCATGGTGTTTGAGGCGCGCGATGATGTGTGGGTGAGCAGTCATCAGCCTCTTGTTGTCGCCGCCGCTCAGGCTGCGGGTCCTTGTCCGCCGGGTCAGGAGCAGGTGTGGCAGACGCGTGTGCGTGCTCTGGCCGTCGACCTGTTTGTTCTGGGTGACGTGATCGGCCGTGATATCCAGCGTTTGTCTCAGGCCACGCGTTTTCCTGCCACGTTGTTGGGTGTCACGGTGGAGGAGTCCAGTACGCGGGGTGTGTTGTTGCTGCGTAATGTCTCGGGTGAGCTTGAGCAGCCGATCCGTACGGATCGTGGGGACAGTGAGTCGGGTGCTGCGATGATCGAGCGGGCCAGGCAGCTGGTGGGGCGGCGGGTGCTGGTTTACAAGGAGATGGAGCCTTTGGCTTCCAATCCGCGGCACAAGGCGCGGGTGGTGGCGCATCTGATGGATCTGGGTCCGGAGACCGAGAGTGTCGGTGAGGACGAGGCCAAGGGGCATGTGCTGCAGGCGGCTGACGGGGACAAGGACGCTGCGCTTGCCGCTTGGCAGGAGGCTGGGCTGCCCGAGCGCGGTCCGGTCAGTGCCGCGCAGCTGGGCCGGGCGCTGGTGCTGCTGCCGGGCGGCGGCCGCTCGTAGGGTTCGGCTCCTCCTGGTGGTCGGTGTTGCAGAACTGTTCCAGGAGCAGGGGTGTGCCCAGTACGGAGGCGGTGAGTTTGCGGTGGGCGGCGGCCAGGGTGCGGATGGCGGCGGGCAGTCCGGGGGGCGGGGCTGAGCGGCCGTTGCGGGGGCGGCCGGGGGCGGTGGTCACCCATAGTTCTTCGACGTTGCCGCCTTGCAGGGTTTTGAGGTGGCCGGCGGTGATGGCCTGGTGGGTGGTGTGCCAGCGGGCGAGGGCGTCGCGGCTGGTGGTGTCGAGGGGGTACCACTGGCGGTTGATGCGGGCCCGGGGCGGGGTGTGGTCGAGGTCGAGGTCGGCCAGGCGCATGGGGTGCAGGTCGGCGAAGCCGGCGTGGGTGCACACGGCGGTGGCGACGATGGCGACGGAGCGCTGCCAGGTGGGGGTGAGCATGCCGTCGGGCTGGTGGGCGGCGAGCAGGCGCAGGGTGCGGTGGGCTTCGAGGGGGGTGAGGCGGCCGGCGAATTCGGGGGTGGGGGGCTTGAGATTGAGCGGCTGGCCGCAGAACCGGGTGAAGGTGTTGAGGGTGGCGGTGCGTGCGGCCATGGAGTTGGTGCGGGCGCTGGTGTGGGGGCCGTTCGGGCCGGGGCGGCGGCGGGTGGCGCCGCGGTGGGCTGCGGTGAGCCAGGTGCGGGCGTTGTCCTCGTCGAGCAGGTCGGCGGTGGGCAGTTGGGCGGGTGTGCACTGCTGTCGGGCGGCGAGGTGGGTGATGTATTCGTCGAGGTAGGTGCGGCGCTGGCGGCGGGTGGCCTCGGTGGCGAAGGTGCTGAGGAACGCTTCCCGGGCGGCTGCCGCCCGGGAAGGGATCGTCGTGGTGGCCGGCATGGCGCTCCTTCCCCTCGATCTCTCGGCTTGCAGTATGCAGCCCGCCGAGCTCAAATAACAGCAAGAAGCCAGAAGCCCGCCAGCCCCCGTCGTCCAGCAGGCCATTCGTTTCGGTTCGTGTCGAGCCGATTCGGAACGCGCAGATTCGATGCGGACAATGCGGCCCTCCGGCCCCCTGCACACGCGCCACCACTCCGGGCTGACGCCGTTTGTCGGACGACACAGCTTTTTGCTGTTATTCCACTGGCTACAGGAGATCCTGCCAGTGCGACTCACGAGCTGACCGGCACCGGTGAGGCTGGCGACCCCGATACTTGAGGAACCGTTCTCCTGGCTGCAGGAGGACTTGAACCAGGCCGGGCTCGAGGGCAACACCAAGTTCCTTGCGGTGGCAGGTCGCGGTGTCTTCACCTCTTGAGCCAGTCGGTGCAGGAAGCCGGAAGTCTCCCCTGGCGGCAGGGCACCCGCCCACAGCACATGCAGGCAACCACCCAGACCATCGGTTCCTTCCCGCCGACATGTGAGCCCTCGGCCGCATCCTCATCCGCCGCAAGGACGACCACCTACGGTCCCCCGACCCAGCCCTCTTCAGCCACCACCGGCCCCGGCTCCTCGACGCCCCCACCAGCGCAGCTCTCACAGGTCCGGGCACAGCGACGGAGGCGACAGGCAAGCGCGCCGAGCCAGACCGCCAATCACGGGAGTCAGAAGCGAAGTCCGCTGTCTCAACGCCCCAAAATTCACCCCCCAGCCGCGTCGGCCTGGCCCCTGGAACTGGTGGACTCGCATGCCGAGGTGCCGCACATGCATTGGACGTTGTGGCGATCATGGAAGCACTGGCTGAACAGGGGGTCCAGCCAAGGTGAGCCCAAAAGCCGCCACGGGATGATCTTGGACGCTGGAGGCTCGGTGTAGCGTGACGCAGAGCCGTCGTACGCGCTGGTAGAGCGCGATTTTGTGACGGGTGGACGTCACGCTCGCTGCCTGGCGCGACGGGCAGTGCGACGGCGCCACGCTCTTGATCGACAGCGTCCCGCACGATGTCGATCATCGCCAGCCAGCAGCCGGACGGCGAGATCGCGCTGGGGATCCAGCTGAAGCACGCCGCCCGCCGAGCTCGGGCCAACGGCCTCACCGGTGCCTACGGCCGACTTGACGCCAAGTGGGCGAAGGAGTTCGACACCCAGCTGCAGACCGCTGCCGCGCAGAAACTCGTCTCGCTCCTCAAAGCCCGCCACCGCGGGGAGATCGTGGCGGCTGGCCCCGGTGCGGCCCGATTCCATGCCGCCCTCGACCAGGTCAACGACGTCATCAACCAGAACCCGGAACTGCGGGCCCAGGTCGCCGACGAGCGGCTGCAGATCACCCTCCTACGGGATGAGTTCGCCAACCTCCACCTCGGCGCAATCAACCACTGTCTGTGGAACGCACCCACCGCGGAGTGCCAGAACCAGCTCCCTCCCGAGCAGCGGGGCCAGGAGCCACTGCTCGGAGCCTGCCAGCCGTCCCGGTGCCGCAACTCGGTACTCACCCTGGCCCACGAGCGCATATGGCGCCTCGACAAGGACCAACTGATGGCCCTGCTGAACACGAAGCTGTCCAAGCCCCGACGCGAACTGGTCGAGAGCCGGCTCGCCGAGGTGCGTACGGGCATCACACAGATCGAGAAGTTGAAGGTGAGCGCCTGATGCCGGTATCCGAAGCCACAGCGGCCAAGCTCCGCGAGGCCATGGCCCGGCTCCTGGCCGGCCAGCCCCTGCGCTGCGACGGCGCCCTGACCAAGGAAAACCTGGCTCGGGAGGCTCAGGTCAGCCATGCCACCGTCCACCGCGCCGACGACATCCTGGCTGAATGGAACGCCCAGGTGGCCAGACCCGTCCTCCGCACGCCCGGGGAGGTTCAACGTGACGAGACGATCGCCGAGCTGAGGAGCCGCCTCCGCAAGGCAAATGCGAAGGCCAGCGAGTTGCAGGACAAACTCGATGCTCTCGCCGCCGTGACCGCGAACCTCTACCACGAGAACATCGAGTTGAAGAAGAAGGCGAACCGGCGGCAGCAGAATCGTCTCGCCGTTTTGAGGAGCCCACCGTGCCTCCGGGCGGCAGGACAATGGTCCCGCCGCCCGGCTCAGTCCCCTACGCGGGCTGCCGATGCTCAAAACGAACCTGGTTCGACGATCTCCTCGCCCTCGCCCCGGGGCGGCTCGAAGCGCGCGACGAAGTCCGACAAGGCACTTTCTGTTACGGCGAGCGCGTTGGCGTCCGCCCGGAGATTCCGCACGGCAAGCCGCCGCAGCAACTCCTCCTGATTAACGGGGAAGTACAGCAGCCGCGGCCTGCCGCCGGCGTCTTCGACGAGCTTCCGCCACTCCTCACGGGCCTGCCGGGTCCATAGACCATGGTCCACAACGACATCGCGGCCCTGGCCGACGAGGTCGACCAACCGTTTGCGGACCTCGGCGACAGCAGGGGCTTCCCGCTCGAAGTACTCGTTCTCCGGGTAGTCCACGCCGTAGCGGCCGTGATCGCGGGCCACGGTCTCATCGATCGAAAGGCGCACGACGCCTGCGGGTTCCAGCTTCCGCTGGGCGTACGTCGTCTTTCCCGCCCCGGTCAATCCGACCAGCAGATAGACGACTGGGCCCTCACCTTCAGGACTGTCCTCATGCACTGGACGCTCCCCGGCTATGCCCGCACGTGATCACCGATCGTCTCCGAGGATGTCGTCAGTCGCGGGGGCGCTGGTAGGTGTAGCAGGTGTACCGGTCGCCGTGGCTGATGTACTCGCCGTACTCGATGACCGTCCTCTCGGCGTCGAAGAGGCTGTTGTACCCGACGAGCAGGGCAGCCGGCCGCTCGGTGATCCCGAGAAGGTCAGCTTCCTCGTCCGTTGCCACCCGGGCACCGACCAGGTCCTGGCCGTCCTGCCAGGACCAGCCCGCGTGCTCCTCGATGGCCTTCGGAGTGCCGCCGACGACGCGCTCGGTCTGGAGCAACTGAGGGACACGATCGGCGAGTTCGGCCATGAACCACGAGGTGGAGGACGAGACCGGGGCGTCGTCCTCGCCGTACGTCACCCGCTGGCGCCGGATCACGTCCGCGCCCTCCTCGACCCCGAGGGCGAGCGCTACGCGAGCCGGGGCAGGCTGAACTTCAGCGGAAAGGATCTTGGCGTAGTGACCGGGCGGATAGATGCGTCCCGTGGCCTGAGCGGCGTGGAAACGGTCAGAGGGCGAGTGATGCAAGGTCGCTCGGGCGCTGACGATGGTGCCGGCGCCCTGCTTGGGGGTCACGAGGTTCTCGTGGCGTAGCTCGTTGAGCACCTTGGCCGCGGTTGCGCGCGAGATGCCCCAGTCCGCTGCGAGTTGGCGCTCGGAGGGGACGGTGTCGCCCTCGGCCAGCTGGCCGCTGACGATCTGGTCGCGCAGGTAGTTGAGCACCTGCATGTACGGCGGCAGTGAATGTGCGATCTCGGGAGGCATTCTGACTCTCCTTCAGGCAGTGCACTAGGCCACTTCGCAGCGTAGCGCAGACTCACCCCATTGGCTGGTGCCCTAGTCCACCATGCACTCTTGACAGTGGAGTGTGGCCTAGGCCACATTGAGCCTCACGGTGCGCATTTGGACGATTACCCGGGATGCGTCATTGTGATCCGCCTAGCTCACGGCCCATCAGCTCACCGAAAGCAGGTTCCAGATGAAGCGGATCGTCGCCCGGCTGTGGCGGATCATCCGAGGCCCGATGCAGTGGCGCGTCCTGTGGCTCGCGCACGCCAAGTTCATGGTCGGCGTGACCGGCGTCGTACGCGATGACCAGGGCAATGTCCTGCTCCTGCGTCACCGTATGTGGCCTGCGGACCGGCCCTGGGGGCTGCCCACGGGCTATGCGATCAAGAGCGAGGAGTTTCCGCTCACCATCGCTCGCGAGGTGAAGGAAGAGACCGGTCTCGACGTCAAGGCCGGTCGGCTCGTGCACCTCAAGAGCGGCTACAAGCTCCGGCTCGAAGTGGCCTACGAGGCCCAGCTGGTCGGAGGAACCCTCAAGATCGACTCCTTCGAAATCTTGGAGGCATCATGGTTCTCCCCGGACTCCCTACCCGAGGGACTCCAGGAGTCGCACCGGGCTCTGATCCACGGGAAGACGACGGCCTGACCGGCCGTCTCCTCGCCCCCAACGAGCACCTGGCCGGCCCCGAAACCGCGCCGCTGCTGACAGCCCTGACGCGGCTGCGCACCTCCGACGACCTCACCGGGCAGCACCCCGAACACACCTTCCTGCCCTTGCCGCGGGCCCTGAGCCGGTGGCAGGAGGCGGGAGTGGACGTCTCTCCGTTCAACGACGGCCGCGACTTACTGTGCGAGCGGTACGCCGAGCTCGGCCTGCGCCATCTCCTGCCGCTCGACCGGGTCCTGGTCGCCGTCCGCTCAACCCGCCCTGGGGCCTTCGGCGGCTTCCACCACCCCAACCAGGGCTACCGGCACTTGCAGATGCAGGCCGTGATCACCATGTACGGCGGCATGAACGCGGACGCCCCCGAGGTCCCCGCACTCGCCGTCCTGGACCTGCTGAGGGCCTACGCGCACGACTGCCTGCACTACGGCTCCTACCGCAGCTACCAGCTGCATGGCGGTGAGGTGGTCCGTACCCAGTACGGCCTCAACTTCCGGCGCCACGACGGGCGAAGCTATTCGGCCCCGGACTGCGGAGCATCGCCCACCACCCGGAACATCGGGGTCGTGATGGAGGGGGCCTGCGACCGCGAGGCACGCTCCATCACCCGCTCGGCCGCCGCCACGCACGCCATCACCGCAACCGGGATCGACGGCTTCGCCTTCCGTGACGTCACCGGCCAGCTGGACTCCGCGGACGCCGCCGAACTGGCTGGCGCCCCGAAGGATCCGGCCTCGGAGAGCACGGCCTACCTCGCCTCCATGGGCGGCAGGTCCTCGTCGGGGTTGCGCCACTTGTCGGCGCCGTCCACCCAGATCTCCTTGCAGCGCAGCCGGTCGCGCAGGGCCTGGAAGACGCACGCCTCGTACACGGTGTGCATGACGCGCTGGGGCCCCTTGTCCGGGGTGAAGATCGCAAACTCCATCCAGTCCTTGCGCACGACGCCGTCGAGCGGAATGGTCTCGCCGAGCGGCAGGTAGGTGGTGGAGGAGTCCTTGTGCCGCTCGATCAGCTTCAGGGCCTCAATGACGGGCTTGTGCTGGTCGTTGGAGGAGTGGAAGGCGAGGACCTCCAGGAGCTTCATCAGGCCGCTGCGGTAGTGGTTGGAGTAGGAGGACTTGAACACCTCCCGCTTGGACTTGGCGAAGGCGGCGTTGGTCGCCTTCATCTCCGCGACCAGGTCCTTCAGCGTCTTCTCCCCGCCGGCCGCCGGGAACACCACGGAGCGGACCGAGCCCTCGGGGGCCTTGAGGGAGGCTTCGGCGATCTTCCCGAGAAGCCCGGACTTGCCGCGGACCTTGGTGAACTCGGCGACGAACGCCTCGGTCACCTTCTTCTCCGCCCGCGCGTTGATGCGGTGCACGGTGGAGTTCAGCAGCTCCACCAGGGTGTCGGTGATCTCCCGCTGTCGCTGGAACAGCAGGGCGGCCAGCAGCACGTGCCGCACCGGCGGGTCGAAGCGTCGCAGGTGGCTGGGCGAGGACGCGGAGGCGCGGGCCCGCCAGGCGTTGATGACCTGCACGCCGATGCCGGTGAACGCGCTGGCCGGGACGCCGACGGCGCGGACCTGCTTGAGCTTGGAGACCTCGTCCAGCACCGAGCTGAGGCTGACGTTGCCCGGATGGGCCTTGATGTCCGAGAGCACCGACTCGATCTCGTCGTCATCCTCCTCGGCGCTCTCGCCGTCCACGGCCGCGGCCTCATCCTGCCTGGTGGCGTCGCCGTCGGTGGTCGGGTCGGTGAAGACCAGCGCGTCCAGCCGGCGGGGACACTCCTCTTCCCGGGCGAGGCGCGCGGCGACCTCGGCGACGGCCCGCTCGTCGGCCTGGTGCATCGCGGATCGGATGATTGAGGTGACCTGGTCCGGGGTCGGGGGCTCGATCAGCTCATGCCGCATCTGCCGGAACAGCTCGGCCCGTACCTGCTCCTCCCGCCGTTCGTCGTGCCAGATCGCGTCCACCAGGTGGGAGACGAGCTTGAGGTGATCGGTCATGGTGCACTCGTGCCAGCCGGTCAGCTTCCGTAGCTCGGTGCGGTGGCGCTGGGCGGTGCGGTCGGTGAAGTCGTAGAACCCCAGTTGAGAGGCCGCGACCCCGGCCTGCTTGGCGACGTGCTCGACCGCGTCGGGCGGCAGCTCCAGACGGGTCTTGGGGAACCCGTCCGCGCCAGCTCAGGAACTTGAGCTGGACGGCGAAGCCCAGGCGCGTGGCCCGTAACCATCCCGCCTCGTCGCCGGACAGGGTGAAGTGGTCTACCACCCCGTCCAGACCCAGATCCCGCCCCACACCAGCCCCTTCCGTCACCCCCGTGATCGGCATACGGGCTGGACGGTAGAGGCGGCGCTGTACAGCGGACGCGGGAATCCGGGAACCGCCCCGGCACGGCGGACAGACCTGATAAAAGGACCGGCCTGCGCACCGCGCCGGATGCCCGCGCCGGTGTCGAACCGTAGTCAGGTGAGATTCACGGGGCCAGGCGCAGGTTCCAGCCGCTGGTGCCCTGGCTGTCGTCGTAGCGGACGAGGGCCGGGGTGTAGGTCTCGGGGCCGGGCGCCCCGCCTTCTCCCATGCGTCCAGCCAGCCGCGCAGGGTGGTGAGGGACGGGGAGTCGGGGGCGTCCGCGTGGATGGTGCCGTCCTGCTGGAGGACGGCGGCTGTGGTGGGGGTGGTGTGCCCGATGGCCCACAGGTCGGGGGCTGAGCCCGGCCATGGTCAGCTGCGGGTCGCCGGTGGCGGCGGCGAAGGTCCGCCAGGACGGCCAGTCGACCTCCGGTCCGTTGTACGGCTCGGTGTGCGCGTTCTTGAGGAGCAGGTTGAGGGCGGTGCGGGCGCCGGTGTGCCGCCAGCCGTCGCGCTCGCGCCAGGGGATGGAGATCCAGGAGGAGGCGGGGACGCGGTTCTCCCAGTCCACCCAGCGGCCCGGCAGGTCGCCGCTTCGGCGAGTACTCCACCCACGAACTCGATCTTGAGCCCGAGGCGTACGACCCGCACCTGGACGTCGACTTCAGCCCGCTGCGAGGTGATCCGCCCGGCGCGGACGGCTATCGCCAGGCGGCTTGATCCGCTGGGCGGTTGCGCGGTGGCGCCATCGAAGAACGGCGTCATCAGGGCACGGGCCTGTCCAGCGGTGCGGGTGGCTGACGCGGATGACGGTGCTGGGCTGGTCGGCGGCTTTGGGCGTCACCCGTGGTCGTCGTGGCTGCCGGATTGCTGCGTGCTGAGGCGTTCGAGTAGTCGGGCGAGTTCGGTGGCGTAGCGTTCGATGACCTCGGGGGAGGTGGCGTCGGCGCCGAACAGGCCGCGGGCCATCTGCGGGTAGACCGCCAGAGCGTTGGCCGCGCTCATGATGGTGAGCAGCAACGTGGCCGCATCAATCTGGTCGTCGAGTTCGCCGCTTTGCTGGCGCGCCCGAATTCGTTCCATTTCCTGGTGCAGTCCGGCGTTGCGTTCCTGCGCCTCTTCGCCGTCCTCGCCGCTGTCGGTGAGGCCCTCCCAGGCGAGCAGGCGTCCGCCGAGGCGCGGGTCGGCGCTCGCCCGCACATACCGCTTGATCATCTCGGCGAAGGGCGTGCCTGCGGGGATCGCCTCGGCCTCGTGGGCGCGCCAGCGGCGGCCGAGTTCGGTGTACAGGCCTTGCTTGCCGCCGAAGTAGTAGGAGATGAGCTGCTGGTTCACCCCGGCGCGGCGGGCGATCTCGGATACCCGGGCGCCGGCGAAGCCGTTGGCGGAGAACTCCGTCATCGCCGCGTCGAGAATGCGCCCCTTGGTGCGCTCGGGATCGCGCTGGCGTTTGTGCGGGGCCGGGGTTCGGCGGGCCGGTCGTGGTCGGCCGGGTGCGGCCTCGCCCTGCGTCCTGCGGTGGGTGCTCATGAACCCCATGCTGTCACACACCCGAGTGGATTAATCATCCATCTGTTTGACAGTTGCATGTGTCTGGGTGACTCTGGTGGTGGAAGACGGTTCGGATTCATGTCCGGACCGGCCAGAGCGCCCGCGGTGACCTCCGTCACCGAGCGCATGTTGAAGGAGCGACTCATGTCCAGTGCGACCGACCGGGGGGTCATTCCCGCAGCGCCGGCGGTGCCGCAGCCATGTCCCAAGCGGTGGGCTGCGGCCATCGTCATGATCGTTGCGGCATTGCTGGACCTGATCGACGCCTCGATCGTGAACACCGCGCTGCCGTCCATTGGCCGTGGCCTGTCCGCTACAGCGGCGCAGCTGGAGTGGACGGTGTCCGCCTACATGCTCGGCTTCGCCTCCGCGCTGATTGCCGCGGGGCACCTGGGAGACCGGTTCGGCCGCAAGCGGCTGTTCCTGGCCGGTGTCGCCGCCTTCACCCTGGCGTCCCTGGGCAGCGCCGTGGCCACCGACCCGGGCCAGCTCATCGCTACCAGGGCGGTGCAGGGCGTGGCCGCAGCGATCATGCTGCCGCAGGTGCTCGGCTCGCTGCGGACGATGTTCGACGGCGCCGAACGCGGCAAGGTCTTCGCCGTCTACGGGATCACCGCCGGCGTCGCCAATGCTGTCGGGGTGCTGCTGGGCGGCGTACTGACCGACTGGGATGTGTTCGGCTGGGGCTGGCGCACCGTCTTCGCCGTGAATGTCCCCGTCGCCGCCCTGGTACTGCTGCTGGGCGCCAAGTGGGTCCCCGACCTGCGCAAGCGTGCCGACGGACCCTTGAATGCGGGCGGCAGCCTGGTGCTGGCCGCATCCCCTGGTGGCGATCGTGCTGCCGCTGGTGGAGGGCCGCTCCAACGGCTGGCCGCTGTGGGGCTGGATCTGCCTCGCCGCCGGCGTGCTCGCTCTGGCCGCCGTGGTCGGCTGGCAGGGCATGCGCCGCGTGGATCAGCCGCTCCTGCCGGTGGCGCTCTTCACGAACCGGGCCTTCAGCGCGGGCCTGCTGGCCCAGTTGCTGCTGGGCGCAGGGCATGGCCGGATTCTTTCTGATCTTCACGATCTGGCTGCAGTCCGGGCAGGGCTACACCCCCGCCCAGGCCGGGCTGCTCATGGTCGCCATGAGCGCCGGCGCGTTCATCTCGGCGCCCCTGGTCGACCCCCTGGCTGCGCGGTTCGGCCGCTACGTGCTGGTCGGCGGCAGCCTGGCGATGGCCGGCGGCCTGTGGCTGCTCACCCGCACCCTGGACCACACGGGCGCCCAGCACACCGGGGCCTGGCCCCTGGTGCCCGGCCTGCTGGTGGCGGGTATCGGCCTCGGCTTCGTGATCGTTTCCCTGGTCAACATCGTGCTGACCGCCGTGCCCGGCCACCTCGCCGGCGGGGCCTCCGGCATCTTCTCCACCGCCCAGCAGTTCGGCAGTGCCCTCGGCGTCGCCATCATCGGCAACGTCTTCTTCTCCCACGCCGGCAAGGGCCTCACCAACGCCATCACCCACGCCGGCCCCTGGGCCATCGGCGCCTTCATCGGCTGCGCCCTGCTCTGCCTGGCCCTGCCCCGCACTCGGCTCGTCCGCCACGACGACATGGCCCACTGAGCCCAACTGCCAGACCACCCGACAATCAAGGAACGAGCATCATGGCGCACATCGCCTTCATCAGCCTGGCCGAGTCCGGCCACCTCAACCCCACCCTGCCGATCGCGGCAGAGCTGGTCGCCTGCGGCCACCGCGTCACCTTCCCCGCCGACGACGCGATGGCCGCGCGTATCCGCGCCACCGGCGCCCAGACCATCCCCTACGTGCCCGCGCCGGCCGAGACCATCGTGATCGACAGCATGGACGCCGCCGCCCGCGCCACCCTCAACATGCTCAAGCAACTCGAACACGCCCTGCCGCAGATCGAGGCCGGCTACGCCGGCGACCACCCCGATCTGATCGTCAACGACTGGCTCGCCTGGGACGGGCCGATGCTCGCCGCCAAGTGGCACACCCCCCGCATCCAGTCCTGGTCGTCCTTCGCCGCCAGCGAGGGCTACGACTTCGGAAAATTCATCGTCGACATGTTCGCCGGCAGCTCCTCCAAGGCGGAGTTCGACACTCTGCTCACCGCCATCCTTGAACGCCACGGCATCCCATCGATGGAGCTGCACGACTTCTACAAGCCGGCCGATTTCAACCTGGTCTACCAGCCCAAGGCATTTCACGTGCACAACGAGACCTTCGACGACCGCTACGCCTTCGTCGGCCCCACCAACCTGCCCGAGCCCCAGGACTACACGCCGCCGGGCCGCCCGCTGGTCTATGCCGCGCTGGGCACCATCATCAGCGATCCGGACTTCTTCCACACCTGCGTCCAAGCCTTCGCCGGCCAGCCCTACCACGTCGTGCTGTCCGTCGGCCGCGCCATCGATCCGGCCGTGCTGGGCCCGCTGCCCGACAATATCGAGGCGCACCAGTTCGTACCCCAGACCTCCGTTCTCGCGCATGCCGACGCCTTCGTCACCCACGCCGGCATGAACTCCACCATGGAAGCCCTCGCCGCGGGCGTGCCAATGCTCGCCCTCCCCTACACCCCCGAACAGCAGACCACCGCCGAACGCATCGCCGAGCTCGGCCTCGGCCACACCCTCACCCCCACCGACGCCACCGCCGACCAACTCCGCACCATCGTCGCCGACCTCCTCGACGACACCGTCACCCGGCAGCGGCACACCGCCATGCAAGAAGAGGTCCGCAGGGCAGGCGGCGCACCCGCAGCCGTCGACGCCATCGAAGCCCGGCTGCCCTGATATGCGAGGGCCTGGCAGGAGTCGCCGGGCCGCCACCGGCGACCGGCCGGCCAAACGCCGTTTCGGACGCAGAAGCGCCCGGACCGGCAGCCCACCTCCATCTCGCGCACCCGTACGGGGGTACAACCGGTGCCCCTGACCGCCCACCTGTCGTCATTCGATCGAATGACGACAGGGCCCGTGTGCGTCCAATGGACCGCGGATTCTCGGGGCTCGGGACGCCGCCGATCCAATCGGATCCGATGGCCCTTGGTGACAGGGTTTGATGACGGGTAGGTTCTGTCCTCCGTCAGAAACGGGCCCTCGGTGGCGAACCTGGTCTACAAGAGGGTCTCGACCGACCAGCAGTCGACCGCCCGCCAGGACCTCGTCCTGGCCGAGGCCGGGATCGAGGACCCGGTCGTCTTCGAGGAGGAGCCCGGCACCTCCAGCCGCCTCCACCCACTGGAGCGCCCGAGGTTCGGCAAGCTGCTCGACTACGCGCGGCCGGGCGACACCGTGCACATCTCGGAGATGTTCCGCCTGGTGCGCGGCAACCAGCACATCCTCGATGTCCTCGAAGTGCTGCACCGCGACCGTCTCGCGCTGCGCATCCACGGCGGCGCGTTCTCCGCGATGGACCTCACCGCCCGCCACCCGCGCACCGGAGAACTGCTGTCCACCGTGAAGTTCATGGTCCAGACCCTCGCCGCCGCCGGCGAACTCCAGCGCGACCTCCAGCGCGAGCTGACCTACGACGGCCTGCGGGCCGCCGAGGCCAAGGGCAACAAGGGCGGACGCCGCCCCACCCTTACCGGCGAGACGATCGCCGACGTGCGCACCGCCTACCTGGAGGGCCAGTCCATCGCCGCCCTGGCCCGCGAGCACAACGTCAGCCGCGGCGCCGTGCGCACCGCAGTCGCCGATCTTCTGGCCGAGCACGCCGCCGACGAAGTTGCCCCAGCCCCGGAGCTGCTCGTCACCCTCGACATGCCCGGCAAGGTCGCCGACTTCCTCCGCGCCGCCGAGCTGGACGACGCCGAGCGAGCCGCGCTCGACCACGGCCAGGCCGTACGGCGAGGCCAGGGCTACACCCTCCGCGTCACCGCCGTGCCAGCGGTCCACCGCCAGCTCCTCGACCACTGCCTGCCCCTCGACGGCACCGCGGCGGTCCCGGCCCAGCGCAAGGCCCGCCGCGAGTACGAGAACCGCGTCAGCGCGTTCGGGGCCGCCAACTGAGATCACGCACTGTCAAAACTTCTGACAGCAACGCCGGTTCTCTGGTCCGTCCCTACCGGACCCCCCAAGGCTCTGGAGGCGGAGTTGCTCGGGCCTGGACACCCGGTGTACGACCGGTACATCAACCAGCCCGACCCGCTCGCCAACGACTCCCGCAACAGCATCGCCTACGGAGACCTCCCCGAGGAGGCGCCCTTCCGCACCCGCGACTGCGCGTGCGGCTGCGGCGAAATCACCACCTACGACTTCGTCCCCGGCCACGAACTCCGCGCCATCCAGGCCCGCGTCCGCGAACACTTCGGCGGCTCCGCCCTCGCCTTCACCACCTGGCTCGACACCGAGCTCCCGCCCGGGATCCGCCGCCGCGTAACGGCAGCCCCCTCAACGCCAGAGGACCCCGGCCGCGACGGCCCGGTTCCTCTCTCGCGCAGTGCGCCTTCGGTTCGAAAGCTACTGGCGGGTTACTTGTCGGTTGGTTCGCCGCTCGTTAACGGCACCCCTCTTCCAGGCGTCGCCGGTCCGCCTGAAGCCACAGGCCGTGGTCCAGGACGACTTCGTCCCCGGCGGCCAGGTGCTCGGCGAGCCGCCGGCGGATGGCGTCGACGGCGGGGCGTTCGCGCTCGAAGTAGGTGTATTCGAGGTAGTCGACGCCGTAGCGGCCGTGAAGGCGGTGGACCTCCTCATCGATCGACAGCCGGACCATGCCGCGGTCGGCGAGGGCCTGGGCGAGGGCGGTCTTGCCGGAGCCGGTGATGCCCACCAGCAACACCGCCAGCGGCTCGCGTGCCGTCACGTCCACCTCTCCCCCTCTCGGCCGGGTCTCGGCCTCCATTCTCGCCGACCAGCGCCGCCTACCGGCGGGTGTTCGCGGCAGGCGGGCGCCAGCGCGTGACGATGGTGCGGGCCTCGGTCGCCCACCCGGCCGGCAGCCGGTCCAGGGGGCCAGCAAAGGTACGTGCACAAAAGGGCCATGACGTGATCTTGAAGTGGAGACCTGTACGGACGGCCCGCCCTCGCAGCCGTCGAGGCCGGGCCCTACAGGTCAAATGGGGTGGTCAGCAGCTGACCTGATCGTGGGCGACAGCCGGGTCGAGCCCTGCCGGGAGGTTGTCGACGACGAGGGCCACCGCGGCGTCCGCGGTGTGGGCATACCCAATGACCTCGGAGCCTCGAGGTTTGCGGACGCGGAAGCGTCCGTCATGGAGAGGTTCGACCGAGGGTGCCTGGACCGACCACGGGTAGCTCGTGTAGCTGCTGAAGTACAGGCTGAAATGGCTGGTGAAGGGGTAGAGCTGCCGCAGTCATTTAGGGTGTCCGGTGATCGGTACGCTGAGCGGAGGCTTACCGTACGCTCCGGGCATGAGTGAACGCGTCGGCTACGCGAGATGCAGCTTGGACAAGCAGGACCTCACCGCCCAGCGCGAGATCCTCCTCAACTTGGACGTCCCGGAGGACCGGATCTACCTGGACCACGGACTGACCGGAACCAACCGCGACCGGCCCGGCCTGGCTCAGGCCCTCGCGGCGGTGCGCGCCGGCGACACTCTCGTCGTCCCGAAGCTCGACCGTCTCGCACGCTCGGTTCCTGACGCGCGGGACATCGGCGACTCGCTCACCGCCCGAGGCGTAAAGCTCTCGCTCGGCGGCACCCTCTACGACCCTGCCGACCCGATGGGCAAGATGTTCTTCAACATCCTGGCCACGTTCGCCGAGTTCGAGGTCGACCTGCTGCGCATGCGCACCCGCGAAGGCATGGCAGTAGCGCGGGCCAAGGGCAAACTCAAGGGGAAGCAGCCCAAGCTCACCGCCCGTCAGCAGACCCACCTGGTTCAGCAGCACCAGTCCGGCGAGCACACCATCGCCGACCTCGCCGAGCTCTTCTCCGTCAGCCGCGCCACGGTCTACCGCGTCCTTGAACGCCACCAGACCCCGGCAGCAGCGCCTTCGACGTCCGGCAGGCAGTGACCGTGCTGCCCTACGTCTACCGGGTCACCAAGTACGACCCCGCCGACCGCAATCAACACGGCCACTACACCGGCACCGAGTCCACGATCAGCGACCACGGACCGGTCGAAGCCGCCTACCTTCAGGCCATCGCCGCCTTCGCCGAGGAAACCGGCGTCGATCGATTGGCCATCCGCGAGCCGCAGATCGGCGGTTTCGCCCACTTCAGCTTGGAGCCACCGGTGGACGGCTGCGGCCTGGCAGGCCTGTTCCCGGCTGGCCTCAGCGGGTTCCACGACGGTGCGCTGGTGCCGATCGCCGTCGGCCTGGAACTCGTTCGGGCCATGCTCCGCGACAACGGCGCCTGGTGCCGCCTTGAGACGGACGGAGCGTTCGCCGTGCACGTCGGCTGGGACCAGTACCTCTATGTCGGCAGCTGCCTGCCCTGCGAAGCGGCGTTGGCCCGCACTCGCTCGCTGGGACTGTTCCCGGAACACCTGGACGCGTCGCCGTACGACTTCGTCCCCGACGACCCACAGCACGTGCAGCGCCCGGCCGACGCTGACTTCTGGGCCCGCCTGAACTGGACGGTCAGCGCCCACCGCGCCACGTTCCTGGAGGAGACCTACGCCGCGAACGCCTCCCGTTGGCACCAACTCACCCGCGACAACATCGAGGCAGTGCGCTCCCAGCTGACCCCTCGCGCCCAGCTGGCGGTCTGGCCGGACCTGCTCACCGACGTCGACGCGGCCATGGCCTCGCTGCCCGAGGAGGGACTGGTGGAAGTCCTCTGGGAGGACGCTGACGGACGGATCAACGGCGTGATCGCGGACGAGACCCAGTTCGAGGCAGTGAGGACCCAGATCAGGGGTGCGCATGCCGCGGGCGTCGTATCCCTGGCTACTGATGAGCGGCACCCGCTGTTCACCGCCGTGCTGCCCGACAGCGACGGCGTTCTCCGCGCACGCTGGCAGACCGAGCCGACGCCCAGCGACCGGAACTGGGCGTTCCTGAAGACCCTGCGGCGCGGCCAGGTCGTCACCGGCACGGTGACGTCCATCGCCAGCTTCGGCGTCACCTTTGTGGACATCGGCGGCTTCACCGCGATGATCAACATTCCGGAGCTGTCCTGGCGGCCGATCAACCACCCGTCCGACGTCGTCAGCGTCGGCCAGGCGATCACGGCCGAGGTCCTCGACGTCGACATGGTCCAGGAACGGGTGCCGCTGTCTCTCCGAGCAGTGCAGGAAAACCCGTGGCCGCAGGTAGCGCAGCGGATCGGGCAGGTGGTCACCGGACCGGTGACCAAGGTCGTGCCGTTCGGCGTCTTCGTACGCATCGAAGGCCGAGAGGACGGCTTCGAAGGGCTCGTGCACACCAGCGAGTTGGATGAATCGACCGGAGGTGTCGTCGAGGTCGGCGACGCCCTTACCGTAAAGATCGTCGATGTCGATCTCGCCCGGCGTCGCATCGCCTTGTCTCAGACGCAGGCCCGCACACCCCGCCATCAGGGAGATCGCCATTCCTGACGAAACGGCTGCCCACACGCCCAAGGACGACACCCTTGGACCCGCGTGGTGGACAGAGGACCCCGAGCGCTGGGACCTCCTGCAGTTCGAAGCAGCCTACGACGAGGCTGGCCTGCCCCTGGACCGGTGGTGGAAGGACCGCAGGGACGTCCTGGACGCGCTCATCCTCTGCCCGGGTCCGGTCGACCACGACTTCGCCCGCTTCCTGCTGGACCAGGAGATGCGGTTCCACCGCCACTGCCGGGGCTTCAGCCACACCATCGAGGCCGCCGCGCTCCTGCTCGCCGAGCACCGCCGGCCCGATGACATCTGGCGCCTGTGGCAAGCGATCACCACCAGCTTCGACACTTGGTACGGTCTGCCCCACCGGCTCTTGTTCGCCGGGGGAGGAACGACCCGCACGATCGACTACGTCGTCAGCTCCGGCCACGAACAACAGGTCAACCTACTGGGACACCTTCAGGGACTCGCCGAGGCGACCGACGACGACGTCACCACGCTCCTCGCGCAACGCCGCCGCTACTACGCCGACGTCCTCCGCGAGCCGGGCACGACCCCGGAGTCCGGCGATAGTTGAGGAGCAGACGGCGATGCCCCCATGCCAGCTCCGGGCGATATCGCCGCCTGGCCCGCGGCAGTCATCATGGACCGGTGATGACGTGGATGCGCTGCTACTGGGACGAAGAAACCACCTGGTTCTACTTCGAGGTCGATGCCGAAGGCTGGGTGACCCGGCAGGTCGAGCTCCACGGTTCTGAGCTGGCCCCGATCGTGGCTGCCTCCCTGGAAGAGTGGCAGCGAGCCCAGCAGGCAGGTGACCTGGCCGAGTACGAGAAGAAGTACGGAGTCACCGCAGAACTCCCTGTGTCGCAGTGGGAGAACTACGAACCTGACCAGCTGACCTCGCAAGAGTTCGAGGAAGTCTGGGATGCTGCCCGTCGGGAGATCGCAGGCCGCTGACCCCGAGTTCGGGTCGATACTCTGTCGGGCTTATGGAACAGCTGCCCGAAAGCGTCGATCGCGACATCGTGAACCACCGGATCATCTTCGCCATCAAGGCGACCCGTGAGGCACGCGCCTGCACCCTCCACGAAGCGCTGGATGTCTTCGCCGAACGCTACGAAGAGCTCCGCCGGGATCGCCCGGACGACTTCACGGTGTCACGTGAGGACTACGGCCGGGGCTTCTACTCCTAACCCGGGAGCAGAACGCGGGCAGCCGTGAAACAGGTCGTCAGATCGGCCACGGAGAGCTATTTGTCACTTCGCGGCAGATTCGGGAGTGCAGGGCCTCCTCGCCGACCACGGCCTTCCCGTGCAGACCCGGATCACCGGAGCCCTCGTCCTGCTCTACGCGCAAGCGCTCAGCCGCGTCGTCCGGCTCACCATCGACGACGTCATCAACGACAACTGCCTCGTGCTGCTACGGCTCGGCGAGCCGCCATCCCCGGTCCCCGAGCCGGCCGCGGGCCTCCTGCTCCGCTGACCGCCCCCGCCGCGAACAGCGCACGCCGGAGTGGCCCGGCGCCTCTGGTCAGGCTGTGAAGGCTGCTGTCACGCGGGCCTGGTCCTGGAAAGTGAGGGCGAAGGCGTTGCCTGGGTTCCGGCAGGAGTGCGGGCCGTCATCCACCCGAATACCGTTCAGGGTGGTCCAGTTGGACGGCCCGGTTGGGCCCTGGTCCTCAAGGAGGGCAGTGGCGAGTTCCTCGGGGGCCTCGGCGAAGGTGAGGGCGCTGAGGGCGGCCGCGAGACGGGGGACCCCGCTGTCCGGGACGGCATGGTCTCCCAGAGCCGGCAACATCAGCAGGAGCCGGCTGTGGGAGTCGGTGGTACTGCCGCCGGGCAGAGCGTTGTAGGACGCGGCCAGCAATTCGGGCCAGGACAGCGCGGGCCCCGTGAAGTGCCCGTCGTCCGTGGCCAGCAGCACGCCGTCACCACTGGGGCCGTGCAGGAGATAGTCGACGCCCGGGTCGTCCTCCCACATGCGGCAGACGACATGAAGGAGGTGCCCCGCGGCCACCGGCACCGTGAAGACGGGCCACTCCCCCCGCTCTATCAGCTCACGGTGGAACGCCTCGGCTGCCTCGTAGTCCGCCCCGAAGAGCAGTTTCTGCGTGTCCTCGCCACGGGCGGAGGAGGACAGGTGGCCGGCCCAGAAGAGAGGTTCGTCCAGCAGTTCCGGCCGGTGGACAAGCGGACGGCCGCCGTACCCGGGTATCTCCATCACGGTGATCATTGTGCCGCCCGGCCCCCGCCCATGCCCGGTACGGGGCGCGGTGCTCCAAGGGCGGCGTTGTCCAGTGCTGTGACTGCATTGGTTCGCCCGGGTGGGATCCGGCAGGATCTCGCGCATGTTCGAAGAGAAGCTTGACACGCTCTTGCAGATGATGGCCGAGCACAAGGCCATGCCGTTCCCGCCAGGCTTCCGCAGCCTGGACATCGAGGACCAAGACATGGTGATGCTTGATGCAGACGTCTACGGCTACGCCTTGGGCGTTCTCAAAGGCCCGCTCGACGAACAGCGCGGTAAAGGTTTGATCCGGCTGACGGCGGTGTTCGAGAAGGTTCTCCCGGCGATCGGCGACGAGTACGCGACCAGGTACTACACGCACGTGCTCGACATGGCTGTGCTGGCCGCCGAAGTCGAGGCTCTGCGCGAGAAGTAGGCCTCTGAAGGTTCGCCCGGCTCGAGGTCGCGGCGGTTGGATGTGCGGTGACGTCCAATCCGACCCGCTGGAGGCGCGGTGGCCGAGCCTGTCCCTGTGCACAGGTTGACCGACCAGGAAGGGCAGAAACCGCAGCAGATCGCGCGCCGGGGCAGCACCAGTTCGGTGCGGTTCCGGCGCGCGATGATGCTGCTGGCCTCGGCCGGCGGGAACCGGGTCCCGGTGATCGCGAAGCTCGTGCAGGCCGACGAGGACACCGTCCGCGGCGTGATCCACCGCTTCAACGAGATCGGCCTGGCCTGCCTTGACCTTCAGTGGGCGAGAGGCCGTCCCCACCTGCTCAGCCCTGACGACGAGGACTTCGTCATCCAGACGGTCAACACCCGCCCGATCAAGCCCGGCCGGCCCTGCACCTGCTGGTCCATCCGTAAACTCGCCGCCTGCCTGCGGAAAGTGCACGGCCGCGTGATCCGCATCGGCCGCGGGGCGTTACGCTGCCTGCTCGCCCGCGGTGGCATCACCTTCCAGCGCACCAAGACCTGGAAAGAATCCCCCGACCCCAACCGCGACGCCAAGCTCGACCGCATCGAGGAAGTTCTGGACCGCTTCCCGGACCGCGTGTTCGCGTTCGACGAGTTCGGGCTCCTCAGCATCCGGCCCACGGCCGGGTCGTGCTGGGCCGGGCAGGGCCATCCGAAGCGGCACCCTGCCACTTACCACCGCACTCACTGGGTGCGCTACTTCCCCGGCTGCTACTCGATCGGCGACGACAAGCTGTGGGGCGTCAACCGCCGCAAGAAGGGCACGCCGGCAACACTCTGGCCGCGCTGAAGTCGATCCGGGCCGCTCACCCGGACGGCGCCCCGATCTACGTCATCTTGGACAACCTGTCCGCCCACAAGGGCGACGCCATCCGGCGCTGGGCAAAGAGGATGCGGGTCGAGCTGTGCTTCACCCCGACCTACGCGTTATGGGCCAACCCGATCGAGGCCCACTTCGGGCCGCTGCGGCAGTTCACCATCGCCAACTCCAACCACCGCAACCACACCACGCAGACCCGGGCCCTGCACGCCTACCTGCGCTGGCGCAACACCAACACTCGCCACCTTGACGTGCTGGCAAAACAACGGCGGGAACGCGCCCGCATCCGTAGCGAGAAGGGCATCCGCTGAGGCGGGCGCCCTCTCAAGATCGCAGCCTGACCAACCTGCGGTCACAGCACTAGCTTGGCCCGTATGGGGATCACCACCGCCTGGGCCATCAGCGCGCACAGCGACGCGTTCATCGAAGAGCTGGCGCCGCGCATGCGGCCGTTGCTCGAGGCAGAGCGTGGTGACCCGGTGGCGCGCGAGCGGTGGCAGCGCTGGCAGAAAGAGCCGTTGCCGGACTACCACACCTGGCGGACCATCGAAGCCGGATCACCAGACGCCAACGCCATCAACTCCTTCCTGGAGCTGACCGCCTCCGGGCGGTACATCCAGGACATGTACAACGGCAGCGGCCGTGACGACGACTTCTGGATCGTCGAAGACGTCTGGCAAGCGACCCGTGACCCCGAGGAGATGTTCCTGTCCATACAGTCCAAGACATATGCTCTGTCGGCCTTCTTCCACGCCATCGGACCGCACCGCGCAGCACTTTTCCCCGGCTGGTGCGGCAGCTTCCTGCTCACATCCGCCGAAGTACGCGACACCCTCTCACGGGTGGAACAGGCGCTGGCCTTCACCGACGAGGAACGGGCAGCGACGATGCGCCAGATCTGGCTCGATGACAGCCCGGACGACGAGAGTGTGCTGGACGGGCCTATACGGCAATGGCGGCAGGCAGCCCGCACAGGCCTTGGCCTGTGCGGCATCTCACTGACGATCCACTGACCCGGCCCCCCGGCTGCGGCAAACGACGAAGCAGAGAACGGCAATTGTTCGATGTGGTGCACCTGAGCAACGACGATTTCGACCGGGTGACACCCGAGGCCATTGGACGGCCGGTGGCCGGGCGGAGCGCATCACAGAGCTCGGCCTGGCTCTCACGGCCCAGCGTGGGGAGCTCCAGCAGCGCCCGGGTGGACGGGAACGGAACCTGAACCACGTGCTGCGCGTGCGGGCGAGAGCGTCGCGGCTGACGGTGTCGAGCGGGTACCACCGCGAACGATGACTGAGCGGTGAGGTGACTCATCCACGCAGTCTGCCGGGATGGCTGTTTGGCATCAGCAAAGGCGCGGTCGAAACGGCAAGCGAAAGGCCAAGTTGTCTGCCGCTGTCTTTGTTCGAGGCGCCAACTGCCCGGAGGACGGCGCTGATGCACGCAGAGGCGGGCATGGCCGACGCGGATGTCCGTGCTCGGCAGGCCTGGGGGTTGATCAGCTCCGGAGCATGGCAACCCGCTGCCATTCGTACCCCGTCCCCCACGCAAGCTGAGCCAGGCCGGCTGCCAACGGCTCACTCGGCCTGGCGACCCCTTCGGTACGCTCACTGCTTGACGTGAATCGATCAAATCGACCAGGCAAAGGGACTTGATATGGGCGAGGGTGGCGGCCTGGTGCCGAGCTTGAGGGTCGACCACGGCGGGGTGCGCGACCAGGGCGACCAGTTGCACCACGCAGCCGAGGACCTGGCGGGGGTCAAGAAGGCCCTGGGAGGCGACCATGGCGGCGGCATCCTGGATGTGACCGGCATGGTCGAAGGGGCCGTTGCGTCTATGCAGTTCGGGGAGTACGCGGGCGCTGCGTTTCATGCTTTCGCCAAGGCATGGAACGCCGAGTGCGCCGCCCTCGAAGGTGCGCTGCGCGAACTGCACGGGGCGCTCAGCGTCAGCAGCCGTGACTACCGCCATACCGACGTCAAGATCAAGGGCGATCTGGAGACCGTGGCCTATACCCGACAGGGACAGTCCTGAAGTGACCCACCAGAACCTGACCGACGCCGAACTCATCGCCCTCGATGTTCCCCTGATGATTCGTTATGGGCTCCGTCTCGGTGCAGTACACCGCACCGCGCTGTTCGGTGACGGGGCCGTTGCCGCCGCTTTGATGGCTGAGCGCGAACAGGTGCTGCCCCGATCGCTGAGCTATCTCGGTGAGGTGGTGCGCCGTGCAGGGCTGCGGGCGGCATCCGGTCTGCCCGAGCCGCTACCGGGGATCGAGGCGGCCGCGATAGCCCGGGAGTGGCTGGTCACCGCTGCCTCGGTGGCCAAGGGCATCGATGACGACGAGACCATGGCCCGCTGGTTGGAGGCCGTCGCCATAGTGCTTGCACTGCGGGCTCGAAGCTCTGGGCCCCGCCCGTAACCACGCCATGGCCGCCGCCGCTGCAACCCAGGCGGCCGACAACGCGGATGAGTGCGCTCGATCCCCCTCCGGTACGCTCATCCCGGCGTGAACGTGTCACGTCAAGTCCTGCCTTGGAGAGTGGATGGTAACCGGCCTCGGCACAGGTGATTCCTTACGGCCGGACCGTGCGGCCAGGGCGGGCGGGCGAGTATGACGAAGAGCCCTGTACAGGAACTGACGAAGCTGCACGAGCACGTGGCGAAACTCTCCGGTTGGAACCTGCTGGAAATCCAAGTGGAGCTGGCCGACGCCATTGCCAAGGCACAGCAGTACAAGGCCCCTATGGGAAACCCCGAGCACATCGAGACCGTCTCCAGCAGCTACCGACAGGCCGCTGTCACGGTCGATACCGTGTCCGTCGGCGTGAGCGGAATCGCCACGGCAGGTCTGCCGGCTTCCTGGACCGGTCACGCCGGGGAAAGCGCCGCTGAAGCGATAGGTGCGGCGGCCCGCGATGCGGAACGCATGGCCACAACCTTCCAGGAGGTGGCCCCGGTTCTGTTCCACCTTGCCGACGGCATCCGCCAGGCCCAGGCCCAGCACACCAACGGCCGCCTCGCCCTGGACAGTGCCCTTTCCCTTCTCGCCGAGCACTCCGATGCCAGACCGGACGACCTGGTCCGCGTCCGCAGCATCGCCCTCGACGGCATCGGCCAGCTCCTGCAGGCGGCCATCTGTGCGGAAGAAGCCGGGCAGCGTGCCGAGAAGACGCTCCACAAAATGGCCTCCCAAGCCCGCGCGGGAAAGCTGGGCGGCCCCGGACTGACGGACACCGACCGCCTGGTACTCGCCGACGCCGCCAACCCCACCGGCCCTCACGACCTCAACACCATTCTCTCCGCCAGCGACCTTCAGCGCTCCTCCCAGTTCCGCGACCGGCTCATCGACACCGACCGAGAGGAATTCGACCATCTGCTGGCCCAGGCCCAGTCCCCCGAGGAACGGGCCTACCTGATGAAGGCCCTGGCCGCCGGCCATGACATGGCCGACATCCGCCCCTACGCCCAGGCCATCCGCGGCCATAACCGCTACTGGCTGGCCCAGCACCTCTCACCGCTCCACACCGACAGCACCACCCTCGGTGTCAACACGCCCGCCGACTTCTCCGGCGCCGCCTGGAAACAGGACGATCACGAGGGCACGTGCGTGGCCTCCTCCACCATCACGGCCCGTGCCATGGCGGACCCGTTGTACGCGCTGCGCCTGACCACGGGCGGACGCCCGGGAGACCCGAAAAGCGACAGCCCGGAGGCGTTTCGCAAACGCCTGCTGGATGAACAGCACCGAGTACACGAAGAAGGCCACGGAGGCGAACTCCCCGAAGGAAGCATGGACGGCAAGGGCGAGGACACAATCCTGCGCAAAGAGGTCTCGCCGTACTCCGCCAGCAACTACCGGACGTTCTCACCATCCAGTACGCAGGACCGTCACGACGCCCTGCCGGACATCGAGGCCGCGGTGGACGAGGGCAGGCCGGTCCCGGTCAATGTGCAGGGCCATGACGAGAAAGGGAAGTGGGTCGGCCACGCGATGCTCATCGTGGCGCACGACGGGGACAAGCTGCAGATCTACAACCCCTGGGGTCACACCGTCTGGGTCACCGAAGACGACTTCATCAACAACCACTTGGACAAAGCATCGGACGCACAGCTGCCCGAAGCCTACGAATACCGACTGCCACAATGAGCCGAACGCCCTTCATGCGATCCATATCCACCCCGTCCCGACTCCTCGCTTGCGCGGCCGTGCTGCTGATGGTGACCGGCTGCGACAGCGACGACGCCACCTCGGGGAACACCCAGTCCCTCGGCACCGTCCATCGCGACCGGATTTTCACCAACGATCCCAACCACCCGACGCCGCAGAACCGCACCGAAGGCCCCATCGAGACCGAGCACGGCAAACGCTTCTCCATCGCCATGCTTGAGAACGCCTCAGCCCGCCTGGAGTGGAGCGCCTCCGATCCCCAGCCCGCCGGATACCTCAAAGCAGCGGGGACCAGTACCGAGGACACCTCCGGGAACAAGCACGCCGTAGGCGGGGGTTACACCCTGTACTTCACCTTCCAGGGCACGAAGCCCGGCACCGCCCGTATCGTCTTCACCAACTACTGCGGCACGCACAAAAACACCGGCTGCTACTCCCCCACCCTCCAGAACACGGTCACCTACCGCATCACCATCCACTGATCCGTGACCTCGGTACCAGCTCCCCGTAATCCGCCTAAACCTCCACGTCCGGCACGGCCCCCGCCGAGTCACGGAGTCCCTCACCGCTGCCTGCGGAGATCCGCCGTACCTCCAGGAGCTCCTTCGACCGCCAGAGCTTCACCTCGCCTCCGGGACGGTATTCCAGCTTCCCGTCCTCCTCCCGGCCCGTCTTCCAGTACTCCCCGCGGGTACGGCCCTCGTTCATCGCCGCGATGACCGCGCGCTGCTCCCGGCTGAGTGCGCTGGCGCCGTACTTGACGTCGGCCAGGACCACCGTCAGTTCGTCTGGGCTACGGACGCCTTGCCGGATCTCGAAGAGGCCGTCGAGGACGAGGAAGTCGATGGTTCCGCCAACATGGACAATGTCCTTGGGGTGGTAGCCGTGATCCGCGGCGTACGGAAACGCGTTCTCGGCAATGTGGCCTTCGAACGTGCTGCGCGAGCTCCGGGCAGCCGTCCTGCCTCGTTCCGCCAATGCCTTCTCGTGATTCTGCGTGGCTATGAGGAGCTTTCGGTGGGCCTCATCGGCACGCATCTGCTGTGCCTGAGCGTCGGCTCGGGCCGAGCGGACCTGCCCGACCGCCACGGCCAACATGACGACCATCATGATGATGAAGACGGCTGCCACTTGTTCCCCCAAGTCTTCGAGGCGGCCAGTCTGGCAGCGATGACTGACGAGTGAGGCCAGTTGGCGATTCACAGGCCGTCGCCTTCGCTGACGGCGGTCTCCCACCGCTCGTCCTCAACCACGTGCTCCCCGAGACGCCACCCCGCACCGGCCGCCGTCTGGTTCCTTGCAGTGCGCCCGGCTACGGCCCCGACGGAAGCCTCCGGCATGCGCGTGACGCCCATCGCCCACCAGTCGGTGGCGGGGGCTGCCCTCGGCGAGGCCGGCACCCACACCGCAGTCAGGCCTGTCGGTGGACGCCCACCCCGCCATCCAGCAGCCGCCTTGCGGCTCACAGCCCGTAGACCCCTGCTGGCCGCAGTGCGGTATCGCTGATACCGTCGATACCATGCCTGATCCCAAAGCCATGAGCCTGCGATTCCCCGACCCGGAACAGCGCAGGGCCATCGAGGCGGCCGCCAAGGAAGCCGGCGTCAGCATGCAGGAGTACATCCTCTCGGCCGCCTACGAGCGGGCCACAGCCGTCGAGGTGAAGTACCTCGACGCGTTCAGGGAATCCATGGCCCGCAGCGGTGATGCCTTCGGCGCCGAGCCCAGCGCGTCCGACCCGTCCCCCCAGCACCGCGCTGCGGAGCAGCAGGCCCGGGCCGGCCTCGAACGGCAGGGGCAGGGCCGCGCCGCGTGAACAGTGACCAACCGCCGCTGCGGATCGACGTCCCGTTCCTGCTTCATGCCGCCGAGTTGCTTCCCGGGGATCCTCAGGTCGACGACTACGGACCGCTGTTCGGTGCGATCGCCCGCATGTACGCCAGGGCGATGGACCAGGACATCTATGGCTCCCTGCATCTGAAGGCCGGCGCGCTGCTGGTCACTCTTGTGCGGATTCCGTGCCTGGAACACTCCAACGACCGGTTCGCGTGGCACGCCGCCGAGGCCTTCCTGGCCTTGAACGGATACCGGCTCGAGTACGTGCCGAAGGATGCGGTCGTACTGGTCCGCGACGCCGCCGCGGGCACGGCCGGCGTCGCCCAGGTCGCCCGTCAGCTCCACGACTGGAGCGTCAAGTAGCTCCCTGACCCTGTAGGGCGCGGCCCAGGTGAGAGCAGGTTCCGCGCCCGGGGAAAACCGCTGCCCTCTCATTGCGTGCGAGGGCAGCGGCGTCATACCCGGCTTCGTTCTGCACCGTCGACGTGTAGTCACGCCTGGGCGCTGTCACGACCTCCGCCCAGGAGAGACCGGGCTCCCGGATCGCAAATGCCTGGGATGTTGTCCCGCAGGTGCAGTAGGTAGTCACCCCTCACATTAGTGATCACTACTGAGCCTCTGCCAACTTGGAGTCGCTGGTCAAAGGGCTGGTGTGACCGGTTCTCGGAGTGCTCGCGCTGGTCGTGGGCGGTTGTCTGACGCGTAGATCATCTGTCAGCGGTCGGCTCGCCAGCTGTTGAGGTACGCCTCGCCATCCCAACCAGGCACACGGATACGTGCTCGGGCGGCTGGGTGACGGGGCGGCGTAATGCCAACCCTCGCGGGAGGGCGGGTCCACTCCTGGGATCATGAACGCATGTCCGAGGAGTCGAACTTGATGTCAAGCCTGTGGCCGCTCGTGCCGTCCGGGGCCACCGACTGGCTGCTGGAGCTGTGCGGCGACGGCATAACCGGATTCATGCCTCCGGCGATGCCTGACGCGGTGTGGGTGCTCAACGCCATGTATGAGCACGAGCAGGGGCCGGCCGAGGTGTCGTACCACGAGTACCACCAGGCACGACTGGCAGACGGGAGCATCCCGCACGACATCGTCGCGGGCATCGACCTCGATGCCGTGGGCGTGGCCACGGGAGGAGGGCTGGGCCGCTCCCGGCACCCGGGCCCCGGCTGGCGACGGCTGCGCTGGGCCGAGCTCGCCCGGCGGACCGGCGACCCCGCCGTGCCCGACGGACTGATGCCCTCCCACCGCTGCTTTCCCTCAGCCAAGAAGGAGGGCAGCTGGCCGCTCGGCATGGTCCCGCCGACCGAGGGGAGCCTGGACCGTGAGACCTGGAACCGGCTGATCGCCCTCCTCACCCAGTACAGCCCCGCGGGCCCGGACACCCGCTGCCTGGCCTACTACAACCCGCTGATGCTCGGAGCCACCGACTTCGACAACCTCCACGTGCGTGCGGGCCGGCTCGGCGACACCGAGGCCCTCTACGACCACTCCGAGGCCGACTTCAGCCCGTCCAACCTCTGGGCCGATGACCGCTCATGGGTCCTGTGCACCGACTACGACCTGTGGGCCACCAAGGTCGCCGGGCCCCCAGCCCTCATCAACACCTTGCTGAACGACTCTGAGATCGAGGCGGTGCGACTGCCCTGGGCACACTGACAACGAGCTGCCTCGGACCCCTTCTCCAGCCCCGAAGCGCCAGCGCATTCATATATAGGTTCTGCGGGCCTGCCTGTCACGTCGCCTCACACCGTGCTCGCCGAGCCAGGAAGGCCCTACGCGAAGACGTTAGACCGAACTCTCCGGTGCAGACCGCCATCAGCCTGCTGACCATCACGAACGCGCTCGGGCTAGTTCTGGACGACCAGTCCGACATGGCCGTGCGCGACCGGATGCTTCTTCGGCAGGATCAGCTGGTGGACGAGCTGAAGGCTGCGTTGGAACTCATCGGAGACGGCGATCAGATGCCAGCTTGGGTCTGGCCTCGGCGCGGGGCGTCGCGTCGTGACAAACCTGAGTGATAATTTCGAACTGACGTGCCATTATGGCATTGGTTTCAAAAATCGCCCCTCGCGCGAGGTAGAGTTTTTGAAACCTACGTTGTGAGGAGGGGACTTGCAGAACCAGGATCCGCAGCGGTGCGCACAGCGCCTGGCGGAACTCGACTTCTCGAACGACCTCTTCCTCCGCGCCCTGGACCTGGCCGCGGAGGATGCCCGCAAGTGCACCAACTTTGATGCCCCCGCCATGCCGGGCATCACCTTCTGGAGCCGCACCAACCGGTACCTCGCGGAGTCCCTCATCCCGGAAGGGTGGGCATGGACCTCCCGTGACAGCATCCTCCGAGCCATCCATCCCAACCGCACGCACGCCGTCACGGCCATCAGCGCCTCGGGCGGCGTCGGCAACTTGAACGCATCCGTGCGGTCCAAGAACCCCAAGGGGCGCAAGATGGCCCGCCTGGTGGAGTTGAACGGCCAGCTCGCACTGGGCACTCACGACGAGGTGCTCTTCGGACGCGAGCTGGATGAAATCCCCACCTGGTGCCTGCTGTACCAGCGCAGTCACGGCGTGATGACGGCCGAGCTGTCCCTCCCGGTCAGAATGCACGGGAAGTTCGTCGATGAGTGGCAGGAACGCATACCGCTGGATCTGCCCGGCCTCAGCGACCCCGGCTTCGATGTCACCCTGCTGGATGACCCCGGTGACGACGACGGTCCGGAGGTTGTGGTGGAGTTCGTAGGAGGCTGACCGAGCCGTACATCGAAGCAAGAGTCGGAGTTGAGGAAAGTGTTCACGCCCGAGCGGTTGGTTCTCGCGCGCAAGCGCCGGCGTATGACGCTGGCGGCGCTCGCCCGTGAGTCCGGTGTTTCGGCCCAGAGCATCACCGCGTTTGAGAACCACCGCAAGGTTCCCACGGTGGAGACACTTTCCTCGCTCGCCGATGCCCTGGGCTATCCGGTGACCTTCTTCGCTGCGCCGGCACCAGTGGAAATGACCCCGGATGCGGTCAGCTTCCGGGCCCCCTCGAAGATGACCGCCCTGGAACGGGACGGCGCACTCAGCTCCGGCGCTGTGGCCGCATCCTTGAACTCATGGATGGAGACGCGGTTCCGCCTGCCCAAGCCGGATGTGCCCACCTATCCCCATTTGTCTCCTGAAGAAGCGGCAGAACAAGTAAGGGCCCATTGGGGACTCGGAGAAGCGCCCGTGCCCAACCTGGTACACCTGCTGGAGGCCCACGGCGTCAGAGTCTTTTCTCTCGCCCCCGACTGTCTGGACGCGGACGCCTTTTCCACCATCAAAGCAGGAACTCCTTTCGTCTTCCTCAACACACGTAAATCCGGCGAACGCGGCCGTTTCGACGCTGCCCATGAACTCGGACATCTCACACTGCACTGCGAACACCGCATCCCACACGGGCGTAACTCGGAGACCGAGGCAAACGACTTCGCCTCAGCATTCCTTATGCCCCGTGCCGGCATCATGGCTCAGCAACTCCATAACGCCTCCGCCGAACGGATCCTGAGCGCAAAACGCAAATGGAGCGTCTCCGCCATGGCCCTGGCCTACCGGCTCCGCCGCCTGGGCCTGCTGTCCGAATGGCGCTACAACCAGGCAACCAAACAGCTCGCCAGCATGGGTTACCGGCACGCGGAGCCCGACACAGCTCCCATGGTGCGCGAAAGCAGCCAGCTCCTGGCCAAGGTTTTCGAAACCCTCAGGACCAAGGGCATCTCACCGGCCGACGTCGCCCGCCAGCTGGACATCTATCCAAGGGAACTCAACGACTACGTTTTCGGCCTGGTACCGGTCAGCGTGGACGGCGATGGTATAAGTACCGACATGCCGCGTCCACAATTGCGCCTCGTCCGGGGGTAGGGCCGTCCTGGTTTCTGCCCCGCCTGTGCGGGGCAGAAACCGTCCTGGAGTGCGGCGCTGTAAGCCAGAGAGGATGACTGGCCCCCTGACGGCAAGGGTCCAGAGCAGCAGAGAAGAACTTGCCGACCCTACGCAGCCCAGTCAACACGGTCCCAACACTGAGGAAATCAGCACGAGTTCAGGCTCTGGTCCACACTCGTCGCATGTACTCCCGTACGGCAGCGGGTGCCTCGACACGCTCGAATACTCCAGGCGCCGTGCGATAGAGGCAGTCGATGCCGTAGCGGTGGAGCAGGGCAATGTCAGGGCTTGCGGGCCGGTCGGGGAACAGGCCAGTCAGCCGGTCCGCGGGCTGGGGGCTGTGGGGGGCGTAGTCGAGGAGCTGTCCCAGCGCTGCACGCACATATTTGTGGTCGCCGCTGCGCTTGGCCTCGATGATCTCGGTGCCGTCCGGCCCGGAAACGTGGAGGTCGGTGATTCCGGCCGGAGTCCGGAGCCGCTCGACCTCAACACCACTCAGGGTGTCGGCGTATTCCTGTGTGAGAAGTGACTCGGCCCTGTTCACGTGTATCTGGCGTGCGTCACGCTGATAGGTGGCGGCCGTGGTGTGCACGCCTTCGACGGGTACGACCTGGGTGCCCGTCATGATGGCCTTGGCCACCTCGATGTCACGGGCAATCTCCCGCTGTTCACCGGTAATGGTGTCAATGCCCAGCCCCTGCAGAATCTCGTCAGCTTTCTCTCCGTCGAGTATCCGCAGCCCCATGAAGTTGTCGTTGACATTGAAGCTGGGCAGGGCCCAGATTTCCTCGTAGGGAATCTCCGTGGACTGAAAGGACAGCAGGCTGTAGACGTTGTGCCAGCTTCCCTTTATCGGGTCCGGCGTCCACATGGTGTCGGCGAAATCCGCGTTCGTCAGCGTGACCCCTACTTCGCCAATTCCGCGCACAAGCTTCCCGCCCGTGAACAGCACCACATCGCCCAACCGCAGGCGTCGCATGTTCCTGTCCTGCGCGCCCGTGGCCCCCCAGAAACGAGCCTGGCCTGCCGGGTGAAGCTCTCTCAGCATTTCCTGCTCTGCAGCGGTGAGCGCAGATGCGTGCGGCGCCGAAGCGAACGGCACTTCTTGGTCCAGAGTTTCACGCCAGTGACGTCTGGCAGCAGCGCTGCCATAAGACGGCTGGATGACCACGAGCGGCATACCGGGATCCCCCCAAGATCAGTACTGGGCAACAAGACTTCATCCTCCCACTCGCCGCCGACAGACCGGCTGCCAGGCGTCAGTCGTGCCCATGCCGTCCGCCCAGGAGACGTCCGGCGAGCGGCAACCCGGTCGGTCGGCGATGCCGCACAGTCTGCTCCTCCGGCTGTCGCCAGATCAGACAGAGCAGTCACGTTGTAACTTTCTTCACTAAACGTCAGAAAAATCGACCGACAGAACGACCTCTCTAGCGGCCGAACGCGCGAGGGTCGGTGTGATCGGATCCCGGCACCCGCGAGAGGCCGCCAGAGAGGCGCCTGCGGAATCCACCCTCCGAACCGACCGCCTCTCACCTGTTACTATCGAGTAGCCGGGTATTCTCCCTGGAATAGCCGCCAACCCCGGCGACTGCGAACACACGAACGAGACGGCGAGAAGTATGAGCGCTGATGCGGAAATTGAGCTTCTCATCCGGTTTGTAAGCACACACCTCGCCGGGCACTCCCCCGCTACGACCCTCCGCCTCGTCGACGTCGTCGACGGCTTTCCGGCCGACATGCTCGGCGCGCACGACGCCGGGTTCGTCGCCGACGTCCGCGAGGCGGTCGCCCGCATCACCACCACCTCGGAAGAGCACTCCGGCTACCCCGACTGCCCTGTCCCGCCCAGGACCGGGACTGACGTCCAACTCCCGCTCGCCGGGACCCGCCGATGACCGGCGACAGCAGACGGACGGGCGCCGAGGCCGAGGTAATCGAGGCCGAACTCCTCCCGCGCCAGGGGCAGTTGCCCCCCGTGCGGTCCGGGCCTGCCTACCTCGTCAACCAGCACACCATGCTCGGGCCCGGCCAGCTCCCGCCGCGCGCCGACTGGCGCCCCGCCTGGACCGACGCCGACTTCCGCCTCTCCCAGGAAGACATCGACGACCTCCAGGAAGAAGACCTCGCCGAAAACACCCTGGCCAACCGCGACTCGACCATCCGAGCCTTCGAAGCCTGGTGCGCAGCGCAAGACCCGCCCCGACTGCCGTATCCGTGCACCACGGCCACCTACACCGCCTATGGACTGCACCTGATCCGGCGCGGCAAGGCCGGCGAGTTCAAGCCGGACAGTGTCAGCCAGTACATGTCCCGGATCTACAACTGGCAGCCGGTGGACTACCGCCCCGACCCCAGCCGGGTCAAGGGCCGTATCCGCGCGTGGAAGAAGGCATGGGTCCAGGCCGGCGGCGCCGTCGAACGCTCGGCGGCGGTCACCCTCGAGTACAACCTGCGCATCATCGCCGCCGTCGACGAGTCCACCGTCATAGGCAAGCGCGACGCGTTCCTGGCCGCCCTGGCCTACTCCAATCTGCACCGGGAGATGGAACTCGCCGACCAGCTCAACAAGCGCGTGAAGATCTACGACACCGGACTGCACGTCACCGTCGCCGCCTCCAAGACCGACCAAGTCGCCAAAGGATCAAGCCGGTTCATCGAAGACCGCGCCGACCTGCAACTGGTCCGCCGCGCCCGCGCCTGGCGCACCGTGCTCGAACAACTCGGCGGCGCAGGCCCCGACGAGCCGCTCTTCCGCGCCCTCACCCGCGGCGGCAACCTCGTCACCTACCCCCCGGGCCGAAAGCGCGGCAACCGCATGCGCCCCGGCTCCCTCAACGAACGTCTGCAGTATCTCGCCGAGCGCGCGGGCGTCCCCTACATCGACGGCAAGAAGGTCACCAGTCACTCCTGGCGCGCCGGCGGCAACACCGACATGGCCGAGGCCGGAGTTCCTCTCGCCGAGCGCAACTTCGCCGGCCGCTGGGCGGACGGCTCGCACACCGCCGACACCGTCTACGACCGCCGCCACGGCGCCGGACGGCGCGACCCCCTCAAGCAGGTGCCGCTGTACGGCAAAACTGACGACACCTGACAACCCATCCGGCTCAGAGTCTGCGGGTGTGTGCAGTTCGCAGGTTCGGCGCCTTGCCACTTCAGGTCGTGGCAGAACCACCGGAGGTGACGGTCCGCCGGGGGCTGCCCGGTCGTCGGCTGATAGCAATGAGGGCGTGATCCGCAGTGATGACATAGGTTCCCTGGCCCGGAAGTTGACGAGTGGCTTCGTAACCGAGAACCGGTTCTGGCTCGACTTCTGTGGTGCCGCCACTCTCCGTCACGACAACAGGATGCGTTTCCGAAGGAGTTGGAAGCCTGCTCGGCCGAAAATCTGGCGCTTGAGCATCTTAAAAGTTACATGGAATCTGTCCAGGGTGATCATGTCTCCCCGGTGCAACCACGGACTGGGGAGATGGCCTGAGCGGTACGACGGTGCTGACGGAGAAGTGGCCGGTACCGGCCCGGAACGAGCAGGCGGCGGTGTGGCTCCCATCGTGGACCGGGGCTGCGGTCATTCGTCGATGCGTTGAAGGATGTGCGTGAAGTCGCCGGTCTCCACCAGGCCGACGAGGACCTGGGTCATATTGCTGATGCCGGCGTCGCGGACGATGAGGCCGTCCGAGCACGAGAAGTAGGCGCCGCCGAGGGCCTCCCCGGTCGCCGCCCACCGCTCCATAGTGGTCTCCACCTGAGCCAAGGTGATGACGGTCGCACTCCACCGAGTTCCGTCGTTGAGGTCCACGAAGACGTCGATGTTGTCCACCGATTCCAAGTCCTCGCCGGCATTCGGCAGGAACGCCGCCTCGAAGTGCTCCGTGCAGACCCTGTACCAGGGTCCGTCCCATCTGCCCGCTTGTTCGTTGTGGCTCACCGGGCGAGTGTGCCGGGCTGATCCTCCAGCCTCAACTGCATTGTTCTGGCACGCTGCAGGCTGTAGCGGCTGGCGTGTCGTTCGCCCGGTCCGCCGGACGCACTGATCGCTGCGACAGCCATCGTGAACGGCTGGACGGTGGTGAGCGGAACAGTTGCACCGTCCCCGGCCAAGGCCGGTGGTATGCGGCATGATGCGGGGCCATGACACTCTCGGCTCGCATCACCCTGCCAGGCCAGATCTGCTCTGTGGCCACACAGGACTCGTACGGTCCGTTGTACGTATCCAGTTATGGGACCAATCCCCTTGAGACGGTACTGACGATGGTCGACCTCTCAGGGGCCGTGGCATGGCGGCGGGAATATGCGGGCACGGGACATCCGTGCTCCCGTTTGTCAGCGGACGGCACTCTCTGGATTGCATACCCGGACGAGGCCGGCCAGGCCTTGGAGGGGGTCACACCGGACGGCCGCACTGATCAGTTCATGCGCCCGGCCCACACAGCCGGCGAAGAGGTCACCGAGTTCGTCCTGCTCAACGACGGCTTCTGCATCGCCTGGGCACGTGTCTCTCCCCTCCTGCAAAGGTCAGAACCCCAGCAACCCCGGTAAAGAAACGGCAAATGCCCCAACAAGGCGCAGGTCGGGAAGCGTCCGTCCCGCAGGGGTGGGGCTGTTCCGAACCGCCACAAGGCCATCGGGCTACAGACCGGCGCAGCCCGACCGGTAAGAACGATCGAGCCCGTCACCGGATGACAGAGACTTCCGGGAGGGGCTGATCCCACTCACCAAGTTCCTTGACGAGTACCCGACGGGCCAACCGCCGGCTCCGGCTCCACCCTTCATCGCTGGAAAGTGCATCCCTTGACCATCGATCAGCGTTCTCGCTACCGCTCATCTCGCTGAGTACGGCCTCGATCCCGTGCAGATCAGGCAAGACGCGACGATCCAGTTGCTCCTCCTCCACCAGGACCTCGGCCATGCGGAAGGTATGCTCGAAATCCAATGCGATCTCGTCCGTCATCACACCGTGCTTGACCAGCCAGGCCACCTGAGTCTGAGCATCAGCCGCCAGCACGCTCAGCGACTCGATCAGAAGGCGTCGGCGGAACGAAGGATCAGGGCTCTCCACAACACGATCGTCCCATGGGCCCGCCTCACAAAGCGTTCAGACCAACATCCGGCAGAGCCCATTCATCCGTACTTTCCTGGGCACTTGCACAAGTACGCCGGCAGCTGACACTGGTCACCGGTGGTGGCTCACTGGATATCCGTCACCAGAGGCTGACTGTCCCAGTCATCGAGGACTCTTTACCGCCGCTCATAGGGGCCGGTTGCGCCGCGAGATCATGACCCGCCCTGCAGCGCTCCGCGATCACGACGGACATCCATGTCGCACCGGGATCACGGCCCGGAGCTGCGGCCCGTCTCCAGCGCACAGATCACCGAGTACGGCCAGCCTGGAACGGGAATGTGCTGGTCCTTACCGCGACCGTAGGTGTGGCACAGAATCCGCTCGGGCGAGGTATGCGCATCGGGCCGCAGCCAGCAGGTGATGTCGGCGGCCAACACCAGCCGGCCGTCAGCCGCCCGCGGCAACGGCACCCCCGCCAGGGCCCGACGCAGCCGGGAGACGTCCACCCGCCCCGTCGACAGGGCGGAGTACAGGCTGCCGTGCCCACGGCGGTGTTCGCCCACCAGCGACAGCTCGACCAGCGACCTGACCGGGCCGTCCGCACACAACACCGCATCCGTCAGCTCGAACAGCGCGTCCGCACGCGAGGTCAGGCACGAGTAGAACTCGCCCCGGAAGCGTGACAGTTCCGCGAACGGCTCTACCAGAGCAGCGTTGTGCTACAGACTCATCCCACGGCCTTCGTGCTGAGCATGTGTGTCCTTGGTCGGAGCACATGATCAGCCGAAGGCCGCCCGCACGTACGGGAGTTACCCTCACGAGTGATTAAGTTCGAGGACGCATTTGACCATCGAGGTTAAAGATCAAGCTATGCCGTAGCCTGTGCCCCTGATGGCCCTGCTCGTGTCCTTGCTGACGATGACCGGCACAGCTGTGGCATCCTCCGGCGCCACGGTCCCAGCCGGGCCACATCTGACGTTCGCTCATGTGCCAGTCGAGGTCGGAGACAGGTTCGGTGTCGCCATCGAGGGGCTGCCGCAGCCATGGGACGCTGTGACCGTTACTTCCCCCGCTCTGACCACCCCGCTGCGCCAGACCCCGGAACAAAAGAGGCCACACACTCCGCCGAACCCCTTCATACCGGAATGCGCAAGTACCCGTCCGCAGCGGCATCAGGCCGGGTACATACCCGATCACTGCCGAACTCAACGGACGCACCATGGCGGCCGCGCAGCTGAAAGCCCTGCCACAGGGGCCGGCCGAGATCCGACGTTTCGACCTGGAGCACAAGGGTCGGGAAGTCCGTCCCGGCGGGAAGGTACTGATCGTCCTCTCTGACGATCACGCCGCGCCGGACGAACATACAGTGGCTGTGAACTCCGGTGCGTTCGGCGGCTCTCACAACGTCAAAGAAACAGGACCTGACAACCCGAATAATCCGGGCTGCAAGTGTGACGACGGATCCACGGTCTATGCGACGTGGGTCACCGTCCCCGAAAGAACACCTGCAGGCACATACACGGTCACGGCCACCGGTCATCACGGACAGCAGATCTCAAGGAAACTCCTTGCCGTGGCAGGGGACGAGACGAAGGCCAACTCGTGGCAGCCGTGGGTCTTCGTCGGCGGTGCCGGGGCCGCCGTCCTGGCAGCCGGTGCATGGCTTGCCCTGTCGCGTCGGAGCCGTCGGGCGGCAACGGCTTCCGAGTGACGCCCAACAAACAGGAAGTATCTGAGGTCGGCGGAGGCGGCCGGGATCACCCCAGGCGGGCCGCCGATGAGCGAGGCGGACTGGCCAAGCTGATCAAGAGCTGGTGCCCGGAACTGACCAGCCGCCCCTTAACCAAGTCACCTGGGGCGAGATCGAACAGCACCACGAGCACATCAAGAGCCTGCTGGAGACCCCGACTGTTATCACGATCCACCAACCGCTTCCCGACGAAAACAAGTTGAAGGCATCGCTGTCCTCGTTTTGCCGGCGGGTGCACGAGAATCCGCCGGAGATGACGGCCAGGTCGAAGGTCACCGTGCCGCGGGACGACGTCGAGCTGGGCTCGGAGGCCTGGATCGATTACGCTTTCTGGGCCAGCGGATATCCGAGCACCGGCAAGCGGCGCCGGATCTGGGCGTTCGTGATGGTGCTGCCCTGCTCACGGCACATGCTCGTCCAGCCCGTGGTGCATGTGGGCCAGAACGCCTGGACAGAGGCCCACGCGGAGGCGTTCCAGCTTTTCGGCGGTGTCCCGCGCCAACTGATCCCGGATAACCTGCGAACCGGCGTCGACCGGCCGGACCTTCACGCCCCGAAGATCAACAAGTCGTACGCCGAACTCGTCACCTATTACGGGACTCTGGTGGACCCGTCGAGACCGTGGCCTTCCAACGGCGCCTGCAGGAGGCGAAGTCCGAGCAGCAGGCCATCCCTGGAGGAGCCCGACTTCGGCGCTTCCCCGAAGCTGCCCGCGCCAGATCCGCGATCTCGCCGCCCGCAGCGGTCAGCTGAGGTGCGGATCCGCCAGCAGCACCACGCGGTCGGCCGCAACATCGAATCGCAGAACCGGGTGAAGCGGATCGGACTCCGGAGCCAACACCACCGGTTTGCCGAGCCGGCGCCCGATCGCCCGCAGCAGACGACACAGCACATTGACGCCGTCCTGTCCATGCAATTCCCGCAGATCAACATCGAAGTCGATCGAGCCGGCCTCATACGCCCGAAAGATCGCCAGGAATCCCGTGGCGGGCCAGACCCGCAACAATGCGTCGGTGCTCTCGCTGCGGGCCATCATGTCCGCAGCTCGCGGCAGCCGAACCGCGGCACCGTCCTCGGAGTACTCACACGGCCACCCCTGCGACCGCACCAGGTCAAGCACGGCCTGCCAGTCCTCGACCGAGGTGTCTGCGACACGCACGTCCGGCAGCGACCCCATCAGCTCAGGGTTGAAGAAGTCCTTGACGTCGTCCCACAGCAGATCCGGCATCCCGCCATGCTGCCTGGCCAGTCCACCCGAGCGCAGCCGATTTCCTTGGCCAACCCCGTAGAGGCACCCTCCACGCGGGCGGCCTCACACACTCCCACAGTCCTTCCTCGTGACGACCATGAGACAGCGCTGGGATGAACTCCCACCCGCCGCCCCTGGGGGAAATCCGTGGCTCTGGCCGGAGTTCCGCGAATGACCTTGAGGGATCCGCAGGCTCACTGTGCTGCCGCGCGGGGCAGCCCGCTGAGGTCGAGCAGTTCGTGAAGGCGTTCAGCGGGCAGGTTCGGGTTGGCTGCGGCTCCTCTGGCGAGGCCTGGGTCGTTCAGGAGTGATGAGATCAGGTCGAGGGGAAGGAGCGGGCTGGCGGCCGCGGCTCGGCGAACGCGCGGCTCCGGGTCGGTCAGCAGGTGGACGGGTGGCTGGACCAGGCTGGTATCAGAGGCGGCCAGGGCGCGGAGGTCGGGATCACCGTGGTCAATGAGGTGGTGTAGCCCAGTGCGGGGCAGGCGGGGAAGCGTGAGCAGGTAGGGGCGTTGGCCTGGCGTGGTGATGAAGGCGTCGAGGGTGATCGTGGGCGGCGCCAGCGGGTGGTTGCAGGCCAGCACGTGGCGGACGTCCGCGTCGGGGTCGTCGGCCAGGCGGTGCACCAGCTTCTCCGGCAGCCGGGACAGGCCGCGGCGACTCGGCGCAGCAGGGGGTGCGTGGATGCGGCGCATGCTTCGTACCAGCTTGTCTCCGGCTCGATGAGCATCTCATCGACGGGGCCGATGTTCTCGGCCGTGCGGCCGATGATGTTCGCGGAGGACCGGCGGAACCGACGGGTGGCCGCGTCGCGGCCGGTGACTTCCTCGTGGATCAGGACGCGCGGACCTGGCTGGGTCCCAGCGTTGGGCCCGGGCGGTGGCCAGGACGTCGGGGGCGGTCTTGCGCAGGCAAGGGAGCCGCATGCGGCGGATCAACCGGTCCAGTTCCTTCGGCAGGGCCGGGTCCTGGGGAAACGTCATCCGGATAATTCCTGTTCGTGATCGCGTCGGCCGGATAGCGTCAGCGGGTGATCAGCATGGTGGTGAGAGAAGAGAACGACGTCGTCGTCGCCAGGGCGGGCTGCGGCCTGTCGTGGTTCGAGACCGTGGGTGACCTCGACCGGGATCAGTTCCCGATGCTGGGCGGACTGGATCCGTATGGCGACGCGGCCTTCAATCAGCGCCAAATGTCGGTGCTGCTTAAGGAGTTGGACCGGCTCCCTGACGGGTGCCAGGGGCAGTGGGTGGACGAGGTCCGTGCCCTGGGCCGGACCGTGCTGCAGAAACCGCACCGCTACTTGTGGTTCATCGGCGACTGACCGCCGTCAGCCCGGGGGTTGTCCCAGGGCCTCCCAGCCGCCGGTACCGGGCTGGACGGAGTGGGCCTCGTCCGCACGGACGGTGACGCCGACCGCGGTGGTCGCGTCCAAATGGCCGGGAGGTCGTCGTCGTTGAAGCGGCCGTTGACGGCCGCCGGGCCAAGGGCCCGGTCGACCAGGTCGGCTCCGACCACGGTCGCGAGCTCGACCGCGCGGGCCATCTTCGCGCGGATCCGGACGGCTCCGGCCGGTCCGGTCTCCAGCAGCCACCGCTCGGCGCCCGGACCGATCGCGAGGAACGCGACCTCGGCCTCGGTCCGCGGCTTCGGACGGGGCTTGTGGATGCTTCGGCCTCCGGGATGGTGCGGGTAGTGCTCGTCCAGGATCCGCGGAGCCCCGGGGTGGAGACCTGGTGGCGGACTACTTCGACCAGGTCAGTGCCCTGACGGGCGGTCACCACCAGCTTGTCGCCGACCACGCGGCACCAGACCTTCGTGCCGACGTGGCCGGGCTGGGTCGAGTAGTGCACGGACGCGAGGCTGACCGTCTGGTCGTCGCCGACCAGGCGTTCCTCACCGAGCGCGAGCGCGAGCGGCTCGTCTGGGAGCCGGTGCAGCAGACGGCGTTCGACGTGGAGCCGGTCGACGGGGATCTGCCCGGTCGAACGGTGGCGCCGGTTGTTGACCTGCTCGCACCACGTCTCGCAGGCGGCGGCGAGTTCGGCGAAGCTGGCGTACTGGCCGCGCAGGTTCGCCTCCGTCGGCACCAGGTCCGCCTTTGCGATCCGGGCTGTGGCCTCCGCCCCGCCGTTGGACTCCGGGTCGTAGGGGACGCAACTCTCCACTTGGCAGCCGTAGTAGCGGCCTGCGGCGACGGTCTGCGGATGGCGGACCGCGATCCCGGCGATGCGCTCGACGGTGACCGTCTTCACGTTGTCCGTGAGCACGTAGGTGGGTGCCCCGCCCAGTCGGCGGAGTGTGGTGTCCAGGCAGGACACCAGCGTGCCGAGGGTGCAGTCCCAGACCGGGATCACCACGCGGAAACGAGACCAGGCCAGCCACGCGCAGAACGGCCAGGTCCGCCGTCCGTCGATCTCGGACCCTCGCCCCAGTCGAACTGCAGCCACATCCCGGGCTCGGGCGTGTTGACTGAACTACGGGACGTTCTCTTCTTGTTCTTCGGGCAGGCGGGAAGCGGGGTGGTTACGGTCCCCTGCCATGGCTGAAGGTGAGGATGTTCCAAGGAACTTGAACTCGCTGGTGGTTCCTCGGGTGGGCTCGCTCGTGGAGGCTGGCGATCTATGGGAGCCGTATCAGCTGGTTGACCCCGCGGGGTTCCCGGTGGGTGCGGTGACCGCGTATCTGCACGAGTTGCAGGCGGCGGGTCGGCCCGCAACGACGCAGCGTTCCTACGGCATGGATCTGCTGCGGTGGTTCCGTTTCTTGTGGGCGATCGAGGTGCCGTGGAACGAGGCGACGAGGATCGAGGCCCGCGACTTCTCGCGGTGGATCCAGATCACCGCCAAGCCTCCCCGACGCCGACGTACAGCCCAACGTGCACAACCGCGTACAGACCGGGCCGTGAATCCGATCCCCGGGAAGCGGCCGATCGGGACGGCCTATGCCTCCTCGACGGTCGCGCACAGCGAGACGGTGCTCCGCAGCTTCTACGCCCACCACCTGGAGGCCGGAACCGGCCCGCTGGTGAACCCGTTTCCACTGGCCAGGGCGCCTCGGGTGAACTCGCACCACAACCCGATGGAGACGTGGCGCCCGCAGCGGTCGGGGCTGTTCCGGCCGCGGCAGCCTCAGAGAATTCCCCGGCAGATCCCCGATGAGGTCTTCAACGAACTGTTCGCGAGGCTGTCCTCGGACCGCGACCGGGCTCTGGTCGCCTTCTGGATCTCGACCGGAGCCAGGGCCTCGGAACTGCTCGGCGTCGTGTCCTCGGGCACGGATCCGGGGCGGCAGCTGGTCACGGTGGTGCGCAAAGGGTCACGCGCGATGCAGCAGATGCCGGCCTCGCCAGACGCGTTCGTCTGGCTGCGGCTCTACCAGCAACAGATACACGGGCGGGTGCCCACCGGCCCGGATGTCCCGCTGTGGTGGACGCTGCGACGGCCGTTCCGCGCACTCAACTACCACGCCGCGCGGGCGATGTTCGTCCGCGCGAACGCTGCGCTCGGGTCGAACTGGTCGCTGCACGACCTTCGGCACACCGCGGCCTACCGGCTGGCCCGCGACCCGCTCATGCCGATCACAGACATCCAATGGGTCCTCGGACATGCCCGTTTGTCCACGACTCAACGGTATGTCACGCCCACCGCCGAGGACGTCATCGAAGGAGTCCTGGCCCACCACCGCCGTCAGACAGAAAAGCAGACAGAACCCACAGCGCCGTCGCTGCACTACCGCCCGGAGAGTCTGGACGTCCTGTTCGGCCGGGGGCGGCCGTGACCACCCCCACGATCACCGCCGCGGTGGCCACTCGGCCATGGCAGCTCAGCGCGGAGGCCGTGGCCCTCTGGAAGAGGTTCCCGCCTCGCACCAACCCGAAGAGCTGGCCCGCGACCCGACAATCCCGGGCCGCCGTGGTGGCCCGGATGCTTAGGCCGCCGTTCGTGGGACACGATTCCAAGACGCGCTGCAATCGGAAGCTGACCCTGCTCAAGGTGCTCGACTGGCTGGAGATGCAGCCCGGCAGCACCTGGCAGGAACGGTGGAACGCCAGCGGGGCGGGCATCGACGGACACGTGGACTGGCGGATCCGCCTCATCAGCGACCTGAAGGGTGTCGACAACCTTGGCCCTCGCGGCGAGCGGATCTTCAGCATCCTCGGCATGGGCCTGGTCCAGCTGATCGGTGGCGATGTCCTACGGCCGGATCTGGGCTGGCTGATGGCCACCAGCTCACCACTTCGGATCGCGAACGAGATGGAGCGCGTCCGCGACGGCGAGGCCATCGCAAAGCTCCGGGCCCTGCGGACCGCGAGCACGGTCGGCGACTCCACTGTGCTGCCCGCGATCGAGAAGATTGCGCTCATCATGGCGGCCAAGGGCGGCACGGTCCTGCACGTCACCCCTAACGACTGCCTGGAACTGCTCAAGACCAGCCGGGAAGTCTTCCCAGGGCCAGCCAAGTCCACCCGACACAGCCCGTTCTTCTACCAACTGCTGCACTCCCTCGGCGTCTTCCCCGCCGACGCGCCGTCTTCGGTCCGCATGTTCAGCACACGCTTCCCTGGCCAGCTCGCGGTCGAGCAACTCGTCGACCGCTACGACCTGGCCTGCCGCCCCGTCCGCGACCTGCTGGTCGACTACCTGCGAGAACGTCAGCCGTCCGTCGACTACAACACCCTGACCGGTCTGGCGACCGCGCTGGGGCTGTGGTTTTGGAAGGACCTGGAGAAGCACCACCCTGGCATCGACTCGCTCCGGCTCGCACCGGACGTCGCCGCCGCCTGGAAGCGGCGCCTGCAGACCCGGACCGTCCGCACCTCCGACGAGCACGACCAGGTCGTGGAGACCACGGTGGAACGGGCCACCGCCTCTGACACCCTGATGACGGTGCGGGCGTTCTACCTGGACCTCGCTCAGTGGGCGCTCGACGAACCCTCCCGCTGGGGCCCGTGGGCCGTCCCCTGCCCGGTCCGCGCCGACGACGTCCAGCATCGCAAGATGAGGTCCCGGCAGAAGGCCCGCATGGATCAGCGCACCCGCGAGCGACTTCCCGTCCTGCCGTCCCTAAGCGAAGCGGTCGACCGGAACCGCAAGGCCGCCGCCGCCCGCTTGGAGGCCGGCGGACGGGCCCGCCCCGGCGAGTTGTTCACCGCCGACGGGCAGACGCTGCGGCGCGCGATCCTCAAGCGGCACTCGCCGCACCTATGGGCTGAAGAACCCGCCACCGGCCAGCGCCGGAACCTGGCGCGGGAGGAGAGCAACGCTTTCTGGGGCTGGGCCGCGATCGAGGTCCTGCGCATGACCGGCATCCGGATCGAGGAACTGAGCGAGATCTCGCACCACAGCCTGGTCCAATACCGGCTGCCGAGCACCGGCGAACTCGCTCCGCTCCTGCAGATCGCCCCGTCCAAGACCGACGAGGAACGGCTGCTGGTCATCTCGCCGGAACTCGCCGATGTCCTCTCCGCGATCATCTGCCGTGTTCGCACTGCTGACGGCGCCGTCCCCCTTGTGATCGCCTACGACCACCACGAGAAGGTCTGGAATCCGCCTATGCCGCTGCTGTTCCAGCGCAAGATCGGCCTGGAGGATCGGCCGATCCCCATCGCCGGCCTCCGTGACCTCCTGCAGGACGCGCTGGCCTGCACCGGGCTGACCGACACGAGCGGCAAGCCGCTGCACTTCGCGCCGCACGACTTCCGGAGGATCTTCACCACCGACGCCGTCATGAACGGCATGCCGCCCCACATCGCCCAGCTGATCCTCGGACATCGCGACATCAACACGACCATGGGCTACAAAGCGGTCTATCCCGAAGAGGCCATCAACGGACACCGCGCCTTCATCGCCCGCCGCCGGGAACTACGCCCGAGCGAGGAATGCCGCAGCCCCACCGAGGAAGAGTGGGAGGAGTTCCTCGGCCACTTCGAACGGCGCAAGGTCGCGCTCGGCGACTGCGGGCGAGCCTACGGCACCAGCTGCATTCACGAGCACAGCTGCATCCGATGCCCGCTACTGCGGGCCGACCCGGCCCAACGGCCACGGCTGATCGAAATCCGCGACAACCTGATCGCCCGCATCGCCGAGGCCGAACGCGAAGGCTGGGGCGGTGAGGCCGAAGGGCTCAAGGTCAGCCTGGCCGCAGCGAACGCCAAACTCGCCCAGCTCGACAACCTCATCGCCCGACGCACCGCGGCCGTCGACCTCGGCATGCCCACCTTCGCTGACATCGCCGTCCGCACCACATCGGCCGACCCGCCCCAGCCCTGAATATCCGTAGTCGCCGCGAAGCCGCACCGCCTACGCTCCATCACATGCGCAGCGTTTTCGTGTTCCCCGCAGGTGAGCGAGCTGAGACCATCGCCTCACTCGATCAGCATCTGCCCCAGCAGCGGAATCCGTGGACTCTGGCCGGCAACCTCTACATAGACATCGACGATGAGCAAACCGGCTACCTCTTCTCCGACTGGGATCCCGACGACGTCGCGGTCCTCGAAGCGGCCGTCGAACACCACCCCAGCTGGGCAGTGCAGATCGATGTCTCCGGGCGGATCGACGGCATCGCAGAGGTTCACCAACTGGTCGCGCTGCTGCTTGAGCATGGAGGCGTGGCCACCGACGACTACTCCGCCCATCCCTGGACTCTGCAGGAAATCCAGTCCGGAACCGTGATCGACGGCCTGCGCTTCTTCGACTTCCGTACCTACCACGAACTCCACCGCGAGTACTGAGACGACGGACTCGATCATCACTCAGGCAAGTTCAGAGAAGGTATCCAGGGCCGGTAGGTGCGGCGCTTGCCCGCCCACCAGACGGTCTTCGCCACGTTCACAGCCCGCGGCGTCGAGCGGGCACGGCCGGTGAAGCCCATCGCCGGCAACCGGTCGTGGGCGAGATCGGCGCGGATCTTCGCCTTCGGCTGGTCGGCCCACTCCTCGATCTTCTCCAGGAACGGGTCGATCAGTTTCGGCCTCGGAGCCCGCTCGAACGGGTTCCGCCCGACGTCTCGGGCGTAGACATACCGCTGGACGGTCTTCGGGTCGCACCGGGCCGGCTCCGCCGCCGACCAGAACGTCCGGGTGAGGTCGTGTGCCTCAAGGATTTCCATGATCTCTCTGTCAGACTTGGTCACGAGGCATCTCCGGACGGTTCTGCTAATACACGCAAATATCAGCAAACCGGACGGAGGGGCCGCACTCGTACAGGCGTGATCAGGAACACTCCGCTGGCCACTCACCGGGAATTCCGGTGGCCATCAGCCGGGACTCAACTGGCCGCCCACCAGGAGCTTCGCACGGCCGCCGTCAATCAAGATCGAGACCATGGCTCGGCGACGAGATAGCCGGCGCCCACTCCTACGGCTTCACGGACGCGGACATGGAAGAGCTGACCGCCACGCGGAAGTGGTCAGTTGCCCGACCTTCGCCCCCACGCCGGCCACGGGGACCACAGCCCGACCGCTTGACCACGCTCTCCCCTCCGAACCACAACCGCGCCCGGTGTACTTTCCGGGTTGTGGATAGCTACCGCGCTGTTGCGCCGGACGGCCTTACCCGACGGGCTCAAAACCTCATAGCCGTGCACGGCCTGCGTGTGCAGGCGGTGGAGGTCGAGCAGTACCGGAGCCGCTGGCTGGGCCTGGGAATCGACGAGCTCGCGATCGATCGTGCGGCTGCCTTCGGCCGACGCTGGGGCGGGCTGGCCCTGCCACCCGCCCCGCAGTACGACGGGGGCCCCCGGTTCTTCTGCCCAGACGCTCCCGAGGGGTCGGCACCGGAAGGATGGTGGTTCGAGGCCGGCCCTCAACGCAGTGCTGTCCCTTACAGCTTCATGGTCGGCCCCGAGGGCGAGTTCGGCATACACGCCGATCGGTGGGTTCCTCTGCACAGGAGCGTAGAAGGATGGGTCGAGTCCGTCGCGCTCGCCCGGCATGCGGCGATGTGGGCGAAGCAGATCACGAAACGCACCGGTGACGAGGTCGAGGAGCTGGCTCTCGAGGGCTACAAGCCGGTGCCAGAAGTAGCGGGCCTGGCCGACACATGGTGGCGTGGCACAGACTCACTCGTGGCGATCTACCGTGGGGAGGCCGAGTGCCTGGACGCGCCCATAGCCAGGACAGCGCTCGTCTTCTCCGGCCTCGATGACTGGGGGCTGAACGGCGAATGACAGGCCGCGCCGTCGCAGCGCCGCCCTGCCCACACGGAGATGGCTTAGGACGTCTGCCAATAGGTGCGGTGTTGGGGGAGGTCGCAGCGGGGCAGGCGCGGTTCGCCCAGTCATGGAGGTCTCTACGCTCATGATCACCGGGGGATCCGTGTATGGCGTCCACTATCCATCCCCGACCCGATCCGCGACCGGTTCCTCACCCTGCTGCCCGTACGCAAGGACCGTCATCCGTGGGGCCGCCACAATCCGCGCATCAGTGGCGCCGTGGTCGCCGTCAGCCTGCATGCGGATTCATAGCAGCGTTTCGGCCCCGCGCACACGTGGATGGTCCGCGGACCGCAGAGGGTGGCCCCAACAGCACCCTCGCTGTCAGACCCACCGTCCACACTGATCCCCGAGCCGCTTCGGCGGGTGACGACGATCGGGGAGGAAGCGTCATGCGAACGGTCTTCGATGGCGAGGTGGACGTCTGCTATCACCAGCTCACCGTGGAAAGCGAAGGTGAAGACGACATCTGTGGAGAGATAGCTCGGCTATCGGCCCACCTTCCGGACGACCACGTCTTGGGCGAGCCACGGGCCGGGCAAGTCAACGGGCTCTGCGGTGCCGCTGTGCCTGGCCGGCTCGACCTCATCACGGGGCTGCACACCGGGAGCGTCGGCTTCACCGTCGAAGTCCACGACAGCGAGCCGCCGTTGGACGACTCCTGGGAGGACATCGTGGAGGTCTCCTTCACCCCGGCAACGGAGGAGACACTGCTCGTCCAGTGGGGCGGCGAGGGCTCCTGGCCGCTCGACCTGGTACCCGGTTCCTACCGTGTGCGGTACTGCGCCACTGGCATGGACGAAGCAGACACCGCCAGTGTCAGGATGGACTGCGAACCGCAGTTGGACCGGTATCTCCTGCAGTTCTGGCCCGCCCAGCCCGCCCCCGACCAGGTGGTGAAGCAGACCAGCGGCCCTGCCGCCTATTGGCACGGTGTCGCCCGGAAGCTGCCTCCACCGCCCTCGCCGGAGGAGCAGGTCGAGATGCTGTACCGGGCACAACTCGCGCAGGCAGCCGAAGAGGAGCGCCAGAACCGGGAGCGGGATGAGAAGTGGGAGCGCGAACAGTGGGGCGGCCGCCTTCCCACCGAACGACTGCGACAGCTGGAGGGCAATGCGCGCACCATGGCGCAGCTGAACCGCGACCTCGTCGACGCCATCGCGGACGCCACCTCCGAAACCCAACGGGAAGTGGCCCATTGGGCAGCCCGCCGCGCCCTGGACCTCGCCCAACTCGCCGAAGTCGACTGGATCGCACCGGCCCTGGCGGCAGCCGAGCAGGGCGCACCCCTGCCGGCGCCCTTCGACGGTGACGACCACGACCAGGTCTGGGACCGACTCTTGAACGACGAGCGCATACCGATGACCACGGTGCCGTCGCTCGGCGAAGACATGCCCGACATGTCACAGCAGGGCATGGCTCTGCCGGCGCTCTTTGCCGCCCTGGAGCCCGATCCGCTCCAAGCCGCGCTGGACGCCCTCTTCGCCGCCGCCACCACCTACGGGCCCGCCCGCCTTCGCGCTCTGTTCGCCAAGATCCGCCAGGCATTCCCCGTACTGGCCGGCGACGCCCACGGCCCGTTGACCGCCGTCGAGGGCAACGGGCCGAAGCCGGAGCCGAGCCCCAAACTCACCAACCAGGACCGCGCATTATCGGCAGCAAGGCCGCGGCTCGCCCAGCACTTTGTCTCCGTACTCTCTGTCTCTACAGCCGAAAGCAAACTGGGCAAGCAATGGACCGTCCACGGCGAACGCGCTCTCCACGACACCCCTTGGGTACGGCTGCGCTCGCTGGATGTGGAGCAACCGGACGGCACCCGCACCGATTACCACGTCGTGCGGCTGCGGGACATCGCCGTCACAACGGCCGTCGACGACCAGCAGCACGTCCTGATGATGTGGCGGCACCGCTTCGTCACCGACACCTGGGCCTGGGAGCTGCCCATGGGCCTGGTCGCGGACGGTGAAAGCCCGGCCGACGCGGCGGCCCGCGGGCTTGAGGAGGGGACCGGATGGCGCCCGGAGACCATGCGGGAGCTGATCTACGCGCAGCCGGCCGCCGGGATCACCGACTCCCAGCACTTCGTCTTCCGCGCAGACAAAGCCCGGCGCATCGGTGAGCCCACGGAACGCAACGAGTCGGACCGGCTCGAATGGATCCCGCTCGCCGACATCCCCGCCATGATCGCCCGACGGGAGATCATCATCATCTGACCACGAAGGAGGGGTGGCGCCGCTTCGTCAAGCACGCAGCGCCCCCGCCCGCGCTGCTGACCGCAGCCCAGCGGGCCGCACTGTCCCGGCAGGAGAAGCTGCACGACGACGAACACCGCCGGAACTACCACGCCGACCTGCCGCTGGTGAACACTCCGACCATCCGAAAGGTCGTCGCCACCTCACGGCTCCTGGTCCAGCTCAACCGGCAACAGATCTCAGCCCGCCGGGGCGTGATCATCAGCGGCGCCTCAGGCACGGGGAAGACCACCGCGCTGTCCCAGCTCGGGCGGGCTCATGAGATCGCTGTCCGCAAGCGCCACCCGCACGACCACTCCCGGCTCCCGGTCATCTACGTCACCGTCCCGCCGACCGCCACGCCGAAGATGCTCGCCATGGAGTTCGCCCGGTTCTTCGGCCTGGACTTCCCCGCCCGCTTCAACATCGCCGACGTGGTCAACGCGGTCTGCGCCACCGCCGCACACGTCCACGTCGATCTCGTCCTGGTCGACGAACTGCACAACCTGAACCTGGCCACCCGCACCGGCGCCGAAGCCTCCGACCAGCTGAAGTACTTCGCCGAAAGGCTGCCTGCCACCTTCGCCTACGCGGGCATCGACGTCGAGGACCAAGGCCCGTTTGCAGGCACCCGCGGCCGCCAGATCGCCGGGCGGTTCACTGTCATCCCAGCCGTCCCGTTCTCCTACGCCCCCGGCACGGACCGGGACGCCTGGCGGTCCCTGGTCGGCACGCTGGAATCCATGCTGCGGCTCCACGACCACCAGCCGGGAACGCTGTCGGGCCTGAGCGAGTACCTCTACCACCGCTCCGGCGGCATGATCGGCAGCCTGTCACAGCTCATCCGCGGGGCTGCTGTGCTGGCCATCGAGGACGGCAGCGAGCGCATCACCGAAGACCTTCTGGAGACAGTGCCCGTCGACTTCGCCGCCGAACGCTCCGAGGCCCTCACCGCCCCCGAACGGCCCCGCTCGCGCCGGAGGCGCGTCGCCTGATGCTCGCCCACCTGCCGGACCCCGTCCCACCCGCACAGCACGAAATCGCCGCCTCCTACATCGGCCGCCTGGCGACCATCCACGGCCTCGACATCAACGCCCTCTGGCGCCACGTCACCGAACGTGAAGCCTCCGGCGGCATGCGCCGTGTCGTCGTTCCCGAACGGCTCGCCGCCGTCACCGGCCGGACAGTTCACGCCCTCGCCAGCGCCCTGCCCGAACTGCGCACCCCACAACCCGACTGGGCCATGTTCCGCCACCAGCCACAACCCGGCTGCCACCACTGCGACAGCAAACACCCCGGCGGCAGAGTCACCAGACTCCTGCCGCACCACCGCTACGTCTGCACCCGCCACAGCGTCTGGATCGGTCCGCCCGATGCCGACCAGCCCTCCGTCAGTCTGGCCGGCCTGCCAGAAATCGTCGGCGCCCAGCGCAAGCACCTGCGCATCCTGCGCCAGCACGGCTGGGCCGCCACCTACGACGCGCTGCTGACCGCTTTCACCTTCTGCGGGCACATCTGGACGGGCAAGGAACCTCCCGAGAACCCGCACCACGTCTGGCACACCTGGGACGAACGCGCCCACGTCCTCATTCCGCCCGAGACGGTCAAGAAGTCGTACAGCGCCTCCCGTCTGTTCGCCGCCGTCTATCCCGAAGCCGTCAGCGTCGCTGCCCTCCTCGCCTCACCCCACTGGAGACGCTTGGCCAGCAGCACACCAGCTGAACGCGAACACTTCTATGGGGAGATCAGCAAGCGCATCAACTACCCCTACAGAGACAGTCACGACCATAGCGACGCCATCGCTCACTGGGCCGACACGGACGCATGGCGCCCACCCTCCAAGCCACTCGTGACATTCAGGCCCGGCCGCACCCAAGGCCGGCTCTCCGAACGCCACCGCGGCCATGAGCAGCGACACGAAAAAAGCGCCTTATGGTTCAGCCGAACCCGTCGCAACGCGGGACGGAACCTTTTATTCCACAACCATCTCAAAGCAGTGCTCACCCGCACATGGACCCCGGCCTACGAGAAGTTCGAAGGCGTGATCTGGCATAGCGCACGCATCGACGAGCAGATGAAGGCAGAAACCATTCGACAAAGGGAGGCCTCCAGCCCCACACTTAATCGATAGACACCGCCAGAATTCCCCCAAACTGCCTAGAATCGCCCTGCGGCAACACATTCCAGCATACGCTCACAGAGCAGTTTAGAGAATTCCTCCGAATGACCCAAAGCCTTGAGGTCGTCGAGCGTCACAACAAGTACACGCCGCCCGGCCTGCTGCGCAAGATTGATCTTCATATAGGCGGCAGTGAGGTTATCTTGGTTGCCCGTCACCCCGTTCGCCGCAACCATAACCCCCAACTCGACACCCTTTTCATGCAGTTTCAAAATAAAGGCACCGACAGCCTTCACATCTACTGGTGCATCCCAGTTCTTACACTCGACCAAGAACAGCGAAGGAAGTACATTCATCCACATGCCGGTCTGAGCATTGGCCACAGATATGTCGATTTCGGAACCCCTAAAAGGATCTATCCCGTTAGTCCTCGTCAGAACCCCAGGAATCCCTTGGAGTAGGTAGCAGACCAAAGACTCTAGAGCATCCCCCCGCTCCTTCGTACTGAGTGACTTATCCTTGCCAACGGCAATCAGGCGCGAGATCTCAGGCTTAGAGTAAGCACCCATCTCAGTACCTCGCCGCCGCTTGCGCAACGGCATCTGAGATCACCTTTGGGAGCGAGCTCTCCCCAAGCCTCTCGATGAGCGCCGTCGCCGAAATGCGCTCAACTAGGGCCGTCGGATAACGCGAAGGCGCCGGCTCCGTTCCGTCAATGGAGTGATAAATGAGCAGCCCCAGCTGCGAGTGGGTCGCAGATACCTTCTGATGCAAGGTGGCCTCATCTTCATGAAGCCGCCTCTTGCGCGATACCAACTTGCACTCAGCCAGGACTACGACAGATGACCCGCCTGACGGAATAAAGGCGAAGTCTGCATAATCATGACGGCGAACACCTTCAGGCCGCTCGGCCAATGCCGCACCAGACGCAACGAGCAACTCGGAAATTAGACGCTCAAATTCGGCATAGGCCTGCCCGATCCTTCCCGAGCCTCCAACACTGAGCGGCAGACTCTCGTGATAGGTTCGCTCAACCTCCTGAAGCCTCAATAGATAGCGCGGCACGTCAATCGGGGTAAATTCATCGAGCGAATCCTTCCGCTCGATCCCTTTCGCGATATTCGCAGTCAACGCCCAAATGTGATCCTCAAGCGCAGGGCGATTGTCAGGGGCGCAAAGCGCAACTGATAGCCCTCGGATCCAGCTGGGCGGCTTCAAAGGTGGCGGCACGATAAGGAGACTGGGGATGCCGCGCGAGACCGCTTGCCCTAGGCGCAGAAGAACATCGAAATTATTGAATCCTTCTTGCGAGCTCGCCGAGTCACTCGCATCTTGCACATCTAGGGCACCAATGACTATGTCGGGATGGGGATCAAATATCAGCCCGTCGCCAGCTACATTTTTGATCACCCAAAGGTCATGAACACCCATATCCGCGAGAAGTCTGACCAAGACATCGAGGTCGTGCCCACGGGCAGCAATGAGAGAAGCGCGCACAGCGACAGCATAGGCACTTCATCCACCCAAGTCGCCCTGTCGGAGCGATCGCCAGCAGCGAGGTGCGGCCGCCAGTCCCCCAGAGGACGTTAAGCCGAAGGTTCCATCCTCGCGAACGGCGAAGCGCTCGCAACCGTCGTGCTCGAAGCGCACCCGCCCATCGAACAGCGAGTCGGCACGAGCACAGACCCCCAGTCCAGGCCCAACTCGCCGCTCAACGCGATCCAGAACTGGCATCCGCCGCACTGCTCGTCGAACCATTCATCCCGATATCCGGGCTCTCCAGTGGAGCGATTCAGCAGCCGCAACCAGCGCTCATGGACCTCGTCGGCACCTTCGCCCACGCCACTAGCTTGATGCCCGCCGGACGCCATCGGTTCCCCCCTCTCGCCGAACTCGCAAGGTCAATCTGCACAGAACCGGTGTCTCGCCGCCAACTGTTTCCTGCGAGCCGCAGGCCATTGAGTCACGGTGTCGCAGACATCACGCTCAAAGGACAGATAGAGATCGTCAGCAGCGCGACCCTGGCCGGCGTCATGGCCCTCCTACTGGAGCTGAAGCTGTAAGCAACGCAGCGGGTGCCTGACCGAGCGGGCCAGATCTTGTTGTTAACCTCGGCTGATTTACAGAGCGTCATATGCATGGCCGAAGTCTGGAGAAGCGTTGGAACTTGTGCCGGACGACGATTCGCTGGGTGGTATCCGTCCGTTCTTGGAGCAGGGCGAGTCTGTCCTGGGCTACGAGCCTCAGAAGGGTTTCCCGGATCGCTGCTGGGTCCTGCACGCCATCACGGTGGGAGGGAAGAGGGTCCGTTGGGACGATGTGCTGGCGCACGCCGGCAAGCGCTTGTGTCGGCGGCCAGTGGAAAGCCCTGACATCCGGGTCGTATTGGGCAATCCGTTCCAGCGCCGCTGTTGTGATTTCCCGGGCCGACAGACGGCCGCCGTGGACGGCGGCGGCGATCGCACGGGCGGAGAGCGTGCTGTACGTCGCCCCGTCCAGGGCGTCCGGGTGTGTGGTCACAGGGACCTCCTGCCGTGGCTCCGGTCCTGGTGGGGAGAGGGCCGGCGGGCGTCGGGTGCTGCTGCCGGCCGTGGGATGGCGGGCTGAGCGCGGGCGACCTGGGCAACCTGACTGCGCGTCAGATAGGAAACCGCGGGTGATGCCCAGGGTTTGAGGGCGGGGGCAGCCTCCTGGCGGACGATGCGGTCCATGAGTACCGCCATCTCCACCGGGCCGACACCGCCGGGAACAGGGGTGAGACACTGGGGGATGGCAGCGGCGGCGGGGTGGACGTCCCCGGCGACCGTGCCGTCTTCGCGGGGCATGAAGCCGGAGTCGACGACCACCCGGTGGTGCGGGCGGATGTGCTCCGGCGTCAGGAGGTGCGGCTGCCCGGTCGCGGAGACGACGACATCGGCATCGCGCACGGCCCGCAGATCGTCGCCCGCGTCGAGTTCCCGCACCGCCAGGCCCTCGGCGGCCAGGAGCCGGACCACGCCTCGGCCGACGAATCCACGCGCTCCCACCACCGCGATGGCGGGACGGTCCTGGGCGAACGGCAGCACCAGCCGAGTGACGCCGTCGGCTGTGGCACAGGCCGGCTGGAGGGAGCGTTCTTCCAGCAGTGCGTCGATGTCCTTGGCCGGGTCCAGCCGCTGCACCAGCGGCGTCAGCCGGGGCGGCGGGGGGAACTGCACGATCACCGCGGCTACGCGCGGGTCCTGGTTGAACTGCTCCAGCAGCCCGGCGAAGTGAGCGCTGGAGATGGCGGGGTCGAGGACTTGGTGGTCGACTGCGAAGCCAAGATAGGAGAAGGTTTTGACCTTCTGCTCGGCGGAGATACGGGCGGCCTCCATGCGTAAGCGCCGCACGGGAGGGTCGTCGTCCGCGGTGCCGAACCGGATGATCGCCACCTGTTTGTTCAGTGGTTGGATCACCTCGCGGTAGGGGGCTATTCGCTCGCGGACCGAGCGCAGCAGGGTGGTACCGGACAGATTGCGGGTCGGGGGCAGGGCCATGCCGCGGCGCGTACCTCTCAGATCCGCACCGAGCGCAGCTCGGCGAGCACTTCGGGCACCGGGTGGAGGCCCAACGGAACCACCTGCTCTTGGACCTGCTGAGGGCTGAGCAGGTGGTGCCCGGCGAGGTCGTCGTGGAAGGTGCCGTCGCGGTAGGTGAGTTGCACGCGGGTGTAGGTCTCGCGTCCACCGTCATCGTCCGGCGAGGAGAACGAGCTGTGGTGGGCCAGCCACACCACCTTTTCCGGCGCCGGCGCGCCGTAGGGGCTCATGCGCTGTACGAAGGCCCGAGCTGCCCCGGGCATGTCGCTTACCAGCCCTCGGCTGTCGGGATTGCTGGAGAGTTCGGAGAGCACCGCAACCGCCGGTGCGGTGGGCGTGCCGAGCACCAGGCGGGCGAGGCAGTGGGCTTGGCCGCCGAGCGGATGCGGCCAGAACAGCAGCAGGGCCACCCGCCGTGTTCCGAGCCCGTCAAGGATCAGTACGGGAGCCTGATCGGGAGCAGTCATCAGAGCTCCTCCTTTCCGGGGGCGCCGGCCCCGAGGTGGGCAGGACGAGTGTGCGTGCAGTGCGCATGCCCGCGTCCGGATGGCAAGTCACCTTGATTTTATGGATGATTCGAACGGGTGGCTAGCCACCGTGACATGCTGAAACCTATGCCCAGCAAACACAGGTACCCGGCCGTGGTCTACCGCCCGGACCCCGTCCTCCAGCAACGGGCCAAGGCGGCCGTCGCCGACGTCGGCTCCGACATGAACGCGCACATCATCGCCTTCCTGCACTGGCTCGTCGGCGATACCGACGACCTCCCCGCCCGCCCGAGCTCAGCAGAACGGGACACGGAGATGGGCCAGGCGGCGGGTCTGGCCACCGAATAGCTACTCTGTGGAACCCGGTTGGCCCCGATGCGAAACCGGAGGAGAAGCAGGTAACACCGCCCACGCGAATTGCTTTTCGCCACCGCGGTGGCAGCGGAGTTTAGAGCAAGAAGCCGGAAACGGGGGCGGCCTCCTCCAGGACCAGGACCCGCTCGCCCTCCAGCACCCAGCTGGCGGCCAGGTTCTCGGCCAGCCCGCGTGCATCGGCAAGGCTCCCGGTCGTGATCAGACCCACGACCGTCCCTCGCTTCCCGGCCGCTGAACTTCCGGCGCGCGCCGCAGTCTCGACCCGTTCGGCCACGCGTGCAGCAGCCCGCCCCCGGGCAACAGCAGCAGGGCCGCCGCTTCGGCATGGGCGCGGTCGTCGGCGCCGGTGCGACCGGCCTCGTGGGCGGCGCACTGCTGGACGAGGCTCTCAGCGACGACTGACAGGCAATGGAGCCGGCTTCAGGCTGACAAAGCCGGTCCGTGCCGTCGGCTTCACCTCACGTCGTCTCCATGAGATCCCAGGACGTGGGGCCCCCTCGCGTGTCGGCGGGCGCCAGCGTCAGGAAAGTGTCTTCGGCACTCCAGAACGCGAGCATTTGCTTGGGCCATCTGTCACGGCCCTGATTCATGGCGTTCTGGTTCCAGAGTTCTGTCCCGCCGCCTGCGGAGTCCCTCTGCATCCACACCGAAGACTGATCAGTGGGAATCGTGCCGCACACCCAGGCGCCGACCGACGGGTCCTGGGGAGTGCTGTTCGGGTTGATGCCGAGGCAGGTGCTGGGAGCGGTATATGCGTTGAACTCTCCGTACGCGTTGTTGTCGGGACTGTTCCAGTGCCATATCTGTGACGTGGAGCCGTTGCACGTCTCCATGTCGACGACCATGGCGCCACCGTAGGTCTGGTAGGTGGCGCACAGGTTCGTGCGGATGCTCCTAAGTACGTAGTTGCCGTTGCTGGCGTGTGCGGGACTGCTCAGGATGGTGACGGAGGTCATCGCCGTTGCGGCGACCATGAACATCCGGCCGATTTTCTTCATGCGAGCGAGACTCCTCGGTGCAACCCGTCGTAGGCCAGGCGGTTTTCGGCAATCCGGTGGTCAGGTCCCACCGCTGCGGGCCCTGACCACCGGCAAGCAACGGGCTTACGTGTTCTGCGCGTTGTCGTACAGCGCCTTCGCGTCGTCGCCGAAGTACGGGCCGAACATGGTGTCCGGCAGGAAGACGTAGCCGAAGCTGTTCACGGACGCCTGGAGGCCCGTGCCCGTCGACTCGTCGAACGAGGTGAACCAGGGACCGCCGCTGGAGCCGCCGGTCATGTTGCAGCTGAGACCGTGGTCCTTGGTGAGGAAGAAGTCCTGCGTGGCGGTGCCGCTGCAGTGGATGAGCCTGGTGCCGTCGTAGGGGGAGGCCGCGGGGAAGCCGAAGGAGTACATCGCCTGCCCGTAGGCGCCGTTGAAGTCCAGGCCCTGGCCGCCGACCACGTCGGTGAGCTTCTTCCCGTCGAGCGGGGCGACCACCGCGGCGCCCACGTCGTAGTTCATGTCCTCACTGGCCGTCCACTGCGGGGTGGAGAGCGTCTTGGTCGCGGACCACGTGCCGTAGGGCGCCTGGCCGTCGTGGTAGCCGGGGACGAAGGTCCAGTCGGTGTGCCAGTTGCCCTGGTACTTCACACAGTGCCCGGCCGTGATCACGGTGCTGTGGTTGCCGCTGGTGACCGCGTCGCCGGAGCAGGAGGCCTTGCGGCCCTGCATGGTGAAGAAAACCCGCCCGGAGGTCTTCACGATCGCGCCGTCACCCGTCCAGGGGCCTCCGGACTGGGGGAAGGAGCGGAGGGTGGCGCCGTCCGGGTGCGCGGGGGCGGGGGTGGGCGGTACGACGGTGTGCCGGCCGCCGGTCGCCGGCGCGGACGCCGCGTCCGCGCGCTCCGGGGTCAGGTCGAGCGGGGTGGCCTCGCGCATGCGCTCGGGGGTCCAGAAGGCCGCGGTCCGCGCGGCGCCCTGTGCCGTCACGGTGTGCTCGGCGGGGGTGGGCACGGCGGCGGTGGCCGTCAGGCCCGGGGCGGCGAGGGAGCAGACGGCCAGCAGGGCGCCGGCCGCCAAGGCGGCTGTACGGGGGTGACGTCTCACGCGTACTCCTTCTGCGGTGGGGGCCGTGCAGACGAGTGGTGCGGTTTCGACGGTGCGAATCGAGCGTGCGCGCTTGACGAGGACCCGTCAAGCGCGCGGTTGCGGTCGATGAAGAAGCGGTACCCCCACGCCCTCAGGGGGCGATGGGCAGCTGACGCTTGTGCTCCAGCCGGAGCACGTCCTCTCGCACGGCCCCGAACCTCGGCCACACCCGCCGGGTTGCCGATCACTTTCGGGCAACTTCCCGGGAGCCACTCCGGCCGTCGGCCATCACTCAGCGTGCGCGGACCACGGAAGTGATGCTGTTGGTGATCTTTGCCTGTCAGGGTGCTGGGTTTGCTGGCAGTGTCTGGCAGAGCTGGCGGAAGGTGCTCTCCGGCCTGCTGGGCCGTGGCGGTGCGGTGCCTGGTGGATAGCACTCGCTGAGGCGGATGATGTTGGCGCCCATGGCGGTGAGTACGTGCTGGACATGGGTCTTTGCGAGCCCTCGGTAGCGGCAGTTTCGTAGGCCGTGGGCCCGGACTGTCTCGGAGACAGTGGCCTCGCAGCCGGCGGTCATCGCGTAACGCCGCTGCCATTGCGGTGTCCGCTGCTCGGTCCGGGCTTGGTTCTGGATCTCTTGTTGGGGCTGAGGCAGCAGGAAGATGTGACGGCCCTTGCCGTCGACATTGCCGGTGCACTTGAGACGGTCGGCGCATTGCCTGCAGGCTTTGCGGGGGAAGAGCACGGACAGGCGGGGGTGTCCGTCGCCGACCGTGGGTTTCCAGGGCGGGCTGGTGACGCCGTTGGGGCAAGTGAGCGTGTGAGCTTCCCAGTCGGGGCGGAAGTCCTCCGTCGCGAACCCCGGGCGGGCGTCGGCCTTCGGGTCCTGGCGGACCGGGCCGGTGAGGGCGGTGCCCCACCGCTGGGCGGTGTGATGGACGAAGTCCGGGGTGACGTAGCCGCCGTCGACGAGGTGCTCGACGGGATGGAAGTCCTGGACGGCCAGGCCGTGGTGGATGAGGTCCAGCGCATCGATGTCCTGCTCGGGGGCCGGCCTGGTCGTCACCTGCACGATCACGTTCGGCCCCGTGTCGCACGTTTCGGTCTGATGGTCCCGGTATCCGATCCAGTCGCGTTGCCCGGATGCCGTGATCTTCTGGCTGTAGCGGGCTTCGGCGTCGTGCGGGGTGACGATCTCCATGCCGGACCACGGCACCCGGGCTGTTGCGGGATCGGGCCGCCCGTCGGCCGAGGTTTTGCCGGTGTTGCGCTGTCCGGTCTTGCGCCGACTTTGGCGGTCCCGGGTGGACTTCGGCCCCCGCCACCTCAACTCGCCCCTCTCGTCATACCAGTACTGCTGCACCCACACCTGCCGGAGGATCTGCACCTGCCTCAGCCCCCGCAATCGCCAAGGGGTGTCGTCGCGGTAGAGGCGGTGCAGGATGTGCATGCCGTCGTTGCCGGCCTGCAGCACGTACTCGGCCAGGGCTTCTCCGCCCCGGGGCAGCCGGTCGTAGCGGATTGGACGTCCGTAACGGTTCGCCCAGTCCGCGGTGACCAGGCCTGTCAGCCAGTCCTCGCCATGGCGGGCGAGTTCTTCCAGCGCCAGTCGCAGGGTTTCGGCGACCAGTTCCACACGGTTGAGCCGGCGCACCGCAGCCAGCACGTGTGTGGAGTCCGTCCGCACCCGGCCCCGCCGCTTCACCAGCCCGGCGGCCACCAGGTGGTCGACCATGACGGCCAGCAGGCGGTCCGCTCGGTCGCCTTCGGCCATCCGGCCCCGGAACTCACTGAGCACCGAGTGATCGAACCCCGGGTCGTCCAGCTCAAGCCCGAGACAGTATTTCCAGTCCAGGCGGCAGCGGACCGCCTCGGCGGCCTGCCGGTCCGTCAGGTTCGCGGCATACTGCAGGACCGACACCAAAGCCAGCCAGGCCGGCGAGAGCCCCCGCCGCCCGTCCGCCGGATACCAGTCGGCGAAGTCAGCGTCGGTGAGCAACCCGTCCAGGCGGTCCCGCACCCACATCGCCGCCGTGCCACGCGGATTGCTCGCCCTCGCCATCCGCACCGTCAACGACGGGATCACCCGTCCCGCACTCTCTCCCATGGACATCGCTATCACGCTCCGATGCCCGCCCGGCCCCCTGTTCCACAACAGCACACGCCACTGGAACTGGCCAGGCACCGCGTCGAGTTCAGACCACGATACAAAGATCACCAACAGCATCCGGAAGCTGTACCAGAACCACGACTCGTGAATAAAGCCAGAATGTCAGCGTTCCCGCTCCTGCCGCGTGGTCTTCGCCTACGAGTGTTCTCCAGAATCCGGGTGTCTCATGAGACATCAGGGACTCGGTGCCAGGGGCCGGTCCGGGCGTGGTTGGCAGGGCCGATGAGCGGCGAGCCGGGCCGGCCGCGCGGCGTTGCACCAGGTCGACAATGGGTACGCGCGCTGGTCGAGCTGAAGCAGCGCATCATCACTACCGGCCGGGGCATAGCCGGTGAACGTGGGCCGACCGCGTCATGGATGTGGCGGGGCCGACCCCCTGCAGCGGACGGTTCAGGAGGAAGGTTTGCCGCCGGTGATGTAGACGTTCATCTCAGCGAAGTCGAGGGTGACCGCGTACGGCTTGAAGAATGTGTGCCCGAAGTGGGCCAGCATGTCGAAGGGCGTTGGATCCACCATCTGCTCCGCGGCCGCCCAGTAGATCCCGCGGGCGATGGCCGGGCCGATACGCGTCTCGTCTGGGTAGCACGGATAGTCCTTGTGTATCTCCCCGTGCGTAGCGCCATACATCGGGCGACTCAGGTCGGTGCGCACCTTCAGCCGCTTGGCGGTCTCTAGCGCCATGACACCTGCCCTGCCAGCGTCCTGGCCGGTGTTGATGGACACCACCTGCGGACCGGAGTTGTTGACGCTGCCCCGGGTGTAGGGGATGTCGTGATCGATCCACAGCGGCAGCGGCCGGGATCCGGCCCGGGCCGCCTCGGCGCGGACCGCCCGCGCTTGCCCGGACGTACGTGGCCGAAAGATAAACGCCTCGTTCACCCAATCCAACGTGGTCACGAAGTGGGCGAACAACTGAGCGCCGATGCTCCCCGGGTTCGGCTCGGTACCCAACTCGTGGGGCGACTCCATGTCCATCCAACTCACCGGGACGTTACGGACCTCCACATCACCCATCTGAAACGAGGGCAGCACACCGAAAAACACGTCCATGCTCTGCTGCCCGCCGCCGTTGACCTTGGTCTGGGAAACCGCCCGCAGTCCGGCCTCCTCGGCCATCCGTACCGACAAGCCCACACCCGTGGTGTTGCCGGTGTCCCACAGGAACTTCTTCGGCGGCCCGCCGTTCACCGACGCCTCAACCACCGGCAGCGGGTCCATGGACAGCCACGGAACCCGCCCGGACGGGCCCACCGACACCTGGTACGGCTGCCCCTGGACCGCCTCATACCACTTGGCCTGCGGCTCCTTGCCGATGGCACGCAGCAGCGGCACCACCGCCGATAACTTGTCCTGCCGCAGGTAGCAGTCGGCCAGCCACTGCTTGGCCTGCTTGTCATCCGGTGCCAGCCGCACCGCCAAGGGCAGATACTTCTCCGCCTCAGCGAACCGGTTGGACAACAGCGCGACATATCCGCGCTGCCGCGCCGCGTGCGCGTCGTTCGGATCCTTGCGCAGGATCTCCTCATAACCGCGGGCGGCCTCGTCGAACCGGCCGGCTTTCAACAGCGCGTCCGGGTCGCTACCCCCCGCCGCCGCGCTTGTCGAGGCACCCAGCAGCGGCGCCACCGCGGCCGCGGCCGCTGCCAGGCCAATCCCCGAGACAACCCTCCGCCGGTTGAGCTCCACCATGGCGATACACCTTTCCCGCGAGCCGGTTTTGCGTTGCGCACCCGTCCTACCTCCCGACGCATATGGTCGGCGTAACGAAAACCGCAAACGTGCTGGCAACACACCGTCGGCCACCTGATGATGACCGACTACGTGGGAGACGACGAGCTCCTGCGTCAGACGCAGGCAGACGGGGGCCATCCGGTGTCTTACGAGTCCCATCTGCTGCCGCCGGACCGGATTGTTGCCCTCTTGGACCAAGCCGGACTCGTCGTCACCGCGCGTCTCCTGCAGGAGCCTGCTGAAGGAGTGAAGAGGACGATCGCCACCTTTCTGGCTCGAAGCCTGAACGACCGTGAGCACACACGCTTCTGCGTGAATAACGCCCTGACCGTCTGTCTCAACGAACCGAGTCGACGCGTCTCACCCAATCCAGTCCACGCAGGTCAACGCCATGCGGGACGACTACTGGTAGTTCGTTAAACCCGGCGGTAGTTGGGGTTGACGGCCGGGCGGGCTGGTCGTAGGGCGGTGGTAGGGAGTCAACCGCCGTGCTGGGGGCTGAAGATGACCGCTCGTCGTCCGTGTCCGCCTGCGCCGGGACCGCTGGAGGAGTACGCGGCCCGGTTCGATGACCTCTTCGTCAGTCTCACGCAACGGCGCCGGTGGTGGGTCACGATTCGCGCGTCGCCGACATTCGGCAGCACCAAGCCGGTGGTTTTGCTGCTGCCGGGCACCCCGAAGACCGTGGCGGAGATGTTCGGGCGCGACGCCACGATCTTCTTGGTCCGCAGGCCGCGGCCCGCCGTGATCTGATTGCGCCGTTTCTCAGGGTCCTCGGCGACTTTCAACTTCCGTTCGACACGGGCACCGCCCCACTGGGCCCCGCCGTGCTGCGGGCCGCCGAATCGCTTCCACAACCACAGTGCGGCCCAGCCGAGCAGCACCCACATCAGCACCGTCAACGTCCAGAACAGCCATGCCAGCGGGCCTGGCGTCCACGCCTGCTGCGGACCGTGAGTGACGGCGATGATGACGGTAGTGGCCGGGTCGGCGTCGGCACCGGCCCAGCCTCGCCCCGACAACAATGCAGCCGCCGGACCGGTGACCAGAGTGCAGGCCGCGACCCCCATACCGGCCAAGAGCAAAGCGGGAGCCATCAGCCCGCCACCTGGAGTTCTGCCGGTCTCTATCCGCCTGAGGTCCGCATCGCGATCGTCTGTGACAACTTCTCCCCGCATTTGACCACGAAGAAGTGCCAACGGGTCGACACCTGGGCGGCAGCAAACAACGTCGAGATCGTCTACACCCCCACGAACAACTCCTGGCTCAACCGCATAGAAGCCCAGTTCACCGCCCTGCGCTACTTCACGCTCGATGGCACCGACCATGCCAGCCACAAGGAGCAGGGCAGCATGATCCGCCGCTACATCATCTGGCGAAACCGCCACGCCGACGACCGGCGCCTGCGCGCCGTCGTGGACAGGGCCAACGCGGCCTGACGCCGCATGAAGGCAGAGAAGATGACCACACAGACCGACCGTGTCGACCACGAACTGATCCGGGCAGCGGCACACGTCGCGGCCACACACTGCCGGGGCGACAACCACACCATGGCGGCTGCAGCCCGCGCCCGAGACGGCCGGATCGTCACCGCGGTGAACGCCTATCACTTCACCGGAGGCCCCTGCGCGGAGCTGGTGCTCATCGGCGCTGCTGCCGTCCAGGGCGCCTATGACCTGGACACCATCGTCGCCGTGGGTGACCGCAACCGAGGCGTCGTGCCCCCATGTGGCCGCTGCCGCCAGGTCCTTCTTGACTACTTCCCAGCCCTCAAGGTCATCGTCGGGACAAACGACGGCCTCCGAACGGTGCCCGTCACCGACCTGCTTCCCGAAAGCTACGTCTGGGCGGACCACCAGCTCGACGCCGAGGAAAGCGCACCACTCAGCACCACATGACACCCCAGCCGGTTACAGGGCAAACGTTGCCTGATACGGCACTAGGTGTCTGAGAAGCCCCGTTCAGAGGTGCGCTCTACTGCGGCTCGGTGGAGTAGGGGCATGATGGTGGCCAGGTAGACGGAGCTCTCCGAACTGCCAAGACGGTACTCGTCATCGCCGGTAGCGTCCCAGGCGGCCTCCCGCGGAAGAGCCGACGCACGCCCTGGGTAGGCATACTCAGCTCCGAATGAGTACTTCACCCCTGACCGTGTGCCAGGTCGGCGCGGTGGGATCACCTCATGGACACACACCCGCCCCAGGAACCGGATATCGCCACGGCAGCCACCCCGGCCACTGGGACCAGCCGCACGATACTCGTGCGGCGCTCCCTCATCGCGCTGGCCGCAGCCGGGGTCATCGTGTGGGCTTGCTCGGCCGTATCCGGCTTCTTCGGAATCCTCGGCGGGGGCTCCGTGCGATCGGCAGCGGACTTCCGCAAGCGGGACATCGCCACCCTGGAGGCCGGGAGACAGACCATCATCGGTCTAGGCCCGGGGGCCGGCGTCGCAGACCAGGTACGGGCAGAAGGCAGTACCGCGTGCGTTGACGACCTTGGGAGCGACCGCCATGGCGTGACCCGTCATGAGCCCCACTATGAGTGGGATCTCCACTACGCCGGCAAAGCCGACTATCTGGCCGGCCTTGGCAAACTCCGCACCGCCTGGGGACACCGCGGCTGGAAGGTGCACGACACGCCGCCGCCGGAGGGCTCAACCCCCGGCCGTCCGGTGCCGAACTGGCCGGGCCTGAGCACCACCGATGACCACGGCATCACCATCGCGATCTACCTAGACGAGTACACGCACACCCCCACGCTGTCGACCAGCGGCGGCTGCATCCGCTACGACCGCGACGACGGTGTCACCGCACGCAAACGCACCGGCGCCGGCGAGCAACCGGCCCGGGAAGGCGCCATCACCTACGACGATGGCGTCCAGGTCACCATCGGCCCCATCCAGGCCATCACCCCCAACCCGGGTATGAAGGACGAGGGCGCGGCCGACGGGCACACCTACCTCCTGCCGGTCATCGTCACCAACCGCAGCGGTGCCCCCGTGGAACTGCGCGACGGCATCGGCGCCCGCAAAGGTGCGAACCCGGGCGTCAGATGGCTTCCCGGCTACTCACTCTTGCCGGGCGGCCCGGCCACCGTGCCCGAAGGCAGCTCGACCCGCCTGGAGACGGTATTCACCGCCCAGACCCTGCCCTCGCACATGAACATCAGTTACCAGCCCAGCGAGCTCCACGCTTCCTACGACTGGCAACTGACCACCCGGTAGACCGTCCACAACACGCCACGTCGCGACCGCCCAAGCGTAACGACCGGGCAGGACGCGGCCACCAGCCGCTTGGACGGCCTCATGGTTGTTGCGAGTGACTGGGCGTCTGCAACGGGCTTATGAAACGGTCCGGGATTGTGAGCGATGGCTTCAAGGGTGTGCACGCCTGCCCAGCCTCCATCTGTGCCGTGCCGGGGGGCTCGCCGTGCCGCACCGTGCCAGCGCACGAGCGGAGGGCCGTCCACGTCTCGCGGGTTACCACAATCAATTCTCTTTGAAATAACGGTAGTTGTACATGACGAAGTCTTGTCGCCTGGCTGGAGCTTCACTGGGCAGCGGCCTCCACGGCGAGCTGAGCTGCGGGGCGGCATGGGCGCCCTATGGCCGCGCATCTGTGCTCGAAGTCCGGCGGGAGCCATCCACGGCTCAGCAGCCGAGGATGGGCGGGAAACGCGGTGACTGCTGCCAGGGCGAACATCAAGGAAGCCCACGGCGTGTGGAGACGGACGCTGCAATAGTGTTCGCGCGTACTGACGAAGCTCGTCTGGAAGACATCGGCGGCCGCGAGATCGATTGCATCCAGGCTGTGCCAGTACAGGACGAGCCGTGCCTGGGGATGTGCGAAGTATGCGCCGCGCGTTGTGAGGGTGACCTCCCCTGCTCCCTCCCATACCCACCGCGGTTGGGCGTCGAGGGCCGCCTGCCGGCGTCGGGCGGAGTTACCGAGCGCAGAGCCGACCAGACTGCCGATGACGAAGGCCGGACTGCCGAACGCGACGACGCCGCTGTGGCTGTAGCTGCCGTCGCCCGCGGCCCGCCAGGTCAGACGTTGTCCGGGCCCCACCGCGAGCGCCTGCTCGCCACGATCGAGCGGGGCGGTGGTTGCGACCAAGGGACGCTGGCTCAGCCGGCCTTCGAGCACGTCGGCGAGGATGTCGCACGAGTGCCACAAGTACTCGTCCAGCGGGGACCACATCGGCTGAGGTCCCGAGGAAGCTGTTGCTAAAGAGTAGGTCACTGTCTCTCCCTAACTGCGCACCGCACGCATGCAGGGCGGTGTATCCGGCGTGATCGGTCCAGGACCAGCCAGGGTGCCATGCGCCGACGGATCACCCCAGGGCGCGGCACCTCGGGGTAACTGGTGACTGCTCCCTGCGCGTCAGGCCGCTTACGCTGTGGCCGCTCCCCGGGCTTTGATGAGCACGTGGCTGAAAATCCGGCCGCTGTCTGAAGGGGAGCTGCTGTGGGCACGGAGCCGAAGCCACTGTGCATTCGCTCGTGGGACGATCGCTCCATGCCTCGGAGCAGCAACGATCAGGTGCGATGCGCGAATACGGTAGCCGGAGAGTGGCCGCGGGCGATCCGGGCCGACGAGGCGCCGGTGAGTGCTCTTTACGCTCGGGAGGTGCCATCAATCTGGCGAAGGCCATGCAGCGCAGTGGAGTTGGGCTCCGCCAGCTCGGCGAAGACGCCGGTGCGGCCCATACGACGATCAGCCGCGTGCTATGCGGCCAGGTCCTGCCCGATCTCGGCACCCTCGCTCGCCTCGAATGCGCACTCGACACGATGATCTGACCCGCGTAACCCGCGCCGTTTCCACTGGGGTGATGACGGTGCGGTCGCTGCTGTCGCCCTCGTACGCTCCCCGCCGGTCAACTCGTTTCTCCAGGCAGGCCTCGGCGTTCCCCGGACGTTCCGCACACTGGGCATGGCCAGCGGAATGAGAGTTTTCATCAAGGCTCCCGCTCCCCCGCCGCGCGAGCATGCCTGCTTCGGGATGAACGGCTGGGGGTGTGGGGCGCCTTGGCCAGGATGCCGTGGCAGTGCGGACTGCCGGCGAGCATGCGGTCCGGCCGCCCGCCGCGTGTGGCGGCGGTCTACCGTTGGTGGCAGAGAGGGGCGCAATGATCGGTGACATGACGGGCTTCCAGGTAGCCGCCGGAGCTGACGGGCCTTGGGCCGGGGACGCCGAGGAACGTGCGGCCGACGTGAAGCAGGCCTTGGCGGGGCTCAGGCAGATCCGCCGTGTTACCAACACCGGCCGTGCCGAACCAGAAGGCGTGCCGGCTCCCTGGGAGCGACTCCAGCCGGTGCGCGCGGTCGCTCTGGTTCTCGAAGCCGCTGGACTCCCGCCGTCGGCGGTCGGGTCCGACGGCCGGCGCCTGGCCACCGGATACTGTGTGCGCGCGTGTGGGGCAGTGGTGCGCGTCGAATGGCTGGGCCCGCCGGGCAGCGGGGCGCGCTATGCCCAGCACGATGCGCTTCAGCGGTGTGCCGACGCTCTGAAGCGGATGGGTTGGCAGGCCTTGGAGTACCGCGGGGCTCGTGGGCAGCGCTGGCTGGAGGTCGAGCCCCCGGCGTGAGGCAGAGACTCGTCGGCCCACCACCGGCAGTTTCGCCCGCCAACCTCCGCTGCCGGCCACGCCCTTGTGCTGCTCGGCGCGAAGCGGTCGACACCTGCCACCGCTACTGACCAGCTGCCTCGGCCAACGCCACAACGACCCCGCCCAGGCGAAGGGGTGGCCGATCGCCCGCGGGAGCGATCCAGGGCACCATCTGCCTATCACCGACCGCCTCGCGAGGAGCGGGTGAGGCTCCGGGGCATCATGGGGAACGGGGCGTTGTCCGACCTGTCTGCGATGGTGTGTGCGGGTTGGTGCACGGAGCCGTCCCGGGTCGATGCTGGAGGGGGCATGGTGACAGGTCGAGATGACGGCTGGGCAGGCGGGAACTGGCGGGGCTGAAAGGACTTTACTCCAGTTGCAGTTCGCTATCGCGGCTGGTCAGGGGCCTGTTTTTAAGTGATAGTCGACTGGCTGTCCGTCAGGTGGCGGGAGTTCGTGACCGGCGGTGCGGCGTTTGTAGTGGCAGCGCCTGGCGGTGGCTTGGTGCCGGCGGCGCGAGCAGGACCACCTCAGTGTCCGATCGACTCGGCGACGCTGATGGTGGGCCGTCCCGGGGTGCCGAGCTGCCAGGAGCCTGCGGAATTCTGCCAGGCTGAGCGGGGCGAGGGATGATTGATTGGATCGGCGGCCATTGCGCTGGGGAGGCGGACGGCCGAAAGGGCGGCGGCAACGCCATATAGTGGCGGCCCGGGCCCCGGCGGGTACATGACCAGCCAGCGCGGGAGCGTAGCAGAACCTCGCGGCAACACACCGTCTACGCCTGGCTGTTGAAGAAGCACGATGAGGAGCGGCTGCGTGGACGGTCAGCACGCGAGGGCCCGGTAGAGGACGCCTGGGAGGATGCGGGGCGGTATGCGCTGGAGCGGTGTGTGATCGGGCCGCTCGGCACGCCCGCACACCTGCGGGACCTCGCCGTGGACGTGATCGCTCAGCGGAAGGCGGTACGGCGGGCGGGCATAATCAGCAGCCGTGGTCACGCATCCCGATCCGAGCGATTTGTATCCCGACGTCGCGGCCCACGGCAACCTCGGCGCCGCACTCCAAGGCCGTGGCGAAAGGCCGTCTCGCCTCCGTTCCTGTCACGAGCTTGGAGTCCGATCCGCTGCTCGAAGCCACAGCCGGCGGCACGCTTCCTCATCGCGGGCCCTTGCAGGTCAGCGCATGGCGCCACAAGCGGCGGTGGTCGATCAGTGGTACCGACTCGTTCGCGGACATGGCACTCGTTGACGGTACGACGGACGATCTGGCAGAGATCGCCGAGGCCGCGCGGGCGTGGCACGCCGGGGCAGCGCTGAGCGATCTTTGCCGGGCCGCGCCGTTCATGCACCTGTCCGGCCGCTTCGAGGTGCCCGACCACGACCCCGCGCGCCTGGCCGAAAGCGAGTGGCAGCACCTGCGCACCGAGGCCAGCGAGCTGGAGTATCCCTGGGGGTCGGCGTATCAGGCCTTGGTCGAGGCGGCCTATGCCGAACCGGCGCTGCGGGGGCTCTACCCTTTCACCAGCCATTGGGCGCTGCGTTTCTCGGTCACGACGCGGCCGCGCCTGTCCGTCGTGGGGCCGGTGCTGGTCGCCCAAGCCGTCGGTCGGTTCACGGTCGCCGAGACCATGGCGAGCAAGGACGCCGCCCGGTTCACCACGGCGCCTGAGGCGGTGGCAGTGGCCGTACGGCTACTGCCTTACGGCTCCGCCCCGGTCACGCTGGGCCGTTGGCCTGCGTCTGCTGCCGGCGAGGCCTGACCAGCGCACGGTCTCTTCGGCATACCGGTGCGAGACCGGATGGCTGGGCGGCGCAGGATCACGGCTGACGGGCTGACCGGTGGCTCAGGAGGCGTCGGCGTAGGCGAGGTGGGTGCCGCAGGCCGTGCAGCGGAAGAGCATGGCGGTTGCCCCTTCGCCGAGCTGGGTCAGGAAGTGCTCAAGCTGGGATGGGTCGTGCCAGCCGTCCAGACGCAGGTCGAGCCGGAGCTGGTCGAGGGCCTCCGGGTGTGCCGCCAGTTCGGTGTATCCGACCTCGCCGAGGAAGGCGGCCGCGTCCTGGCAGTGGACGAGCCAGTGCGGATCCTGCCAGGCGTGGAAGCCAGGGGTGTGGCGAGTGACTTCCCGTACGGTCTCCTCGCTGACGCCGTCGAGGCCGTAGGTGTCGGAGAATTCGCCGGCGAATCGTTCAGCGGCGCTGCCGTCGGCGATGCACCAGGGGCAGAACCTCCCGCCGACCTCCTGGGTGGTGTAGAAGGATGCGGTGTTGATCCACCCCGTGCTGCGGTTGCAGCAAGCGCATGTCTCTGCGCTCGTGCGGATGGATCCGCTTGCGACGGGGTCGGGGTGGTAGCGGAAGAAGGGCAGACCGACGCTCACTGCTGCCCCACAAGCAGGATGTCGACGTCAACACCGGTCATCCGTGCGCCGGCGACCACGCCTATGAGCTCCATGGGTGCAGTCTCTCCACCAGGAGGCTTCTTGATCAAGTGGTGAGGGGGCACTCCGGCTGGCGGTGAGCTCTATGAACGTTGGGTACCTCGTCATTGGCGAGCGCCGCTTGGCCGGTGACGGCCTGTGCGTGGAGTACCGGCGTACGTGGCCGGCCGGGATGCCCGTGGTGGATCGGACTCCGGGGCGATCCAGGAGGGCCGGACCGACGGCGGCGTCCTCGGCCAGGTGTACGCCGTGTGTGGCCTGCCCTCAGACCTTGTCGGGGCATCAGACCTTGGCCAATTCGTTCGACAGGGCGTACCAGCTCCCGCAGAGTCGACCCATGAGTCTGAATGTGCATACCTTTGTCTACGGTGCCGACGGTGGCCACGACTTGCTGGAGGACCCGGAGTACAGCGACACCCTGGCTGGATTCGAAAGTACCCGGACCCGGCTGTGGGGCTCCGAGGCGATCCGGGCCCTGGGCTCCCGGTTCTTCCCCCGGCTCGACGGTGGCAATCTCTACGTGGAGCGGGAGGAGATCGATGATTTCCTCACCGAGTGTGAGGCCATCCGCCCACACCTCGACCGGCTTGCCGAACAGGGCGGCTACGACGCCGACTACATCACCGCCCGCTTCGACAACGTTGTTGCCGCCGCGCAGCGGGCCAAGGCCGAGGACGGCGGAATCGTCGTGTGGTAGGAGCAGCGAAGCCACAGGACCATGTCCACTGCGCGGGGCCAGCGCTATGCTGCACACCGGAGCAGCGGGCGAAACCATCCCGCACGAGCGGGGCTGACCAGTCGCTAGGACTCCGAACGCAGGGCTACGGTGCTCTGTTGGACGAGCGCGGATGGGGTATCAGCGGCCTCTGCCTTGGCGGACGAACTCCCTAAATGTCGCCCGGAGATCTTCCGCTGGTTCACCGAGCACGACTGCGCTGAGCACCAGTTCCATTATGAGGCAGTCGTACTCGTCATCCTGGCCGCGATAGCGCTCGGGGTCGCGTTCCACTACGCCCTCGGTGATCTGCCGGCCACCGCCATCCACTGGGGAGAAGGTCGCTTCGAAGATCCCGAATCCTGTCCAACTCCGGTGCAGGAAGGCTACGTTGTCCTCGGTAAAGACGTCCCACTTCTGGTCCATGCTCGGGGCCCGGTAGCCGAGCTGGATGCGTTGCCAGTCGCTGTCTGACCAGATCCGGCGTGGCAGGAGCGGCATCAGTCGGCGGGTGGAGATCGGCTGGATGTGGCCGGAGAACGAGGACCGGGTCAGGCGTTTGTCGGTGGGCATGCCGTGATCTTACGGAGGTGCCGCTCCATGTGGCAGCGTCCGCTATGGCTGCGTCAGTCCCGCAGCTGCGCCCTCTGCAACGGGGCCTTTGTGTGGCGGAAGCGCTGATGTCTGTGGTCCGGCTCACCACTCGCGCGTGGCGATCAGCTCTTCCACGTCTGCATTCGTGAAGCCGTAGGAGCAGGCGACGAACCAGAAATCCTTGGCTATCTCGTCGCGGGCCACGGTCTCGATCTCGCTGCCGGCGGCCTCGAACTCGGCCTCCAAGTCGTTGAATTCCTCGGTGGCCGCCTGGGCCAGAGTGTAGAGCGTGCTCAGATCGGCGGGTGAGTGCGCCTCGATGTGCTCGCACAGCCGGAGCAGGATCATCTTTGCCCGGTCCACCACATGATCGGGGTAGTAGTCGTCTTCGTACAGTCCTTGGAGAAAGGAATACGCGGCTATGTGCTGATTCCTGATCGGCATGCTGCCCCCGCTCTTGCCCGGGCAAATGATGTGGCACGTTGATCGTGCACCAGACCACTGACAGTGCCCCCAGGCGGCACGGAAGGGCTGGGCCGAGAGGACGCCGACCAGGGCTGTGTGCGGGGCGGAGCGGCTCGCTTTTGCCGTGGGTGGCGAATGGGCTCGGCGTTCGCCGGGTTGCGGAACGGGTGCGGAGTGACGGTGGTCCAGGCCGACCCGGGTGTCGCCGCGCGCGGGTTCCCTTCCCGCGCGGGCCCGATGGCCTCGATCCTGTCCCGACTCCTGCGCCAGGCCCCCCACACCGACCAGATCCGGGCACGCCGTGGTGGTCGAAGTAGCCGGCCACCACCCGCTGGGGTGAGTGGCCGATGAGAGAAGCACCCGTCATCAGCTCCTCGGCAATGCGACGGATCCCAAGCCTGCGGCTGCGGCCTGAGGCCCGCGTAACGGAAACCGTACCGGCGCGAGCCGTCAACGCTCGGGCATCGGCGAAGCGTCTCGTCCTGACCCGGCGGGCCACAAGGCGTGGTGCTACAGCTTGATCTGCCCTGCCAGCCACCACTCGACGTACTTGGCCAGGCTCAGTGCCGCCCAGGTGCGGCTGTCGTTCTCGTGGTTCCAGACGAAGACATCGGGCCGGTCGATCCTGGCGAGAAACGCGAACAGGTCTCCATTGCCCGCGTCCGCGAAGAAGATCAGCGGATCGAAAGGCATATACAAAGTGGCGAGTTCAGTGGTCTCGCGGAGGTTCTGATTCTCGGAGGCGATGCGCTCAGCAGACCAGATGAGCCCATCGCCGTACTCGCCCTCGATGCCGTCGCTCTCACGAAGGAGGGCAGCGAGGTCCGCAGGCAGTGGGTGGCCGAGGACCGCGGCGCACCGGATCAGTGAGGACTCCGATGCAGGCGACTGAAAGACGGCCTTGTCTGTCAGAGACTCAACGACTTCCGTTCACACAGTTGATTCAACCTCCATAGCCAGGCCCCGTGATCGAGCTGGTGGCTGTGTAGGCGAGTTCCGGGTTCTGGCACAGATCTTGGGGCCCGGTCGCAGAGGGTGACAGTGTCGTTCGATTGAAAGGGTGGTCGCGAGCCCGGCTGTCCGGCTCAAAGGCTCACCTCGTAGCCTCCGCGTATGACTGCTGATCCGTTCCAGTGCCGCTGCGTCCTCTGCCATGACTACGGCGACCGAGCCGAAGCGGACCGCATGGATCTGACGATCATCGAGAATGTGCAGCGGCACGGATGGCACGTCGTGATGGTTCCCGAGGACGAGATCGGTCCTGGATTCGCCTACACGATCGGCCTGTCACACACTCATGGCGCACCTGAGCTGGCCATGTTCGGACTCGATATCCATGACATGCACCGCATGCTCAACAGGCTCGGAGCGAAGTCCGCCGCGGGCGCTGTACTGGCTGGAGGCCAGAGCCATGCTGACGTTGTCGATGGTCAGCAAGTCGCGCTCAGGCAGGTCGATCTTCGTTGGTACCGGACCTTCTTCGGGCGGGCCATCGGGTTCTACCGGCGGCCTCCTTTCCCTGTGCTGCAAGTCGTGTGGCCTGACGCGGATGACCGCTTTCACTGGGAAGAACAGGCTGAGGCGAGGCATCGGGATTCTCAGCCTCAGTTGTGGCTGCCCCCGAGTGAGCACCCTGTCGGGATCTGGACGACCGAACTCTGACCTCTCACGTGCCGACCAGCGATAGACCGACACCGTCGCGAAAACTACTGAAGCAAGATCATTTTGCGGAGGAGTTCGAATCCGGCTCGGCCGTAGAGCTGCCTCTTGATCTTCTTGATGCGGTTCACGGCACCCTCAGTGCTGCCCGAGTTCCAGTCCAGGGTGAGCCCGGCTGTCACAGCGTCGAAGTCTCGGTGCAGGTGGAGTGCGAAGCCAGTGAGGCCGGGTAGCTGGCTGGCGTCGACGGCGTCGATCCAGGTGGTGAGTGTCGAGCCGAGGCGGTCGGTGAGTATCTCGCCGAAGTCGCGGACGTGTCCGGCGGCCGTGTCCAGTTCGGGGCAACGGGCCAGGACATCCTTCAGGCCGGCCCGGTCTTCCTCGGTCAGGGCCATGGGATGCCGGGTGAGCCAGCCGGTCACCTGCCGCACCGACGGCGGCCGCGGTGCCGCGTCGGCCGGAGTCCTGCGGAGGGTGGCGATGTGGGCGCGAACCATCTGGTAGGTGACGGGCGCGTTGTCGGCAAGGAGTTTCGCGGTGCAGTCGGGTGACGCTGGTGCATCCCTCGGCGAATCGCCGCTCCAGGTAGTGCTTGTATGGGTCCAGCCTGCTGGATCGGGGCCGGTTCTCGCGGAAGGTGTCCTGCTAGCGTGCGGCGTTCGCGTACCGGAGCACGGTGTTGAGGCCCCAGCCCAGGTGCCGGGCAATCGCCCGGCGTGAGTGGCCTTGGGCAAGGAGCTCGTGAACCAGGGCGTGTGCTGCCTTCTTCCGTTCGGCCCGCCGACCGACGGGCGCCGAGTCGTCCTGCGGCCGACCGGGGTCGGGACGGGTCGCGCCTGGCAGCGTGCCGGTGGGCGACGGGTTGCGCAGGCACTCGCGGTGGGCGGCGACGCAGGTCTCCACGGCCCGGCCGAGGCCCTGCCACAGGTGGAACCGGTCGGCGACCTGCAGAGCGTTGGGGGCACCGCGGCGGGCGCCCTCAGCGTATGCGCCGGCTCGGTCCCGGCAAATGATCTCCACGCCTGGGTGCTGGATCAGCCAGGCGGCCAGCGGCCCGGCTTCGCGGGTCGGGAGCACATCGAGCACGCGATAGTCTTCGACGCTGGTCAAGACGGTGGAGTAGCTCTGGCCGCGACGGATCGCGAAGTCGTCCACGCCCAGCACCCGCGGCGTGCTGAACGCGGGATCGGGCAATGCCATGACCCTACGTAACAAGGTCATCCGTCCCGCGCCGAAGCCCAGCTGGGCAGCCAGCCGGGCACCGGCCCGCCGGGCCAGCGCGAGCCCCACTCGCTCCAGGGCGTGGTTGAGCCGCGTGGTGAACCGTGCGTGCGGGACGGCCAGCCGGGAGAAGGGCTCGGCGAACGTCCGGCGCGGGCAGTCCGTCACTCCGCAGATGAAGCGCCGGACCGTCAACCGGATCACGAAGCCCAGTTCAGCGAGCGGAAGATCCTTCAGCCTGCGCTGATAGCGGTCGTGGACTCGGTCCGAGAAGCGACCACAGTCCGGACATGCCGCTCCCACCGCGCGGCCTCTCGCCGCCACCTCGACCGTGCCGAACGCGGCTGTGACCGCCTCGACATCCACATCGTCGATTCCGTCGAACACCAGCGAGTCCCAGAACGCTGCATCGGTCTGCATGACCAGCACCATCACCGGCCATAACCAGCTGCAGCAGCGGGCGGCGGGGACCTGAGGGAGCGTCAATCCCGATCGCTGGACGACAGGGCGTACGCGGTCTCACGCGACCCTGTCTCCTCGCAATCGAACACCGCCATGACTCTCCGCGACCGCTCCCCAAGATCTGTGCCAGAACCCGCTTGAAACCTACGCAGCCAAGCTGGCCTGGGACTCCATCGGCGTGGGCCGACCGCGACTCGACCAGCGTGAGCGATCACCGATGAACAGTAGGGCCCCGGCCGAACCAGCCACCCACAGGGCGAGCCGGCCATCGCGGCGTCGTGGAGGAAGGTCCGCTCCTGCGGTGGCCGGGGCGGAGCTGGTCTGAGTGCTGCCGGGTCAGCAGTTCACGAGGCTGTGGACGGGGCTCCCGTTGCCGTTGGCGTCCAGCTGCGGGCGGGAGGCGTCTTGGTGTACGGCCCCAGCGGCGTCTTCGTCTGCCGCACTCTGGACACATCCACCGCCGCACCGTGCTGCGGCTGGTTGTCCAGGGCATAGTCCTCGCTCCACTGCACCCCGGGGGAAGCCAGCCCCTTGCCCAGCCCACCGGGCCCGCTTTGCCGAAGCCGTACTCATCCCCGGAAACGGTGACGGCTCCTGCTGGAAACCAGGAGCCGCGACACCAGTAAAGCGGGCTCACTTGGCACGACGAGCCCGCACTGAGGCTAGCCGCTACCCGCACACTCCCGGTTGACCTACACGCCGGTGCTTGCGGAACGTGCCCTACGGAAGGTGCCGCATCCGGTTCTGGATGGAGCAGCCCCAGACTGCGATCAGTGCGCCCAGCGTGCCGAGCGCCGCGGCGATGCCGCCGAGACACAGGGTGAGGCTGTCCTCCCTGAAGAACAACAGCGTAAAGAAGGCGAACACGGCGCTGGGAGTCCACATGGCCCAGGCGATGAGCCACCCGGCCAGCCGTGGATGGTGCCAGCCCTGGAAGAGCGCGATGCCGCTCAGCATGAAGCTGGGGAAGGTGAGCAGCATGACCAGAGGGCTGAAGGCGAAGATGCTCCCGGCCAGCCCGAGCAGGCCGGCGACCAGCATCCAACACCCGGCCACAGCAAGAAGAATTGCCTTGGCCAGCCCTATGGCCCCCGGCTTCGCCCCGCCCATGCCCTGCCATCCCTTCATTTCACTGAATCCGCCCCCTCCGGCCTCTACCGCCGCTCAGGCCCAGCGAACCATGCCGTAAAGCCAGTTCCGCAACCCGGTCAGTGAGCATCTGCCGTGTAAGGGTGGGGCGTTGCGGGCCGAACGAGTAGGGGTGGAGACATTCACCGGCTACGGGCCGGGCAGTTCGACGGGCCGTGATTCAAACGCGGCCACCGGACGCTACGGCGGGCGTGGCACCGATGACCCGACCATGACTGGTATCTGATGGCCCGCCTGACCACGCCGCCCCGGGAGACCGTCAGGAAGTCTCGAGAGTCCCACGCGGGTTTGTTCGTAGGCGGTGCAGGGGGCCCGTGGGCGCGCTACCGATTCATGGACAAGACTGCCAAACGGCAGCGCGTCCGCCGCGACGTCCACAGCCAGGGCAACGGCGCACTCGTCGGCGATGAGCTGGCGTGCGAGTCGCTGCTCCTGGTGGTGCAACGTCCACAGCCCGACCGAACGTTGGCGCGGCTGGGCGATGGGTTTGGAGGGATGCGATCATGGGCGAGTCCTGTTCATTCGCCCGTGAGGTGATTTCTTGAGGAAGGTGGCACTGCGTCCCCACGCACTGTTGCCTCGGCAGTACGATCACCGGAAGGTCCTGGCGACCACAGTGGACGCCTGGGGACGAGCCCTCTGGTTGATCTGCCCCGATGCGGAACTCCAGCCCAGTTCGTACGGCAGGCCCTACCCTCAGCCCCGCACCCGTCCTTACGACGCGCTTCTCGTCATCAACAGCGACGGCGCAGTCCGGGAACAGCCCTTGCACGAAGTGAGCTTGCGGGTGACCCACCTGGATGCACTGCCCAATGGCCGGTTCGTCCTGCAGGGCCACAGTGCCACAGTGGATCAGAACGCGCAGATCTACGGCCCGGACGGCCGGCGCCGCCACAGCTTCGTGATGGGGCGTGCGGTCGAGTACCTGGTGGCGGACCGGCGGCACCATCTATGGAGTGCCTACTTCGACGAAGGCACCTACACCGACCCGATCAGCGCCGCCGGCCTGGTGCGCTGGGACAGCGGCGGCAACCACCAATGGGGGTACCAGCCTTTGGAGGGCATCGAACACATCGATACGGTCTATGCCTTCAACGTTGACGATGGCGTCGCGTGGGCCAACTACTACCCGACCTTCCCACTGCTCGAGGCCCGGACCAACGGACACGTTCGGCTCCGGAAGACCCCCGTGACCGCTCCCGCGGGCATGGCTGTCCACAAAGACGAGATCATCATGCTCGGTGGCAACCGGCAACCAGACCGCCTGCACCGTTGCCGCATGACAGAGCACGAGGCCCTGCTGATCGAGGAAGCTTGTCTCACCCTCCCCAACGGCGCACCCCTCAAGCGGTACACACGCCCTGTCGGGCGAGGCCGGCACTTGTACCTGCGTGGCACATCGCCCAGGCAGTGGTACGTGATGGGCATCTAAGTGTCCTGAGTCATTGATCCGTCGGCTGTGCGGCGCGGGATTCGCGGATCTCGTCGGCGGTCTTGGTCCAGACACAGGGGCGGGGATTGTCGTTCCGGTTGGCGATCCAGGCCCGTATGTCCCGTTCGAGGGCTTGGATGGAGCGGTGGACACCGCGGCGGAACTTCTTGTTGGCGAGTTCGGCGAACTACCGCTCGACCAGGTCATGGAGATGGTGCCCAGCAAGGTCACGTCCGCGTACCCGTACTTCCCTGCGCGGTCATGACCACACTCGACAAAGGCCCTGCCCGGGCAGTCGAACTGTTCGAGACTCTCCCAGCCAGCGGGCCCCCGGGCAGGCGGCCGGTATCGTCACGGCATGCGTCCTGTCCGAATACCCGTGGCCGCTCTGGCCGTTACCACCGCCCTCACGCTGGGCTGTGCCGGTTTAGCGTCCGGCGCTCCGGTCGACGACGACGGCGAACACATCGAGGTTCATGCCGACGACCAGACGGTGCCTCGGGGCGGTGACATCCAGTTCAGTGTGGACATCCCGTGGGCAGTGGACAAGCCCCACCGCGTCGTCTTCGAGTCACCGGCCCTGCCCCACGGCTACCCGGTTGACCATAAGTACTTCGGTGAGGAGCACAAGGACGGCGACGAGGGCACGGATGTGCTGGTTCATCTGCCCTGCGACATCAGGCCGGGCACCTATCCGGTGACCGTGCGGACCAGCGGCCGCAAAAGACCCACCGACCCGGGCAAGTTCCAGGTGAGCTCCGACATCGCGCCCCGCTGCAAGGACAGGACGGCCTCGGACACCGAACGCCTCGCCCCCGGCGCGGCGGTGGAGCTCTCCCACAAGGCTCCCCAGGATCCACAGCGTGGATCCTGGGTGGCATTCACCATCAGAGCCGACCTGCGCACCCGGCAGCGGGAGCACTACCTCATCCTGCGGTCACCCGCCTTCGTCAGGCCGGTGCGACGCAAGACGCCCGGCTTCCAGCCCACACCGGATGGAGATATCAGCTCGATCGAGGCACTGGTGAACTGCGCTACCAAGCCGGGCGATTACCCGGTGGAGGTGATGCGCGGCAACGACGGCGGCAAACCGCTGGCCGCCACCGTATTCACAGTGCCGGAGCGGATGGACCAGTCCCACCGCGACTACTGCGCCAAACCCCGGAAGTACCCCGAGCCCATGGAGCGCACCAGCGAGGAAGATCCGCAGGAAGACCCCCCGCCGACCAAAGGCCTGGGCACCGGCGCCGTGGCCGGGATCGCCGCGGGTTCGACCCTGCTGGGCGCGGCGGGCGGCGCCGGGCTGATGGCATGGCGCCGGCGCGCCCAGCGGGCCGATTCCGCCCACTAGGTGGACAGCCAGACCGCCACCACCGCGGCCAGCCGCAGCGCCCCCGCCCCGGCCGGCCACCTCGCCCCGGTGCGGGACGGTGGACGTCGCCGAACGTCCCGCCCCCAGGGCTCAGCTGCGCGGATTGAAGTCCGCGATATGCCGCATCCACGACGGCATCAGCGCGAGCTTCATAAATGCCGTCAGCGCACTGCGGTATGACCGTGGTGACCAGAAGGCGGTTGAGCGCGCCGCCCGATCTCCCAGACTTCGGTGTCGGTCATCCTGAGGCGCCAGCCGATCACTGGACGGCCAAGCACGTCGTCAGCGGGCGCCAGCCGCTCGCTGGTCAGCGTGGACCATCCCGGCGGTCGGCCCGGGAGAAAACCAAGGTCTCCGCGGCGGCCGCTGCGACACAATCACAGGATGATCGGCAACCGGCTTATCCATCGCACCGCGGACGGCGTCCGCATACCCGGAACCTGGCGGCACGCCTTCATTCACAACGGCTGCTACCACCTGACCGACCTCTTCATTTATGCCGACGGGCTCATCGACTGCTGGGGCCTGGTCACCATCGAGGAGTTCCAGGAGAAGCTCCGCAGTGGCTGGGTGGCCACCAGCCTCCCGGACGGCGCGGAGGCATCCGCGCACGATCTGGCAGGCTGGAAGTTCAGTGAGCCACGCACCTGGCTCACCCCTGACCTGCTGGTCGCCGAAATACGGGACACCATCGACCAGTTGAACGGGCGGCCCGACTCGACGGGCCGCTGCCTCGCCGCCGTCGACACCTTCCTCGCCGACCGGACAGAGGAGAACCGGGCCGCAGCCCGCGCCGCGTTCCTGGCCATCCCGGTGTCGCGGCGCCGCTACGCGCTGGGCGACATGGACTACAAAGACGGACCGCTGCGGGTGTTGGTGGTGGGGCCCGGCGGCAAGACCTATCTGCCGCACGATCCACCGATCACGCAGGAGGCCTACGACAGTGCGGTCGCGTACTTCGAGGAGCGGGCCAGTTGGAGCGCCAGGCGGCCCACACGTGTGCCCGCGGACGGACCGGCGGCGCCGCACGCTCCGGCGGTCCACCTCTACCAGTCGTATCCGGACAAGCCGGAGGCCGACCCCGGCAAGCGTGGCCTGCGCAATGACTACCCCGCCCCGATCGTCGTAGAGGGGGTCGGCTACCCTTCCGTCGCTCATGCCTACTGGGCCCTGTCGGTCGCACAGCCCGAGGTCCGGGCAACGATCGTGACGGCGGAGACTGCTTACGCAGCACGCAAGCTCGCAGCCGGGACACCGCGCCGCGAAGGCTGGGAGCAGGCCCGCACCGCCGTCATGACCAGCCTGCTGCGCGCCAAGTACGACCAGCACCCCGAGCTGGCCGAGATCCTGCTGGCGACAGACGACGCCACCGTGATCTACGACGACATGGACTCCGCCTTCTGGGGCGACAACGCCGGCCGAGGCCGCAACTGGACGGGCCGTCTCCTCGAACTCGTCCGCTCCGAACTGCATGCGCGGCAAGCGGGGATCGTGATCACGTAGTGGCGAGCGAGGCAGGCGATCAGCGTCGCTATGCCTGCCTCGGATAACGGCCGCATGCGCGGCTCCAGCACTTCGATGAACGCGTCGCTGTGCGCGCTGATGGCCCAGGCAGTGGTGATCCCATATGGGTCGACCGTGCTCCGCTTGCGGCCAGGATCTTTTCCAGGGCCCGGGACAGAGATTCATGCATGCGCCGAGCCTTGGCCAGTTCGTCTGGACTTGCGCGAGTTCGCCTTCCAGCGCACTGTGACGCTGCTGGAGTTTTCGGCCTTGACGGCATAGAAGTCGGCGGCAGGTCCGCAGTCCTGGTGCCGCAACCGCCCCATCTGCCTGCATGGCACCCATGGTTCTCTCCCCAACCCCACCCTCACACCAGCGCAACAGCGCAACAGCGCAACAGCCAACATCGTAGGGAATGCCAGATTCCCGAGTGCGCCAAACGGTCAGTACACGACTGGCACTTGGCCCACAGCCAACCGGAAGCGAACGCCCATGTGCCGGGATGATCGACCGGGCGGATGCCAGTGAGAAGCTGCTTCATCCCCTCCGTCAACGACACAGGATTCGTTCAAGTCGACTCTCCCGAGCGGGTGTTCAGCCAGTCATGGCAGCCGTGCCCCGGCCCGGCAGGGCGATTCCGACGGGAACGGTACCGGATCCCCCGGCCACGGGCCGTTCCCGTTCCCTCAGGAGGCCCAGGGCAGCCGCACGGCTTCGATCTCCGTATCACCGACCAGGGCGTCGATCAGCGCCGTGGGCCCGACGACCTTGGTGCCCCACAGGTCGTAGTCGGTGTAGACGACCCATGACCGGTCTTCGGGCCACAGGTTGGACGGACTGAAGTCCGGCTCATCAACGTCGTACAGCGCCTGCGCATCCCCCAGACGCCCCGAGAGAACGTGCAGATTGTCGAAGTCGAAGGTCCACATCATCAGCGGGTTGTAATAAGCGAGGCAGCGAGTGTCCGGGCCGGCCGGGCTGTACTTCTGCAGTATCTCAATCAGCCGGTTCCAGGTCTCCCTGTCCAAGCTGCCCTCCGTAGGCGGCTGAATGCCCGCCGGCCAGCTCCGGTCCTCTACGCGGCCGTCCGGGGCGCTGCGGTACGAGGGCCAGTGCCCCTCCTTGACGATCGGATCGCCGGTGCGGCGCGCAAGCTCCGCCCAGCGCAGCCGCCGCCAGCCAGGGCCCGGATGCTCCGCACGTCCCAGGCCACCGCCCGTGACCGTGCCCACCTCGAGGTCGATGCCGTGGAAGACGGCGGGCTCGATGCTGCCGTCCGCCAGCCGGGCCTGCCGCGCCTCATGGTGCGACACCGGGCCCGGCCCCTGCTCTTGCTCGTACATCGCGTTCAGCACCCAAGCCGCGTCCGACATGCCAGGTGGAGGGAACCCCGTGGTGCCCTCGTCCTCGCACAGCTCGACGAGCCATTCGGTCTCGGCGGAAGGCGCGACCTGCCACAGGGCGGATATCTCGGACATGAGCCTCATCTTCTCACCCGGCTGTTTGCCTCCACCGACCCAGCCCTGCCGCCGCACCGCGGCCGGAAGACCGGGAAACGATCTCTCATCCGCTGGGAAGCGATCTCTGCGAGCCGTCCCGCCCTGCAGGTCCCCCCACTTGTGAACACCCCGCTTGGCCGTTGGTGTCGTCAGCCTGGCCAGGGTCATGCCTCGGCCGCAGGTGTCAGGGGACAGTCCAGCGTCCGGCCACGCGCCATCAAGAAATACCGTCAGCCGGTTGGTTCGGCCCCGTAGTAGCCGTGGTGCATCCGGAACCTCATGGGGTCGGTGCCGTCTGCTTGGATGTGGGCGATCAGTACTGACCGCAGCGGCTCGGGCAGGTGCTTGCCGTGTGCGCTGGTCCATTCGAAAGAGCTGAACAGTTCGGCGGCACCGTCGAGCTGAGCCGGGCCCGGAGGCCGCGCAGTGAGTGCGGCAAGAACGACGTCAGGGTCTTCGGCCAGGAGCTGGCGTTGCACCGCCGTGTCGTACCACATCTGGCTGCCGGTGGACTCTCTGGAGGGGATCCCGGCCCAGGCCAGCAGGAGGCGAATGCGCTCGATCGCGTCGGGATAGTGGTGCCGTGTGAGAGCGGCGAGCCGGTCTTCGGCGTCTGGCATTGGATGCGGCCAGGCGTCAAGGTCGCGCTCCCGCTCTTGGGCTACGTCTGCGGCTGCGTCGGACAGTCCGGCCGGCGCAGCTTGTATCCAGCGCATCCGGCGCCGCTCGGCCTCGGCTTGTTGGGCAGCTCGCATTGCCTGTATGTCCCGTGATCTGGTCAGGCCTCGTTCCGCCAGCCATGCGGTGAGTGCCGGACCATCGCGCAGGTCGGCATCGCAGTTGCCAATCCCGCGGAGGCCGGATTGGTGGTGCAGCGTCCAGCAGGCGATCAGTTCGCTGTTTGAGTCGTGAACCATGATCGTCGGCCAGCCGTGGCACCGGCACTGGTCTCCGGTCCCACCGTCCACAATGGCCAGCACCCGCGCCAAGTCGGCGATCTCGGCACCGGTCACCACGATCCGCGCCAGATCGGCGGAGTCGGCCTGGTCCGGCGGTCCCTCGACGATCAAGACGCGCACGGCACGGTTCAGTACATCCCGCAACCGAGCCGTCGTTGGCGGGCCCTCGGTCATGCCCGCCGTTCCCTCGTAGATCACGTCCGCGAGGATATCGGTAGCTCGAACATTAAGGGCTCGCAGAGAATCAACATGCTGACTTGATCTCGCTTTGGGTGGGGTTGGAGGCAAGGAATGTTGCGGTGTCGGCGGGTGTGCGGAACCGGGCTGTGGAGGCCTTGATGTGATGGCCGTGCGTGTCCAGGAGGGGGCGGACTTCCTGGTTTGCGCGGCTGATGGTCATGGCGGTGACGCCGAAGAGCTGAGCGAGGAGGTCCATGGTGGCGAGCTTGCGCAGGTGGAGCACGGTGGCCAGGATCCGGTCGGCTGGAGTGAGCTTGGCTTTGGCGCCTGTGCCGGGAGCCACCAGGCGCTCGCGTCCCCGGCGGATGCGGAGCGTTCGCTCACGTTGCAGTTCCAGCTGGGGTGTCAGGGTGTCGATCAGCTTGCTGAGCTGTTGGCGGGGCATGCCAGTCAGTTCCGGGTCCTGCAGTGAATGTAGCGTCAGCCGAGGGTGTGTGCTCGCCGGGCCTGGTCCGCTGTGCTGCTGACCGGGGTCGTGTTCAGGGGCAGTTGAGAGTGAAGGGTGTAGTTCCAGTCGCCGTGGAAGCGGTGGCGTGTGATCGACAAGGCGGCGATGGCCTCGTCGCTGATGTGGATGCCGGTGGGGTACTGGCTGGTGTCGAGTTCGGCGTGCACGGTCAAGCCAGTGCGGGTGGTGGTTGCGGTGATGCTCTGGAGGACGACTTCGTGGCTGGTCAGCGGTCTTCCGCGCCAGTTCATGGTGATGTGGGAGAAGAGCCGGTGCTCGATCTTGTTCCACTTCGATGTGCCGGGAGGCAGGTGGCAGACGGTGATGTCCAGGCCGGTCTCGGTGGCGAGTGCTGCGAGTTCGGTCTTCCAGCCGCGGGTGCGGTAGCCGTTGGAGCCTCCGGCGTCGGCGGTGATCAGCAAGCGCCATGCGCCTGGGTAGTCGTGCCGGCCGCGGGCCTGCCACCATCGGCGGATGGAGGCGACCGCGAACGCGGCGGTGTCGTGGTCGGTGCCGACGTTGACCCAGCCGGTGTTCGCGGCCATGTCGTAGATTCCGTATGGAATTGCCTTGTCGGCCTGGCCAGGGAAGTCGTGGGTCTTGACCGTCACTGGCTCGCCAGTCGGCTGCCACGAACGTCCGGCGTTCTTGTACTGCCCGATCAGCTCTTTCTTCTTGGTGTCCACGCTGATGACCGGGTCTCCGGTGTCCCTGTGGTCGCGCGCCTGCTCGTTGAGGTAGCGGAACTGGGCGTCTCGGTCCGGGTGTTGCGTGCCTTCGATGGTCTTGGCGTTGGCCTGCAGGCTGAAGCCTTCCTCGGGCAGCAGGTCGCCGACCGTGTCGGCTGAGACACGGTGGCCCTGGCGGGTGAGCTCGGCGGCGAGCGTTCTCGTGGACTTCACCGTCCAGCGCAGCGGCGACATCGGATCGCCCCGCATGTCGGGCTCGACCAGGGCCAGCAGCGCGGGTCTCAGGCCCGGGTCCAGCTCGGCAGCTTTCTTCCGGCCTCCGCCCGGCCGCCGGACCCGGCCCAGCGGGGCCTCGCCCGCCTCCAGCTCGTCGACGCCCTTGCGGACCGTGGTCTCGCTGGCCTGAGCTGCCAGGGCGACAGCTCGGACCCCGCCGTGCCCCAGAATGCGGGCCTCGGCCCCCATCACCAGACGACGCTGCCGTTCATTCAGATGCGGGAACAACACCGCGAACTTCACGGCGAGTTGTTCACACGTCGACTCCGGTATGTCCATACCACATCAACGAGCGTCGGAGCGGGAAGCAACACGTTGATTCTCTGCGAGCCCTAAGCCCTGGTTGACGGCGTCCACCGCGCGGCCGGCGGCCGTTACCTAGGGGTCAGTATCCCCGGGGCATGCACGGGCCTGCGGGGGCGCTGGCGGCCAGGGCGGTGCTTCCCCCGTACGGTCCTGGACGCCGTTCGCAGTTACCCAGGCCGAGGAGAACCCACGTGAACGCCGACGACCGCCTGACGCAGATCGAGTCGATGATGGTGGGCGACACGCACCCGCTGGATCTGGTAACGATCCGCGCGACGGTGGACCGTGCTCTTCAAGTGCGCCGTTCGTCGATCCCCCCGCACAAGGAGATCTTCGAGCTCGCCAGCACGCTGCGCGGGCATCTGGCGGTCATGGTTGACGAGGTTGAGGCCCGGCGCGATGCGCTCACGAGCCGCACGTACGACTGGCACCAGTGGAACACCTTGTCGGACCGGGCCCGCACCGATCTCAAGCGCAGCGCAGGCGACGGGCTGGTGTCGGCCCTGGAGCACATGCAGGAGATCGCTCGTACGTGTGAGCACATCGTCAACCTGCTCTCCGAGTAGGGCACCGTCATGGCCATCACGTCGCGAGCCGTGTGCACGGTCCACCGCAACGATGTCGTCGAAGTCGGCGGCCGCCGGCGCCTCGTTGCGGCCGTCCGCACCGACCACTGTGCCCCCGAGGCGCCCCGCCTCGTGCTGCGGTTCCGCGACGGTGGCCCGGTCTTGCGCGTGCACCCCGCCGCCCGGCTCGACCTCGCCCGTACCGCATAGCCCCACTGTCCCGTTTACCGCCCACTCCCCTCCCGGCGGTGAACGACATGAGCCCCCCGGGCGCTCCTCCATGGCGCGCCCGGGGGCTTCTTCTTGCTACTCTTCGGCGGCTGCCCGTCGGCAGGCTAGGGGTGGCCGATGATCCAGACGACCTGCACCTCGACACGGTCGGGGTAGACGCGGTACCCGATCGACACCCGAGCGTCGTCGAGCACCAGCCAGCGCAGCGCGGTCGGGCCGCGCCCCTCGTACTCGGTGCCGACCCCGTACGGCCGGGTGGCGAGCAGGCCGCGCTCGGCCTGGAGGTCCGAACCAGTTCACGTCGGCCTCCAGCGCGGCTCAGCGCCAGGTGGCACGGTCAATACGCTTCTGCCGTGTCGCGTCGCGACGTGCTGTCTGGTTGCGCAGCGGGCGTATCGTCGCGGCCTCGGCCGCGAGGTTGTCCGCGCGTACCTTGTCGGCACCGGCCAGCCGGGCCAGCAGAGGCACCGCCTGCCGTGATGTCACGGAAGGCAGCAGAGCGTCGGCGAGGTCGAGCAGCCGTTCAGCCGCCGGCGGTCACCGTGCCGGGAGACGAAAGGATCGAGTGGGCTCTTGAGGCCGGTGACGCAGAGGGTGAGTTGCTCTGGAAGAACGTGCGAACAGAGCCGCCGCTGGTGGCCAGGAAGGCCAGCAAGAGCTCCGGGCTCTTCCCCTCCGCTGTCTGCTCTTCTCAACTCGCTGGGGGTGCGCGCCTCAGGGACAGCAGACCGCAGAGAAGAGCGAACAGGACCAGGGACACCTCAGTGTTCAGCCAGTCCGTCTTCGTCTCGACACGCCCTCCTATGAGAAGCCACATGGCTGAACCAGCCGCAAGCATCCGACTGTTGCCCTTCTCACCGAGTACCCGCATCCCCGCCCACAGCAGCAACGGCATCAGCAACACCCAGACAAGCTGAGCCTCCACCAACTCCCCGAAGCCTGCGGCGAAGCCGTCGTCTGGGTGGGCTTCGCTCACCCTCCACGCCCGGTCTGTCAGGGACGCCCAGGCCCAGTAGGTGGCATGGGCAGCCACCGCTGACACGACAACGCCCTTCGCGCATCGGGTCTTGCTGCTCGTCATGGACTTCACCCTTCCACGACACGGCAACGGGGGCCTGAGTACTCGTACTCAGACCCCCGTCTCTCACCGGGGCAGTTCCTCACCTGTCTCAGTACCTGACGCGTGTGTGGTGATGCTGGGGGCGTGAGTATCAGCTTCGTGCCGCCCTTTGACGACCTTGCTGACCAGCCGGTGCCGGGCCAGGCCGGTGCCGACGGCGTCGTCCATGCGTCGGCAGCCGACCGTCAGCTCCATCAGTTCGCTGGACCGCATCCCCGTCAACGCGGAGGTGGCGACCGATACAGTGGCCTTCACCGGGCCTCCTCGACTCACACAGCGGTCGCCTCGTCGTCACCCAACTGGCACCGGGCAAGGAAAGCGTCGTGCTACTCAGCGCTGAAGCCGAGCGGCTACTCGCCCGTCGGCGACGCGTGAATCCTGGCTCTGGATCACTGCAGAACTGGACCGCGATCCTCACCTCTCGTACGTACAGCCCCGTATCGCCGACCCCGACACAGGCGTCACCCTGCGCCGCTGGGTACCCCGCCTGCGATCTGCTGGCGCCACACGGCCGGGCACCGTGACCGTCATGACCGAAGGCGTCGTCATGGTGCGCCGCCGCGATTTCGAACTCGCCGGGGGCTGGCCGGGCGACTTCTTCCTCTTCCACGGGGGCATCGACATCGCCTGGCAACTGTGGAACCACGGGCGCACCGGCCTCTACAAGCCCGACATCATCGTCCATCACCCCGCAACGGACCCGGCACGCCACGAACGCTTTTACCGGCTTAACTCACGCAACCGCGTCTGGCTCGCCCGCCGCAGCCTCCCCACGCCCCTGATCCCCCTCAACCTCGCCACCTGGGCCTTGATCACCCTGTGGCGCTTCCGTGACCACAACGCTCTGCGCACTTCGCTCGCCGGCTTCCGCCAGGGCCTTCGCGAGGACCCTGGACCTCGGTCGCCGATGAGCTGGCGAACGGTCGCCCGGCTCACCGACGCGGGCAGGCCACCGACCTTCTAACCCTCCTCCATCGGCTCCCGAGTGAGAGGACAGACCTGTTGCCCCCAGATGAAATCCCCACCATCAGCTCGGAGGTCATCACCTACTACACCAACAGCTACGAGGAAGCCGACCGGTTCGCACCAGGCACAGCCAGCGGTGCGAGCATGCTCGAATTCACGCGTGCCCAGGAACTGTTGCGCGCCCGCTTGCTCCCGCTACCCGTTGCCATCCTGGACGTGGCAGGAGGACCGGGTGCCTACGTCCGATGGCTCACCTGCGGCGGGTACGCCGTGCACCTCGTCGACCCCGTGCCCAAGCACGTCGACCAGGCCCGAGTCACCGACCGTGTGGACCGCCGTGGAACAGACCGGCAACCCGTCTGCGGGCTGGTCAAGAGCGGCCCGTTAGGGCGTGTGCCGAGTTGAGATCACGCGTTTGGTTGTTCTGCTGTCCCGGCTGGGTCCGGGACGGTAGACAGGCGGGATGGCCCGGGGTGATCTCACAGATGACGAGTGGGCGGTGATTGAGCCGTTGCTGCCGCTGGGCGAGCGCGGTCCGATTCCTGACTTGCGGCGGCTGGTGAATGGTGTGATGTGGCGGTTCCGTGCGGGCTGTCCGTGGCGGGACATGCCGGAGCGGTACGGGCCTTGGTCCACCGTCTATGGGCGGTTCCACCTATGGGCCCGGGCGGGGGTCTTCCAGGTGCTGCTGGAAGCGGTGATCGCCGAGACCGCCGCGCGCGGGCAGGCGGATCTCGGCCTGGTGAGCGTGGACTCCACGTCGGCCCGCGCTCATCAGCACGCTGCCGGGATGGTCCTGGACCCGGAGCTGCTGGAGACGCTGGAGAAGGCCGTCGCCGAGGAAAAGGGGCTTCTCCGAAGGGGCAAAACGCGCCGGTAGCCGACCAGGGCGAGGCGCCTGACGAGGCCCGTGAGGAGCGCCGGCGCCTTCGCCGGTGCCACAAGGCCCGTCTCCGCGCCGCCGAACTGGGCCGTTCCCGTGGCGGGTTGACCAGCAAGGTGCACCTGTCGGCGGACCGCCGCTGCCGTCCGTTGTCCTTCGTCCTCACGCCCGGACAGGCCGCCGACAGCCCACGCTTCACCGCAGTCCTGGAAGGCATCAAGGTGCGCGGGCCGGTGGGACGGCCCCGCACCCGGCCCGACGCCGTCGCCGCCGACAAGGCCTATTCGTCCCGCGCCAACCGCGCTTACCTGCGCAGACGCCACATCCGGGCGGTGATCCCGGAGAAGACCGACCAAGCCGCCAACCGTAAGAAGAAGGGACGCCAGGGCGGGCGGCCCGTCTCCCACGACACCGAGCTCTACCGTGACCGCAACACCGTGGAACGCTGCATCAACAAGATCAAGGAGTGGCGGGGCCTCGCCACCCGCTATGACAAGACCCCGACCAGCTACCTCGCCGGACTCCACTTACGCGGCGCCGTTATCTGGCTCCGCAGCCTCCAATGAAGATCTGAACTCGGCACACTCCCTAGTGTCCAGGCGTCGGGGAACCAGAAAAGCCACGGCAGAGGGCAGGGGGTGAAGCGGAACAGCGACATGTGGGTCAGAGCCGTGCCTTGCGCGGGAGAGGGGCGGTCCGCTGCCAGGTGCCAGGGGTGCGGTCGGCGCTGGCATGATCGAAGGATGTCTGATCGCATCATCGCCGCGTGTGACGGCGCGAGTAAAGGGAACCCCGGGCCGGCCGGCTGGGCCTACGTGGTTGCCGACGCCCAAGAGGTGCCGCAGCGCTGGGAGTCCGGCCCTTTGGGGAAGGCAACCAACAACGTCGCCGAACTGACCGCCCTTGAGCGCCTGTTGGAGGCCATCGATCCCACCCGACCGATCGAAGTGCGGATGGACTCGCAGTACGCCATGAACGCGGTCACCAAGTGGCTGCCTGGCTGGAAGCGCAACGGATGGAAGACGGCGGCGGGCAAACCCGTAGCCAATCAGGAGCTCGTTATGCGCATCGATGCCCTCCTGAGCGGCCGGACCGTGGACTTCGTATATGTTCCGGCGCACCGCGCAGACGGCGACCTCCTCAACGCGCTCGCGGACCAGGCCGCCAGCGACGCCGCTGCCCTCCAGCAGGCGGCCGGCACGGCACACGGTGACCAGGACCTGCCTGTCCCCGACCGGACAGCCCAGTCTGCGGCCCGGACCACGACCAGGACACCAAAACCCCGGCGCGCCACAGGCGGCGTCATCAAGGCGAAGTTCCCCGGCCAGTGCCACTGCGGACGCTCCTACGCCGCCAAGGACCCCATCGCCAAGGGCCCGCAGGGATGGGGCCACCCAGACTGCAGAACTGCCACACCTGCCTGAACATGCCGTCACCGACGCCGCAACCACGCCCTCCGCGGGGCCGGGAAGCCGAGAAGGCGGAACACCCTCGTGCCTGCGGGACGGACACGGCGACGGCGGCCTCGGTTTCCGCCCTTTGCGGAACACCCCCGCTTGGACGCCTACCAGCCGTCCTCGTCGCGGCTTCGGCAAGATCGACGATTTCCGCAGTGCCCTCGAAACGGACCCGGTGGCGGCGCACTTTCTGGGCGCCGCTGCCCTTGCCGCGGCGGCCGACAGCGGCGGTCTAGCGGGTGGGAGAGATGGGTGTGAATCTTGAGACCGGCGAGGTCCGCCCGGCGGTGCCACCAGTCGTCGGCGTGGCGGCCATGGAGGGCGACAACGGGAGGCAGGTTCCTGTACTCCCGCGTGGGGCGGCGGACGGGGTTGGCGTCGCAGCAGTAGGACAGGCGGCGGCCATGCCCAAGGGCGTCCAGGAGCGGCTCAATGTTGCGGGAGGCTCAACCGCGTACCCGTCCGGCAACTGCTCAGGAGCGGCCTCTCTGTTGCTCTGGACCATGAGTACGGCGCGTCGCCCGACCTGCTCGACCCGGTGCAGTACTCCGAAGTGTTTGCGTGTCTCTTCGAGTTCGGAGAGGTCGGGGAAGAGGGACATCACGCGCCGGTGCATGGCGACGGCGTTGCGCAGTTCCTCGCGTACGTCGGTCCGGGAAGCGTCGAGAGTCAGGAGGGTGAGCCGGGTGGTCATACAGTGGCCTCCGGGCCATTGGGCGAGGTCACGGTGGCGACGTGCAGATGCGCGGCGAGGGCTTTGAGGTAGTTGGTGCCGAGTTCACCGGTGTAGAGGTGCTCAGGTGGATGCCAGCAGCCTCGGTAGAGCCGGCGAGTACGGAAGGTGCGCCGGTGAGGGGCGGTGTCAATTGGTTCGTCCTGGACCTCGGAGCTGGGGCGGGTGCCATCGTCAGGATCTTCGGGATGGCGTGGGAGCCAGCCGAGGGGGCGGTCCGCGAGCAGCGTCACGGCGGGGGCCGGGGCCTGCGCGGGCAAAGGGAGTCGGAGGAGGCTGCCCAAGGCATCCGGGCCGTGGGACAGCAGAACGGGGCCCTCGGGTGGGCAGCCGCGGCGGCCCAGATACAGGGGCCAGCGCGGGGCGGTCAGTGCGTCGGCGCAGCGGTCAAGGACCGCCTCTTCCTCACCGGTGAGCGCACAGACGAAGGCGGCGTCGGCAAGGTAGAGACGATGCCCGTAGACGGTGGACCTTTTCGCGCCGCGGGTGCCGCCCTTGGCCGTTCGGACGGTGTCCTTCGGGTCGAGGCCGCCGCCGACGGTGTGCAGGTCGCGCAGCACGTAGCCGGGGCGGTCGATGCGCACGGTGAGCTTCAGTCGGCGCAGGTCGGCGGTGTCCTGCCCACGGTGTCGGCCGAGCGCGCAGGACAACAGGCCGAGCACACCGGACTTGGTGGGGAAGGCGGCGGTGTCACGCTCTTCGGTGAAGTGACTACGTTCTCCCCAGGATTGCAGCGGCGCGGCGAGGCGCAGCAGCAGCCCGGGCTCCTGTGACGGCTGTGGTGCGGTCACGCGCCGCCCTCCAGCGGGGCGAAAGCGGCCTCGACGCCGGCTTTGACCAGTGAGTCGAAGGTGTTGACACGGGTACCCAGACCTTCGATGTCCTGGCCGATACCGGCCCAATGAGCAGCGAGGATACGGTCGCTGCCCATGAGCGTGGTGGCGGTCTGCGCGTACTCGACGAGCTGGTCGCGGGAGGCGGTGCCGTGTCCGCCGCCCTGCGCGGAGCGCACGGGGGTCTCGAAGGCGGCGGCGAAGGACAGCGGGCGGTCGCTGCGGACACTGATGTGGACGAGGTCCGGTGCGGTATGCGGAGCGGTGGAGTTCTTCTTGGCCTGCGGCAGGGAACGGATGAAGGAGGAGAGGAAGGCCCCGGCGACGTTACGGGCGTCCTCGGAGATGTCGCGGGGACCTGCGGAAGCATGGACCTTGCCCATGTTGGTGACGAGTTCGCGCAAGTCGATGGTGGCGAAGCGGTAGAAGGTGCCCGCGGAGAACTCGGCCTCGTTGAGGTGGCCGCTGCCGGTCTCACCCCATGCAGCGGTCAGATCGTCGACGGCGGTGAAGTAGTCGACCTGGACATCGCTGCGGTGGGTGGTAAAAGCGTGCGCGACCTGGACTGCGCCATCAGCATCCGCGCCGTCGACTTCGGCGAGCATGCGGCCGAAAGTGTGGATGACCACGTTGCCTCGACGGATGATCTCTTGAACATCGGCCGCGGGGAGCTGCGACTTGTCGGTTGCCTTTTCGATCTTCTTTTTCTTGATCTTGTCGGGGTGCTCGGCAGCGAGGTCGGCGAGTTCCTCGATCGACTCAGAGGACAGGTACACGAGCCCGTTGGTGATGGCCTCGTATCCCTCTTGATCCGGCTTCCCCTCGATGCCGAACTTGATGCCGGAGGCCGCCACGATGTGGGCGCCGGCCAGGCGTGCCTTCTGATGATCCCAGGCGTGCTTCTCCTCGAGGACGTCGGCAACGGCCTTGCCGATCCGCCGGGTTCGGGTGGCGAATTGACCGATCTCCTTCTGGAACTCCTCGCGCAGCGCCCTCTTCCACGACTGGCTGCTGACGCGGGTGCGCCGCACGCCACCGTAATCCACCGTCTTGACGGCGTTGAGGTCGTCGCGGTTCAGCGTGGATACGGGGATGCTCTGAAGGATGTGTACGTCCACGAAGCAGGCAGGCAGGTGCGCGGTCGGCACGGAGGACTCCTTCTGGAGTGGTGGGCGGGGGTGGCGGTCAGGCGGCGGGCGATCCAGGCTCGGGCACGGCCTGGGCGGCGTCGGCTTCGTCCCGCTTCCTCCACTCGTCGTGGTGGAGGGTGCGGAAGTAGTCCTGCTGCCACCGGCTTCCGATGTCGGCTGCGTTCCACGGCCAGCGGGTCAAGTCGTTCAGCAACTGGGCCCAGTCGGGTTCGGTCTCGTACTGGCGCAGGAGGCGGGTGACCGAGGGAAGGTAGCGGTGCAGCCCGGTAGGGCTCTGGCGGACGAGAAGGTCCAGGCGCCTGCGGGTGCTGTCGCGCCGACGCGAGCGCTCCTGCGCGGGAGATTTGAGAACGGAGTCGGCGAGGGTGCGGCCGAAGCTGGGGCCGTAGGTGCCGACCGGCTGCTCCGCCTCCGTGTCACTCGCCGACCGGCTGCGGACAACGTGCCGAGGCTGGTCGGCGATGAGCGCGGCGACCGCGTAGTAGGCACGGTCCCGCTCCCGGTTCCGTTTCTCGGGCAGCCAGTGCGCGATGAACTCGTGCATCCCGGCCACCTGGTCGATGTCCTTGCCCAGACCGCGGCGCAGGCGTGCGTGCGCCCCCGGGCTATCGGCACACAGCTGCCGGATCTCCCGCACGAAACGCACATGTTCGGTGCGGCGCGCTCGCGCTGTGGCATCGCGGTCCTCTGCCATGGGGCACCTTCCGGTCGGCATGGTGACTACTTGTTCTTGCGCGCGGGGCGCGTCATCCACAACAAGCCACGGGCGTCGAGCACGGCCTGGTTGCCGCGGACGGTGCGCGTGAGCGGGTCGGTCGTGCGCGCGTAGGCCTCGCGGGCCAGTCGCAGAAAGGCGTCGCGCGCGGCGCGGATGTCCAAGCCGCCGTCGGGGTCCTCGCCGGTGCGGTCGAGGCGGTCGAAGCGGGCCCAGAACTCGCGCTCGGCAGCCGGCCAGTACAGGGCCTCGGCCTGTGGAACGAGTTTGCCCGCTTGCTTGGGGTCGCCCCTCGTGTACAGCGCCCAGGCCTTGCGCACTGCTGCGGTGAGGTTCTCCCCGTACCGTTCGCCGAGCCTGCGCAGTCGTCCGACCGCGACCTGGGTGTCAGGGAGCCGATCGGTCAGGTGGCCCACGGTTGCGGGAGTGAGACCGCTGACGAACTGGGTGTCCTTGGCCTTGACCTGGTCGAAGCCGAGGGCCCGGACGCGCAGTTGGTCGGTGAGCTCAGCCGCTGTCGCGAACACTTTCGGCGGCTCCACCGTGGTCTCCTCGCCCTGGGCCTCCGGAGGCTGGTGCCGCAGCAGGCCGTCCAGATCCCTCCACAGGGCTCGGTTCGCCTTCGCCGGCCGGGCGGTGCGACTCTCCTCCCCCTCCTCCTTCTTGACGAGCCTGCGTTCCCATATGAGGTACGGATCGTCGAAGACTCCGGGGAGACGGTACGCCCAGGTAATGCGGGCATCCGTGACGCGCTCTCCGCGAGCATCTGGCTGGAGCAGGAGAGCGTGCCGCGAGGTGTCCGTCCACCAGCCGCAGGGGCCGACCGGCACCGGCGGAGCGCCCGCCGGGTCTGCTGGCTCGTCCCGCTCCCAGGGGCAGAGATCTTCCTCGGGCCGCACCTCCACCCCGGGGCGCACGAGCCCGGCAAGCAGGGTGACCAGTAACGAGTCCCCTTCCGGGTGGTAGGAGAGCGAGCTGCGCAACGGTCCGCGCTTGGCCTCGGAGATCCGCTCCCCGTGGAGCGCGCGGGCGGTGCACTTGCCGGGAGCGCCGTAGTAGTGCCACATGAGCAGGTACAGCACTGCCGTGGCCGCAGGGGGCGAGTGCGGGGCGCTGTCGCGAAAGTGGCCGAACCAGGAGTGGTTGTTTCCCGAAGGCCGGGTCATCACCAGCTTGTTCACGCCGCTGGTCTCGGTGCACTCGTCCGCCAGACGCGGGTCCTGCAGCCACGGGCGGCCGGTGACGTCGTCGAAGAGAAAGAACCGGTCGTGACACCGGGATGCGTAGCCCTCGATGCCGTCCTGCGGCAGCGCGCGGTCCTCCAGGATGCCCGCGCGCCGGCGCATCCAGTCGCCGTCCGGATCCTGGTCGAGCCCGGTGACCCGTGCGGTGAGCGCGTACAGCACCCGCAGGAGCGCCGACTGGGCGGCGGCGAGCGGAATGTCCAAGGCTTCGATGTCCTGGCATCGTCCCAGAAGGTCCCGCAGGCCCACGGATGCGGGGCCGTCCTGGCCGTGGAGCCAGCGCACGGGTATCCACGGCTCGTCGAAGAGATTCATCGCCCGTGGCGGTTCCACAGTTCTCCCCGTCTCCCGTTCGCTTCCGTTCCGCGGGGCTGTACGGCGGGTCCGTCCTGTCAGAACGGCGCGCCCACCGAGGGAACCCTGGGCTGTCAGCGATCGTAAGCGGTCACGATCCACAGCGCGGGCCTTTCGGGGAATCAACTGAGCCTGACGAGACCGGTCTCGGTGAGTTCGAGCCGCATGCTCCCGAGGAGGCCGGTACAGGAATCGCCGGTTTTGCTGAGCACCACCGGGTACACCCGGTTCAGCCACGTCCGCTCCACCCAGTACTTGTACTTGATGTTGTCGAATCGCCCACGGCCGATCTGCGTGGAGATGCCTCCTTCGGGCGCCCACTGCGGCGGAACCGCAATCGTATGCCGGGCCAGAGCGGCGATGACCGGACTGCGCTCCCTCTTGGGCCCGACGAACGGCACCTCCTCCTTTCCCGCGGGATCCAGGAAGGCGGTCCTGCCCCGGAGGTAGACGAACAGGACATACGCCTGTTCAAAACCCATCGTGGCTGCGAGGCGCTTCTCGGTCAGGCCGCGCTCGGCCCGGGTCAGCTCGTACAGGTCGTCGTGAACGTTCACCGGGCTCGGGATGCCGGTGATCCTGGCGTCGTGCAGCAACCCGGCCTCGTGCCCCTCAGCTGCGGCGACCAGACGGCGCTGCTGCACAGCCGATGCGTCGTCCAGAGCGGCCAGGTAGCTGTCGGAGTCGTATACCTGGCGGATCAACTGCTCGGTGTCACCGGGGAGACGAAGCTGCGGACCGTGGGATCGGAGCGCCTGGACCGTGCGCTGTCTCAGCGCCTGGTCCATCGGCGAACCGACCCGTTCCTCGCTTTCCAGGAGCATCAGATTCCTGCCGCGGGAGACACGGGCCAGCAGCGACGGCAGCGGGGCCAGGAGGGTGACGACCTGGTCGAAGAGGAACGGGAGATGTTCGGCGAAGGGAGGAGTCGTCACGAGCACCGAACCGTCCTGCGCCGGGTTCTTGTGGGCTGCCGTGCACTCGGCCACCAGTTCGCGGACGCGATACCGGGGGAAGCGCTGGTGCAGTAGCCGGACTGTGCCGGGGATCGCGTGTCGGCGACGGTGATGTGCGAGCGCAGTGAAGGTCTGCTGGGCCTCCTCCACGCTGTCGCAGCACACGAGGGTCGAGCCGCTGTCCTCGGCCCGGTCCATGACGGCGTCCACGTACGGGCCCGCGCCGCCGGGCCGCGGCCGGACTTCGAGCAAGGAGACGCGCCGAACCGAGTCCACGGGAGGATCGACCGCGGACTGGGTGACTGAGCCGTCCAGCCCATCGACGTACAGCCAACCCGGCTGCGGCAGCTTTCCCGACGGTGACGTTCCCTCTTTTCTGCCCCGCATCCCCCGAGCCGCTCGCGCGCCCCTCTGATAGGCCTGAACCAGGCGGTCGGCACTCGCCCCGGCCAGAGTGTCGGTCAGCAGGACCATGGATGCCCCGAGCGCCGCCAGCCACTCCACCAGCAGGCACAGAAGCTGATGCAGCCGTGGCTCCTGCGGACGTACGTCGTCCACCACGAGAACCTTCTCGCTGAGCGCGAAGAGCCGTACCGCATTGTCCGGCACGGGCAGGACGGCCGGCAGGAACTGGTCGAGCACGCCTACCCCGAGGGGAGCCAACAGCCCGCGGCGCCGCTGTGAGAGCCACTGCTGCGCGGTTGCCTGGTCATGCGGGTCGAGGCTGAGTTCAGGGATTTCCTCGAAGGCCGTCTCCGGATCGCCGTCCAAGGACATCGGGTGAAGACGGGCGAGCGCGCCGGAGCCCTCCAGAAGCATGCCCGCCAAGGACGCCAGGTCTTCCGAGCCCTCATCGAGGTATAGCTCTCCCGGCAGCGCGAGAGCAATACCCCGGGCCTCGGTCGCCCGGCCCAACTTCGAGGCCGCGACCAGCCCGAGCCGTCGGCGGGCGGATCCCGCTGGAGCACTCATCAACAGCATGCCGGCATGGTCGGGCTCGACCGCTGTGAGCAGCCGTTGCGCGAGCCGACCGTGCACGGAGCCGTCCGGGAACCCGGCAGCCCGCAGCAGTTCCTCCGCTGGCGGGGCGGCGAAGCCGCACCGCCCCAGAGCTCGCTGCCCTACTCCGTGCCTGGCCACCTCCCGGGCGCGCTTCCAGTGCTGTGCAAGGGCCACGCGGCAGCAGCACTCTTCGCCCTCGGGATGTTCCACCGTCTCGATCGACTGCTTCTCGCTGGCCGTCCAGTCCGCCACCATCACCATGCCGAGCACCACAACCGAGAGCTCGGCCGGGAGAGTCCCGGTCGGTACAGGGCCGTCGTTCGTGATCAGGGTGCGCAACATGCGGACGTGGTGGAAGCGTTGTTCCTGCCATTCGCCCTTCCCGGCCTGCGGCAGGAACGTCGCCGGATGCTTCAGCTGCGGACGCTCCATCCGCGGGTGGAAGACCCCGTGGTGCCCGCCGAGCAACTGCCCGATGGCGTGACCGACCCGGTCGCCGACCGGCCCATGGGGAGCGCCCGGCGGATAGCCCAGCTGCTCAAGAATCCCAGGCAGGGTCCAGTGTGTGATCTGGCTATGTGGACCCGCACCGTTGTCGGTGCCGCCCGTGCCGTGCCGGTAACGGCCATCAGCGAGTAACTGCTCGAAGCGCCCCGGGTACTTCTTCCGCGCGCCCATGTCGTTGGAGATGGAGTGCTGGTACGACGGTGAAATCTTCCCCAAGTCGTGCAATGCGGCCCAGAAGGCCAGCTCTCGGGCGGCATCGGTCTCCGACAACCCCAACGCCAGAGCGGCATGGGCACGCATGCGCGGCCCGACAACCGACCCCCATAGTTCCGCGAAGTACGCGCCGGTGTCCACGAGGTGGCACACCACCGGGTACGGGTGCTTCAGGCCGCGTTCCTTGCCCCATAAGCGGGTATCCAGGAGCCGGGGGTTGCCGTGGCGGCAGAGGCCGCTCTCGTCGCCGGGCCCGGCTACGGTACTGATCTCCATGCGAGTGTTGTAGCAGCGGCATAGGACATCCGGCTGTGCACGAAGTGCACTTGGCGTACAGTCATGTGTGGGTCGAGGAGATCCAGCGGCTATACCCAGGGGACGTGTCCCCACGGCTCAGTGACACCGCCCAGCGGGCCCGAGCCGGCACCCGTGTAGCCACCGATCTCCAAGGTTAACTACATGAATAAGTCCCAGAACTGCCGTAGCGGGTTCTTCAAGCAGGTTGCCGGCTCCTTCGTCGGCAAGATGCTTGCGGGCATCCTGCTGCACTGGTGGTCAGGGCAGTAGTCCCGACCCACGGCCCGGACTCCGGTCCGGGCCACCTTGTTTCTGGGGTCAGTAGCATCGCTCACGTTTCCAGGTCACCCCTCGGTGCAAAGTCACGCTGACCTATGCGAGATCGCATGCAGCTCAGACCTGACCAGGCGTGCTTGCCGAAGTGGATGGCCACGATCCTTTTGATCTTCAACTCGCCGATCGGTCCAAGTTCGTCCACGCCCACTACTGGGGCGAGAGCAGCAACGACCCCGCGACCCTCGGCACCCGTCAGGCTGGCAGGATGACGGCATGGTGACGAATCAGCCATGGACGGGGCTTCATGGCGACCTGCTGGCGGCGAAGATGATGGTGTACGACCCGAGCGGGTTTGCCTGCTCGCTGCCGGTGCCCGAACCGGAGAGCGCCGAGTACGCAGCTCATGCCTTCACGCTCGATGGCCTCTCGGTCCGGTTCCGCGTGGCCAGGACCACCCCGACGAAGGTGGGCCAGTTCGTCACTGTGTGGCAGCGGTCCGAGGAGGGGCCGATCCGGCCCTTCGACGCCGACGACGGGGTGGACATCTTCGTCATCAGCAGCCGGGACGACGACGGCTTCGGACAGTTCGTCTTCCCGCGCGAGGTACTGAGCGAGCGCGACATCGTCTCCCGTAACGGCTCCGGCGGGAAGCGGGGGTTCCGCGTCTATCCGCCATGGGTGACCACGACAAACCGGCAGGCCGGCAACACACAGGCATGGCAGGTGAACCACTTCCTCCACCTCGGCAAGGACGGGCCTGCCGACCTGACTCGTGCCCGCACCCTCTACCACGTGTAGGTGTGTCCCCTTGGCCCCCGAGTCCGCCGATCCGGAGAACGAACCAGCGCAAATCCGGTCGGACATGGGAGGAGCAGGAGCGCGGAGCGCCACAAATCGGAAGGCGGGCGCGGAGAAGATTCGGTAGAAGCAGCCAAGGAGGAGCAGCGGCAGGGCTGTTACGAGTTTCTTTACTGGATCAAGGGCGGCCCGCTCGCGGGCCGCCGCCGCTCCTTGTCTAGCGCCACCGCTCCCGGCGGCCCCGGCCACTCAGCGCGCAATGGCCAACCAGCGCGACGACCAGGCCCAGGAAGCGCCTCGGACCGCCAGCGGCAGCACCACCAGGCCGACACCGCCGATAGCCGCCGCGCAGCCACCACTTCAGGCGCATGCGCTATCGCAGCCCGAGCCGCCCAGTTCACGCCACTCGTCTACCAGCGACAACTGGCCTCGGGGCAGGGACAGGTAGGCATGCAGCGCAACGGCCGGCGGGGGCACCGGCAGTGACGGAATAGACGGCGTGACTGATGCCGGTGGGTGGTTGCCACCGTTATCTAGTGCTACCTGCGAAGTTCGCAGGTCAGCCGCCTGTACGGGGTTAAGGCATGTTAGGCAAGCGAGATCAGGGTCTCATCGCCGCTTGT
>NZ_JBIUAW010000016.1:0-102167 GCF_044593195.1 Streptomyces sp. NPDC052396
GCCGGAGTTTATGGTGCCGGCGGCTGTTGTGGTGGTGGATGAGTTCCCGTTGACGGCGAATGGGAAGCTGGATCGGGGTGCTCTTCCGGAGCCGGGGTTTGTGTCCGGTGTGGTGTCGCGGTCGCCGCGGACACCGGTGGAAGAGGTGCTGTGCGGGTTGTTCGCGCAGTTGCTGGACGTGCCTGAAGTGGGTGTGGAGGACAGCTTCTTCGATCTGGGCGGTCATTCTCTTCTCGCCACCCGCCTGATCTCACGTATCCGGTCCGTCTTCCAGGTGGATCTGGGCGTACAGGCGCTGTTCGAGGCACCCACTGCCGCCGGGCTCGCCAAGAAGGTCCTGGGGGCCGACCGCAAGCGTCCGGCGCTGGAGCCGGTGGCACGGCCCGAGCGGCTGCCGCTGTCGTATGCGCAGAACCGGCTGTGGTTCCTCAGCCGGCTGGAAGGCCCGTCGCCCACCTACAACATCCCCTTCGCCATCCGGCTCTCCGGTCCGCTGGACCGGTCCGCCCTGGCTGCGGCGGTGGCGGATGTGGTGGTCCGGCACGAGAGTCTGCGTACCGTTTTCCCCGAACGGAACGGTGCCCCGCACCAGCAGGTCCTCGAAACCACGGCGGCCCGGCCGGAGCTCACCGTGACGGAGATATCCGGGGACGAGAGCGAGGGTGAGGCCGCACTGCGGGAGGCGATAGACGCCGCAGTGGCCCACTCCTTCGACCTGGCCTCCGAACTTCCGCTGCGCGCAGAGCTGTTGGCCGTCTCACCGGATGAGTGCGTGCTGGTCCTGGTCGTCCACCACATCGCGGCCGACGGCTGGTCGCTGGCACCGCTGTGGCGTGATATCGCCACCGCCTATGCCGCCCGGCTGCGGGGGAGCGCTCCGGACTGGCGGGCGCTGCCGGTGCAGTACGCCGACTACACCCTCTGGCAGCGCGAACTGCTGGGCTCTCCGGACCAATCGGAGAGCACCATGGCCCGGCAGCTGGACTACTGGCGGCGGACCCTGGAGGGACTGCCCGAGCGGATCGAACTGCCGACGGACCGGCCGCACCCGGCGGTGGCCACCTACCGGGGCGGCACCTATGCCCACCAATGGAATGCCGAACTGCACCAGGGACTGACCGAGCTGGCGCACACCAGCGGAGCCACGGTGTTCATGGTGGTGCACGCGGCGCTGGTGGCGCTGCTGCACCGTTCCGGCGCGGGTGAGGACATTGCCATCGGCAGTCCGATCGCGGGCCGTACCGATGAGGCCCTGGACGAGCTGGTGGGCTTCTTTGTCAACACCCTGGTGCTGCGTACCGATGTCTCGGGTGACCCGACCTTCCGCGAACTGCTCGCCCGGGTCCGGCAGGTGGACCTGGACGCCTACGCCCACCAGGACATCCCCTTCGAGCACCTGGTGGAGGTGCTCAACCCGGCCCGCACCCTGGCCCACCACCCCCTGATCCAGGTGATGCTTGCCTGGCAGAACAACACCCGCGGCGACCTCGAACTCCCCGGGGTCGAATCGCGCGCCGAATTCGTGGAGATGGGCACCTCGAAGTTCGATGTGTCCTTCTACCTCGACGAGCACGGCGGGGTCGTCGAATACAGCACCGATGTCTTCGACGAGGCCACCATCGCGGCGCTGATGTCCCGCCTCGGCAGGCTGCTGACCGCGGTGATCGGTGACCCGGACCAGCGACTGAGCGGCATCGACCTGCTCTCCGCCGAGGAGCGCGAGCAGGTGACCACCGGCTGGAACAACACCGCACTCGAGCTGCCGCCGGTCACCGTGCCGGAGCTGTTCGAGGCCCAGGCGGCCCGCACTCCCGAGGCGGTGGCCCTGGTCGGTGAGGACACCGAGCTGACCTACGCCCAGCTCAACGCCCGGGCCAACCGGCTGGCCCACTGGCTGATCGAACGGGGCGCCGGGCCGGAGCGCACCGTCGGGCTGAGGCTGCCCCGGTCCGTCGAACTGATCGTGGCCATGCTGGCGGTTCTCAAGACCGGAGCCGCCTATCTGCCCATCGACCCGGCCTACCCGGCCGAACGCATCCGGTTGATGCTGGAGGACACCCGGCCCGTAACGGTCATCGACGGACCGGTGCACACCGAAGGCCGCCCGGAGAACAACCCGGCCGTACCGGCCCGCGACCCGCTGCACCCGGCGTATGTCATCTACACCTCCGGTTCCACCGGCACCCCCAAGGGCGTATGCACCACCCACCACAATGTGGTGGCCCTGGCCCTGGACCCGTGCTTCCGGCCCGAGGCCCGGGAGCGGACGCTGGTGCACTCGCCGCACACCTTCGACGCCGCGACCTTTGAGACCTGGGTGCCGCTGCTGGGCGGCGGCCGCCTGGTACTGGCCCCGGAGGGCGGGCTCACCCCCGCCGGCCTGAGCACGCTGGTCCAACAGCACGGCATCACCGGCACCTGGCTCAGCGCCGGCCTCTTCCATGCCTTCGCGGCCGAGGCCGCCGACTGCTTCACCGGCCTGCGCGAGGTGTGGACCGGTGGCGACGCGGTATCGGCGGCCGCCGTCCGGCGGGTCCTGGAAGCCTGCCCCGGGCTGGTGGTGGTGGACGGCTATGGCCCCACCGAGACCACCACCTTCGCCACCTGCCATCCGGTGCGCTCCGCCGCCGAACTGGGCTCCGTACTGCCCATCGGCGCCCCCCTCACCAACACCCGCGCCTATGTGCTCGACGACCGGCTGCGGCCGGTCGGCGTCGGTGTGACCGGCGAACTGTATATAGCGGGCGCCGGACTGGCCCGGGGCTACACCCGGCGCGCCGCGCTGACCGCGGAACGCTTTGTGGCCTGCCCCTTCGGGACCGGCGAGCGGATGTACCGCACCGGTGACCTGGTGCGCCGGCGCCCCGATGGACGACTGGAGTTCATCGGCCGCGCCGACGGCCAGCTCAAGGTGCGCGGATTCCGGGTGGAACCCGGCGAGATAGAGACCGCGCTGGCCGGCCACCCCGCCGTGGCCAAGGCCGTGGTGGTGCCACGCGCCGACCACGCCGGTGAACTGCGGCTGATCGGCTATGTGGTGGGCGCCGCCGGCGCCGGAACGGAGGAGACCGCCGAACAGGTCGGCGAATGGCAGCAGATCTATGAGGACCTCTACGCCGAATCCGCCTCCGCGGCCTGGGGCGAGAACTTCATCGGCTGGAACAGCAGCTATGACGAACGGCCCATCCCCCTTGAGGAGATGAGGGAGTGGCGGGACGCCACGGTGGAATCCATCCGCTCGCTGCGTCCCCGCCGGGTGCTGGAGATCGGCGTGGGCACCGGCCTGCTGCTCTCCCGGCTCGCCCCGCACTGCGAAAGCTACTGGGGCACCGACTTCTCGGCCGAGGTGATCGCCGCACTGCGCACCCAGCTCACCGACGAGCTGGCCGACCGGGTGGAACTGCGGACCCGGCCCGCCCACGATGTCGAGGGCCTGCCCACCGGCCACTTCGACCTGGTGGTGCTGAACTCGGTGGTGCAGTACTTCCCCAGCGCCGAATACCTGGCCGAAGTGGTGGAATCCGCCCTGAAGTTGCTGGCCCCCGGTGGCGCGGTGTTCATCGGCGACGTCCGCAACCTGCGGCTGGCCCGCACCCTGCACACCGCGGTACGCCTCCACCAGGCCGACGCCGACGGCGATGCCACGGCGATCCGGGCCGCCGTGGAGCGGGCCCTGGTACGGGACAAGGAACTGCTGGTCGCGCCCGAGTTCTTCACCTCCCTCGAAGGCGGCCCGGCGGACGCGGTCGAGGTCCGCGTCAAGCGCGGCCGGTTCCACAATGAACTCTCCCGCCACCGGTATGACGTGGTGCTGCGCAAACAGCCCGCGAGGACGCTGCGGCTCGGCGACATCTCCCGGCTGCGGTGGGGGCAGGAGGTCTCCGGGCTCGATTCCCTGGCCCAGTGGCTGAGCGCCGGGCGGCCCGAGACCGTACGGGTCTGCGGAATCCCCAACGGACGGCTGACCGCCGAAGTGGCCGCCATGCGCCGGCTGGCCGCCGGCGATCCCCTGGCCGCCGTCCAGCGGGTGCTCACCGGCCCAGAACACCCCGGAATCGAACCGGAGGAACTCCACCGGCTCGGCGCCGGCCTGGGCTACCGCACCCTGCTCACCTGGTCACCCGACGCCGAGGACCAGCTGGACGCGGTGTTCGTCACGGCCGCGGCGCATGAGGGCGCCGCCCTGGCCGGACTGTGCCGCCCCACGGCCGGAGCGGACGACCCCGCCTCCTGGACCAACAGTCCCGCCGTCTCCCGTGACCTGGGCTCCTTTGTACGGTCGGTGCGCGAACATGTCCGCGGCCGGTTGCCGGAGTTCATGGTTCCGGCCGCCATCGTGATGGTCGACGAGTTCCCGCTGACCGCCAACGGAAAACTGGACCGGGCCGCGCTGCCCGTTCCGGAGTTCCTGGCCGCCTCGGCCGCCAAGGCTCCCAGGACCCCCGTGGAAGAGCTGCTGTGCGGACTCTTCGCCCAGATCCTGGGCGTGCCCACGGTCGGCGTCGACGACAACTTCTTCGAACTGGGCGGCCACTCCCTGCTCGCCACCCGCCTGGTGTCCAGGGTGCGTTCGGTCTTCGGTGTGGAGCTCGGAGTCCGAGTGCTGTTCGAGGCGCCTACGGTGGCGGCGCTGGGCAGGCTGCTGGCCGGTGCGCAGCGGGCCCGGCTGGCCCTGGAGCCGGGGGAGCGGCCGGAGCGGTTGCCGTTGTCGTTCGCGCAGAACCGGCTGTGGTTCCTGCACCGGTTGGAAGGGCCGTCGGCGACTTACAACATTCCGCTGGTGGTGCGGCTGACCGGCTCGCTCGACCAGGAGGCGTTGCGCGAGGCGCTGGCCGATGTGGTGGCCCGGCACGAGAGCCTGCGCACCGTCTTCCGCGACCATGACGGCACGCCCTACCAGCACATCCTGGACGGACCGGCCGCCCGCCCGGACCTCACCGTCACCCAGGTCACACCGGACGCACTGGAACGCGCAGTGGCCTCGGTCGTACGCCATGCCTTCGACCTGGGCGAGGAACTGCCGCTGCGTGCCGAGCTGTTGAACAGCGCACCGGAGGAGTACACCCTCGTTCTGGTCCTGCACCATGTGGTGGCCGACGGCTGGTCGCTCCAGCCGCTGTGGCGCGACCTGGCCACCGCCTACGCCGCACGCTCGCGCGGTACCGCACCCCGGTGGGAGCCGCTGCCGGTGCAGTACGCCGACTACACGCTCTGGCAGCATGAACTGCTGGGCGACGGCGCCGATCCCGACAGTGTGCTCGCCGGGCAGCTGGCCTACTGGCGGCAGCGACTGACCGGGCTGCCGGAGCGCATCGAACTGCCCACCGACCGGCCCCACCCCGCCGTCGCCTCCTACCAGGGCGGCACCCACCCCTTCCACTGGGACGCCAACACCCATGCCGCGCTGGCCGAGTTGGCGCGCGGCAGCGGAGCCACCGTCTTTATGGTGGTGCACGCGGCACTGGCGGCCCTGCTGCACCGGCTGGGCGCGGGCGAGGACATCGCCATCGGCAGTCCGATCGCGGGCCGTACCGATGAGGCCCTGGACGATCTGGTGGGCTTCTTTGTCAACACCCTGGTACTGCGCACCGATGTCTCGGGTGACCCGACCTTCCGTGAACTGCTCGCCCGGGTCAGGGAAACCGACCTTGATGCCTATGCCCACCAGGAGGTGCCCTTCGAGCACCTGGTGGAGGTGCTCAACCCGGCCCGGTCCCTCTCCCACCACCCGCTGTTCCAGACGATGCTGGCCTGGCAGAACACGCCCGACGTCGGGCTGGAACTGCCCGGTATGACCGTGCAGCCCGCCCCGGTGGGCACCGGCACCGCCAGGATGGACCTGGTGATCAGCATCGCCGAGAACCGGAACGGCGATGGCGAGACGGCCGGACTGGACGGTGTGGTCGAGTTCAACACCGATGTCTTCGACAAGGCCACCGTCGCCACCCTGGTGGAGCGGGTGCACCGGGTGCTGACGGCGGTGGCGGCCGACCCCGGCCTCCGGCTGGGCGCCATAGAGCTGCTGGCCGAGGCGGAGCGCAGGGAACTGCTCACCACCTTCAACGACACCGCACACCGGCTTCCCGACCGGATACTGCCTCAGCTGTTCGAGGCGCAGGCGGCCCGGACACCGGGCGCGACCGCGCTGGTCCACCAGGACACCGAAATCGGCTACGCGGAGCTGAACTCGCGGGCCAACCGGCTCGCGCGCCGGCTGGTGGCCCAGGGCGTCGGCCCCGAGACTCCGGTGGCCGTGATGCTGCGCCGCTCACCGGAACTGGCCGTGGCCCTGCTCGCCGTGATGAAGGCCGGTGGCGTCTACCTGCCCGTCGACCCCGGCTATCCGGCCGAGCGGGTGGCCTTCATCCTCGAGGACGCCGCACCGCTGTGCCTGCTGACCTCAGCGGACCTCGCGCCGCCGGCCGGGGCACGGATCCCCAGGCTGCTGGTGGATGACCCCGCCATGGCCCAGGAGCCGGACGGCGACCTGACCGACGCCGAGCGGACCGCGGCTCTCCGCCCCCGGCACACCGCCTATGTCATCTACACCTCCGGATCGACCGGCCGGCCCAAGGGCGTGGCCGTCACCCACCACGGCATCGCAAGCCTCGCGGCCGCTCAGCGGGAACGGCTGGGGGTCTCCGGCACCAGCCGGGTGCTCCAGTTCGCCTCGCCGAGCTTCGACGCCGCGGTCTGGGAGCTGTGCATGGCGCTGCTCTCCGGAGCCGCCCTGGTGATGGCGGCCGAGGACGAGCTCGCCCCGGACCGGCTCGGCGCACTGTGCACTCGCCGGCGGGTGACCCATATGACGCTGCCCCCGGCCCTGCTGGCGGTGCTGTCGCCCCAGGACTTCCCGGCCGGTGGCGTCCTGGTGGTCGCGGGTGAGGAGTGCCCGCGCGAACTCGCCGCCCGCTGGTCCGCCGGCCGGACGATGGTCAACGCCTATGGCCCGACCGAGTCCACGGTCTGTGTCACGGCCAGCGCACCGCTCACCCCGCACACCCTCTCCGGGGCAGTGCCCATCGGCACCCCGGTGACCAACACCCGCGTCTTCGTCCTGGACGCCGGACTGCGCCCGGTACCGCCCGGTGTGGTGGGCGAACTGTATGTGGCGGGCGCCGGCCTGGCCCGCGGCTACCTCGGCCGCCCCGCGCTGACCGCCGAGCGGTTCGTACCCTGTCCGTACGGCGAGCCCGGTGAGCGGATGTACCGCACCGGCGACCTGGTGCGTCACCGGCCCCAGGGCGGGCTGGAGTTCGCGGGCCGGACCGACGACCAGATCAAGGTCCGCGGCCACCGGGTGGAGCCCGGCGAAATCGAGGCCGTCATGGCCCAGCACCCGGATGTCGCCCAGGCCGCCCTGGTGGCCCGGGGCGACCAGCTGCTGGCCTATGTGGTGCCCGCCACCACGACCGTACGGACCGGGCTCACCGCCCAGGTGCGCGAGCAGCTGCGCGGCCGGTTGCCGGAGTTTATGGTTCCGGCCGCCGTCGTGGTGCTGGACGAGTTCCCGCTGACCGCCAATGGAAAGCTGGACCGGGCCGCCCTGCCGGCCCCCGAGTTCACCACCACGGCCACCACCCGCGCCCCCAGGACACCGGCGGAGGAACTGCTGTGCGGACTGTTCGCCGATGTGCTGGGTGTGCCCACGGTCGGCGTCGACGACAACTTCTTCGAGCTGGGCGGCCATTCGCTGCTGGCCACCAAGCTGGTGTCCCGCATTCGCACGGCCTATGGCGTGGAACTGGGCGTCAAGACGCTGTTCGAGGCGCCTACGGTGGCGGCGCTGGGCAGGCTGCTGGCCGGTGCGCAGCGGGCCCGGCCGGCGCTGGAGCCGGGGGAGCGGCCGGAGCGGTTGCCGTTGTCGTTCGCGCAGAACCGGCTGTGGTTCCTGCACCGGTTGGAAGGCCCGTCGGCGACTTACAACATTCCGCTGGTGGTGCGGCTGACCGGCTCGCTCGACCAGGAGGCGTTGCGCGAGGCGCTGGCCGATGTGGTGGTCCGGCACGAGAGCCTGCGCACCGTCTTCCGCGATCATGACGGCACGCCCTACCAGCACATCCTCACCCCCGAGGAGGCCCGGCCCGCACTGCACATCCGGCTGGTGACCGGGACCGGGCTGGAAGAGGCGACCGGCGAGGCGGTCCGTTATGCCTTCGACCTGGGCGGTGAACTCCCGCTCCACGCCGAACTGCTGGTCCTCTCACCCCAGGAATGCGTCTTTGTCCTGGTGGTGCATCACATCGCCGCCGACGGACAGTCGCTGGCCCCCCTGTGGCGCGACCTGGCCACCGCCTATGCGGCTCACACCGGCGCGGCGGAACCGCGATTGCGGGCGCTGCCGGTGCAGTACGCCGACTACACCCTGTGGCAGCACCGGCTGCTGGGCGATGCCACCGATCCGGACAGCCCGCTGGGCCAACAGCTCAACCACTGGAAGAAGGTCCTCACCGGCCTCCCGGAACGCACCGAACTGCCCACCGACCGGCCCCACCCGGCGGTGGCCAGCCACCGCGGCGGTAGCCTCACCTTCCACTGGGACGGCCAATTGCGCGAAAAACTCACCCAGTTGGCGCGAACGGAGAACGCCACCGCGTTTATGGCGGTGCACGCGGCGCTGGCGGCGCTGCTCGCCCGTTCCGGCGCGGGTGAGGACATCGCCATCGGCAGTCCGATCGCGGGCCGTACCGATGAGGCCCTGGACGATCTGGTGGGCTTCTTTGTCAACACCCTGGTGCTGCGCACCGATGTGTCCGGTGACCCGACCTTCCGTGAACTGCTCGCCCGGGTCCGGCAGGTGGACCTGGACGCCTATGCCCACCAGGACATCCCCTTCGAGCACCTGGTGGAGGTGCTCAACCCGGCCCGTACTCTGGCCCACCACCCGCTGTTCCAGACGATGCTGGCCTGGCAGAGCGCCGGGCACCAGTCCCTGGACCTCCCCGGACTGTCCGCCGCACCCGTTCCGGCGGCCACCCGGACCGCCCGCATGGACCTGGTGTTCAGCCTCACCGAAGACCATGGCGCCAACGGCGGCATCGACGGCCTGGTGGAGTACAGCACCGACGTCTTCGACCACAACACCATCCAGACCCTGGTGGCACGGCTGGGACGACTGCTGGCGGCGGTCACCGCCGACCCCGGACAGCGCCTGGGCGACATCGATCTGCTGACAGCCGAGGAACGCCGGCAACTCACCGCCTGGAACGCCACCCACCGCGAGATCCCGCACTCCTCGGTCACCGAACTCTTCGAGGCCCAGGCCGAACGCACCCCCCAGGCGGTGGCCCTGGTGTCCGGCGATGAGCAACTGACCTATGCGGAGCTCAACGCCCGCGCCAACCGGCTGGCCCGGCTGCTGATCGAGCGGGGCGCCGGACCGGAGCGGCTGGTCGCACTGCGGCTGCCGCGCTCGGCCGCCCTGGTGGTGGCCCTGCTGGCGGTGCTCAAGACCGGAGCCGCCTATCTGCCCATCGACCCCGACTACCCGGCCGAGCGCATCCGTTACATGCTCGACGACGCCCGGCCGGTGGTGGTGCTCGACCAGGCGGAAGCAGCGGACGGCCATGCGGAGACCAACCTCACCGCACACCCCGGACACCCCCTCAACCCGGCCTATGTGATCTACACCTCGGGTTCGACGGGACGGCCCAAGGGCGTCACGGTGCCCCGCGGCGCCCTGCTCAACCTGCTGATGGACATGCGCGACCGGCTGGCCCTGGACACCGGCGACCGGTTCCTGGCGGTGACCACCATCGGCTTCGACATCGCCGGACTGGAGCTGTACGTACCCCTGCTCAGCGGCGCCCGCGTGGTGCTCGCCCCTCGCGAGGTGGTACGCGATCCCGCGGAACTCGGCGCCCTGCTCACCCGGTCCAAGGCCACCGCGATGCAGGCGACCCCCAGCCTCTGGCGGTCCCTGCTCGCCGAGGACATACCGCTGGACGGAATCAGGGCCCTGGTGGGCGGCGAGGCACTCCCCGCCGACCTGGCCACCGCGCTGTCCCGGCGCGCCGGCTCGGTGCTCAATGTCTACGGCCCCACCGAAACCACCATCTGGTCCACCTCGGCCCAAGTCCGCGATGCCACACCGGGAATCGGCACCCCCATCGCCAACACCGGGGCCCATGTCCTGGACCAGTGGCTGAACCCGGTGCCGGCAGGCGTGGTGGGCGAGCTCTACCTCACCGGCGCCGGCCTGGCCCGAGGCTACGCCGGCCGCGCGGGGCTGACCGCCGAACGGTTCGTCGCCTGCCCGTACGGCGAGCCCGGCGAGCGGATGTACCGCACCGGCGACCTGGTGCGCCGACGCCCCGACGGCGGACTGGAGTTCCTGGGCCGCGCCGATGGCCAGGTCAAATTGCGCGGTTTCCGCATCGAACTCGGCGAGATCGAAGCGGTGCTGGCCGAGCATCCGGCCACCGGGCAGGCGGCCGCCGTCGTCCACCCGGGCGGCACCCTGACTGGCTATGTGGTACCGGCCAAGCCGACGGACACCGCCGAACTGGCCGCGTCCCTGCGGGACTTCGCCCGGACCCGGCTTCCGGAGTTCATGGTGCCCGCCGTGGTCATGGTGCTGGACGCCTTCCCGCTGACCGCCAACGGCAAGCTGGACCGCGCGGCCCTGCCCGCCCCGGAGTTCACCACTGTGCCGTCCCGGGCACCGAGGACCCCGGCCGAGGAGACCCTCCGCGCGGTGTTCACCGAGGTGCTGGGCGTCCAGGCGGGAGTGGAGGACAACTTCTTCGACCTGGGCGGGGACAGCATCTCCTCGATCCAGGTGGTCGGCCGGGCCCGAGCGGCCGGAGTGCTGATCAGCCCCCGGGATGTGTTCCTCCACAAGACCGTGGCCGCCCTCGCCGCCATCGCCGGCACGGAGGAACCGGCGGGCCCGGCGGAAGCGGCCGGCACCCAGGACGACAGTGCAGCACCCAACAAGCCCCTGGTGAAGATGGACCGGGGCCGGATGTCAAAGCTCGAAGCAGCGTGGAGGAAGCGCAAGTGACCCAGTCGGAACTGATGGACATCTGGCCGCTGGCCCCCTTGCAGGAGGGCCTGTTCTTCCACGCCCGTTATGACGAGGACCAGGCCGATGTCTATGTGCTCCAGGCCGTCTTCGACCTGGACGGCCCCCTCGACCGCCAGGCACTGCGGGACGCGGCGGACGCCCTGCTGCGCCGGCACCCCAATCTGCGCGCCGGCTTCTGGGACGAGGACCTGGAACACCCGGTACAGCTGATCCCCGCCGAGGTCACCATCCCCTGGCAGGAGACCGATCTCGGCCACCTCCGGGAAAGCGCCCAACACCAGGAGCTGGAGCGGCTCCTGGCCGCCCAGCGAACGCTCCGCTTCGACCCGGCCGACCCGCCGCTGCTGCGCTTCGCCCTGGTGCGCCTGGGCGAGCAGCGGCACCGACTGGCGCTGACCGCCCACCACATCCTGCTGGACGGGTGGTCGCTGCCGGTGCTCTACCGCGACTTCTTCCACCTCTACCAGCACCATGGCGACCCCGCCGGCCTGCCACCGGTGACGCCCTACCGCGACTACCTGGCCTGGCTCACCGAACAGGACCCGGAACCGGCCCGGGCCGCATGGCGCAAGGCACTGCACGGAGTGACGCCGACCCGGGTGGTGCGCACCGAGCCCGAGCGGGCCGGCAGCCACCCAGAGCGGCTGGACCTGGAACTCTCCACGGAGCTCAGCACCGAACTGGCCGCCGCCGCCCGCCGCCTGGGCATCACCCTGAACACCCTTGTCCAGGGCGGCTGGGCCGTGCTGCTGCATCAGCTGAGCGGACGCGACGACTTGGTCTTCGGCGTGACCGTCTCCGGACGGCCGCCCCAACTGCCCGGCGTCGAGGGGATGGTCGGGCTGTTTATCAACACCCTGCCGGTCAGGGTCCGGCTCGACCCCGCCCGGCCCATGGCCGAGCTGCTCTCCGGCCTCCAGACCGAGCAGGCCGAACTGGCCGAGTACCACCACCTCGGCCTCACCGAGATCAACCGGCTGGCCGGCCACAATGAACTCTTCGACACCCTGATGGTGTTCGAGAGCTATCCCGTCGGCGACCCCCGACACCAGCCGGAATTCAACGGACTTCGCGTCAGCGGAGTAACCGGGCATGACGCCACCCACTACCCGCTCAGCCTCGCCGTGGTGCCCGGGTCCCGGCTGCGCCTGCGCATCGACCACCGCCCCGATGTGCTTGACCACGAGGCGGCCGAGGCGCTGGCCGGCCGGCTGGAAAGAGTGCTCAAGGCGATCGCCGCCGACCCCTGGACGCCGGCGGGCGCAATCGATGTGCTTTCCGAAGTGGAGCGGTTGCGGGTGTTGGGTGAGTGGGGTGGTGTGGTTGGTGGTTCTTCGGGTGGGTTGTTTGTGGAGTTGTTTGAGGAGCGGGTTGCGGCTGCTCCGGATGCGTTGGCTGTGGTGTGTGGTGGGGTGGAGCTTTCGTATGGGGAATTGAATGCATGGGTGAATCGGGTGGCGCATTGGCTGGTTGAGCAGGGGGTGGGGCGGGAGTGTGTGGTGGGGTTGAAGCTTCCGCGTTCGGTGGAGTTGGTGGTGTTGGAGTTGGCGGTGTGGAAGGCGGGTGGGGCGTTTTTGCCGGTGGATCCGGTGTATCCGGAGGATCGGGTTGCGGTGATGTTGGAGGGTGCGGGTGTGGGGTTGGTGGTGGATGGGCCGGTGGTGGCTGAGGGTTATCCGGAGGGTAATCCTGTGGTGGGTGGTCGTGGTGTGTTGGATGCGGCGTATGTGATTTTTACGTCGGGTTCCACGGGGCGGCCCAAGGGCGTGGTGGTGTCGCATGGGGGCGTGGTGGGTTTCGCGCAGGCCCATGCGGAGGCGTTGGGGCTGGGCGTGAAGTCGCGGGTGTTTCAGGCGGTGTCGCCCAGTTTTGATGTGGCGGTAGGGGACGTGGTGATGGCCTTGGGCTCGGGTGGGGCGTTGGTTTTGGGTGGGGCGGAGGGTTTGGTGGGGGATGAGTTGGCATTGGCGTTGGAGGTAGGTGGGGCGACGCATGTGGCGTTGCCGGTGTCGGTGCTGGCCTCCTTGCCGGTGGGGCGGGCACCGGAGTTGGCGTGTGTGGTGGTGGGCGGCGAGGTGTGTCCGGGGGAGTTGGCGCGGCAGTGGGTGTCGAGTGGTCGTCGGCTGGTGGTGGCCTATGGGCCGACGGAGGCGACGGTGTGTGTGACGTTGGGTGTGGTCAATGGTGAGGGTGATGATGGTCTGCCGTTGTTGGGGCGGCCCATTGATGGGGTGGGTTGTTTTGTGCTGGACGGGTGGTTGCGGCCCGTCCCGGTGGGTGTGGTGGGGGAGTTGTATGTGGTGGGTGAGGGGGCTGCGCGTGGATATGCGGGGCGTGCGGGTTTGACGGCGGAACGTTTTGTGGCCTGTCCGTTTGGTGAGGGTGAGCGGATGTATCGGACCGGGGATTTGGTGCGATGGCGGAGGGATGGTCGGCTGGAGTTCGCCGGTCGTGCGGATGAGCAGGTCAAGATCCGTGGTTTCCGGATCGAACCCGGCGAAATCGAAGCCGTCATCAGTGAATTCCCGCCCGTCGCCAGAGCAGTGGTCACAGTCCACCGTGACCAGCTTGTCGCCCATGTCATACCGGCCGACGACGCCGACCCGGCCGGAATACCGGCGGCCGTCCATGACTTCCTCCGCACCAGGCTTCCCGAATTCATGATTCCGGCGGCATTTGTCCTCCATGAGGAATTCCCGCTGACCGTCAACGGCAAGGTGGACCGGGCCGCCCTTCCCGAGCCGGTATTCGACTCCGGCTCCGCCCTTGCTCCTCGTACTCCGACCGAGGAAATTCTCTGCGGGCTGTTCGCCGATGTCCTTGGCGTGCCCGAAGTGGGCGTGGAGGACAGCTTCTTCGATCTGGGCGGCCACTCCCTGCTGGCCACCCGGCTGGTGTCCAGGGTGCGTTCCGCGTTCGGTGCCGAACTCGGTGTGCGGGCGCTTTTCGAGGCGCCCACCGTGGCCGCGCTGGCGCGGGTGCTGGCCGGAGCCGGCCAGGCGCGTGCGGCGTTGGAGCCGATGGCCCGGCCCGAGCGGCTGCCGTTGTCCCATGCGCAGAACCGGTTGTGGTTCCTCAACCGGCTGGAAGGGCCGTCCGCCACCTACAATGTGCCGCTGGTGGTACGGCTGACCGGCCCGCTCGACCAGGAAGCGTTGCACGAGGCGCTGGCCGATGTGGTGGCCCGCCACGAGAGCCTGCGCACCGTCTTCCGCGACCACAACGACACCCCCTACCAGCAGGTGCTGGACGGCGAGTTGGCCCGCCCCGCCCTGACGGTCCGCCCGGTGTCCCATGACCGGCTCGACGAGACGGTGGCCTCCGCCGTCCGGCACCTCTTCGACCTGGGCACCGAAATCCCCCTGCGGGCCGAACTCCTGGCACTTGGGCCCCAGGAGCACATCCTCACCCTGGTGCTGCACCACATCGCGGCCGACGGATGGTCCCTGGAACCACTGTGGCGCGACCTGGCCACCGCCTACGAGGCCCGGCTGCTCGGCGCCCACCCGAAGTGGGACGCCCTGCCCGTGCAGTACGCCGACTACACCCTGTGGCAACGCGACCGGCTCGCGCAGGCCCTGGAACCCCAACTCGACCACTGGAAACGGACACTGGCCGGACTACCCGAGCGGATCGAGCTGCCCACCGACCGTCCCCACCCGGCCGTGGCCGGCTACCGGGGCGAGACCCACACCTTCCACTGGGACGCCGAACTGCACCGGGGCCTGGTGGAACTGGCGCGCACCGGCGGCGCCACCGTATTCATGGTGGTGCACGCGGCCCTGGTGGCCCTGTTGCACCGATCCGGTGCCGGCGAGGACATCCCCATCGGCAGCCCCATCGCGGGCCGCACCGACGAGGCCCTCGACGAGCTGGTGGGCTTCTTCGTCAACACCCTGGTACTGCGCACCGATGTCTCCGGCGACCCCACCTTCCTCGAACTGCTCGCCCGGGTACGGGAAGTGGACCTCGATGCCTACGCCCACCAGGACGTGCCCTTCGAGTACCTGGTGGAGACGCTGAACCCGGCCAGAGCGCTCTCCCACCACCCCCTGTTCCAGACCATGCTCGCCTGGCAGAACACCACCGGAGCCCGCCTCGACCTGCCCGGCCTCACCGCCGCCCCGGTTCCGGCCGGCACCGCGACGGCCAGAATGGACCTGGTGTTCAGCATCGCCGAGCACCCGGAGGGCGGCCTCGACGGCCAGGTCGAGTTCAGCACCGACACCTTCGACCGCGCCACGGTGGCATCCCTCACGACCCGGCTCGGCAGGCTGCTCACGGCCGTCATGGCCGACCCCGAACTACCGGTCGGCGAACTGGACCTGCTCGACGAGCGGGAGCGCCGGCTGACCCTGGTGGAGTGGAACGACACCACACGCGAACAGCCCACGGCCGGCCTCGCGGAACTCTTCGAGGCGCGGGCCGCACTCACCCCCGACGTTCCGGCCGTGGTCTGCCAGGACACCGAGCTGACCTACGCGGAACTCAACTCCCGGGCCAACCGGCTCGCTCACCTGCTGATGGGCAAGGGCGCCGGGCCCGAGCGGGTGGTCGCCCTGAAGCTGCCCCGGTCCGCCGAGATGGTGGTGGCGATACTGGCCGTACTGAAGTCCGGCGCGGCCTATCTGCCGGTCGACCCCGGCTACCCGGCCGAGCGCATCGCCTACATGCTCGACGACACACGGCCGGTACTGGTCCTCGACCAGCCGCTCGCCACCGAGGACCAGCCCGATACCAATCCCATGGTCACCGGCCGCCATCCCGCCCAGCCGGCCTATGTCGTCTACACCTCCGGTTCCACCGGCCGCCCCAAGGGCGTCGCCATGCCCAGCGGTGCGCTGGCCAACCTGCTGGCCTGGCACGGCAAAGTACTGCCGGCCACACCGGGCACCCGGACCGCCCAGTTCTCCGCGCTCAGCTTTGACGTCTCGGTACAGGAGATCCTCTCCACGGTGCTCTCCGGCAAGACACTGGTGATCCCCTCCGACGACATCCGCTACAGCCCGGAACTCCTGGCGGACTGGCTGGAACGGCACCGGGTGAACGAACTGTTCGCCCCCAACCTGGTCATCGACGCCCTGTGCGAGGCGGCCCTCGCCAACGGCCACGCCCTGCCCGCACTGCGCGAGGTGGTCCAGGCCGGAGAACCGCTGACCTTGAGCCCGCATATGCGCGAGTTCTTCCGGCAGGTTCCCGGACGGCGACTGCACAACAACTACGGGCCCAGCGAGACCCATGTGGTCACCGCGCACACCCTCCCCGAGGATGTCGCCGCCTGGTCCACCCCGGCCATCGGCACCCCCGTGGACAACATCCGCGCCTATGTGCTGGACGAGCGCCTGCGCCCGGTGGGCATCGGGGTGACCGGAGAGCTGTACCTGGCGGGCGCCGGACTGGCCCGCGGCTATGTCCGCCGTCCCGCGCTGACCGCCGGGCGCTTTGTGGCATCCCCCTTCGACGCGGGGGAACGGATGTACCGCACGGGCGACCTGGCGCGCTGGTCCGCCGACGGCGAGCTGCGGTTTGTCCGCCGTGCCGACGACCAGGTCAAGGTACGGGGCTTCCGGATCGAACCCGGCGAGATCGAAGCGGTGCTGGCCGAACACCCGGGTGTGTCCCGGGCACTGGTGTCGGTCCATGAGGGACAACGGCTGGTCGCCCATGTGACCACCGGCCGGCCCGATCCCCAACTGCCCGCCCTGCTCCGCGAGTTCGCCCGTACCCGGCTGCCGGAGTTTATGGTTCCGGCCGCGGTGGTGGTGCTGGACGCCTTCCCGCTGACCGCCAATGGCAAGCTGGACCGGACCGCCCTGCCCGCACCCGAATTCGCTTCCTCGTCCCGCGCGGCCCGCAGCGAGGAGGAGCGGCTGCTGTGCGAACTGTTCGGCGAGGTGCTGGACACCACGGTGGGCGCCGACGACAGCTTCTTCGACATGGGCGGACACTCCCTGCTGGCCACCCGGCTGATGTCCCGGATCAAGGCGGTCCTCGGTGTGGAGCTCGGCGTACGCGCCCTGTTCGAGGCCCCGACCCCGGCCGCGCTGGCCGGCCGCCTGCACGGCGGGACGGCCATGGACGCCCTGGGCGTCCTGCTGCCCCTGCGGACCGCCGGCAGCCGTCCGCCGCTGTTCTGTGTCCACCCCGCCGCGGGCATCAGCTGGCCGTACGCCGGTCTGCTGGGGCATATCGCGCCCGGCCGCCCGGTCTACGGGCTCCAGGCACGCGGCCTCACCGGGGCGCAGCCGCCCGCCGCCGCCATCGAGGAGATGGCCGCCGACTACCTGGCGCAGATCCGCACCGTACAGCCCAGCGGGCCCTACCACCTGCTCGGCTGGTCCTTCGGCGGACTGGTCGCACACTCCATCGCCACCCGCCTGGAGGCCGAAGGGGAAGAAGTGGGACTCCTCGCCGTCCTCGATTCCTTCCCCCCGGCCCGCAGACCCGATGAAGAACTCCCCGAACTCGGCCGGAACGACATCCTGGCCCTCCTCTTCGAGGAGATCACCGGCTATGACCGCGGACAGCCGGGCGAAAAGGACCTGTCCCCCGAGGAGTTGACCGAACTGATCCGCGGCCAGAGCGGCGCGCGGGCCGACCTGCTGCTGGAACAGGACGTCCTCACCCGGGTCATCGGGCTCTTTATGCGGGTGCCGGAACTGCTGGACGCCTTTGCCCCCCAGCGGTTCGGCGGTGAACTCACCCTGTTCACCGCCGAGGAATCCGCGGCCGAATGGCCCTCGGACGACCCCCGCCGCTCCCCGGAAGCCTGGCTGCCCCATGTGGCCGGCGGAGTGCGCGTCCACCCCGTCCCGGTACGGCATGAGCACATGCTCAAGCCCGAGGCGCTTTCCCTCATCGGGCCGCTGCTGAACGCGGCACTGGAACGGCGGTAACGGCAACAGCGTGCCCGGCGGGCGTGCCGTTGACGGCCGCCGGGCGGATCGCTGTTCAGCGGTGCGCACCCGGTCGAACCGGCGCCGCAGACACCAGGCCGTGGCCCGCTGCCGGAGGACTAGGCCAGCGGGTCGGCCCCATAGCTGATGCGCACCACCCCATCCCGGTGCCGCTCGGCGGTGGCCGCCACCCCGAAGATGTCGCGCAGCAGAGCCGGGGTCAGCACCTCAAGCACCCCTCCGGCGGCGGCCACCGTGCCGCGGTGCAGCACCACCAGCCGGTCGCACAGCCGGGCGGCCAGATCCAGGTCATGCAGCACGGCCAGGGTGGTGATCCCGGTGGAGCGGACCAGCCGCAGCAACTCGAAACGGGCCCGGATATCCAGGTGGTTGGTGACCTCGTCCAGCACCAGCAGCCCCGGCCGCTGGGCAAGTGCCCTGGCCAGCAGCACCCGTTGGCGTTCACCACCGGACAGCGAGGTGAACTCCCGCCCGGCCAGGGCCCGTACCCCGCAGCAGTCCAGGGCCTCCGCCACCGCCGCGCGGTCCTCGGCACCGTCCCGGTCCAGCAGCCCATGGTGCGGGGTACGGCCCAGGGCGACCACCTCGGCCACCGACAGACCGGCCGGGCCACCGGCGTCCTGCAGCACGGCCGCGGTACGGCGGGCCGCGGCCCGCGCCGAGAGCGACCACACATCGTCCCCGTCCAGGCGCACCACCCCCGAGCGGGGCCGCAGCGAACGGTAGACGGTGCGCAACAGGGTGGACTTACCGCTGCCATTGGGCCCCACCAGGCCCACGATCTCGCCGGTGCGCACCCGCAGCGAGACGTCCTCCAGCACCGGGTCGTGGTCCAGGGTGATGTGCAGCCGCTCGATGGTGAGTTTCATAGGGAGTCCAGGCTCTTGTTGCGGCGCAGCAGCCATAGGAAGAACGGCGCGCCGCACAGTGCGGTGATGATGCCGAGGGGCAGTTCATCGGGCCCGTGGACGGTGCGGGCCAGCAGGTCCACGGCCACCAGGTACGCCGCGCCGGTGAGCGCCGCCTGGGGCAGCAGACCGCGGTGGTCGGCCCCGGTGGCCAGCCGCACCAGGTGCGGGATCATCAGGCCGGCAAAGGCGATGCCCCCGGCGACGGCGATGACGGTGCCGGTCAGCAGCGAGGACAGCACCAGCAGCACCGCCCGCAGCCGGTGGACGTCCACGCCCAGGGCGGTGGCGGACTCGTCCCCGGCCAGCAGGGCGTTGAGCCGCCGGCCGAAGAGTGTCAGGACGGCGGTGGTGGTGACCACCACGGTGGCCACCACCGGCAGTCGGCTCCACTGCGCCCCGGCGACACTGCCCAGCGTCCAGAAGATCACCGAACGCAACTCGGCGGGCGTGGCCCGTAGTTGCAGATAGCTGGTGGCGGCGAACAGCACCTGGCCGATGGCCACCCCGGACAGCACCAGCCGGGTGGGGGACAGCCGCCCGGCCCGCCGGCCGAGCAGGAAGACCAGCGCCACGGCGGCCATGGCGCCGGCGAACGCGGCCGAGGACACCGCCGGCCCGCCCAGGGCGCCGCCGGCCAGGGTGGTGACCAGTACGGCGCCCAGCGAGGCGCCGGAGGAGACACCCAGCACATAGGGGTCGGCCAGCGGATTGGCCACCACCGCCTGGAGCACCACGCCGGAGGCGGCCAGCCCCGCCCCGGCCAGCGCGGCCAGCAGCACCCGGGGCACCCGGAACGTCCACACGATCTGGTCCAGGGCCGGATCGGCGCCGCTCTCCCGGCCCGTCAGATGGCCCAGCACAATGCGCCAGACCTGGCCCAGCGGCACATCGACCGAACCGACGCCGACCGCCACCAGCATCACCGCCACCAGCCCGACCAGCAGGGCGCCGGTGACCAACCGCGGCCTCAGCGGCCGCGGAAGGCGTCCGGGTGCAGCATCCTGGCGATCGCCCGCACCGCCAGATCGTTGCTGGGGCCGAGGTAGAGGGAGTCGGACAGCACGGTGTAGCGGTTGTTCCGGGCGGCGGGCCACTGCGGGAACTCCTTGAACAACATGCGGGCGAATCCCGCCGGATCGGAATCGTGACAGCCGATGACCACCAGGGCGTCCACCGGCTCGGCGGCCACCCGCTCCTTGCTGAGGTCGGCGAACGGCGCCTTGCCTGCCGAGGCGAAGGCGTTCTGGCCGCCGGCCCGGGCGAGGATGTCATTGAAGACGCCATGAGCGGCGATATAGCTCAGGTCATGGCCGGTACTGGAGAAGATCACCATCACCTTGGGCGCCGGCCTGCCCCCGACCTTGGCGGCGACGCCGTCAATCGCCTTGCGCGAGGCGGAGATCAGCCGCTCGGCGCGATCGCTCACCCGGAAGATACGGCCGAGGTCGCGCAGCAGGGCATAGCTGTCGGCGATGGTCTGATGGGAGGTGTCCTGGTCACAACCTCCCGGTGAGACATAGGAATTGGCGCCGACCGCGGCCAGCTCCTTGCGGGTGGCGACACCATTTCCGGCGTCGAAGCCATAGGAAGTGGGGGAGAGGACCAGATCCGGTCGCAGGCCCAGCATCGCCTCCCGGGGTATCTCCAGGGCGTCGTTGAGCTTCAGCCCTCCGGTGGGCAGCGCCGCGATGGCCCTGGCCCGGCCCTTGACCTCGGACCGGCCATAGGACTGGACATTGGCCACGATGTGATCGCCCAGCCCCAGGGCCAGCAGCGAGGAGACCTCGGCGACGGACGCGCCGTTCATCACCACCACCCTGCGGGGGGCCTTGGTGTAGGCGGTGCGCTGACCACAGTTGTCCATGCTCACGGGATAACCGGCAGCGCCGGCACCCGCGCCCGCCTCGTTCCTGGCATGTGCGGGTGCGGGTGACCCGCACCCGGTGGCCCCCCAGAGCGCCGCCGCGACCAGGGCCGCGACGGCGGAACGTCTGCCGGGCATAAGTCCTCCCCCTCAAGATCCGCTCCTTGTCCCACGGTTAGTCGGCGCGCGGGGCGGCTGGGTTCCCGGAGGGTCGGGGAATGTCATCAACTCGGCCCAGGGGACGCTGCTTTCCGGGTGCGCGTAATTGCTGGTGCAGCAACGAAAGTTGTCGCCCCGGGAGCGGTGGTCGCAGCCTGGTGCGCGGCCAAAGCCCACCTCACTCAACTCAGGAGGCCACACGATGACCACCCACAACGTGCCCCAGAGCAATCGCGTCCACCACGTCCGGTCCGGCGAGTTGGCTGGCTATGCCGCCATCAGCGGCGGCACCGCTGGCTCGAAGAATCTCTGGATGGGCCTGGTGGAGAACCCGCCGTTGAGCGCGACGGACAACCACCACCACGGCGAATCGGAGGCGGGGGTCTATGTGGTCAGCGGCCACCCCGTCTTCGTCTACCACGACGGTACCCAGGAGGTGCGGATCGCCGCCCATCCCGGCGACTTCCTGCTCGTCCCGCCGTTCGTCCCGCACCGCGAGGAGAACCCCGACCCGGAGGAGCCCGTGGTCGTGGTGATTGCACGGACCACGCAAGAGCCGATCAAGGTGTCCGTGCCTGCGCTGTACCAGCTCCAAGAGACGCAAAAGCAGTAGGAAGAGGCTTGCCTCCGAAATAACACCAGCCTGCGGAACGGCCCCGAGCATGTCCGTTGATCACGCCGTCGCACCGGGAAGTCCGAGTTCCCCGACAGCGCCTCTCGGCGTCAGCTTTGTGGACGTGGCGCCAAGGGGATGCGGCGAAGTCGAGCGCTGATCCTTCGCGGCGTTCCTACCGCGACACAAGGAAGTGGACCTCACGGGGCCGGACCTCCAGGTCGCTCAGGCCGTCGGGCGTCGCGCCCATCTCGCGGGCGAGGCCGGCCGTGGCCCGGAAGGCATCCTCGGACTCGAACGCGCCGGTGGTGACGACGGCGCCGCCGTCCGGGGTGACCCAGACCCCGACGGACAGGAATCCCGGCTGCTGCCGCATCGCCTCGGCGACCTGGTGGCACTCGGCAACGAACTCATCGACGTGTTCGGGGGCCGGGTAGTGGAAGGCAACGAAACCGAATGACATGACGGTGTCCTCTCTCGAGTTATACGATGCCGTACAACACGAGGCTAGATGTGTTGTACGGCTCCGTACAACACATCTGACAGGGTGAGGTGAGCCACAGATGGGCGCATTGCGCACACCGCGCGAGAAGTGGGTCGAGGAAGGACTGCGGGCGCTGGCCGCGGGCGGTGTGGAGGCGGTGCGGGTCGAGGCACTCGCCAAGGCGTTGGGGGTGACCAAGGGCGGCTTCTACGGGTACTTCGCCGACCGTGACGCACTGCTGGCCGAAATGCTGGACACCTGGGAGCGCGAGAGCGTGGACGACGTGGTCGACCAGGTCGAGCGGGAGGCTGGCGACGCGCGGGACAAGGTCCGCCTGGCCGGGCAGCTCACCTTCTCCAGCGACCGCCTGCTGCCCATCGACCTGGCCATCCGCGACTGGGCCCGCCGCGACCACGCCGTCGCCGAACGCCTGCGCCGCGTGGACAACAAGCGCATTCAGCTGGCGCGCGACGCCATCGGCACCTTCTGCGACGACCCTGACGAGGTCGAGGCCCGCGCCCTGCTCGCCTTCTGCACGGCCATCGGCAGCCACTTCCTGGCCGCCGACCACCCCGGCACCACCCGCGCCCCGGTCATCGCCCGCGCCGCCGACATCATCCTCGACCTTCCGCGTGGCAACCCCGGCGGATGACCACCTGCCCAGTAAGTGCGCTGCTGGTCCTTGCTGTTCGGCCCGGTCGAGAGCTTGGATTCCGAGCAGGATCAGCACTCGGCTTCGCCGCATTCGCTCAGCGGCTCAGTGCTGCGTGGGGGAGTTGTGGTGCGCGGCGGCCTCGGAGGCGGAGCGGATCCAACGGTATGGGGCACTCGCTGTGCGTTCCTGCACCGGAACGACCGCTTCACTGTGCAAGTAGAGCCTCTGCACCCGCTTGCCGCTGACGTAGGTTTCGGGTGCAGGTCGTTCTGATGGACGCTTCCTTGCCGGCGACATCAGCCGGTGTCCTGCCCAGGATCGCGATGAAGTGAGGGAACCATGATGTCCAAGTCAGTACTGAAGGGCGGGATCGCCCGGATCGCCGCAGTCGCGGTGACCGCTTCGACGCTCGCCATGACGATGGTCACGTCGGCATCGGCATCGCCCCAGGACAGTGGCGACATTGTCTCCTGGAAGAACGATGCCACGCATGCCTGTCTCAACTGGATTGACCACCGCGGCAACTCCCGGCCCGAGGCCGGCGCCTGTTTCCAGGCGAACTCCACCGATTTCTCGCAGTGGAGAGAGACATCGGTGGATGGACAGTACTGGACATTCCGTCCCGCCGGCGGTGACGCGGCCAATATGTGCCTGACGTCCTACAACACCACCGTCTACCTGGAGAACTGCCAGGATGGCAATTGGTGGCAGCAGTGGGAGGAGATCCGGACAGATGCCGGCTGGAAGCTCAAGCATCGGGGCGACGGCTGGGTGCGCGGCTACTACCTCGACACCGACGGCGTGCGCATGTACACGGAGCCCGAGAACAACGGCAAGTACCAGGTCTGGCACTGACCGCACGGTCCCTACCACGGGTACGAGGACGGGCCGCAGCGCCCGTCACGCCGGGCGCGACCTGATTGGTGCCGATGTCCGGTGATTCCGGCCAATGGTCAGCCACCCGGCGGAGGTTGACCGCACGGGCAATGGGTGCCGGGCGGCCGGTGCGCTGAGAGCATGCTGCTCTGGGGGAGCAGCGTGCTCTCGGAGGTCGTTTTCGGCTAGCTTGCTCCGCTTTGCGCACCACAACGATGCACTCGTGCCACAGGCGCATCGAACTTCGTGCGCGATGCGGGGATAACGACCTCTGGGCGGATATGGCCGACCTGCCTGTGGCCAAGGTGCTTCCGGGCCGTGGCAGGCCCTGGGGGAGGGCGGGACACCACGTACCGCCGAGAGCGTTCAATGAGGCAGTCGGTTCTCAAGCCCTATGTACCGAGCCGGAATCCATGCCCCGGCATCGCATGCAGGCCACCAACTCGTCAAACACACGTGGGCGCAGCCTTGTAAAGGCAGCGGGCTGCGTCGCGGCGAAGCGGCCAACGCACCGTATGTCGGCGGGATGTCGGCTCTCCGTCGCGGCTGTCGGTGATCGATGGGGGAGGTGTCGGTGGCCGCTGGAACGGTGGGTGGCGAGTCGCTCTTCCGGGAGCGTCCGTGACCGTCTCGTCCTTCAGGACCAAGGGAGCCTGCCGTGATGTCGTCCGTGTCCTCCACCCCGCCCTGGGATGTCCACCGGCCACCACGCGCGGAGGGCGGCGTCTTCCTCGTCACCGGCGGCAACGCGGGCATCGGGTATTTCATCGCGGAGCAGCTTTCCTCGACCGGAGCCACTGTGGTGCTGGGCAGCCGGGATGCGGCGAGAGCCGAAGCCGCCATGGCCTCGATCCGCTCGCGCGTGGCCGGCGCACGCGTATGTGCCGTACGGCTGGACCTCGCCGACCTGCGGTCGCTCGCCACGGTGGTGGAATCGCCGGCGATTCAACGGCTGGATGCGGTGGTTCACAATGCCGGCGTCGCACTCGACATCCCGCCGTGGCGCGAGACCGAGGACGGTCATGAACTCATGTTCGGCACGAATCACCTCGGGCACTTCGCGCTGACAGGCCGACTGATGCCGCTGCTCTCGGCCGCACCGGCAGCCCGCATCGTGACCGTGGGCAGTTTCGCGGCGAAATCCGAACGCCTGGACCTGGACGACCTCCAGTGCCGGCGGGATTACCGGCCCAAGCGCACCTACGGACGGTCCAAGCTGGCGCAGATGCACTTCGGGCTCGAACTCGACCGCCGCCTGCGCGCCCTCGGCAGCACGGTGGCAAGCGTGGTGGTCCATCCCGGCGGTGCCCTGGACGGCCTCACCCCTTCACGGCCGCCGGTCCATGTGCGGACCGCCGGCGCACGGCTGGGTGCGGCACCTGCCGCCCTCCTTGTCCAGGGCAAGCACGCCGGCGCATGGCCCGCGGTCCGGGCGGTGCTCGATCCGGGCGTGAGCGGAGGCCAGCTGTGGGGACCGCGCCTGTTCGGTCTGCGCGGCACACCTCGACGCGAAGCGGTATGGAGCCACCTCACCGACACCGCCGTCGCGGCACGGCTGTGGGACGCCAGCTGCCACCTGACCGACATCGACCCTGGAAACCCGCACGGATAGGCCGACGAGCAAGCCGCTGCCAACTGGCTTGCTCAAAGTGGCCAACGATACTGGGCCGACCACGAGTTGGGCTGCCAGCGCGCAAGGCCACGACGAGCGTCTTGACGCGCCCCCTTCCAAAGACGGCCGGGCCCCGCCCCTCGGGGCCCGGCCCGAACCTGAAGGACGGTGGCCGACCGAGATCTTCGGCCGCCTCGTCTGATCCGCGAATTCGGGAGGTGACTGATCGGACGGTGACCGCCAATCCTCCGAGCAACTGAGGACTGGCGGTCAGCGGACCGTTCTTCACGGTTGGCCCTCACTCTCGGATACCGGCCGATGGCAGAAGCCTCTTCGCATCTCACGAAAACCCGGCGCCAGGCTCGTGGATACGTTCCCACGCCAGAGAGCCCCCGGCGGGAGCCCAAGGCGAAACTCCCGCGCAGACGTGGGACGGACACTTCGCGATCTGTGGCTCAGTAGCCGCTTTGCTTCTCCTTCGTTTCCGTGGCAGCCCCGGCATTGCGGTCATCCCTCATCAACGCCGGACCGGCAAAGGCCATAGGAACCCGACGCCGTCTCTCCGCCGTACGGAGCCCAAAGCCTTGCTCCACGGACAGGACGGACCAGGAGTGCTGCTCCCGCGTCGACACGGCCACGGCCGCCGGGCATACTCGCCCGATGAGCCACAGCACAACGCCGGGCAGCTGGGACGGACCCTGGTACCGCGTCCACACAGAGCAGTTCGAGGCCGCGTTCCTGCCGAATGCCGGCGAGGACTTGGAGTCCGTGGACAACGTCGACGTCTTCGTGGACCTCAAGGACGGTTCCCGGTGGAGCGCGACCATCATCACCCTCGCCCAGGTCGAGATTCTCATGAAGCGATGGGCCGCCAGTGGGGAAGCCCTCGCGGGCCGCTACTTCCGGTGCTCGGACGGGCTTATCGTCCGCGATGCCGGCATCGGCAACATGACCCAGGTCCTCACCGGTCTGATCGAGAACGGCGAGTTCCCACAGATCCTTCGACGCCTCGACGACTGACAACCGCCCGGCCTGTACGTCTCAATGCGCTCGAGGCCACCGGACTCCGCAAGCTGTCCGGCGACCATAAGGCATTCGCCGGGGTCGACCAGAGACTTCACCAACGAACGATCACCAACATGCCAACGGGCGACGACGGGGAGCGGGCCGAGGGAAACGACAGGGCGATGCGGCACTTCGCGGTCCACCACGATGGCGTCACGATCCCGGTATCCCGCGACGGCCGGGGGCGACCGCTGGTCCTGTGCCCCGGGCTGAGTTCGACACAGGCCGATCTGTACGAGCTGGCCGAACCTGGCGCTGCCCCCGGAGGCGATCGAGTTTCTCGACCGGCTGCGGGCACTCGGAGTCGACGAGCGGATCGTTCAGGTCGAACACGACGGCTGGATCCCGCTGGCCGCACACTCACCCGAGCGAGTCCCGGAGTGGGTGGCACGTAAGCGGGAGCAGCTCGCCGGCCCGCAGCTCATCGACTTCTATCTCACCTTGGGGCAGGCACTCGATCGCGCCGAGGATGACCCACGGCTGGCCGATCGCGCCGACCAACTGTCCACCTGTCTCACACAGTTGACGGACGAGCGGGGCGAAGGCCACATCGATGACGCGGACATCGAGCCATCGCTCGTCAAGCTGATGGATACTCTGGCCTTCGACGCCGCGCCGCAGGCCCGTCGACTGATCGAGCTCCTGATGAAGCGCGGCTGGACCGGCTGGACCAAGTTGGAGCGCGTGGACCACACCCATTACCTGACCGTCCTCAGCCGGTGGCCATCGCGAGTCCGGAGAACCGAATGCGGTAGGGCCGCCGGTACTCGCCCTCGCCGCCAATGATCAGCTCCGAGGCCTCGCGGACACCGGCCGCCCGGGCAGTGCGCACGATCAGGGAGGCCACCTCCGCGGCCGGTACCTGTCCGGGCCCGCCCGCGTCGAGCCGCCACGGGGCCTTCCCGTCGTCGCTCGCCCGGATACGTGCGGGCGGCAGCGACTCCCGGCGGGTCCATCCAAGTGCGGCGGCGTTCTCGCCCTGTGCCGCCTCCTGGACCAGGTACGCGCAGTAATCGATGTAGAGCCGGTCATCGCAGATGATGCCGAACATGATGGGCGAGGCGTCCCCGACCCTCCCGTACAGGGGCACGCACTGCGACATCCCGGTCGCCATGGTCTCGGCGGGCAACGTCCGTAGGAACGCGCCCAGGGCGTTCTCCAGTTGCTGCCAGCTGCCGGCCCGTTCAATGTGCGGGTGCCGCAACGGGTGCCCGGTGTCTTCCAGCACGCCGACGAACCCGCCCCCGGCCTGCGCGTACCAGGACTCCCACGCATCACTGGGCTGCAGCACCAGCTCGGGTCCGGCTGTCCCGGCCCGCAGCTCCAAGGTCACCCGCTCCTCGCGCCAGCGCATAAACGGCCTGCCCCAGCTCGGTTCAGCGGGCCGTCCATAAGGGCCGGCCGATCCGTAGGCCCCGCAGTACGCCGCATCTCCGAGCACCCTGCGCACCGCGTCCGCGGCCCGCCGGAACTCCGCTGCCTGCGCCCGGGGTTCCAAAGCGGGCCGGCTCACCGGCACGACCAGCTCCAGGTACTCCTGCAACGGAGCCCACTCCCGCTCCGCCGCCCCCACGGGGACGACCACGGCGTCCCCGCCCGGCAGCCCGGTCACCGCACCCACCCGGCCGCCCGGCTCCCGACCCCACTCCCAGCCGAGCCAGCCGACGAGCTTGCGCATGTCCTCCTCGGCCCAGCGGAACCCGACGAAACGGCTCGTCAACTGGCGGGCTACGGAACCTATGTCATCACTGCTGATCATGCCCTCATTGCTATCAGCCGGCGACCGGGCAGCCCCCGGCAGGCCGGTGATCCTGCCACCCCCTGAAACGGCAACCATCCGACTGCCCGTCGAGCGGTGCCACGCGACGCCGTTCCCCGGCTGGTGCGGTGGCTTCCTTCGCTCGTCCGCCGAGACGCGCGAGGCCCTTGCCCAGGATGGAGCGCGCACTGGCATTTTCCGACCAGGAACGGGCGGCGGCCATGGGCCAGGTCCGGCTCGATGACGGCCCGGATGGCGAGAGCGTCCCGGACCGCCGGCTGTGGCAGGGGCACCAGGCAGCCGACGCCGGCCTTGCCCTGTGCGGTGTCTCGCTGACGATCTACCGACCCTGACGTTCTCGACTGTCGACACTGCAGGTAGATGCCTGATCGCACCCCGGCTGCCGGGCAGACAAGGGGCCGGGCAGGATAGGTTCCCATGACGGGTGGCAGGGACAAGCTCGTAGAGCTGTTGCAGCGTGCGGGTCTTGAAGTCGTGGGGGACCGGCGTGTTGAGGAGGAGGTGCTGCTGCCCCGGGCCGCATGGCGGCCGGTCATCTCGTTCGAGGCCGAGCCGACCGTGGCCGTGCGGGATGACCGGCCCGATCTGGTAGCCGAGCTCAATGCGCAGTGGCACCGGCTCGCCATCGACAACGGGATCATCGGCGAGGACGGCGTGTTCCTCATCGACGTCGCCGGCCCCGCGACGGGCAGGGTGCCCAGGCGCTGGACGAGAGTGAGGCTCGCCGACCAGTGGGACCTCGCCGGAGTCCTCGGCGAGCGGCCTGGACAACCGGAGTTCATCACTGTCTCAACGGATGGAAACGCCCTGATCGGGGTGACCACCGAAGAGTACGAGGTCTGGCTCGTCATGCTGGACCGCTTGAGAGAGTGGCAGGAGGCGGCCGCGCAGTCAGCGGCCCAGGAAACCGCCCAGGAACGGGAAGCCGCTTGGGTCAGGTTCCTCAAGGCCCCCGTGCTCTCAAAGGCACGGCGTGAGCAGTGGGCACATGGGCTGGCACGTAATGCGGCCACCCCAGACGATCTGCGTGCCCGTCTGCTGGGCCGGTCGCACTTCCTGCTGTGGCGCTCCCTGCCGACAGCGATCGTCGAGGCCGCCATGGCCCACCCGGAGTGGAAGGTGCGGGCGCTGCTGGCCGAGGTCCAGCCGAACATCACGGCGGAACAGTGGACCCGCCTGATCCTGGGCGAGCAGGACGCCCACCACCGATGGATCCTCACTCTGCTCGCGGCAGACCGACGCGCGCAGCTCACCACTGCCGGCTACGACCAGCTTGCCGCGGACCCGTCCGCACGGGTCCGCGCCGAGACCGTTCGCCTCCCCGGGCTGCCCGTACTCATACTCACGGCGCTGGCCGCCGACGCTGATCCGGCTGTGCGGGCGTCAGCCTGTCCGGGAGCCTGGCCTCACCTGGACGGTCCCGCCCGGCTTGAACTCCTCAACGACGCGGAGGGCAAAGTCCGTGTCGAGGCCCTGCTCCAGCACCATCAAGAGCACCCCATGCCCCGGTCGGTCTTCGGCTCCGAAGACCTCAAGGACCGTGCGCTGGAGATCTGTTGCCTGGAACGCAGCCTTGCCGAACACCTTCTCCACCACGGCGAGCCGGCCCAGCGGCGTGCCCTCGCCGGTAATCCGCGGCTGGACCCGGACCTGGTCACCCTCCTTGGCCGGGACCCCGACGACAGCGTCCGCTTCCAGGTGTCCACACGCGCCGATCTCACCGAAGAACAGCGGGCCGGCATCGATATCGACTTCGACCCGCGTATGCGCTCCTACCCACTCGCCTGGGTCGTGGCACAGCATCAAGACGCCGACGCCATGCGCCGCCTGGCCGCTTCGTCCCATCCCCTCGTGCGCCGAAGTGTCGCCCGGGCCAAGCATCTTCCGCCGGATGTCGTGGCACTCCTCGCCCGCGACGAAGACCGTGTCGTACAGCTCTTCCTCGCAGAATCCTGCGACGACGCCCCGGCAGACATGCTGCTTCGCGTATGGCAGTGGTGGACCGGCAGCTTCAGCTTCCCCGACCGACTCCGCAGCCACCCCGACTTCCCCCGCCGCGGCCTGCTCCGCTACGCCGATGACCCGAACCCGCGGATGCGTCAACTCGCCCTGGATGATGAGGAGTCCACGGCTGAATTGGTCGAGCTCTTCAGCTGGGACAGCAGCGAAGAAGTACGATACCGGGCCGCAACGGACCCGCGGCTGACGCCCGCGTCCGCGGTGCGACTGCTCGACGACCCACATGGGCGTGTGCGCCACGCGGCCGCCCTGCACCCACGGCTGCCCGCAGGGGTGCTGGTCCGGCTCCTGTGGGACACCGACACCGCGGAAACCGCGGCCCAGCATCCCGCATTGCCCGTCGCCGTCATGGAACGCATGCTCCAGCAGCGCCGGCTGCCCGGGAAAACCGCATCGGCACCCTGAGCAGGAAGAAGGACGGTTCTTCGGGCACCTCGCCTGCGGACGCGTCGTGGCTGGTCGCGCAGTTCCCCGCGCCCCTACGGGGCACGGCCGAACCGCGCCGGACTTCGACAAGACCGCTTAGCAGCCGCAGACGCCCGCATTCGGCGCCTCACCGAGCAGACCAGCAACTTCGCGCGCAACATGCCCAGGTGCTCGGCGAACATTGCACCGCCACGACTCGCGCAGGCTCGCCCCAGCGCGTGCGTGCAATCCCGGGTCGGTATCGATCGGCCCGTACTGAAAGGACCAGCCGTTGTCCTCATCCACAACGTCATGGACGACCACCGCGATCAAACACACAGGTCAACAGCCCGCCGAGCCAGCGAACTCAAGATAGTCCAGGAGCAAGTCGGCCATGAGCACGCCGGCACCACCGCGATCTACACCTGCGTCAGCTCGGATTTCCGCACTCGCACCCTGCGCCGGCAGCTGGACGCCACCATCGCGGCCTGGAGAGCCAGAACGGGAGGCAGGCATGAAGCGCAAAGTCGGCTACACGTGGAAGCTACGCGAAGTGATGGCCACCCAGGGCACGTTCACCACCACCGCGCTGGTGCCCTTGCTGCGTGGCCGCGGCATCGAGCTGTCCGCCTCGCAGGTCCACCGCCTGGTCTCCGGCACCCCCGAACGGCTCTCGCTCCAGGGTCCTGGCCGCGCTCTGCGACATCTTCGCCTGCACCCCGGCCGACCTGGTGACCACCGACGCCGTCACTGCCGGCGTCCGCAAGACCGCCTCCGATGACGTGCCGGCCCCGCCGACGGCGGTCACGAAGCTCAGGTCACGCCCGGCCCGGACCCTGCCCGACGCATGAGCCCCTCCTGCACCCCTGAACAGCTCGAACGCCGGCAGAAGAAGACCTGCGGCCGCTGCGGACGCCACAGCTGGTTCGCCGCCGGCCGGCCGGACGGCCACGTCTGCCGCATCTGCCACGACAAGGCCCTGCGCGTCCGCGGACACTGTCCGGACTGCGGCACCGACCGAGCACTTCCGGGCCTGGGGCCCGGCGACCGCACCCCCATTTCAACCGTCGCGGGTTCTCCGAGGAACCCAGCCTGCTGGTGACCTCGCGTGATCTCCTGGGACGTATCGGCTTCAGGTTCCGCCGGTCGTTGCGGAGGCGGCTGATGGTCTTGTCGTGGTAGCCGAGAGCGTCCGCGACGACGGGTGCGGGGAGTTCGAGGGGCTCGCCCTGGGCGAGCCAGCTTTGTCCAGGCCCGCAAGCTGCGGCCGATCAGGTTCTGCGCGAGATGACCATGATGTATTCGCAGGGAGCATTCGTTCGGTTGGCGAAGCCGTGGTCCGCGTCGGCCTGGAAGAACAGGGAGTCGCCTGTGTTCAGGGTCTCGCTGATTCCGCCGATCGCGACGGTGAGGGTGCCTTTGAGCACCACGAGTTGTTTCTCCGTACCCGGCGGATACGCGGGCAGCAGCCCGGTGGAGACCTGCGCGGGGAGGCAGTGGACGACCATCTCGGCTGCTCCCGCGCCTGGGGCCGCTGACACGATGTGCCGCTCGAAGCCGGTTTCCGGGTCACGGAAAACGGGGCGTTCGTTCTTGCGCATGACAACGGCCACACCGGACGTGGCAGCAGCCGGCGCACCGATCAGGTCCGAGAGCGACGCGTTGAGCGCGTGGGCGATCCTGGATGCGATGCCGATCGTCGGGCTCTTCTCACCGCGTTCGACCTTGGACAGCATCGCCCGGCTGACCGACGACTGGGTGGACAACTGCTCCAGAGTCAGGCCCGCCTCCTCGCGGCGTCGCCGCACGTTACCGCCGAACGCGCCGGCCAGGTCGTCACCGTGCTGTGGCTCGGCCAGGTTGACGTCTTGCTCGACCACCGTGCTCCTCGATCGATGGGAATCTCGCTGCCCACAGTGTAGGGTTTCTTCTAAAGAAGATTGCGTCTTCTATCGGAGACACGCGATGCGCGCCCGACATGACGGAGGGGTTCCATGCGTTTGATCTCGAGTGGCCGGCACCATGCCACATTCGCATTTGGCGATCTGCAGGTGATCTCGTTGCGAGACGGGTATATCGACATGCCGCCAACGCGGCTCCGCGACGAGGACGGGTGCACGCTCGATGAGCTGCCGGCCGTCGTCCCGCTGGCCGGCGACAACTTGCGGCTGTCGGTCAACGCCTTCTTCGTCACCGACGGCACGCGGTCGGTTCTCATCGACACCGGCGCGTCCAACGCCTGGCACGACCCCACCATGGGATTGATCTACGACGCGCTCGACGAAGCGGGAATCGACCGCGCGCAAGTCACCGATGTGGCCATCACCCACAGGCACGAAGACCACGTGAGCGGCCTGATCGCGCCGGACGGTTCAGAGGCGTTCACCAAACTCGAGCGCGTGTGGATCGGCGAGGGCGACACTTCGGTGTTCACGGGGCGGCTCGAGCCGATCCGCGACCGGGTCGTGCCCGTGTCGGAGAAGGTCGCGATCAACGACTGGACCACCGCGATCCCGACACCGGGCCACACACCCGGTCACACCGTCTACGAGGTCAGGAGTGGCACCGGCCTCCTTCTCGCCTGGGGCGACACCGTTCACGTTCCCACGCTCCAATTCGATCAGCCGAACGTGTCCTGGGAGCTCGACGGCAACCAGTCCCAGGCCCGCGCCGCACGAGCGACGCTCCTCGAACAACTGACCAAACCGCACCACTTCGTAGCCGGCGCCCACCTCGACTCACCCGGCATCGCCCGCGTAACCCCCTCGGGCGACGGTTATGCACTGGAATACCTCGCACCACCGATCGGCTGATCGAACCTGCCGGCACCCGTCTCGCCGGATTCCTCGGAGAGCTGAGCGCCTCGATGTCCGCCGATCAGCAGGACCCCACCCCGGAACAGGGGCGGCAGGCTGTCCAGCAGACGTCCAACCTGCGCATCACGGGCGACAACAATGCGCCTGGGATCGAGGCGCCGCAGGCCGTGTCCAGCGGAAGCGGTACCCCCACGGTGGTCACGACTCCCCACCGGGACGCTGACCATCGATGGTGCCGCTGAACACGCTCGAACTGGTGTGATGTTCCCCTGGTGCTGCCCGCCTCGCGGCACATGTTCGTCCGCCCGGTTGCGCACATGGATCAGCACGCCTGGACCCTCGCGCACGTGGAAGCGTTCCGCTTCTTCGGCGGCATCCCGCGGTGTCTGGTGCCGGACAACCTGAAGACCGGGGTGGACAAGCCGGATCTCTACGACCCGTAGATCAACAAGCCGCATGCCGAACTCGCCTCCTACTACGGCACGTTGGTGGATCCAGCTCGTGCCTCGAAGCCGAAGGACAGGCCCAGGGGGGAGCGGCCCATGCCCTAGGTCCGCGACTCGCTCTGGAGCGGGCGGGGACGATCACCTCGCTGGAGCACATGCAGGCCGAGGCCCTGCTCTGGGCGAGGAACGTCGCCGGGCAACGGCAGTGCCGCCCGCTGGACGGCGCGAAGCCGCTGTCCGTGTTCGAGGCGGTCGAGTCCAAGGCCCTCCTGCCCCTGCCGCCCGAGCCGTTCGTGCTGGCCAGATGGTCGAAGGCGACGGTCGGCCCGGACATCCACGTCAAGGCCGGCCGCACCCTCTACTCGGTGCCCTGGAAGCTGATCGGACGCCGCGTCGATGTCCGCTCCACCGCCACCATGGTGCAAGAACGACTACCCGCCCGAGAAGATCGCTTTCCAGATGAGGACGCCGATCTGGTGCCGCGGCCAGGCATCCCAGGTCGGGGACGCCTGCCGGGAAGTGGTCGACCAACTCCTCGAGGTCAACGCTCTCTACCGGCTCCGCGCCGCCCAGGGAGTCCTCGGGCTGCGGAAGAAGTACGGCGACACCAGACTCGAGGCCGCCTGCAGAAAGGCGATCACGGTCGGCGATCCCTCCTACCGCACCGTCAAGGGCATCCTGGTCGCCGGCACCGATTGACCACCGCCCTGCGCGACTCGCTCAAGACGCTGCGGCTGTCCGGGATGCTCGATACGCTCGACGCCCGCCTCACCAAGGCCCACAACGGCGAATTCGGACACCTCGACTTCCTCCAGGTCCTCTGCCAGGACGAGACTGGAATACCGTTCCGTGGGCGAGGTGAAGCTCTGGCGGTCGAAGGAGCTCCTGGAGGCCCGGCGGATCTCCGGAGGCAGCGGTGCGGGATTCCGTGACTCGTCAGAGGCCGTGCCGGACGCGGAGGTTCAGACGGATTAAGGCGAGCTTGTGCTGAGGCCACGGGCCAGTGGATGGTGATGCGGTAGGTGACCGGGTTCTGGAAGGTGGGGGAGCAGCAGCCGGTGTTCTTGTGCGTGCCGCAGTAGTTGGTGAAGACGGTATGGGCAGCAGTGGCGGGTTTGGAGCCCTGGAAGGTGAAGCACAGGCTGTAGCCCCCGCCTACCGCGTTCAAGTGCTCGATCCGGCAGAAGGCGCACGACGACGAGGCGTTCGCTCTGACCAGCGTCTGCGTGATCCACATGTGGGATATTGACGGCAAGCCACGCGGGGACGACAACTCGCCCGTGAGAGGCCTCCGCTCCTGCGCCGCTACCTGTACTACGTGATGGAGAAGGACAACTCGATCTCCCGCAACCTGTGACAGGAGGCGTCCGGTGTCCGGAGACGGATCTTATGCAGGCCACGACCCCACCGCTGTGCTCTTGATGACTGCGGCGGGCGCCATCACGGTGCTGTGGCTCGTCGTATACGCGGTCAGAGGTCTGGTCCGCGTCCGCACCGTGAAGACAACGGGCGACGTCTTCAAGTCGGTTGCTGCCTTCGGATGGGGTGGGGCGGTTGGCACGTACACCTGGGGATTGCTGCACTTGTTCTTCCTGGACGAGGCGAACCAGGCTGATGCGTGCAGGGCGGTGCTCGGTACAAGACAAGTCACGGGCTACGACGCGACGTTCATTCCACTGCACTTCGGCTGCCGCACCAGTGGCGGCCATGTTGTCGAAGCAGTCATACCCGCTTATGTGAACCCAGCGGTGACCTTGTTGGGAGCGTGTGCGGTGATACTCACCGGATTCGTCATAGCGAAAGGGCGGGAGGAAAGGAAGTGATGTCCCCCGTCTCACGGCGCACCCTTTCTGCATCGTGCTGCCTTCATTGGAAGCGTCGTCGAGATCGCTCTGTCCGAGTTCCTGCATGCCGATGAAGAGCTTTGCGGCTTCCTCGACCCGGATGACGAGAGCATCGAGCTGCTGGAGGAACATGCCGTCCGGCTGCCGTTCCCGGCGTACCCCATCGGTGAGAAGGAGAGCGGGATCCGATGGTTCTTCGGTTAGAACGTCTGCTGCGCGATGACGCCGACATGGCCATCCTCGCCCGTGATCTGATCCCGGGCGACTGGCTCAACGGCTATCGCTGACCACTTCGGGTTCGAGGGTTCTTGGGCCACGGAGCGTCTTGTGTTCTGTCATGCCGTCAGTGGAGCAGCAAGCACTGGCAAAACATAAAAAGCGGCTGATCGGTAACCTGGATGATGCGCAGTCAAGATGGTGAAGGGCGGAGTTCCTGCCCCGGAATTGCGGGCCGCAGCTAGGCGGACCAGGCGGAAGCGCGCACGAGTGGACGGGCTCGATTCGGTGACCGCTGGTCAGCTGGTGGTTTCGGTGTCCTGGAAGTAGGAGTCCAGTACCGTGTCCAGTTCTGTGGCCCACTGCTTGGGCAGGTTCCGGTTGGGTGCTTCGATGTCGGTGTGGTAGCTGCGGTGGTTGGTGGTGTACACGGTGACGGTGAGCCGGCGGCCGAACCGGGGGGTGTTCATTTCCAGCGCGCCGATCTCCGGCCAGCTGAACTCGGCTGTCTCGTCGTCGAGCCGGAAAGTGACGCCGATGCTGTCGGCGGTGATCGAGCCGCGCCGGTCGGACACCTCGAAGACCGGGCCGTCGGCCGTCGGTTGCGGCTCCTCCTCGGCGACAGTCGTCTCCGCTTCCGCTTCCGCCTTCGGTTCTGGTTCGACGCGGGCGTCCGGTATGGCGTACGCCGACACCGGCGGATGTTCCTCCGCCTCAGCAGGGCGTGTTGGGGTCAGGCCGGGGACGAATGCCGGATCGGTGCCGGCGGCGTGCACGGGCGGGCTGTTTGGATCTATGCGGTGCTCCACGGCGGCAGTATGGCCGATGGAGCTGTGCGACGGTAGCCGGGCCGGGCCCGTGCCCCGGACTGGACCAGATGATGGTCACGCGGCGGCCTTCGCCTGGCGCATGGCGAGACGCGGGGCGTCCACGGCGGGGGAGTTTGCCGGGCATGGGCCACGGTGCTCGGCACAGTCCGGAACGTGACCACACGACCGCCAGGGGCCCTTGTTCCTGGGAGCCGCATCTGGATCTGGTCCAGCCTTCGTGAGCGTGGCTCTGGGAAGTTTCGGCGACACCTGATGAAGTGGCTGCCGTGATGGGGTTCCTGGAAGGACGCCCCTGCTACTCGATGCAGGAGCTGGCGGAGGACCCCGGACGCCGTCTGCACATCCACACGGTATGGACTTGTTTCCCCTCCCACGACGGCGGCATCGTCGAGACCGAGGTCGGCCTCCGTACAGGAAAGCGGCGGAACGTCGTTCATTCCCATAAAATATGAATATAAAAATGCTATGCTTTGGGCATGAGTCGTCAAGACACCGCTCCTGGCGCGTCCGCCGCCATCGGGGCAGCCCTCTACAACCTGGCCACCAGGGCCGCGAGACGCCTGCCCCGGGACATGAGCCTGACGTCTGCCGCCACCCTGGCCACCCTGGACCGGACCGGCCCGCGGCGCATCACCGATCTGGCCGAGGTCGAGGGCGTCACCCAGCCCGCGATGACCGCCCTGGTCCGGGTGATGGAGGAGTCCGGCCTGGTCGAGCGGCAGGGCGACGCGTCCGACAAGCGGGTCACGCTGGTATGCCTGACTGAGGCCGGCGCCTCCTATGTCCGGACGCGGCGCCAGGCGGGCGTCCACGCGTTCGAGCGGTTGATCGGCAAGCTCACCGGCGACGAGGTCGAGGCGCTGGTGGCGGCCCTTCCGGCGCTGAAGCATCTGGCAGAGCTCGAAAGCCAGGACCGCGAAGGGCCGAAGCAGTGACCGGGCAGCCGGTCGGCGGGGTCCCGGTGAAGGCGTTCCCGATGGCGCGTTCCGAGGCTCGGCTGCTGGTCCCCGCTCTGATGTTCATCGCTCTGGTCGTGGCGGCGGTCGGCAGCCTCGGGACGCCGCTCATCACCAGCGTGGCGACCTCGTTCCACGTCACGCTCGGCAGCGCGCAGTGGACGCTGACCGTCGCGCTGCTCAGCGGCGCCGTCGCCACGCCGGTCCTGGGCCGGCTCGGAGCCGGCCCGCACCGGCGGGCCACGATCCTCGCCACGCTGGCGGTCGTCGTCGCCGGTAGCGCGCTCACCGTGCTGCCGCTGCCGTTCGCGTGGCTGCTGGCCGGCAGGGCGGCCCAGGGCGTCGGGCTCGGGCTGACGGCGCTGATGATGGGCGTGGCCCGGGACCACCTCCCCGAGGAGCGCAGCACGGCTGTGATCGCCCTGATCTCGGTGGTCTCGATCATCGGGGCCGGCGTCGGCTACCCGCTGGCCGCACTGCTCGCCGAGCTCGGCGGGGTACGGGCCGCCTACGGCCTCGGCCTGGTCGTCACCGCCGCCGCCCTCCTGACCGCCTGGCGCTCCATACCCGAAGCCCCCGAAGGCCGCTCCGCCCACGTGGACGTGGCAGGCGCGGTCGTTCTGGCCGCTGCGCTGCTCCTGGTGCTGTTCCTCGCCGGCGAACGGAATCTGTGGAGCCGGCACCTCGCCGTGGCGGCGGGCCTCGCCGGCGTCGCGGTGGTGCTGCTCTGCGTCTGGGCCGTCATCGAGCTGCGCAGCACGACGCCCCTGGTCGATGTGCGGGCGGTGCGGCACCCGGCGGTCGCCGGGGCGAACCTCGCCATGTTCGTCGGCGGGATCGGCATGTACCTCCTGCTCACGCTCATCACCCGGTACGCGCAGACGCCGCACGGCGCCGGCTACGGCTTCGGGCTGACGACCTTCGTCGCCGGGCTGGTCCTCATCCCGTTCTCGGTGCTGGGATTCGTCGCCGGCAAGCTCACGCCGCGGGTCCGGACGCGGATCGCCGACCCCCTGCTCCTGGGCGGCAGCGCAGTCGTGGTCGGCGGCGGGTTCGCCCTGTTCGCGGCGGCCCGGTCGGACTTGGCCGAACTGTTCGCGGCGATGGGCGTGCTCGGCTTCGGCGTCGGCGGCTTCTCGGCCGCGATGCCCGGCGTCATCCTGGCCGTCACCCCCAAGAGCGAGACGTCGAGCGCCATGAGCTTCAACTACGTCGTCCGCAGCGTCGGGTACTCCCTGGGCAGCGCCATCGGCGGCCTGATCCTCGCCGCGGGCACCGGCCCCGGCCACCTCTTCCCCGACGACAGCGCCTACACCACCGCGGCGCTGGTCGGCATCGGCGCCATGGCGATCACGACGCTGACAAGCCTCGCTCTCGCCCGCCGACGCTCGTCCGAGACCAACCCGTAAGTCAGATGCACTCGTCCCAACACTGGAGGTTCCATGCCCAAGGGCTACTGGGTCAGCGTCTACCGCATCATTTCAGACCCTGAGAAGCTGGCTGCCTACAACAAGCTGGCCGGTCCGGCCGTCCGGGCCGGGGGCGGGCGGCTCCTGGCCCGTGACGGTCGGGTCGCCGTATACGACGCCGGAATCGCCGAGCGCACCATCCTGATCGAGTTCGACAGCTTCGAGCAGGCCGTCGCGGCGCGCGAGAGTGCGGCCTACCAGGAGGCGCTGGTCGCCCTCTCCGACGGCGTTGAGCGCGACTTCCGCATCGTCGAAGGCATCGACTGACCGAGGTCGGGCGTGTCCGGGACTTCGCGTGAACGGTCGGCTTCACCGCGGCTTGTGTAGCGGCGGCCGGGCCGGCGCAGGCACAGGACGACATGGTGGGAGGTGTTGTCAACACCGTCCTCGGCCCTGCCGGAGATCCCTTCGGTTTCGCCGATCTCTCGCAGGTGATTGGGGGGATCTAACGAGCGCTCGTGCGCAGTTGGCCGTGGCGCGTCGTCGGCTGCGGAGGCGTCCGTTTTCATGCGGCGTGGGTGAGCGGCCTGGTGGCACTTTGCTGGTGAGAGACCAGGGCGGCGACGGCTTGGACGGTCTCGGGCAGTTGTTCGCGGCGGCCGTGGTGACGAGCGAGGCATCGCCAGTTCTTCAGGTGGGCGATGCCGTGCTCGACGCGGATCCGTCGGGAAGGGTGCGCGTGCTTGGCCTGGGTGTGTATTTCCTCGTACCAAGGTGGCGGGTTCGTGCGGGACTTGCGGTGTGGCGGGGTGACGACCTGTCCGCCGGTCTGGCCGCCGAGTCCCTGGTAGCCGGCGTCGGCCAGGACCTCTACGCAGGGTCCGGTGTCGAGGAGGCCGACGAGCCCGGATTCGCGGGCCTGGGTGATGTCGGGACAGGCGCCGGGCCGGGTCTCGCCGCAGAACAGCAGTCTGCCGGCCGCGTCCGTGAGGACCATGGCCTTGGTGGCGTTCTGCTTGCTCTTGCCCGAGACGAAGCGGTCCCGGCCGTCCGTTACCCGGGCGGGGCGGCGGACCCGGATCGCGGTGGCGTCCAGGATCGCGGTCTTCCCACTCTCGCCCAGGTGCCCTACGACGTCGGCGAGGGTCCGCAGCCGTGCTCATGCCACAACGGACCGATCTCGGCAACGAGTTCAGCCACCACCGTCGACACCGGTCCTGTGATCCGCTGGTTCCCCGCCATCGCCGCGCGTGTCGTGATCCCCTCCACAACCGACACAACGGTCAAGGAACGGACGTGCCACGGCCAAACCATGCACGCAACTCGTTAGTACTCCGGCAGCGGTTCTCCATGTCTGCTGGTCGGCGCAGTAATTTCGGGCCTGGCGGGCTGACGGGCCGTCATGGTCCCGGTGGTTTGTGACTCACCCGGAGAAGCCGGGTGCGGTGTTGGCAGTGGCAGTGGCGCGCTATGGCTTGGCGCCGTCGTCGCCAGTGTGACCAGCTCGGCGCGTGCTGGTGGTGGTGCGTGGGCCTGGCGCGATATGCCGGTTTGGTGTCAGTGGGCTGGTGCCAGTGATGGCTGAAGTGGCATCTCGATCGCGATGGGGACCTAGGGGATGCGCTTCGTCAGGAAGTGCGGGGCGAAGCGGGTCCGCACGTTCCACCGCCCTGCCAACGCGAGCGCCATCTCCACGAACCGGTGGTTGGGGTAGGTGGACGCGCGGACCTGGCCCGCGGTCCGCATGCCCGGGCCTCGGGTCAGGTCCGTTCCTGCGTCGGCACCTTGATCATCGCCCGGTAGGTGGCGGTGTCGTTGGGTTCGCCTACGGGTTTACCTTCGGCTTCCACCCAGGCGTGGGCCCCGAAGGGCGTGGTGCGCACCCCGCTGCACCAGGTGGGCCAGTGTCCTCGCATGCGGCACAGCAGGGCGGTGGCCAGTGAGCGTGGCAGGCAGTAGCGGCCGGCGCACAGGGTGCTGACGGTCGTCACCTCCTGCCGTGCCCGCAGGGCCTCCTCGTAGGTCGCGGGCCGGGCTCCTCGCCGTACCCGTCCCAGGATGGTTCGGATCCGGCGTGGTGGCTGTCGGGCGAGGAGCCGGCCGGCGACGACAGCGGTGCGGACGGCGATCCGGGAGCCGGGCGTCGGCCGGATGTCACTGGTGTCCAGAATCTGGCTCATGACGAGGAGACCAGCCTTTCCCGGGTGAGGTGTTCGATCACGGCCGTGACATCGGCGGTCGCCTGCTCGCGGGTCACCGGGCGGGTGGCCGCGAGCCGTTCGGCGATCTGTTCCGGCGTGGCGCCATCCAGCAGGGCCTGGATGACGAGGGCGCCGGTGCCGTTCAACTGCCAGTAGCGCCCGTTGCGTTCGTCGAGCAGGACCATGCCGTCGTCCGTGATGCAGGCGTTCACGTCAGCGTGCAGTCGGTGCATCGTTCATCTCCCTTGAGTGGTTCAGGGTTTTCTGATGTTCCACGTCGCGCAGCCACGCCTCCGCGGCCAGCGTCATTTCCAGTTCGCTCACGCTGCCGGCCAGCAGTGCGGGCGAGAGCAACGCCCGGCGCAGCTCTGCCTCGTCGGCTACGCCTGCTGCCACGAGCCGGGAGTCGTCGGCCCAGGCGGCGAGGGTGTGTCGCTGCAGGCGCAAGCCCTCCTGCCATTCCGGCATGCAGTGGTCTTTGGTCGTCCGGCGCAGGATGGGCTCGGGCACCAGGCCGTCCATGGCGGCGGCAAGCAGCGGCTTGTACGACCAGGGGCTCGCGGCCTCGTGTGGCCGAGGCAGCGAGCGCTGCCTCGGCCACGGCATCGTCACAGAACGGTGTGTGCTGAGGCAGTCCCGCGAGTGCCGCGTTGTTGCTGAAGTGCACATCGCCCAGACCCGCCTGCTGCACGGCGGCTATCCAGGCGTGCCGGCCGCGCTCGTGATGCAGCGGTTCGCCGGCGTCCCGGGCCGCCGCACGCAGCAGTCCGCGGGACAGTTCCACGGCCTGGTCGCTCGCCCACGGCGGAAGCTGCGGACGCACGCCCCAGCTGAAGCCCGTCATCGGTGCGGGCGTGCGCAGTTCCTGCCCCGCGGCACGGGCGAGCCAGGAGGCATACGAGCGGCGGTCGAGCAACATCGCCGCGGTCGTCCCGAATGGCTGGCGATAGCGCGCGCGGAGCCCGGCCGCATGCCGCAGACCGGCTACCGGTGAGCGGCGCAGCAGCCCGTGCACATACGCTACCGGCGGCTGGACGACGTGATCTCCGCCGTGTCCCGACAGCCGCAGCCCGGCCCCGCCCGAGCGCATCTTCTCAGCCAAGTACCGCTGTTTCAGCCAGTCGCGCCGTACCAGCGACGGCCCGTCACCCGGGTCAAGATGCTTGTCGAGTCCAGCGAAGAAGGCGGGCAGATCAGCGTCCGGAAACACCAGATGCTCGACGTGAGGCAGGTGTTGGGCGGCCTCCAGCGCGTAAGGGCGATCCTCGTTGGTGGGCGCGCTCCAGTGCAGGGTCATGGTCACCAGCCGGGCCCCCGCCTCGGCCGCCAGGAAACACAGCGAGGTCGAGTCCATGCCACCGGACAGATCCGCGGCCACCACTTCCCCCGGCCGGACCCGCAGCGCGACCGCCCGGCGCAGCGCCTCCCGCAGTCCGGCCGCCGCTTCCCGCAGCGGCAGCTCGGCCGCGGGCGGCCGCCACCACCGCAGGGTGTGCACACCACGTTCCGGTACCAGCTCCACAACCTCCGCGGGCGGTATGGCACCCACCCCACGCCACGGCGTGCCATCGGCGAGCGGATGCGGGATGCTCAGACCCGCGAGCCGCAGCGCCAACTGCGCGGTGTCCACCTCGGCACCGGTCAGCCGTGCCAGGACATGGGCACGATCGGCGCACACGGTGACGCCGTCGACCTCGACCCGGTACACCCGCCGCGTCCCCGAGAAGCTCCCACGGACATAGGACCTGCCTGCCACGGATGCCAGAACGTGGAAGGAGCCGTGGGTGCCCGACAGTGTCGCCTCGATGTCCGAGGTGGCGCGAATCTTCCCGGCGCATGAGGCGAGTCCGGCGGCGTCGAGGGAACAGATCCCGACTACGGCCAGCCGTACCTCACCCACAGCACAGACGGTCATCTCCTCGTCGGACCATTGGCCGACCAGCCAGGGGCGGCCGGAGGCATGCGGGACTTCCCGGGACGCGTCCGGGCCGGACAGGTTCCGCACGCGGTCGAGGAGATCCGGGGACAGATCCTGGTCGGGAAGGACAACGAACCAGCGCGCCGACGTGATGCCCATCAACTTCTCCAAGCAGGGGGTGGGCGATGAAGTGGGGGCGCAGGCCCCGGACCGCAACGGTCCGGGGCCTGCGCCCGATGGGCAGCTCAGAGGTTCCAGGTGCCGTACGTAAGCTCAGGGATGCCGGGCCAGGGACCCTGGGTCGCCTCGGCGTATCCCCCCGCCTCGACGAGCAGCGGCGGCTCGTAGACATCCTCGATCTCGATGTTCTTCAGTGTCTCGCGCACAGCGATCACCTCCAGTCACATCGGAAGTGGAATCTCCACCTCCGTCAGGCCAAATGGCCATGCGACCCTACGTTGGCCGTCATGCCCCTGCTCCCATGACGGCGATGGCGTGTGGTGTCCCGCCGGCGAGACACCACACGCCATCAACCACGCCTACGCTGTGGGGCCGGTCATCAGGCTCACTGCGATCCTGTGCCGGTTGAGGAGCAAGCGTCGGCGTCACAAACGCCCGGTGAGGCCCCGCCGCCGGGAGACGGCTGGATCCGGAGGACCGTCAAATGGTTCGGCGCCGAGAAGGGTTATGGGTGCGGCTCGTTTCGAGTGAAGCTCGTGATCAAGGGACGGCAGGTGCCGATTCTCATCTCGATAATCCCTCCTGGGCGGCGTGACCTGCGGTTACTGTGCTGTCGAGACTCTGACTGACGCCGAGATAGGCGACGTACTCGCACCCGCGGGGCTTCGACTGGTCGAACGGATCCAGCAGGATGTCCGGCTGCCCCCACTGCCGGAGTACGCACGGTCTGGGGTGACGGCAGGCTCAGCACCATCGTCATCCGCCCGTAGCTGTCGCCTTCTTGGACGGCCACTCCCGCTCTGGTCTGCTCGTCTCTACCGTGGTAGCGGGAGAGGAGCGGTGGATGGGCTCGCTGTTCGAGGAATGGGAAGTCCGCGAGGCCGCTGCCCGGACGCGGGTAGGTGCTGGAAGCCGAGCTCGCGGAGGTGTCTGCGCGGCTGAGCGCGGCTCGGTAGGGGCTGGAACGGCCGCGGATCACGCGGGAGACGGTCGCTGAAGTGCTGGCGGAGATGACCCCGCAGAAGCCGGGGGCCGCGGTCGATACCGACCGGTCGAGCGCAGGTGAGCCGGTGGCGTCGGCGTATGCGGGGGCCGAGCGGCAGGTCGTCGGGGTGCTGACGGTGCCGAACTGGCAGCCCGGGATGGGGGCGGAGGTCCTGCCGTGGGTGTATCGGGACATCGTGGAGGTGGTGGCGGACGCACCGGGGCCGGTCCGTGCCAAGCAGATCGTGCCGAGGATCGGACTGCCCGCCGGGACGGGGAAGATCGAGGGCGCCCGGGCGAAGCTGAAGCGGCTGGTGGATCGCGGCTGGCTGGACGAGGACACGCCGGGCATGTTCGCCCCGGCTCGCCGCCGGGGTGGACCGTCGCTCAACTTCCGTTAACAGAAGGGCCCTTCCGCGTCTGCATGCGAAGGTGCGACCCAATCGAAGCTGGAACGGTCTTGTCGTCGGGCGGCAGGCGGCTCGGCAGGACTTGATGTGTTTCCCGGATGTCTGCCGGGCTGGCTTATGCGTTCTGGGTGGTCATGCCGAGCAGGACCAGGGAGTCGTGTTCGGCTGTGCCGGGCATGGCTTGATAGACGAGCAGGCGCTGGCCGTCGTCGGTGGTGCCCAGTACCTCGATGGAGAGGGTGAGCGGGCCGACCACGGGGTGGTGGAAGGCGGTTTCGCCGCCGCGTTTGACCCATACCTCGTGCCGGCGCCATAGCGCGGCGAACTCGCTGCTGGCTTGGGAGAGTTCGGCGGCGAGCGCGGCGGTCCGCTCCGGGTCGGTCAGTTCGGCGGTGCGCAGGTGTGCGACGCAGTTGCGGGTGACCCGGTCCCGGTCGGCGAAGAGCGTTCGTGCGGCGGGGTGCAGGAAGGTGTACCGGAATGTGTTGCGCTGTCCCGGTGGCCAGTCGCCGAGGCCCGGCATCAGTGCCAGGCCTTCGGGGTTCGCGGCGAGGACGTCGTTGACTTCGTTGAGGACGTACGCCGGGCTGGGCCGGACCGACTCCAGCAGCAACCGCAGCCCGGGGCGGGCCGATTGGGCGTCGGTGCGCCGGCGGCGCGGTGTCCGGCCGGCGGTGCGGTCGGCGAGGCCGAGCAGGTGGGTGTGTTCGTCGTCGGTCAGCCGCAGGGCGCGGGCCAGCGCGTCGAGTACCGCATCGCTGGGCGCCGTCTCCCGGCCCTGTTCGATGCGGATGTAGTAGTCCACGCTCACCCCGGCCAGCGCGGCCAGTTCCTCGCGGCGCAGCCCGGGCGTACGTCTGGTGCCCGGCCCGACGGGCAGGCCGACATCGGCCGGGCCGATCCGCCCGCGCCGGATCCGGAGGAACTCTGCCATCGCGTTCATGTCATCGAGTGTGCCATCCGGTGGTCCGCTCGTGGGTGGCCGTGCCACTACCAGGAACGGCGCGGCCTTCCTGCCGTCACCGGACTCGGCGGAACCTCGGACCATGACCAACGCACTGATCATCGGCGGAAGTTCCGGAATGGGCCTGGCCCTCGCACGGACCCTGCTCGCCGACGGCATGGATGTGACGATCGCCGGGCGATCCGAGGACCGGCTCGCAGCGGCCCGGGCCGAACTGCAAGGAAAAATCAGCACGGTACGTGCGGACATCGGCCAGGAGCAGGACGTGGCCGATCTGTTCGCCCGGATGGGACCAGTGGAGCATGTGGCGGTCACCGCGGCGGACGCGACCGGGGTGTACGGCCGGACCGCCGACGTCGCCACCGCGGCCGCCCGGGCCGTGGTGGACACCAAGCTGCTCGGCGCCTGGCTCATCGGCAAATACGCGGCCGGGCACGTGACCGGCTCCCTCACCTACACCTCCGGCATCAACGCGTACCGCCCGAACGGCTCGAACACGATCGTGGCCGCGGCCAATGGCGCGCTGGCCTCGCTGGCGTACGGGCTGGCGGTCGAGCTGGCGCCGGTGCGGGTCAATGTGATCTCCCCCGGCTGGGTGGACACCCCCATCTGGGACCAGCTCGGCATGGACAAGCAGGCGGCCTTCGCCGAGCTGGCCGAGCGGCTCCCCGCCCGGCGCATCGGCACTCCTGAGGACATCGCCGCGGCGTTCGTTTCGGTGATGCGGAACGAGTTCATCACCGCGACAGTGCTGCACGTCGACGGTGGTCACCGCCTCACCTGATGCGGCATCCGATGCGCCCGCCCGGGCAGGTCAGCTGACGCAGGTGGTGGCGGGGACGCGTTCCGCCATGGCCGGGCAGCGGCCTGTCCTGCGCCCGGCATTCCCGAACAGACCCTGGCCCAGCAAGTCAAGGACTACCACCGTCTGATGACCCGCCAACGGGCTCGTGCGCAGTTGGCCGTGGCGCGTTGGCTCCTTGATCGTTGCACCAGCGTGGTGGGGATCAGGACTGCGATTGTCGGGAACCAGCGGATCACGGGGCCGTCGGCGTCGGTGGTCGCCGAACTCGTTGCCGAGGTCGGCCCGTTGTGGCATGAGCGTCACCAGGCCGGGCTTGCCGCCCGGGACCGGAAGCGGGCTGTCGGGGCCGGGGCCCGGCACAAGCTGGTCTTCGTCGACCGGCTGCTGGCCACCCTCGTGCAGCTCCGGCACGGCACGACGCACGATGTGCCGGCTTGCTGGTTCGACGTGGACCGCTCCACCGTCACCCGGGCCATCGGCGAGGCGCGGCCACTCCTGGCGGAACGCGGCTGCACCATCGTCCCGGGGACGCGGCTGCGGACGCTCGCCGACGTTGTGGGACACCTGGGCGAGAGCTGGAAGACCGCGATCCTGGACGCCACCGAGATCCGGGTCCGCCGCCCCGCCTGGGGAACGGACGGCCGGGACCGCTTCATCTCGGGCAAGAGCAAGCAGAACGCCACCAAGGCCATGGTCCTCACGGACGCGGCCGGGGCGAGCAGCATGAAAGGGGACGTGCCGCCGTCGAGGTCGAACCACGGGTTGGCATGCTCTTCCAGGACGGCGGGGGCGAAGGGCCGGAACGGCCCTTGGCGCTTGACGCGGTTGTTGAGGGCGGTGGAGCTGTCGGTGGTGCGGGGGCGGCGAGGATGCTGCGGTGGCCGAGTGCTCGGGGGCCGAGTTCGGCGCCGCCCTGGAACCTGCCGGGAGTGTGCCGCAGTTCCCGTATCCGCCAACCCAGTGTGCGGTGCGGCCTGTTCCGGTGACGTACGGCGTCGGCGTGAGAGTTCAGCACGCCGCGGGCCACCCGTGGTGTGCGGTCCAGCGTCGGGCTCACCCGGTCGGATGTGAGTCCTGGGGGATCCCGGAACCCGGCCGGCATGGGCTCTGCAGCGAGTTCCTCGAAACCGTCCGTGCTCTGCAAGCGCAGCATGTCCGGCAGCGCGGTGTCGTCGATCAGCCGGCCGCTGCCGTAGACGGCTTTCCACAGCAGTAGCGTCAGCACACGCCGATCGGCCGCCCATTCGCGTTCTGCTGCGTGCCCATGCTGGTAGACGAAAGCGAGGCGGCCTTGCTGATCGAGGTCGAGGTCATGCTCGAGGTGCCAGTCAAACAGCAACCGGCTCTGGGCCAGGGCGCGCTCCCATGGCCCAAGGCCGTACCGCTGCCGGTGCGCTGACTCCCTCTGCGCCATGGCCAACCAGTGTCCGCCCTAGGGACGGATGCTGAGCCGGGTCAGTCCAGTGGTGTGGCGGATGCCTCCACCGATCGCACAGTCGGTAGGGAGGTTGCCCGGTACCGTCTGGATGATCTTCTCCGCGGCCGCCCCCTGGCCGCGGCCGCCGACGACGTCGCCCTTGAGGAGGGCGGTGTTGACCCCCGCCACGCGGACCGAGGGCCCGGCCTGGTAGGCGATGACCGTAGTGGCGCCGTCCGCGTAGTGCAGGACCTCCTTGGACCGGTTCCAGGCGAGGAGCAGGCAACTGCCTCCGGTCTCGCCCTCGGTGTGGTACGTGGCCGTGCTGCCGTGACCCGAGCCGTCCGTGCAGCGGTACGTCCCGTCGACGGAGACCTTGGCGGATCCGGCGGAGGACAGGCCGAGCCCCGGCCCGTAGGTGATGTTCTCCTGACCCGTGCACTCCACGGCGGTATGTGCCCGGTCCTGATCCTGGCCCTGGGCCTGTGCCGCAGGAACCCCACCGGCGCCGGTCACGAGCAGGACGAGGGAGGCCAGGGCGATTCCTGCGCCACGAGTGCCGATCACGGTAAGTCCCTTCGTAGCCCGAACCACGGTGTGGCCAACGCGACTTGGATACCCCCTGGCATCGCCGGCCGCACCGCTTTCCTGGACGGTCAAGAGCGACGCAGTCTCCCCACACCCCGGTGTGCGCCCTCGCGCCCGCCGCACGCCCTACCCGGGGGCAGCGCGCCGGCGTCACCGTGAACCGTCACGGGACGCACGCGCAAAAGGGGTTGAGGAGTTACGGATGAGTGACGTGCGCCCGGCGGCGCCCCGGGTGGCCTCCGTGGCGGTGACCACACCGCCCTACAGGCACCGGCAAGAGGGGATCGCCGCCGTGTTCGCCGAGGCGTTCCTCGGTGCCGACGCGTCCGTGCGCCGGAAGTTCGTCGGCCTCGCGGCCCGTTCTGGCATCAAGTACCGCCACCTCTCCCTGCCGTTGGGCGAATACCGCAAGCCGCGTGACCTCACCGCGTACAACCGGACATGGGTCACCACGGCCAGTCAGGTCGGGCAGCAGGTCCTGACCCGTGCCCTTCAGACGGCGGAGGTCTCACCCGGCGAGGTTGGGGCCATCGTCACGACCACGACCACCGGAGCCTCGGTCCCGTCGTTCGACGCCGGCCTCGTCCAGCAAGTGGGCCTCCCACGGCATGTAATCCGGATGCCCCTGTTCGGTCTGGGCTGCGCAGGCGGCGCAGCCGGGCTGGCGCGGGTGCACGACTATCTGCGCGGCCATCCCGACCAGGTGGCCGTCCTGGTCTCCGTCGAGCTGTGCTCGCTCAACTTCCAGTGCGCCGGCACCTCGGTGGACAACCTGGTGGCCACCGGCCTGTTCGGCGATGGCGGGGCCCGTCGTGCTCCTCGGCGCCGACCTGGCGCGGCAGGCCGCCGGACCGGAGCCGATCGCCACCCGCAGCTGCCTGCACCCGGGCACCGAACATCTGATGGGCATGCGCCTGGGGACCGGGGGGATTCACGGTCTTCCTGGCCCCGGACGTCCCGGACGCCGCGGAGAAACACCTGCCCGGCGAGGTGCCCGGGGTGTCTGGCTGACCGGGCGGTGGAGGAGGTGCGCCAGGCGGAGCGGGATGCGCGGCGTGCGGCCCGCCGGCCTGTGGGCGGGCGGAACCTGGACCACTGACTGTCGGTCGGGACGGGATACGGGGCCCTGTCAGGAGTTCCGCATTCCCTTGGTCCGGAGGCCAGGCGCTAGGCGCATTTCTGAGCTTTAATCTCCGGATGTGATGCATTATTTGCATCAACTTTGGGTATGATGGGGCCATGGGATTGAGTCTGGAGGAGTCTCTCCGGCTGACGGTGGCCGCGTTGATGCAGGCGACGGGGGAGTCGCAGCGGGTGCTCGCTGCGGTGCTCGGGCTGACGCAGACGCAGGTCTCGCGCCGGCAGTCCGGGGCCACCTCGTGGACCTTGCGCGACGTCGATGTCCTGGCCGAGTACTACGAGATTGCCGCGCTGGATCTGCTGGCGGGGCCGACCCGGGCGTGCGAGACGCTGCCCGCCGCCCGGCGCCGCAACGCAGGCGCCGGGAAGGGAGTGCCCCGGTGAGTGACTTCGACGCGATCGACTCGCTGCTCGCCGCCGTCGGCCCGGAAGCCGAACTCCCCGCCCCCAAGGTCCGTCAGGAGCTGCGGGAGCGGGCCCGGTTGTCCAAGGCCCAGGTTGCCCGGGCGCTGGGGGTGAGCCCGTCCACGGTCACCGGGTGGGAGAGCGGCCGGGACCCGGTCGGCGAGATGCGGACCAAGTACGCGTATCTGTTGGACGGGCTGGTCGCCAAGTTCACCGCCGACACCGCCCCATCGGCGCCGCCTGCCACCGAGCCGGCCGCGCTGCAGGCCCCTGCCGCGGCCGAGGCTCTTCCGCCTTCTCCGGCGCCCGATGAAGGCGGTGAGGGTGACGAGGTGGAGGTCCTCGCGGTGTCCGAGCCGTGTGTGCTGTGCGGGCATCCCGCCAGGACCCGGGTGGCGGGCTTCGCCCAGCACCTGGACCCCGCCGACTGTCAGGCCACCGTTGCCGCGCCCGACAAGCTCACCACGCAGCCCGCCCAGCCCGAGACCGCTCCGGCCGTGAAGCCGCCGTCGCGCACACCGCGTACGTCGGCGCGTCCCGCCGAGCGTTCCAAGGGTCCGGCCCGGCGTGCGTTCCAGGAGCCGTCCGGCCCCGGCGACTTGATCAGCGAGGCGGTGAAGGCCGCGCTCGCCGAGCACCACGGCGACGTCGAGGCGGCGACTGCCGTGCTGCTGAAGCGGGCGATTCCGGATGCGATGCGGCTGCTGGACGAGACCCGCAAGGGTGCTCGTTACGACGTGATCGCCCACCCCTGGATCCCCGACATCCTCAAGAAGCAGACTTCCCGCGGCGCGGACCAGATCTGGGAGGCCCGCCCCAAGTGGACACGGCGTGAGCTGCCGCCTGGCCGGCACGAGGTGACGGCGCTCGACATCAACGGCGCCTACCTTTCCGCACTCAAGACGCACCTGCCGCTCGGCCAGTTGGAGCACTCCGCCGGCCTCCCTCACGACCGCCGCCGCGCCGGTGTCCACTTGATCACCCCGCCGGAGTGGGAACACGAGGCGGTCCTGCCGAACCCGATCGGTCAGCGGGACGAGCCGGGACCGCTGTGGGTGACCGAGCCGACCCTGCGTCTCCTGCTGCGCCTGTCCGGTCCGAAGTACGGGCTGTGCGCGCCCCCGGAGATCCACGAGTCCTACACCTCCGGTGCCACCGAGAACCTCCTGGAAAAGTTTCGCATCGCCCTGAAGGATGCCCGCGACACCGCGATCGCCGAGGGCGACGAGGTGACGCTGGAGTATGTGAAGGCGATGTACGCGAAGTTCGTCTCGACGATGGGGGAGTCGAACTACAACCGGGAGCTGTACCGCCCGGACTGGATGCATATCATCCGCTCGCAGGCGTTCTCCAACCTGTGGCTCAAAGCGCTCAAGGCCCATGACGAAGGCCTTATGGTCGTGCGCGCGATGGGTACCGACGAACTCCATGTCACCGGCGACTGGCGCGGTGTCTTCCCTGAAGGCCGGGGCGTTACCGAAGTGAAGGTCAAGGACACCTACACCGCCGGCACCGCCGGGCACACGGAAACGGAAGAGGAGGGGTAATGCCGGAGAAGAACCTCGACTTCGGAAGGTTCGGCGCCCAGGGCATCAAGGGCAGCGACGCCGTCGCCCGCAAGCTGGACGAGCTCGCGGGCGGCATCGCCACTCCGGTGACCGCCAGGCGCGGCCTGATAGCGCGCCTGCACTACCTGACGAAGTCGGGCAAGAGCCGCCAGGCCGCGCGGAAGGCAGGGCTGACGGTCACTGACCGGACGCTGAAAGCATGGCTGGAGGGCAAGCGCCGGCCGTCGAAGGCCAGCCTGGAACGCATCGACGCCGCATACCGGGCGGTGCGTCGGCAGAACGTCGCCCGGCACCTCCTCAAGCGCCTGAACCGCGAGGGCCGCGGGACCCGTGTGGAGATCCACCCCCTCAACCAGTCCCAGGTCGCCCGGCCGCACCAGCGCGTCATCGAGTATCGGACGATGAACGTACGCCGCTGGGACAAGATCGTCGGTTCCTGGGCGGCCGGTGACTACCGGGGCCTGGACGATGCGTGGACCACCGATGTGCTCCCGGACCTGGGATCGCAGTGGGGCCAGTACGAGTACGTCACCAACGTCGGCTTCGCCGCTTGAAGTTCTTGTAGGTTCTCAAATTCCGTGTCACTTTCTCGGGTTCGTTGTCGGGCGGATGCCATGTTCTGAGAACGTGCTGGTCGCGGTGTGACAGCGGCCGCCAGGAACTCCCCACGGACGGCCAGTTACGAATGTGACCGAGGGCGACTGGTGAAGGCGATGGGGCATGGGCCTGGCCGGGACTCTGTCCTCTCCTACCGCGGCGCCAGCCAGGTCGCGATCTCGTCCACCACTGCGAGAGCGACATGTCCTGGCTTGGTGTAGTCGGCTGGGGTGGGAGCGCCGCTGCCGGAGAAGAAGACGTGGTTGAGGTCCTGGTGGATCCGGATCTTCACCTCGGGCCGGTGTGCCAAGGCCTGCTGCCAGAGTGCCAGGTCGTCGGTGACGGTGACCTGGTAGTCTCGCCCGCCCTGCAGGATCAGCATCGGGTGGGTCAGTGCGGCCGCCGTGGTCAGCGGGTCGTAGGCGCGCAGGTCGAGCCAGTAGGCGGCGGAGAGGCCCAGGGGCAGAAGTTCCGGCGGTGTGCCGGGGGTGAGTTCTGGTCCTGCCACCAGCTCGGCCTTGCGGGTGAGCGAGGCCACCGCCTGGTCGGTACTCGGGCCGGGGATGAGGGCCGCGAGGTGGCGGGCGACCCTGACGGCCGCCTGGTGCATCGGCTGTGCGTCCGCGGCGAGTAGGACGAGGCCCGCGATCGACGGATCGGCGGCGGCGATCCGGGGCGCTGCCTTGCCGCCCATGCTATGGCCGAGAAGATGGATCCGGTTGGGGTCTATTTCGGGGTGCTGCCGCAGCAGTTGGAGGGCGGCGAGCGCGGGAGGCAGGTACTCGTCGGCCATGGTGAAGTCGGCGGGCAAGCGGCCGGGGTGTGCGAAGGTCGGTTTGTCGAAGCGCAGCGTGGCCACCTGCCGGGAGGCGAGGCCCCAGGCGAGGTCCTTGAGCGGCTTGTTCGGGCCGCTGGTCTCGTCCCGGTCGAACGGTCCGCCGCCGGCGAGTAGGACCGCGGCGGGCCACGGGCCGGGGCCCTGGGGGAGGGTGAGCGTGCCGGGCACGGCGAGCGGCCCAGTTCCGAGCAGGACTTCCCGTTCGGTGAACCGGTCCTGCTGGGTGTAGTGCGGAGGCTGCCACACGGCGCCACCGTGCGGATCGAGTCGTAGCCCATGCAGCCGGCCGTCGTCACCGACTGATGTGACCGCGGTGAAGCTTCCGTCTGCGCAGGTGATCGCGATGCGCACGCGGACCGGGTCGGCTTCGCCGGCCTCGATCTCCGGCTCCTGGACCGCCTGGATCCCGCCGTGCGCGGCGGCCTCGGCCGCCCAGGCCAGCCGCAGTGCCTCGGAGGAGACCGCGGCCCGCAGCGGGGGCGCGAAGAGTTCCACGGTCTGATCGAAGTGCTCGGCCCGCAGCAGTGCGGCGAAACGGCGCGCCACCTCCAGAGCCCCATCCCCATTCATTCTCATGATTGAGAACGGTAGCAGTTGTGAGAAGGTTTGAGTATGGACTCCCTGAGATTGCTCGCCCACCCCATCCGGCTGCGGATCGTGCACGCGATGGGCGGTGGACGGCTGCTGACCACCGCTCAGCTGTGCGCACGTATCCCGGAAGCCTCCAAGGCCACCGTCTACCGGCACATCGATCTGCTGGTGAACGGCGGGATCCTGGAGGTGGCCGAGGAGCACAGGGTGCGTGGGGCGGTGGAACGGCACTACCGGCTGCGCCAGGACCGGGCCGTCATCGGGGCCGAGGTGGTCCGCACGCTCACCCCCGAGGACCATCGGCAGGCGTTCGCGACCGCTATGACCGCCCTGCTGGCCGAGTTCAACGCCTACCTCGACCGCGAGGAGGCGGACCCCGTGGCCGACCAGGTGGGCTACCGACAGCACGCCCTCTGGCTCAGCCCGGCGGAACTGGCGGAGCTGATCGGCGAACTACGTGTGGCCATCGTGCCGAGACTGGCCAACTCGCCCGGCCCCGAGCGGGCGCAGTACCTGCTCAGTCCGATCCACTTCCCGGTCGAAGCCCCGCAGTAGCCAGCCGGCCCGGCGACCGACAACCGGAGCCCGACACCGACTCCGTTGACGACTATGCATGGTGACATCCGCGGCCAGATGACTCCCCGCCAACTGGCCGCGCGCGGGGAATCTGAACGGCTCTGATCACCATCTCGGGATGACCGAGCGTGACTGCCCGCCAGGTCGGCCCTTGATCAGGTGTGTTGCGCGATCAGCTTCTCGACCTGTTGCTTCCCCACCTGGCCGCTGTGGCCGTCGACGGCATCCGCGTCGTCGGGTCAGGGCTGAGAGTTGCGGCCTCGTGTACCGCCCTCGTCGCGTGTTGTCCGGACTGCGGGGCAGGGTCGCGTCGTGTCCATGACCGCTACCGTCGTCGCCTCGCCGACGTCGCCGCAGGCGGACGGCCCGTGACGATATCCCTGACCGTCCGGCGATTCTGGCTTTCCGATACGGGCGGCGGAGCTGCCTTCAGCAGGCGATGCCGGAGGCGGTCGGCCGCCTGCTGGCGGGCCGGGCCGGCGCCCGTCTCGCCCGGATGCTGCACTGCCCGGTCAGTCCGAACGCCCTGCTCAGCAGGGTGTGGGCCTCGTCGACGGAGCCTCCTGCCGACAGTCCGCGGGTGCTGGGCGTTGACGATTTTGCTCTCAAACGCGGTCACGTCTACGGCACCGTGCTGACCGACATCGAGACCGGTCGTGTCGTCGACGTGCTCCCCGACCGGACCGCGGAGACCTTCGCTGCCTGGCTCCGACAGCACCCTGGCGCTGAGATCGTCTGCCGCGACCGGGCCAGTGCCCACGCCGAGGCGGTCCGTATCGCAGCACCGGACGCGGTCCAGGTCGCCGACCGTTTCCATGTGTGGCTGAACCTGTGCAAGACGGTCGAGAAGTGCGTCGTCGCTCACCGCCGCTGCCTCGTCCCGCCCGAGGACGAGGGCCAGGGCGACGTGGTGGAACCGCCCGTCGGGCCGCCGGATGCCGAGGGCAAGCGCGCGGCGAACACCCGGCGCCACTTCACGGCCGTGCACGAGATGTACGACAAGGGCGTCGCCATCGAGGTGATCTCGAAAGCGCTGCGGATGGACCGCAAGACGGTCCGCAAGTACGCCCACGCGACCACTGTGGAGGAGTTGTTGTCACCGCCGCGGCAGAACCGCCGGATGCTGCAGCCCTGGGCCGAGTACCTCAACATGCGCTGGCACGAGGGCTGCACCGACAGCGGCCGGCTCTTCCGCGAGATCCAGCAGCGCGGCTACCGCGGCACCAGCCGCACCGTCCGCCGCTGGCTCGAACCCCTGCGCTCCGCAGAGGCTCCGACGCCCAGGAGATCCGAGGCACCCACCATCAGGCATATGGTCGGCTGGCTCACCCGCCACCCCGACAACCTCACCTCCGGCCAGCAGCTCCAGCTCAAGCGCGTCCTTACCCGCTGCCACGAACTCGCCGACCTGCAAAGGCACATCGCAGACTTCGCCCACCTGATGAAGACCCTCGACGGCCATCTCCTGCCCAGCTGGATCAAGGCCGCAGAGGGCACGCCAGCCGCCGTTCCGTCCCCAGCGCCCCGGCATGGAGCGTGCGCCGCGTCCGCTTCTGCCGACGGAATGGGGACACCTGCCGCCTGCCAGCACTGTACGGAGCCGTCCGCAACGCCAAACATCGGATGTGTCAGAGCCGTCTCGTGGTGAACAAGGTGGTCCCGTACACCGTGTCCACTTCCTTCCGCTCGGTCTCGGTGAACCCGACCTTGGCCAGCACACGGCGAGAAGCGGTGTTCCAGTCCCAGACCGTGGCCCACAGACGTTCGTACCCAGACGATCTCGCCCATTCCAGAACTGCCAACGAGGCCTCGGTCGCATATCCCTGACGCCAAACTCGACGTAGCAGCTCGAATGCCAGTTCCGGTTCCCCTGTCGGTCCTCGCCCGCTGTCGACCAGCCCGCAGTAGCCGATGACGTCACGTGAGGCCTTCCGTTCGACCGCCAGCAACCCGATCGACCACAGCCGGTTGGTGCGGATCGAATCCCCGAGCTCCGAGACCGTGGGGTGTCCGTCCGCGTCGATTCGGCGGTGCGGCGGCACTCGTGGATCACGTTCGGTCCACAGCTCGCGCTGGACGACAGCCTCGGCTACCCGCCAAGGTCTGAGCAGCAGGCGACTCGTCTCGAGTGCGACCTCGCTGCCCGGTGCGCCAACTGTCATGACAGCAACCGTCTCACGGGCGACCGCTCTGTCGTGCCACGGAGCGCGCGGTCGGTCCTGCCGATCGTGGACGCTCGATATGCGGGACAATCGAGATCAATCCCTGGGCGCCGACTTGGACTTGTGCACGCTCGGCTGTACCCGGTGGGACACGTTGACCTGTATGCCGACACCAGTCACGCTCGGTCATCCCGAGATGTTGAACAGAGCCATCTGAACTGGCCACTAACACGGTTTTGGGGCCGGGCGCCGGAGCGGGGACCTGACACGGAATAGGAGAAGTCCCCGCCGGTGACGTGGTCTGAGAACTGGGGATCAGCCCTGGTCGTGGCGTCGGCGGATGACATGGCCGATGAGAACCTACTGACCGAACATCGCTGTGCCGCACGCCTGCCCCGCCACATGAGGAGGCGCACTCGCGCACGTGTTATGCCGCGGGCTTCTGCAGCCAGTCTGCTTCGGTGGTCCAGAACATGTGGCGCGCGCCGAGGTAGCCGTGGGCGAAGTCCGTGAACCGTTCGCGGGTGTACGGCTTGCCTGTCCTGGGGTCCTTGGCGTTGATGTCGGGTTCCTGGACGGCCATCGCGACGAGAGGAAGGGCATCCTTGTATTCGTGGAGGAACTTGTAGGAGTTCTCCATCTGGTACTTCCGGTCCGGCAGGGTGTCCGGTCCCCCGATGCCGATCTTCTTGTGCCTGGCGAGGTCGAACATCTCCTTCATGCGCTTGTGGTCGTCGTCATCCGGCAGGAAGTTGATGTACTGGATGAACTGCGTCTTGGTGAAGACCTTCTTGCCGTAGCGCATGTTGTCGATCTCGGCATCGATGTAGGACTTCGAGGTGTATTTGGTCTGATCCGTCTTGGTGTCCACCTCGACCGCGGTCTCCGGAAGGTTCACCCCGGCGAGCTTTCCGTCGAACTTCCCCGCCATCGCCTTCAGCATGGCCTGGAAGTCGGCCCGCACATTCTTGTTCCACTGCGCGACCATGGCCCCGTGGGTGGTGGGATTGTCAGGGTTCTCATCGATCGTCGGCGCCACCCCGCCCTCGTCCTTCACATACTGGGGGACGTTGGCGTCCTTCATGGCTACGTCGAAGAACCGGTCCTGGACCTGGACGAACAGCTTCTTGTGACGTTCCTGGAGATACTTCAGGGCATTGTCCAGCCGCGACCACTTGTACTCTCCCTTCTTCCCCTCAAGGGCCTTCCAGGGCACCACCACCTGCACGCCTCCGATGTCCGAACGGTCAATCATGGCCTTGATCTTCGGGTTCTCGCCGGACACGGCATCCTCGAAGTTGCCGAGCGACATGTACAGATCGTCCGTCACCTTGCCGTGGCCCACGGAGGCGGCGGCCTTGGCGGGGGCGGGAGCCGCAGCGGCGACCCCGGCGCCAGCCGTCAGGGCGACGGCCGTGAGGACAACAGATCCAACTGCACCACGTTGCGTCATCATGAATGAGACGCTAGGGGAACGTTCTTAGTGAAAGATAAGAGCATCTACCCATGGGTGTGGGCACCTTCGGCTTCAAGCTGGGCAGGTCCGGGAAGCGGCTTCATCCTCATGCGGTGAAGTGGTAGCTGAGGCCGATGGAGCGTCTGAACCGCGAGGGTCGCGGGACCCGGGCGGAGCTCCACTCTCTCGATCAGTCCCAGGTGTCGCGGCCGTTGCGGCGGGTGGTGGAGTACCGGACGCTGAACGCGCGCCGCGAATCTCCGGGCGTCATGCCACGAACCTGGCCTGGATCGTCTGTTCGGCTGTCCTGTCGCATGGCAGATGGCGGATTCTCACGCGGTCTCATCCACGCTGTCGGATTCTCATCGTTTCGCGGGCCGGGCGGGGCCTTTGTCTCGCTCAGGTGGTTTGGTCTCGCTTCGTGGGCCGCGTTCTCATCGTTCCTGTCGCGGCCGCTTGTGGCTGTACGCGAGGGCCGGAGGTACCGGCTCTGGGCACAAGCGGTACACGGTCCAGCAGGGAGCCGCCACCACCATGGTTGCGGCCGTCGCCCCGCAGTTCGCCCACTCCGGAGGCCACTAACTCGATGACTCGCAGGAGGCCTACACCGTGCCGAACGACGCCGGCCTCGCGCAACACCCGCACGGCGTCAAGGAATGGGCGCTCGATCCCGCTGTCGCCGAGCGCCTATGGGCGTTTCGACCGACCTGCTCCGCACCTGACCTCCCGGCGCCACGACCCCCCGCGCCCGACTGCCCAGGCAGCGACGAGCCGAGCGCCCCCGGATTCCGCGGAAGCCAGGCGCACTGAGAATCCCGCGTCGAGCTTTCTCGCTCCACCTGGCAACCCCGCAGCTCACCACAAGATCCACGGACAGACTCAACGCGACGGGACATCGGCATCACCGGGCAGACCGGCATGGGTCACCCCGGCGCGGCCCGCCCGAAACGCACCGCCGGGCTGCTCGGACAGCCCGCCTGGTTCAGCTCTGAATCGTGGCGAGCCAGTCGGTCAGCAGGCTGTTGACCTCGTCGGGGCGTTCCTGCTGGATCCAGTGGCCGCAACCTTCCAGGAGGTGGGAGGCCGACAGGCGGGGGAGGGTGGTGGGGTAGGCGTCGATGGCGTCGGACATCCACGTGATGGAGGCGTCCAGGGCGCCGCCGATGAACAGGGACGGCTGCTTGATCGGGGCTCCGCGGTGCGGGGCGAGGTCTTCCCAGTCGCGGTCCATGTTGCGGTAGCGGTTGAGGGCGCCGGTCAGGCCGGTGCGCTCGAACTCCCCGGCGCAGATGTCGAGGTCGTCCTCGCTCAACCATGCCGGGAGCGGGCCGACTGGGAAACGGTCGCGCAGCCGGCCGCCGCGGGCTACGAAGTGCGGGCCGGGCTCGTGCTCGGCGGGCATGGTGTCGGCGGACAGGGCCGCGTAGAAGCCCGCGAGCCAGCCGCGGACGTCGGGCTCGATCTCCGCCTCGGCGCGGCCGGGCTCCTGGAAGTAAGAGACGTAGAACTCCTGCTCGGGTCCGCCGATCTGGCCGAAGACGTCGGTGGGGCGGGGGCCGCCGGGCGGCGCGTACGGGACGCTCAGCAGGCCGACAGCGCGGAAGATTCCGGGGTGGAGCAGGGCGGAGGCGGCGGCGATGTTGGAGCCCCAGTCGTGGCCGATGATCACCGCGTTCTCCTCGCCGAGGGCGTGCACGACGGCGACGTTGTCCTCCACCAGGTCCAGCATGCGGTAGGCGTCGGTCTCCGTGGGCTTGGAGGAGCGGCCGTAGCCGCGCACGTCGATCGCCACCGCCCGGTAGCCGGCCGCGGCCAGGGCCGGGAGCTGGCGGCGCCAGGAGTACCAGGACTCGGGGAAGCCGTGCACAAGCAGGACCAACGGGCCGGTGCCCTGCTCGACCAGGTGCAGGCGCCCGGCCGGGGCCTCGACGGTGCGGTGGCGCAGTGCGGCGGACGGCTCGGATCGCATGGCGGACTTCTCCTCGGTTCGGGCGGCCGGCGGGAACCCGTCGATCATGCGGCGTTGCGGCCACTCGGCGCGATCAGCGTTGCCATTCTGGCAAGGTTGCAGGACAGGGCGGTGAAGAGGCACGACGGGAAGGAACGGGGACGGTGGCAGGTGACCATGTGACCCAGACGCTGGCGGCGATGGGGCCGCGGCTGCGGGTCGTGCGCGAGCGCCGTGGCGTCACACTCGCCGATGTCAGCCGCGCGACCGGCATCTCGCCCAGCACGCTGTCACGGATCGAGACCGGCCGGCGCAAGCCCACCCTGGAGGTGGTGCTGCAACTGGCGAAGGAATACGCAGTCGCCCTGGACGAGCTGGCCGACACCGCACCCGCCCCTGCGGCCGAGCCCCGCAGCACGGCGCCGCACAGCTTCGGCGACGACAAGGCGGTGTTGCCGCTGACCCCGTACGTCGGCGGCCTGCACGCCCACAAGCACGTCCTGCCTGCCGTCGCAAAGCCGCCTGGGCGGCCCCGACAGGTGTCCCACGAGGGCTACGAGTGGCTGTGCGTCCTGTACGGGCGGCTGTGGCTCGCACTCGGCAACCAGGACCTCGTCCTGACTGCCGGGGACGTCGCCGAGTTCGACACCCGCATCCCCCACGGAGTCGCGAACGCCGGATCCGCCGGACCGGTCGAGTACCTGATCATGTTCGGGCCCCAAGGAGAACGTCTACGGCTGCGCACCCCTCCAGCCGCCGGCCGCGGGATCGGTGACAGAAAGGCTGCTGAATGAGCAGTTCTGACAAGCCGCGTGCCTCGGCGGGGACAACCAGGCTGCTTCGTTCGGTCCCCTTCGCCACGTCATCCGGCTTTGCCGGTGACAACTACCGAGCTTCGGCTCAGCCCGTTGTGATGGCGTACTGTGGGGATCACCGACGCGGGGTGGAGCAGCTCGGTAGCTCGCTGAGCTCATAACCCAGAGGTCTTCTCTGAACTACTGAAGTTGAATGCGTGATGTCGGTCAGCCATGTGTGCTCAGGGGCGTCCTGGTCCCAGCTCCGACTCGATCCGCACTACTTCTGACGGGTCAGCATCCTCGGTCGTAGATCGCCCGCAGCCACGGTTCCTTGACAGCGGGCATCCGCGCGAGCGTGTACCGGAACGCCTCCCTGGACGGCTGGAACGGGTACCACGGGTACGGCGGCAGCGGGTCATCCCGCTCGACGCCTGCCGGCAGCCCGCCGACCACCGGCAGCCTGGTTCTGTGGGGCGGGAAGGCGAGTTCGGCCCAGAGCGCGGCATCCATAGGTACCGGTACCGCCCCGGCACGCGGCTGCCACATCTCTCCGGTTTGCGGATGGACTGGCACCAGCACCAGGTCAGCGGTCGGCTCGCCGAACTCCGGTCCCGCCAGGTTCAGCCGCTTCGCGCCTTCCCCGGCGGGCAGTAGCGCGCCGAGTGCCCGGCCGAGGAGCCCCGCGACCGGTCCGGGCGCGACGGCGACCGGCGCGCCCCCAGCGGCCACCACCACCTGCGCGAGGGCCACGCCCGCCGGGATGTCCCGGTACTCGCTCAGCCGGTGCCACAGCGCGCCGGTGGCCAGCAGTTCCGCCCACTCCATGACCGGCCGCTCCGGGGGGCCGGGCAGCCGCACTACTGCCTGGGGGATGAGCCGGACGACCTGCCAGCACCCGCAGTCGTCCATCCGCGTTCCGACCGGCAGATCGCAGCCCAGGCAGGCGAGGTTGGGCCCGTCCCTCCCATCGATCCCCATGCAGTAGCCCCCGGCTCGCTCAAGGATCAGCCTGGTGCCGCGTATGTCGCCGGGCGCGAGGAGGACGGTGTCCGACGGTCCGTCGGACAGTGCGCCGAACGGCGCGAAGCGCCCCCGCTCCGCCGCCTCGCGCGCTCCGACCTCGTCCCACTGCCGCCACGGCGGCCCGTACGGGGCGGGGTCGACTGCGTAGGCCCCGGCCTCCAGCAGTGGCGGGTGCAGTGTCTCCCAGTGGGTGTCGGCCAGGTGGATCGGCAACGCCACCTCCGATACCGCCGCCGTCAGGACCGCACCGCAGCCCGCACACCCGAACACCGCCAAGCTGTCCCCTCCCACGGTCGAAGCCCCTGCATCCCACCAAGCAGGCGGACCGGGGAGCAAGGGGTTTTCAGGCGACGCCATGCGACGCGGGGCGAAGTGCGGGCCCTGGGACCCTGTACCGTCACTTCGCGAACCGCCAGGCCCTGCTGACCGCAGTACTTGGAGACCGAGTTCAGGCCCTGTGCGAGCAAGCAGAGAAACTGCGCACCTCGGACTCCGTCGATGACGCCCTGTCGCAATGGTTGGGTGCGTTCCTGGCCCATGCCCGCGCCAACCAAGGCATGGGCAGTGCGTTGACCATCAGCTGATCCTGAACGCGGCAGACAGCCTGCTTACTCGGGCGCAACAGCACGGAACCGGCCGTGCCGACCTGACCGCCGGGGACCTGGTCCAACTCATCACCGGGATTGCGCTGTCCACGGCCCGCGACGAGCATGCCGAACAGGCCCACCGGCTGCTGGCTCTCGTGCTTGATGCCATGCACGGGGCACCACGCCGAAGCGAGTGATCCCCGCCGGTCCGTGCACGCGGACTTCTGTCTGCCGGAGCCACCTTGCCGAGTACGCCGCCACGAAGTTGGTGTCAACTGGACCGAAAACAGGCGAAGATGTCAGCAAAGAACGACCTTCGAGTGCCAAGCAGAGCGACCAGACCGACCACAGGCCCCAGGTCAGCCCACCATCTCGGTGTCATCTGACTCGATAAGTCGCACCATGTGAGACAAACGCTGGCGTCTTGTCGCGTTGAAGTAGTCAGGTTCTCACTGGTTCTCGTTCGTGCCGGCGGATTGACTCGTGGCAAAGACCGTCGCACGTCGACGAGATGGCAGGCCCGTGCCGCTCTCCCTGATGAGCGCGGAGCCATCAGGGCTGCGGGCCTCTGCCCGTTACTACCCCTGGTCTGAGGCCTCGGTCATCCGACCGGAAGGCGCCGGATTTCTCATTTGCTACCTCCCGTGTTACCTCCAGAACAGGCCAGTGTTGCGGATCGGACGGAAGAACTGGAACGTCGCCTTGCTGTCCGGAATCGCCGCCGCTATGAGGCGCAACGGACACGGTCCCCCAGCAGGCGCCCTGGTCTGCAAGCCCTGCCCTGCAACTACTGTGCAGCACTAAGGTGTTCGACGTGACAGAAGTGAACGGGGAGTTGATCGGCGGCCGGTACCGACCGATCGAGCTGATAGGCCAGGGCGGCATGGGCCGCGTCTGGCGGGGTCGGGACGAGACGCTCGGGCGGGATGTCGCCGTCAAGGAAGTGATGTTCCCGCAGGGCATCACCGCCGAGCAGCGAGACGTCCTGCTCCAGCGTGTGACACGGGAGGCGCGCGCCGCAGCACGGCTCAACCATCCCGGGATCATCACGGTGCACGACGTGGTCGAACACCAAGGCGCGCCCGTGATCGTCATGGAATACGTGACCGGCATCTCCCTGGCCTCGTCGATCGCGCAGAGCGGAGGGCTGCCGGTCCGCACAGTCGCCGAGATCGGCACGAAGATGCTGCAGGCGTTGAACCGCGCCCACGCATCCGGCATCGTCCATCGCGACCTCAAGCCGGACAACGTCCTGCTGATGGACGACCGGGTCATCATCACCGATTTCGGCATCGCGCACATGGCGGACTCGACCATGGCGCTCACCCACACAGGCACGATCATCGGCACACCGGCCTACATGGCGCCCGAGCAGTTGGCGGGCAAGGCTCCCTCAGCCGCCACCGACCTGTGGGCGTTGGGGGCCACGCTCTACAGCGCCGTCGAGGGGCAACCCCCCTTCAGCGCCGAGACCTTCACCGCACTGGTACTCGCCGTGGTCACCGAGGACCCGCGCCCTGCCCTGCGTGCAGGGGGCCTGGAGCCGGTTCTTGCGGCCCTGCTGACGAAGGATCCGGCGCAACGTGCCACGGCCGCGCAAGCGCAGGCCGCGCTGGAGCAGGTGCAACGGACAGGAGCGGCCGTTCCCGTTCCGATTCCCACTCAGGTCGAGCCCGCGCCGTCGCCGGCCTTCGTTCCCACGCCCGACGCCTTCACGATCACCGCGCCTGCCCGTCCCAGCAGTCCGCCTCTCAGCAGTTTCCCGCCGCCGGCGGGGTCCCCCTACCCACAGAGCACCGCTCCTGCCGGGCCCGGCACCCGAACGCTTCCGGGCCCTGGCATGGCGCGAACCTGGCGATTCGTCGGCTGCCTCGCGCTCCTGTGGATCACGGGCCTCGCGCTGCCGTGGAACGACCTGGCCGACACAGTGCGGTTCGGGTATCTCTCGCTGGACATCGTCTTCACGCTCGTGGTCGCCCTCGTCCACGCCTTGCCGCGACCGGGCTGGCACCCGGGGGCCTGCTGGGCGGCGGTCGTGGTCCTCGACACGGTCCTGCTCTTCCTCACCAAGCAACTCGTCGCCCAGTTGCTCGGAATGCAACCGGAACACGTCACGATCGGGTTCAGCCTCGCGCCATTGCCCCTCATCTTCAACGTCCTGATCCTCGCCACCGGCGCGTGGCTCCTGTGGTGGAAGGTCCCCGGCAGCCGCCCCGCCTGAGATCGCCCCCCGGTGACGCAGGGCGGCTTCCTCGCGGGACCGCCCTCCCCATCAAGATCAACGCTCATGCACGGCGCGAGGGTCGCCAAGCCCTGCCTTCGTGCTCGTACAGAGAGTCGCTCAACACGGTAGAGACGGCGGCCTGAGGCGAGAGATTTCCCCGCCCGGCCCCAGAATCGGGCAACGAGACGCTCCAAGGGACAAGAGCACGAGACAGATCGGCGTGACCCTTGGATGAGACAGCCAAGCTCAGGCCGCCGTAACAGAATGGGACATTCCGAATGTGAACCCACAAGATCAGCCCCGGCAGGGCCCGGATCCTGGATTGAGCCGAAGCGCGATAGTTGTCACTTCAGCAGGCTTGCTCGGCCGTGGGGACCAACGGAACAGCCAGTATCGGTGAGATTGATCTTGGTCGCGTAGCAGGTCAAGCGCATGGTTGTGGTCATGTGTCCGTGCGCTGTGCGGCGGCTTCGGCAAGGGTGCGGTACAGGGTGGGCAGGCTGGGGGTGCTTGCCCTTGTGCTTGCCCCGGGTGATGACGGTCTTCTGCTGGATTTCCTTCATGGGGGTGCCCTTGGCGCGCAGGGTGAAGGCGTACTCGATTCCTGTCAGCGCCTCGGGAACCTGTCGTTGTCTGTTTCCCTGGGAGGGCGATGCCCGGTTGTGTGTCTTGATGGGTGTGCGCGGTGGTGTCGGTGTCTCGGCTCGGGCTGTGGCGTGTCTGGGGGCCTGTGACCGGTGCGTCATCTGAATATGCCCGGGTGTTGGTGCCGGGGTGCATCGGGGTGTGTGTGGGTTGTTGTTGGGCTGGGTTGGTTGGGGTGTGGCGGGGGTTTGTGTTGGTGGGTGGTCCGTTGAGTGGACCGGATCGTTGCTTGTGTGTGGTGGTCGGGTCAGTGTGTTTGTTGTCAAGGGACGCGTCGCCGGTATTCCTGTGGGATTCGGGCGGGGGTCTGTTCGCAGTTCACAGGGGAGGTCTGTATGAGTGCGGTCAAGTCGAGCGCGAAGCAGTTCAAGTACGTCATGGGTGCGCTGACGGCGGTGTTCTTCGGCGCTTGTTCGGCCAGCTGAGGTTGAACCCCGGGGGTGGGGGCGGTTTGCCGTCCTCACCCCCTTTTCTGTCTTGTTTGAGGTGTGGGGGAGGTATCAGTGCTGGAGACGGCGCTGCGGCAGGTGCGGGTGGCCACGGCGATGGTGTTCGGCCGGCGGTTGAACGTGCGGGCTGTGGAACGGCTGGTCGCCGATGCGCTCGTCACGCTGGAGGAGTTCGGTTCGCTTGGTGATGACGTCGATGAACTGGCCGATGGGCCGTTCACCGATCCGGCTGAGCGCCGTGATCTGCAGAACCGGGCGCTGCAGCGTACCGTGCGCAGGCTTGCCATACGCTCGCCTTTCTACCGGGAACGGCTTGCCGGAGTGGATCCGGCCGGGATCACGACGGAGACGCTGACCCGTATCCCGGTGACGCGCAAGGCGGACCTGATTGCCCGCCCCGCCGATTTCCTGTGCAGCGACCCGTACTTGGTGACGCAGACCACCGGCACGACCGGCGCGCCGGTCCGGATCTGGCTCTCGCGTTACGAGATGGAGCTGTGGCCCGCCCTGATCGCGCTGTCCCTGGTGCTCCGTGGTGATCTCGGCCCCGGTGACCGGATGCAGATCAACCTCAGTTCGCGGGCGACTGCCGCTGTCCAGGAGGACGTTGAGGTGTGCCGCCTCGTCAATGCCGCCTGTCACGTTGTGGGGCAGGTGCCGCCCGAGGAGTCCGTCGAGCATCTGCTCGGCCGCTCGGGCCCCCGGCCGACGGTGCTCACGGGCAATCCCAGTTATCTTGCCCGTCTGGTGGGTGTTGCCCGTGAACGCGGATACGGGCCACAGGATTTCGGGCTGCGCGCGGTCTATGCGGGAGGGGAGATGCTGTCGCGTAATCTGGCGGCCGCTTTCCGTGAGACCTTCGGTGCACGCACTGTCGGTGACTCTTTCGGGATGACCGAGCTGCTGCCCGTCAGCGGCCGTACCTGTACGCACCATCATCTGCACATCGACCCCAACATGGGGTACACGGAGGTCCTCGACCTTCGGACGGGCGAGGCGGCCGGGCCGGGCCGTCTCGGTGAGCTGACGGTCACCCCGTACTTTCCTTACCGGGAGTGCATGCCGGTCCTGCGGTACAACACCGGTGATGTGGTCCGTACCCTTCACGGCGAGCCGGCCTGTGAACTCGCCTCGGTCCCTGCGGTCTCCCATATCCTCGGCAAGGCGGGGCAGTTGTACCGCACCGCCGATGCCGTCGTCACCCCGCGCGACATCGTGGAGGCGCTGGACGGCACCCCCGGCCTGCCGTGGCCGCTGCGCCACCGGGCGGAGGTCACCGCCCGGGGCCGGCTGCGCATAGAGGTGGCTTCCAGGGAACTCGGTGCGGCCGAGGTGACCGAACGGCTGCGGGCCGAGGGTATCGACGCCGACGTGAGCGTCCTGCCGCTGGACGACACGGAGGCGGCGCTGCGCTTCCCGCTCCGCTGCGATCTGCTGGAGCACACCTTCACCCGGAGCCAGGCATGACGGTCTTCTTCCAGCTCGCGGTCAGCTGTGTCCTGGCGCTGGCGGTGTGCGCCGGTGCTGTGGGCTATTTCCGCACGGTGCGCACCATCCGGCCGCCGATCGGCGTCTTCAACGGCGCCGACATCTTCGTGATGATGGGCTTTGTCCTGGCGCTGCCGTACCTCTATCTGGCGCTGCCCGGCGGGGTCCTGCCGGTGGTGCTCGCGGTGGCTTTCGCGGGTGGGCTGTCTGTCGGCTACCAGCCTGTCATCGGCGATGCAAGGCTGCGCTGGGCGCTGATCGCCGTGCTGATTGCGGCCGTGTTCGGCGCTCATCTTGCCTTCGGTGACACCGCCGCGCCGTACTGGATCGCCAACAGCTGTGTTGTCGGCCTGGTTGTCGTCTCCGCCACCAACCTCAATGTCCAGGGCGGGATGCGGCTGAAGAACGTCGCGTGGTTCCTGCTCGCGCTCGCCGCCTACGACGCGTTCTTCGCCTGGGTCGTGCCCCTGACCGAGGAACTGTCCGACGCGGTCCAGGGCTACCCCTTCGCCCCCGCGGCCGGGCTGCGTATCGGGGAGGACCTCGGCGCCGTGCTCGGCATGGGCGACCTGCTGGCCTACGCCCTGTTCACCACTGCCGCCTACAAGGCGTACGGGAAGGCGGGGCTGCGCACCGGGATCGTGCTGGTCGTGCTCTTCGGCGCGGTGGCCCCGGTGGCTGCCTTGCACATGGTCGGTGCGGTCACGGGGCATGCCGTGGCGGTGATCCCGGCCCAGGTGTTCTTCGGCCCGGCGGCTTTTGCCGGCCACCTGCTCCTTGGCCGCCGGGGCCCGGAACGGCGGATGGCCGAACTCGTCTTGCGCCGCGGCCGGATCGCGGCCCCAGGGGCGGCGGCCGGCCCGCGCCGCGGCCTGGGCGGGGTGGCGCGGTGATACGGGTGCGGGAGGCGGACGGGGCCGGTGCCGAGGCCGGTATCGGGGCCGGTATCGGGGCTGTCTGGGCGGCCCGGGTCCTGCGGCGGACGCTGCGCGGCACACCAGAGGCGGCCGCACACGAGACGGTGCGGCCGGCGCCCGGGGCCCGCCCCGCGAGCCCCGGGCGCCGGGCGCCGGGCGCCGGGCGCCGGCCGGTTCAGCGGCCGGGGCCGGCTGTGCCCGCGGAGCCCTTCACGGCTCTTTTGGGGGCCGGGCCGGTCCTGCGGGGCCTGGGCGCGGGTTCCGGCAGGCGGGCCAGCCTCCCGCTGATCGCCGACGCCGCGCGGCTTACGGCGTCGCGCAGTGGGGGGATCAGCTTCGCGTCCGGGGCGGTCACCGCGAGGGCGGCCACCACCTGGCCGGACGCCGAGTGCACCGGAGCCGCCACGCATGACAGCGACTCCACGCACTGCTCGTAGTCGAACGCGAGCCCGCGCTCCCGGATCCCTGCGGCCTCACGCGCCCAGGCGGCCTGTGTCCGCCCCGCGGGCCGCTGCGGCACCGGGGCGGCCGCCGCCAGGACCAGTTCGGCCGCGCTGCCGGGCGGCAGGACGGCCCCGGAGCGCAGCGGGAAGACCTTGTCCACCTCGCCCCGCATGCCCCCGACGACGACGATGTGTCCGGCTTCGGGCACCGACAGGCTCAGGCTCACCTCGCCGCTGACCGCCGCGAGTTCCCGTAACGGCTGGGCCGAGGCGGCCCGCAGCGCGCGCGCCGGATGCCAGGCCTGCCCGAGCCGGAACGTCCGCGGGCCCAGCCGGTAGCGGCCTTCATGACTTTGCACCGCGCCCAGTGCGACCAGCTGCCCGAGCAGCCGGTGGGCGGTGGCCTTCGGCAGCGCGGCGTCACTGGCCAGCCGGGTCAGCCCCACCTCGTCATCGTGCGCGAGTACCTCCATGAGTGCGAACGCGCCTTCCAGCACGCCGCGTCCCTCAGCGCCGGATCTCGCCATGAGGGTCCCCCTCTCATGCCGGGCCGTCGACCGGACGGCCCGCAATTCCCCCGTGCAATTCCCCCGTGCAATTTCCCCGTTCACGCCCTTCGGCCTGCTGGTCGCCGACGAGGCACACGGCCCGTCCGGCTTGGCGGGCAGACCCATGAGGCAGCCGGGGCAGCACGCTTTTCAGTGCCAGAGCTGGTACGGGCCGTCGTTCCAGTCCGACAGGTACACATCCTTGTTCCAGTTGCTGTCCAGGTAGCGCTGTGTCGCCTTGTTCTTGAGCTTCCACCCCCCGTTCGGCTGCTGTTCCTCGGACCACTTTTCATAGTCGTTGTTCTTCTGGCAGCCTTCGAGATACACGGACGTGCCGTAGCCCGTGAGGCACGAGCCGTCACCATAAGCCGTCTGCAGCGCGTAGGTGCCGTCGCCGTTGTTCACCTCATGCCATGTCGGTTCCTGGCCACTGCAGCCCCCTGTGCCGACCACAGTGGCGGTGTTTCCCAGCCAATTGGTCTGCCAGCGAAGGCAGTAGCCGGTCGCGTCGTCCTGCCACTTGATGTTTCCGTCGGCGTGTGCGGCTGCCGCTGTGGCGAAAAGCAGTGCGGGGGCAGCCGAAAGCACCGCCAATACCCGCAGGGTCCGGTTCTTACGCACGTAACGTCTCCTATCGCAATGACTTGCCATCGAATCCATCAGCCGAATCCATCGGCCGAATCCATCGGCCGAATCCATCGGCCGAATCCATCGGCCGAATCCATCAGCGAATGAGCTGATGCGGTTCCCGGTACGCGTATACGGCGAGCGCCGGCATCGGGCTGAACACCGGCAGCGGTGAACCTAGTTCAGCCTCTGCCCGATGAACAGTTGACGTCTGCACAGTGACGCCCCCCGCTGGTAACACAATGCACAGCGAGCCAAGGCCCGCCCCTGCCCGCCCTGGCCGGCGTACGCCGGGACGGCCGTCCCGGCGGCACCCGGCGGTAAAGGCGCCGCACGCGACGAGAACCATGGCCGCCGCGTCCGTGCCGTCAAACAGGCAGCCGCGGGCAAGCGGGCCAGGGCAGCGGTATGCGCAGGTGCCACGAGAACTCCCGAGAGGTGAGCGGTTTCGCGTACGACGCGAAGTGACCCCATGGTGCTGGCCGGTTCATGAGAAAACCGTGAGCGTATGATCATCATCGATCGGGCCCTGAGGGGAGGGGCCGGCGCGTGGCTGGGGGGCCTGTGCGAGTGCTCGTGGTGGAGGACGAACCGGATCTGCGGGCCATCATCGGATCGGGCCTTCGCAGCAAGGGCTTCGTCGTCGACTACGCCGGCGACTGGCTCCCGGCGGACGAGCTGATCACCCGTACCGCATACGACTGCGTGGTCCTGGACCGCATGCTCCCGCACGGCGACGTCCTGCACGAGCTGGGCGAGAAGCGCCGCCAGGGATGGTCGACACCCGTGCTCTTCCTCACCGCACTGCATAGCCTTCCCGAACGCATCGCGGGATTCGAGCACGGCGCAGACGACTACCTGCCCAAACCGTTCGCGATGGCGGAACTGGTCATGCGCGTGAGCAGCCTCGCCCGGCGCGCCCCAGAACGGCTCCCGGTGATCCTGCGCTGCGCCGGTCTCGAACTCGACCTGCCCCGGCGGGAAGTCCGCCGGGACCAGGTGCTGCTCTCGCTGTCACCCAAGGAGTTCGCCGTGCTGCATGTCCTGCTGGTCCGCCAAGACCAGGTGGTGAGCTAGAGCGAGCTCTTCCAGCACTGTTGGGACGATCTCGCCGACCCGGTATCCCATGTGGTGGACGCGGTGGTGGCCGGACTGCGCCGCAAGCTCGCAACCCCGCCGCTGGTCCACACCGTCCGGGGGCAGGGCTTCCGGTTGAGCGCCCCATCAGGCCTGGCGTGACCCCCGCCCGCCGGGGCCGCGACCGGGATCGCCCGCCGGCTTGCTCCCCGCCCTCTTCCCCGGCCCGCAAAGCCCTCGCCCGCCTGCGCATACGCCTGACCATCGCCTACACGGTGTTCACCGTCATCGGCCTGGGCGCGCTGTCCGCCGTGGCGATCCACACCGATGCCCGCTCACGGCAGACCGCGGAGCTCGATGAGATGAAGCGCCGTGCCACCGTCGCCCGGTCGCTCATCTGCACCACCAACGGCCATCTCGACTTCGACGCCCTGAGCGACGACGACATCACGGACAGCACAGCCGTGCTGATCGTCCTGCAGAGCCGGCCCAACGGCACCCTGCGCCCGGTCTTCAGCGGCGGCCACCCGCCATTCCACGTCTCCACACCGCGTCTGCTGCCGGTGGCCGCTTGGCATTGAGCCGCGACGACACCGCCACATCCATGGGCCGGGACGACACCGGCCACTCGGTCTACTACCTGGCGACACCCTTCTACGACGACACCACCCGACGGCAGGCCGGCGTGGTCGCCATCGCGGGAGACGCCTTGCGAGGGGCCCCGGCGCACCACCGCCTGATCGCCGCCCTGCTTGCCGGCTGCGCCGCACTCACCGCCGCCGGCGCGGCCACCGGTCATCTGCTGTCCCGCCGCAGTATGCGCCCGGCCTGGCAGGCCTATGAGCAGCACGAACGTTTGCTGGGCGACGCAGCGCATGAACTGCGCACCCCCGTCACGGTCATCCGCGGGGCCGTGGACCTGCTGGACCACTGCCCAAACGCCCTGCCCGAGCACCTACTGTCCGATGTGGTGGACAACCTGCTGACCCGCAGCCGCCTCCAGGCCGGCGCGCATACGCCCCGGCTCGGCCCGCTGCGGCTGGACCAACTGATCGAGACCGTCTGCGCGGAGCTCCCGGCCGGCGGCCACCAGGTGTCCCTGGACCTGCAGGAGGCCGTCGTCACGGCCGACGCGGCGCTGGTCCGCACCGCAGTGCGCAACCTGCTGGACAACGCCGTACGCCATGGCACGACAACACCGGGCCAGGACAACGCCGACATCACCGTGACCGTACGGGGCGCCGAGGTGTCGGTGGCCGACCGCGGCCCGGGCATCCCCTGCGCCGATGTACCGGCCGTCTTCGCGCGCTACCACTCGCTGCGCGCAAGCACCGGCATCGGGCTGTCCCTGGTGCAGTGGGTGGCCGACACACACCACGGGAGCATCGGCGTACGGCCGAGACCCGCAGGCGGCTCGGTGTTCACCCTGCGACTGGCGCCCGGGCACACCCGCTGGTGGGGGCGCACGCCCGGCCGCCTGGGCCACCGCATGGGCATCGATGACCCCTTCCGGCTCGGTCGGCATGTGGTTCAGCATGCGGCGGACCATGACGATCTCCAGGGGCATGCGCATAGGGTCCGGCGAGGACGCCCGCCTGCCCGGCGGAACCACCACTGATCCGCACCCGGTTCTTCGCCAGGCCCGTTGCTCTCAACGAGCCGCACACCGCAGGGCATTGCCCGCAGGTACGCGGCCGAGCGCCGTGAAGACCCGCCGTGACCAGCTCGTTGAGCATGCCGTCGGCACACCAAGGCGGGACACCATCGGTGATGCAGCCAACGATCACCGCAGGAGATCATGGCGGGGTACTGACATCGCATCAGCGCGTCCTGCAGCCAATACCACAGAGGTCCTGTACGCCGGCTCATCCGGCCTCGCCGGTGACAACCATCGTGCTTCGCCCGGCGCAGGCTCGGCGGCGGCTTCCGGGTCCGCGCGCGCATCCCGCTGGACCGGCCATGACGAGGGCGGTTCCCCAAGGCGACGTGGAGCACGGCGAAGTGGAACGCCGGCCCAGGGTGGTGATCGCGGACGACCAGGAGCTGGTGCGCACCGGTTTCCGGATGATCCTCGCCGCACGCGGCATCGACGTCGTCGCCGAGGCCGCAGACGGCGCCGAGGCGGTGGCGGCGGCGGTCGTGCACCGGCCCGATGTCGCACTGCTGGACATCCGGATGCCCACCATGGACGGCCTGGAGGCCGCCCGCCGCATCCTCGGCCTGCTCCCGCGGTGCAGGGTGATCATGCTGACCACCTTCGACCTGGACCATTACGTGTACGCGGCCCTCGCGGCCGGTGCGAGCGGCTTCCTGCTCAAGGACGTCACATCCGCCCATCTCGCCGCCGCCGTACGACTGGTGGACACCGGGGACGCACTGCTCGCGCCGTCGATCACACGCCGCCTGGTCGAACGGTTCGCGGCCGGCAGCCCACAGCCCTCCGCCGCCGACGCCCCGGCGCTCCACCTCCACCTGGCCCCGCTGACGCCGCGCGAGGTGGAGGTGCTCACGCTCCTCGGGCGCGGGCTGTCCAACACCGAGCTGGCGGGCCAGCTGACACTGAGCGAGTCGACAGTGAAGACCCATGTGGCCCGGATCTTCGCCAAGTTGCACCTCCGCGACCGGGCGCAGGCGGTGGTCCTGGCAAAGGAGACCGGGCTCGTCGCGCCGGGAGGAGGGTGAACGGGCCACCGCCCGCGCGACCGAGACCGGCCACCGGCCCTGCAGCAGGTCCGCGAGCCGGCAGCCCCCCTTCGGACCGTCCACACACTTCGTGAGGTGCCCCCTAAACCCTCCCGGCGAGCCCGGACTCGATGGTCCACTGGTCTATGACCGATGCCATGGCCCGCACGAAAGCTCACAACACCCACTGAGGCGTGAGTGAGCATCACGGGGCCCGGCACGGTAAGGCCTTCGCGGGCACGGCAACCGGTGAGCGGTGGTACGCATCATCGTGCAAAGGGGCTGCACATCCGACTGCCGTTCACCTGCTCAGTGCGGTTTCCGCCCCCAAGCGGAGATCAACGGCGCCGTCGCGGTGTCGAGGTGACCGGATGCGATGTTCGCCAGATGCTCCTCGATCTCCTCGGCCGTCGCCAGCCCGCCCTCGATCAACCGATCGCGGATCTGCCGTACGGTCGCCGCCTCCAGCGCACTGCCGGCCGGGGAAGTGATCGGGAAGTACGCATCGGCCTCGACTTCGGCCAGCCCGGCCGTACGCAGCAGCCGGGGGAGCGTCCGCCCGAAGGCGAGCTGCGCGCCCCGCTCCGCGAGCAGTGTGCGAAAACCGCGCCGGATCCGGTTCGCAAGCTCCTGCTCAGGGCCGTACTCATCGGGGCAGGCCAGCGGCTGCAGCGCCGGATCGGCATCCTCCACCAGCAGCCAGCCACCGGGCCGCAGGGCCCGCACCATCTGCCGCAACGCGGCCTCACGCTGCGGCACATGCACCAGGACGAGCCGCGCGTGCACCAGGTCGAACGGCCCCTCCGGCGCCTCGTCGACACCCACATCGTGCCGTACCACCTCGTACGGAGCCCCGGCCTCCGTTATCCATGACGTATCCAGATCGGTGGCCAGCACCCGGCCCTTCTCCCCGACCCGCTCGGCCAGCCACCCGGGCACGCTCGGGCCGCCCGCCCCCACCTCCCAGCAACTCCACCCGTCCGCGACCCCCAGCGCCCGCAGCCGCCGGAACGTCACCGGATCGAACAAATCTGCCAACGCCGCAAACCGCTCCCCCGCCTCGGCCTGCTGGTTGTCGAGCAGATACCCCTCGCCGCGCTCCGCGGCCGCTTCATCACCCGTCACCGCCCGAAACTATCAGGAGGTGATCCGGCCGGACCTGTGCCGCAGATCGGGCCTGGGGTTGTCGACCTGGGCGTATCCGCCGGGACTTGTGGACCGGGTGGTGGTCACGTACGGGCGGAGTGAGCAGCACAGACGGCCGCTGCCTGCGCGGCTGGTGTGCACTTCGCCCCGGCTCCGGCGTTGTTCCCGCCCGTTGCGTATCCGGCGGCTCCGCGGCACCTGCCCGGCCGGCAACCCTCACCGCTGCCGCACACGGCCCACCAGATCGAAGGCGGCATGCCGCCACTGTTCGTAGTCGAAGGCGAAGCCGGACTCCCTTGGACGTCCTGGAGCGACGTGGCGGCTGTTGAGCAGGAAGCGGCGGCCGAGGCCGGGACCCCGGGCGTGGGGCGCCCGGGCCGGGCCCGAGGAGGCGTTCATGCGCCGCTACGACCAGCGCACCCCGCACATGCCGTTCCCCGACGACGCCAAGGCCCTGCTCGTCATCGGCCTGCACGCCGACCGGCGATCAGTTCAGGCCCGCGCCCGCGAGCGCGGCCTGAAGATCTTCTACCTCGACACCGAGGGCGTCACCGAGAACGGCGTCCACAAGCCGTACCTGATCGAAGGCGCCCGGGAGGGCGACGTCGTGGTCCGCTCCGAGGCCACCCCCGCCCTGCTCCACCTGGCCAAGCTCCTCAACGTGAACGCCTGAGCGAATCCCGGCCGACCCCGGGGCTGTTCCGGGCTTGGGGAACATCGGTACAGCGGTTGGCGCTGAGATTGATCATGGTCGGCTAGCGCACCGGATGCCCGATCGCGGGACGTTGTTTTGATTCCGGGCGGCGGGCTGTGACCAGGGGCTAGGGTCGCCGGGTCTACTTGTCGTACGAGAGGGATCGCGCGATGCCTGAGCGGATCTGGCACCCCATCAGCAAGCTGGAGTTCTTCATCGACCACACCCGGCGCTGGGCGGTCGACGTACGAGAGAACCTGGAGACGCTGGAGGAGGCCCGCGCCAAGCCGCATGTCCTTGCCGACGCCGACGTGGCGCGGATCAAGCGGGTCTACACCGAGCAGGCCGGCGATCTGACCCTGTTCGAGGAGCAGGCGGAGGCGTGGGGCCAGCTCGCGGACCTCAGCCCGTCGAGGCGCCAGAAGCTGGAGGCCCTCAACGGGCAGCTCGCCGGGCTGCGGGAGCTGAACAAGCAGGTGCTCGATCTCGCCGACGAGCTGGCGAAGGGCACCATCGACACGGTGATGGCGACTTCGGACGCGGAGCTGGGCCTGGCCGCGCTGCTCGGGCAGAGGCCACAGGTGTAGATCGTCAGCGGTCGATGCTGGCCCGTACGGTGCGTACGAGGGCGGCGTCGTCGCGCATGACGGCGGGGACCGCGGCATCCGCGCGGACCTGGCCGTGGTCCTCGCCGCACGGGCAGACGCTCCACCCGTCCTTCTCGATCTTGTCCGCGACGCGGTCCAAGACCTGCGCGGTCTCGTCGAGGACACCGGCCGGGACGGGCGCGAGGTCGCTGTCCAGCTCCGCGATGGCGGAGCCGATTTCGCAGATCAGGTCGATGGCGTGCTGTGCGGTACGCGAGTCGCCGTTGGTGGTGGCGTACTTGGCGGCCTGGGCCAGGGCCATCAGGGGGCGTCCGGTGACGCACCGGTCGGTGGGTACCGTGCGGTTGTCCAGACGGAAGGGGCGGATGCCGTGGGCCCCTTCGGCGCCTTCGGTGGACTCGGCACCGGCCTTGGCGATCTTGTCGGCGATGACCGATGGGTCGATGTAACGCAGCGCGGAGCGGGGCTGGATGTCCATGCGCTCGGCAACGGTGTTCACCGCGTGGGCGAGCACGTTGCGCACCCCGACGGGCACGACGTCCAGGCCGCGGGTGAGCAGTTCGGCCTCGGTCTGCGCAAGGAGTGCCTTGAAGCCCTGGGTGTTCTTGATGTCCGCCACGGCACCGAGCCTACGGCCCGGCGCTGATCGGCCGGGCCCCGCCGTGGGGAACTCACGCCGTGAACGCGGCCTGTCGCGGGGACGGTGGGGCCTCGGCGTTCGATGCCGACGTACACGGCGCGTGCGGCCTTGGCCGCCTGGTAGGCGGCGTTGAAGGCAGCGAGGCCCGTGGCGACGGGGATGCGGTCGGCGGGACAGGGAACCGGCAGTAGCTGCACGAGGGGCATCGTTCCGGCTGAGCGGTCCTGGGTGGCCATGACGGGCCGGTGATCCGGCCGAAGTCCCGCGTTCGGGCGTGGGTGTCCGTGCTGCTGACTACCGTGTCCGTCTGCGTGCCCTGCGACGAGAGGACAGCCGGTGACCGAACTGCCCATCCCCACACGGTTGACGCCGTTACGCGATGACCATCTGTGGTCGTTCCCGGACATCAACGGCTACCGCATCCATGTGCGGCTGCGGGTGTGGCCGACGAAGGAGGGCGGGCACCTGGTGGTCGCCACCGATCTGCAACTGGGCGCCGGGCTGATCAACGCGGCGGAGAGCCTGGTGCGGGCCTGCGTGCGGGAGTTCGGCCCGCAGGTGACGGTGGTGCGGCACTTCACGCCGTACACGATGAGCGCGTTCGAGCGGGACACCTTCGACGCGCTGCCGCTGGACGAGAAGGGCGTTGCCCGGCCGAAGCGGTGTACCGAGGAGATCCTGAAGCTGCTCGGGGCGGGTGTGGTCGGTTTCCCCGGGGATGCCCCGCCCGGCCCGGCCGACGCAGGCGCCTCGGTGGTGGCGCCGGAGAGTGTCCAGCTGGCCCGGCTGGTGGCCGCCGTGCTGCGGCTGACCCAGACCAAGGTCACCGAGCGGCGGCCCAACGGCTACCCGACGAAGCACGGCCCGGTGGCCGAGCGCGACCTCGATGCGCTCAGCCGGCTGCGGCTGATCTCCCCGGTGCTGAACCACCTCTCCCACTTCATCGGTGAAGTCGTGTTGGACCCGTACGAGACGAGGGCCGGCGCGAAGCGGGAGAAGAAGCTGGAGCGGGTCATCGAGACGCTTCAGGAGCAGGCGTGGCAGCTGCAAGAGCTGTTCGACGACTTGGTGAACGAGGAACGCGAGCGCGGGACGGACTGAGCCGCAGCGGCCTGACTGCCCGGCGATCTTCAAGAAACCAACGTTTAATGAAGATCGCCGCGCGTGTCGATTTCCGAAGTCCTCTTCACTGGCGAGCTGGTCAAACGCCACCGATTGCAGAGGACTTCGGACGGCCGGACTGTCCGTACTCCTCTGCGCGGCGGTGCACGCAACGGCCTGAGTCCGGTAGCCGGTAGACGGAGCGGAGCTCCTGCCCGGCAGGGAGGGCGGGCAGGTACGGATCGGTCGTACTCAGGGAACCATCACCCGCGTGCCGCTGAGAGCGATGCGGACCTCGACGTCGGGGGCGCGGCGGGCGACGGCGTCGGCGTAGTGGCGGGGGTCGGGGTCGGTCTTGGTCATCATCTGGTCGCCGAGGCGGCCGCTGTGGAAGGCGTAGTGGTGCGGGATCGCGAGCGTGGGGCGCAGTGCCGCGGTCAGATCGGCGGCCTGCTCGGCGTCCATGACGGTCTGCCGCATTCCGAATTGGCGGACGCACAGGCCGTTGGTCGGCAGGATGGCGAGATCGACCGGGCCGATCCGGTCGGGAATCGTGTCGAGCTCGGGGACGTGAAGTGAGTCGCCGCCGAAGAACACGGTGCGCCCGCCGGCCTGGAGCACGAAGGTCACCTCGTGGACGCCGTGCTCGCCCGGTGTCGCGGTCACCACCAGGGGGCCGACGGTCGTGCTCTCCCACGCCTCGATGGCGCGAACGTCGCGGAAGCCCTTGTCGCGGGCGATCCCGGCGACGGTGCCGGGGCCGATCAGCGGGACGGACAGGTCGAAGCCACCGTCGACCAGGGCGTCGAGGTCGCAGTGGTCGTAGTGCTCGTGGCTGACGACGACCGCGTCGATCCGGCCGAGGCCGGCGACGTCCGCGGCGACGTGCTCGCCCTGGTGGTAGGTGGCGGTCTCGGTGAACCAGGGGTCGGTCAGGATCCGGGTCTCGCCGATCTCGATCAGCTGACAGGCGTGCCCGATTCGCGTAGCGGCCAGTGCGGTCTTCATGATTTCCCCTTCGTCTGTCTCGCGTATGGCTGGTGGTCGGGGAAGCGGTCAGGCACCGAGGTCGAGGATGGCACCGAGGAGTTCTTCGGGGGTCTCCACCTGCGGGAGGTGGCCGGTGCGGGGCAGCAGCGTGAACATGGCGCCGGGGATGGCGGCGGCGTAGGCGCGGCCGTACTCCGGGGCGACGATGCCGTCACTCTCGCCCCAGATGACGTGGACGGGCAGGTGGAGGTCGGCCAAGCGGTCGATGAGGGTCTTGTCCGACATCGTGGGCCCCGTGTACCCGATGAGGGCCTGGATGTCGGGGCTCGGCCCGGCCTGTTCGGCGGGCGGGACGGGCGCCTTGCGCGGGTCGTGGAAGGAGTAGGTGCTGATCTGCTGCGGTGTCATCCCGGCGAGGTTGGTCATGGGGTGGCCGTCCACCTCGATGCCGATTCCGTCGATGATGACGGCGCCGCTGACGCGCGGGCTTTCCAGCAGGGCGATCTCGGCGGCGAGCCAGCCGCCGAAGGAGTTGCCGACGACGGTGACGTCGGTGAGGTCGAGCTCCTCCAGCAGTGCGACGTAGGCGTGGGCCAGCCCGGCGACGCCGACGAGACCGTCGGGCTTGGGGGTGCCGGCGAATCCGGGGTGGGTGGGCAGCAGTACCCGGGCGTGGGCGCGCTCGGCGAGGAGGTCGGCGAATCCGGCCATGGTGGGGACGCCTCCTCCTCCGTGCAGGAGCAGGAACGGGCGGGTGCGGTCGCGGTCCTGGACGGTCACTTCGACCGGGCCGACGTGGGTCGTCACGGTGTGGGCCGTGGTGCGAGTGGGCCCGAGAGTCCCGGCGGGAACTGAGGTGTTCGCCATTTTCCATCTCCCCTGAGACGTCGGTCTAAGGTTCCTTATAAAAGGAACCTTAGATCAAGGCTCGTATATAAGCAACCTTATTTATGCGGTAGGCTGCTGCCATGCGTGAACCGTCAGAGGTCGGCCTGGCCGTCAAGCGTCTCCAGCACCGGCACCACCGCGCCCTGAGCAAGGCGCTGTCGCCGCTCGGCCTTTCGGTGGTCCAGTGGGACACCCTGCGCCACCTGGACCGCAATCCCGACGCCTCGCTGCACGACCTGGCGGTGCTGACCTTCCAGACCGACCAGTCCTTCGGGTCGCTGGCCGTACGGATGGCCGAGCGCGGCCTGATCGAGCGGGTGCCAGGGCCCGGGCGCGCGGTGCGACACCGGCTCACCGACGAGGGCGCACGCCTGCGGGCCGAGGGTCAGGCCGCGGCCGACGCCATCGTCGCGGCCTCGTTCGACGCCCTGACCCCGGAACAGCTCGACGACCTCGGCGCACTGCTCGACGCCGCCCTGGGCGCCGATCCGACCGCCTGACCACGACGGTGTCGGCCACCTCCGGCGCATTGATCGTTTCCGGCTCGGCTGTCGACGCATCGGCGACCTTGGCCAGTGCCCTCCAGCGCCCCAGTGAAGACGACTTCGGGAATCAGCGCAGCGGACTCTGGGAACCGACACGCGGACCGCTGCAAGGCCCCCAGGGCCTTCAAAAACTCCTTCAACAACCCAGAGGCTTCAAGAACCTCGAAGCGCCGTTTTCTGACAGAATTCCGGGCGTGACCACGCCCCTTGAGCCCGACACCTTTCGAACTGCTGGCCGCCGAGCCCGCCGTTCGCACGGAGATCCGCATCGGATACGCACGCGTGTCCACCGGCGGACAGAAACTCGACCGGCAGATCGACGCCCTGAAGGCGGCCGGGTGCCGGAAGATCTTCGCGGATAAGAAGTCTGGCAAGAACGATCTCCGCCCCGAGCTCAAGGCATGCCACGCCTTTCTCGACGCCGGGGACACCCTGGTGGTCCCCGCTCTCGACCGCTACGGCCGGTCCCTCCAGGACCTGATCAACATGGTTGCCGAGCTCCGCCGCCGCGAGATCGGCTTCACCTCGCTGCACGAGAACCTCGACACCACCACCCCCGGCGGTCGGCTCGTCTTCCACGTCTTCGCCGCCCTGGCGGAGTTCATCCGCGAACTCATCGTCTCCGGCACCCGCGAGGGCCTGGCCGCCGCCCGCGCCCGCGGCAAGGTCGGCGGCCGGCCCACCGTGGTCGACGAGAAGATCCTGAACATGGCCCGGGACCTGCTGCCCAACCCCGAGCACTCCATCACCGCGATCGCCAAGATGCTCGGAGTCTCCCCGGGCACGCTCTACAACCACATCCCGGACCTGCGTGAGCTGCGGGCCAGCCGCATCCCCGCCCAGCTCGAAGGCGGCAACCGGTGATCCCCGGGTACCACCGCGCCAAGGGAGGCGCCCCGCAGCTGGGCGCGAAACCGGGCGAGGAAGGCCCGTTCGGGCCGTACGGCGGAGACGAGGACGGGGAACGCGGGGAGGAACCGGGCCAGGGCCCGTCACAGCCCCGGCCCGGCAGCTGACGCACCGACCGGCGGCTGGTCGAGCCGGATGCGGGCGGCGGCCCACAGCAGACGGCCGTCGGCCCGTACGGCGTTGAGCTTCGTGCGGTGGGCGGCACAGGCGTCGGGGGCGTCGGTGCGGTCGGCCTGCTCGGGCATCTCCTCGTCGAAGGTGCCGGGCGGCACCACCATGACCACCGCCTCCAGGGAGTCCAGCGCCGCCTTCAGCCAGGCCGAGGACAGCGGCACCGGCTCCTTGGGCACCACCACGGTGGTGGTGCCGGTCAGTGTCAGCGCGTGGAAGCAGCCGCCGGCCACGTGAACGGCGGCGGTCACCACGGGCATCGCCTCACAGCCCCAGGCGAAACCGGAAGCCAGCGCGCCCTGGACGAGGTCGCTGTAGGCGTCGGGATCGGGCTGGTGGACGACTTCAGCGACCCGCATCCGCGGCGTGGCGATGGTGGAGAAGGACCAGGTGCGCTGTGCTGTCGCGCTCAGCTCGTCGGTCACAAAAGGTGCAACGAGCCCGGCGGGGCACAGGGCACGGGCGAGGGGGGCTATTGGTCGTACGCCCACGAGCGGCCGGTCTGCCGGTACTCCTCCACCGGGATCGGCTCGACGCCGGGCCGCATGCGGGAGGTGTAGAGCAAGCCGTCGAGATGGTCGATTTCATGCGCGATGAGCCTGGCGAGGCCGCGCTCGTACACCGTGGTCACCTCGGTGCCGTCCAGCTCGGTGGTCACTACCGTGATCGTCAGGGGGCGGGGGACCATGCCGCGGACGTCGAAGAAGCTCAGGCACCCCTCGTACTGCTCGTCCATCTCCTGCGAGCGGGCGGTGATGCGCGGGTTGAGCAGGACGATCGGGGCTGCGGCGAGGTCGGCCGGCTGGACGACGGCCGCAGCGCGGCCGATGCCGATCTGCGGCGCCGCGATCCCCATGCCCTTGGCGAAGGGGTGCACCCGCGCGATCCGCTCCATCGAGGCGAACAGCGTTTCGACGGTCTGCTCGGCGGTGTCCTTCTCGGCGGGCAGGTCGAAGGTCCGGGCGACTTCGGCGAGGACGGGGGCGCCGTACTGCACGACGCCGAGGTCACGCATCTGCTCGCTGGGCCGCACCGTCGTCACGTCAGCTCCCTGTCGCTCGTCTGGGGTTCGGGCCGGGCCGCTCGGAAGCGCCATTCGAGACGGTACCGGGCGTGCAGGGGCGGTGTGGAGGTCGTCCAGGAGAACAGCCTCGTCCCATTCTCGTCCCGCCGCACGGGTGCGGTCCGCAGCGGGGACGCCTCGGCGGTCATGGAGGTCTCGGTGCCCCACACCACCGGGTCGAGGGCAGCGGGGAAGGCGAGCTGGACCTCCAGGTGCTCGGTGGGCAGCCGCACCGCCCGCTGGAACCACCGGCCCCACTTCTCATCCCCCACCGAGTAGGCGTACTCGATCCACACCGATTCGCCGGGGTAGAGGGGGAAGCGGCCCTGGTTGTTCTCGAAGAGCAGCCAGACCTCTTTGAAGGCGTCGCGGTCGTGTTTGGCCTCCCACCGCATCGCCTCACCCCGGCACGTCGCGCCCAGTGCCAGCTCGTCCCAGGTCAGCGGGTGGGTGCGGTAGTGGGCGTTGGACCGTTCCGGCTCGCCCGGGTACCGGTCGACGGAGATGCGGATCAGGTAGCGGGTGACCGGCTCGGAGCCTGTGTTCCGCAGCAGCCGGCGCATCGTCAGCCGGTACAGGCGCCCGTCGTAGTCGAGCCTGGCGGCGTCGTGCTCGACAACGAGCGCCGATCCGGTCGCGTACGGCTGCTCGGCCGCTGCCCGCGGGACCGGCGGCGCTGTCGCTGCCCGCCCGCCTCGGGCCTTGGCCGCCTCGTAGTCGCACCATCGCTTCCAGATGGCCTTGCCGGCGCCGAGGGCCTCGTCCGCGCGGCGGGCGAAGTCCTCGGTCGGCTTGTGCCGTCCGGACTCCACGTGGCTGACGTACGACGGATCGAAGCCCATCGCCGCTGCGAGGGCCCGTTTCGACAGGCCCCTCACCTCGCGCCAGTAGGCGGTCTCGGCCGCGAACGCCTCGGCCGCCTGCTCCGTGGTCATCGCATCCTGCTGGTCTCCCATCAAGGCCCCCGCCCGGCTGGCTGGTTGGTGACGAGAGTGAGTGAACCGTGAGTGAGAGCCATTCACCATCCCGTCACCGTCATTGACCCCGGTTTCCTTCCCATCAACCGGCCCGGACGACCCGGGCCCGGCGGGAGGAGACCGCCGTGCGGCTGCTGTATCTGCTGAACATCTCCAACCCCGGCCGGCTCTCGGCCGACTCCGGCTTCACCTTCGCCGACCTGCTCACCCCGGCCCTGGCCGACGCCGGGGTGGACGTGACCGTGGCCTCCCCGGCCCCCGCCGGCGACGAGCGGGTGGGGTTCGCGCCCATGCTCTCGCCGTCCACGAAGTACCGGGCCCGCCTCGATCCCGGCCTGGACGAACTTGCTGCCCTCGTCCGCCGGACGCGGCCCGAGGTGGTGGTGGCCAACCAGATCGAGACCGCCCCCGCGATCCGCGCCGCCCTCCTCGAAGCCGGCACCGAGGCCCGGATCGCCGGGTACTGCCACTACCTGCCCTTCTCCTTCACCGACGACGGCGACCTGAAGCTCGACCCGTCCCTGGACGACAGCGGTCTCGGACGGAGCGTGCTGCTGGCCTTCGCCGCTGGCCTCGCCGCCTGCGACCGCGTGCTCGTCCACTCGGCCACCGCCGCGTCCTGGACCACAGCGGCCGCCGACCACATGAGCGTCGAACTCGCCGAGAAGCTCCATGTCGTGCCCGCACCGCGCGACGAGCGCCTGGTCCGCGATCCCGCCGACATCCCTCCGCCGGACGGCCGCACGACCGGCGTCTACAACCACCGCCTGTACGCGCACTACGGCACCGCCCGCTTCACGGCCCTCGTCCGCCGCCTGACCGCCGAGGCTCCGGTGAACCTGATGGTGATGGACCTGTTCGGCACCCGCAGCCCCGAGCGCGTGCGCCTCGACCCCAGCCCCGAACGCCACCGCGACGAACTCGCCGCCCTCGACGGCGTCACCATCGCCTCCGACCGTGGCGACCGGGTGCGCTACCGGAACCTGCTGGCCAGCGCCCACTTCGGGATCGCGCCGTTTCGGCCGGGCTGCCCGTGGTCCATGAGCGTGGTGGACTGCCAGGGCATGGGCCTGCCGGTCATCGCCCCGCGCACGGGCTGGCTGGCCGAGCACATCGACGACGACCTGCTCTTCGACACCGATGACGAGGCCGTACGGATCGCGGCCCGGCTGGCCACGGACAGCGAGTTCTACCGGGTGCACGCCAAGCCCGTTGCTCTCAACAAGCCGCACACCGCAGGGCATTGCCCGCAGGTACGCGGCCGAGCGCCGTGAAGACCTGCCGTGATCAGCTCGTTGAGCATGCCGTCGGCACACCAAGGCGGGACACCATCGGTGATGCAGCCAACGGTCACCGCAGGAGATCATGGCGGGGTACTGACATCGCATCAGCGCGTCCTGCAGCCAATACCACAGAGGTCCTGTACGCCGGCTCATCCGGCCTCGCCGGTGACAACCATCGTGCTTCGGCCCACATTCACCAGCAACTTGAGGCACCGCTTGTTCAACGACGGACCCCGGCTGCCTTCCACAGAGGAGGCTGGCCGGGGCCCGCTTCGGGCCCGGGGCAGATCAAGGCATCTGCCGGCGCCAGGTGCCCAGGACGGTACATCCCCGCACGCCCCGAACGCGCCAACGAACTCATCGACATCTTCGACCTGCGGCAAGCCTCAAGCCCCCACCACATCCGGGACATGGCCTTCGAACAAGCTCGAACCGGCAGCTGACATGGTGGCCGTGGCGCGGGCGGCGCGGGCGGCCGGATACAAGATCGCGATGCTCTCGAACAGCTTCGGCCTGCACCCCTACAACCCGTACGAGGCCCTCGGCGTGTGGGATTTGTTCGACGTGACGGTGGTCTCCGAACGGGAGCGGGTCGCCAAGCCGGACCCCGCGATCTACCGGACGGTGCTGGACCGTCTGGGGCTGCCGGGCGAGGCGTGCGTGTTCGTCGACGATTACGAGCGGAACCTGCCGCCTGCCCGCGAGGCCGGCATGACCACGGTGCTCGCCCGCCCGGGAACGGGAGCCGTGGCGCGCCTGGAGACGTTGCTGGGCATCGACGGCGGCTGCACAGCCTGACGTCGCCGTCCGGAATTGAGCATCAGGGGAACCGGCGACCTGGGAACCTGGACGGGCTAGGTGAGGGGGTATAGGTCAGCTGCTGGTCCGCGGTGGAGCGGTCGGCACCGATCGCAGCCCAGTCTCCATCGAGGCGCTTGACGAACTGCAGCAGCAAGACAAGCCTGGCGCAAGTCCGCGCAACGTGCTTGGTACGGGAGTCAATTGTGGACCTACAGTTCATGGGCATAGACCCGGACACACCCAATGGCGGGTCGCCGCAGGTGTGGCTAGAGACGGAGAAGGCCGAGATTCTCGTCCAGGGCTGGCGTCCCGACGATGAGACGTACACCAAGATCAGTGAGACGGAGTGGGTGCCGGGTCACCCCATCGGTGTGCCCGACCATGAGGCCGTGGTGCGCATCCCCGTCCGGATGATCCCGATTTTGAGGAAGGCGTGCGATGCAGCAGAAGGTGCCGGACTTTTCCGCCCTGCTGAGGAGTGCTGAGCGTTCGGCGGCGCACCTGGAAATGCGCGACTCCTACATGGACGACCCGGTGTTCGCCGCCTGGCGCGATGGGCGCCAGATCGAGCTGCCGGAGGAGTACCGGGAGTGGTCCCGGCTGGTGAAGGAGACCGTGGGGCGGGACGTGACCCTGCGCCGGGCCCGCATCGTCTCAGAGCCGGTCACCGACTACATCCGGTGGGAGCACTCCATCACCGCCGAGCACAACATCGCGGCCGGCGAGCAGGTCCGCTGGCTCCCGCGCTGTGTCGCGTCCGACATTGCGCTGCCCGGGAACGACCTGTGGCTGATCGACGACCGGCAGGTGATGTTCCACTGGTTCACCGGGGACGGCGACTGGGCGGGGCACGAGTTCAACGAGGACCCCGCCGTGGTGAAGATGGTCACGACCGCCTTTGAAACCGTGTGGGAGCGTGCCGTCCCGCACGAGCAGTACACCGTCTGAGCAGCATCCTCCGACCGCACTCGGTAGTCAGCCATGTCCTCGTCCTCCAGCGTCGTTGAAGCGCGTCAGGCGCTCGCACGCCGCCTGTCCGAGATCCGTAAGGACTCCGGTCTCAGCGGGGACCAGCTGTCTGCCCAGTGCGGCTGGCACCCCGCCAAAACGAGCCGCATCCAAAGCGGGAAGTCCGCCCCGTCCAAGGCCGACATCAAGGCGTGGTGTGCCGCGTGCGGGGTCGAGGACCAGGTCCCCGACCTGATAGCCGAGGCCCGAGCGGTGCAGACGATGTACACCGAGTGGCGCCGGATGGAACGCACCGGACTGCGCGCCGCGCAGGAGTCCGTGAACAGCCTCTACCAGCGCACCAGCCTCTTGCGCGTCTACGCGAGCCGCGTGATGCCCGGCATGGTGCAGACCCGCGCGTATACCGCCGCGGTGCTGCGCTCCATCCAGCGCGAGCGCGTGGCCGTCGATGACGTCGACGAGGCAGTCGAGGCCCGCATGGACCGGCAGCAGATGCTCTTCTCGGGCCGGCACCGGTTCGGACTGCTCATCGAGGAGTACGTGCTGCATGCGGCGGTGTGTGACGCCGAGACGTTGGTGGGCCAGCTCGGGCACCTGATCAGCGTCAGCGCCCACCCGTTCGTCAGCCTCGGTGTCATACCCACCGCATGCGACCGCCCCCACCTGCCGGTCGAAGACTTCTACATGTTCGACGAGGCCGAGGTCGCTGTGGAGCTGACCTCCGGATACCTGCGCATCACCCAGCCCCGCGAGATCGCCGCCTACACCAAGATGTTCACCGACCTGGCCAGCATGGCCGTCCACGGCGCACAGGCCCGGCAACTGATCACCACGGCGATCAACGCTCTTGGGTGAGTTTCCGCAATCAGCCGCAATTTCATTGAGGGGCCCAGCCAGCTCTTCCTACCTTCAAGGAAGCCGCCGGGCCACAGAATTCGGCACGACGCCCCGCTTCCGGCGGCACCCACGTTGGCAGCCCTCCCGTGATTCTCCCCTGCTGCGATCAGGGTTGCCCTCCCGCTTGGAGGCCACCGCCGTGAACAACCGTGTGCCGTCCCACCAGTCGCTCCCCGCATGGCTGCACGAGGGAGCGCGAATCTTCGACTCCGGTGCGGAGATGGAGGCGATCGTGCAGTTCATCGGGGATTGGGAGGACCCCAACACGCGGCGCCGCATCCCGCAGGCCATCTTCCTGCGCCCCGTGAGCGGCGGCCGGGAATGGGTCGTGGAGAACCCGAAGGCGCTTACGAAGGCGGCCGTACTTCCCGCGACCGGAAGGCGCCTGTCACTACCTGGACGGACCCAGCAGGACAACTCTGGTAGCGGTGACGCGTCCGGCTGGATGCCGGTTCACTCGAAGCCAAGCCCGGGGCAGCCCCACTGACCTGCTGTCAGGAGGGGGGAGACGTCGGGTTGGATGCCGGTCGAGGAGGGATGATCGTGGCCGTAGCCGGTGGTACGGACTCGGCGCTCAAGCGGGCCCGGCTTGCGCGGAACATGACGCTGGAACAAGCGGCCGATGCCCTGAACGCGATCACTGGGGGCGCGACGGATGCGAGTCTGGTGAGTGCGTGGGAATCGGGCCGGCGTCGTACGGGCAAGCGGAACCGGGCCGGGCTGTGCGCGTTGTACCGCGAGCGCCCGGAGGTGCTGTTCGCTCACCAGGACGGTGCGGCCACCAGCGTGCTGGAGGCATCCGGTACCGCGGTGGTGGTCGAGGTGCTCACGCGCTGGACAGACCTGGTCGAGGCGATGGTTGGCGTTGCTGCCGGCGCGCGTGAGCAGCTGGTTGTCACCGGATCCCGGAGCCGGGAGAAGGCATACCTGGCAGCGATCGAGACGGCGGTGGCCCAGCACCCGGATCTGGTCCACTACCGGGTGTTGTACGGGCCGCCGCGGCACCAGGCGCTGGCTGACCACTTGCTGCGGTTGTTGGAGCTGCGTGATCCGGCCGCGCGCCGTAACGGTGTCAAGACGCTGCATCTGGGGCTCGTTGAAACGGCCGAGGCCCTGGAGCGCTTCTTCATCGCCTCCGAAGCTGCCGCGGTGGTGCCGCTGCCCTCCTTCCACGGCGCGGACGGGTTCGACTGCGGCGTCCTGCTCGGTCGCGAGGCGGCGGTGGGGCTGGTCCACCATGGGCGGGAGGCATGTGCCTCGGCGCGGCCAGTGGAAACGATTGACGCCATCCGCGCGCTACCAGTACGGCAGAGCTGATGTGGTGGGGGAGAGGCATGGACCTTCAGCAGACCAGGGCCCGTACGGCATCCGTGGTTGAGCTCGCCCAGGAGCTCATCCGGCGGCCGAGCCGGGGCGGGATCGACGGCTACGAGCCCGTCCTGGGCGTGCTGGAGGACTGGCTGGCCGCCCGTGGCCTTCCACATCGGCGTCTGCACGACGACGCCGGGGATCTGATGGGGTTGCTGGTGGAGATCCCCGGAGGCCGGCCCGGCTCCTGGTGGGCACTGGACGCCTGCGTGGACACCGCCCCGTACGGGGGTGAGTCCGCCTGGTCGTTCCCGCCGGATTCTGCGGAGGTGGTGGACGGCTGGCTGCTGGGCCGGGGCGCGGCCGACTCCAAGCTTGCCGCGGCGATGTTCTGCCACATCGCCGCCGACCTCGCGCCCCGCGCTGAGAATCTGCACGGCGGGCTCGCCGTGCTGCTGGATGCCGACGAGCACACCGGCGGCTTCGGCGGCGCCCGTGCCTACCTCGCCGACGCGGCCGCGACGCGGCCGGCCGGGGTGATGATCGGTTACCCGGGTATGGACGAGGTCGTGGTCGGTGGCCGTGGACTGTGGCGGGCCACTATCACCGTGCACGCCCCTTCCGGGCACTCCGGCTCCAGCAGAGCCGTGGTGGGCGCGATCTCCCGCGCCGCCCATCTCGTCCGCCGCCTGGACGCTGCCGAACTACCCGGCGCGGACAAGGCGTCCGGCTTCCCGCTGCCGCCGAAACTGTCGGTCACTTCCTTCCACGGCGGCGAGGGCTTCTCGGTCACTCCCGACCGGTGTGACCTCAATATCGACATCCGCACCGTGCCGGCGTTCGACGCCCACGACGCCGAAAACCTCGTCCGCAAGGCCGTCGCTGAACTCGATGCACAGATGCCCGCTCCACGCCCGACCCAGATCGCGCCGATCACCGCCTGGCCGCCGTTCCGGCTGGCTGAGAACGAGCAGCCCGCCGCCGCCCTGCTGGACGCCGCCGCAGCAGCAGGGCTGAGAGTGCGGGCGAAGACCGCCGGTCCGTCGAACATCGGCAACCTGCTCGCCAAGAAGGGCATCCCGGCGACCGCCGGCTTCGGAGTGCCGTACGAGGGACTCCACGGCATCGACGAGCGCGCCAGCCTGGCCGAGCTGCCGCAGGTCTACGCCGTCTACCAGCGGGCCGTGCTGGACCTCCTGCGGAAGGGCTGACGTCCCAGGGGCATCCCAGTTTCCTCCCAGATCCACTCCTGGTAAGGGCCCAACTCCGACTCTGGGAACCGGCCTTCTGCCGCAGTGACATAGAAGGAGCACCACCCGCCATCGAGTGCTATCGCCACGCACGGAGAACTTGCAGATCATCACGTCGATTTTGACGCTGTCTGGTCCTGTGACAGCGCCAACGCCCAAGTCATCAAGGACAAGGTCAACCGACAGGAGAGGCTGAATGGATCTCGGTCAGCACATCGGTTACGTGGACTTGGTCTCGCTGGTGGGTGAGACCAATCGTTGTCCTGGCGGGAAGCGTGCCATATCCCGCCTCGCCCAGTCCCTGCACGTTGGGCCGCACCACCGGGTGCTCGAAGTCGGGTCGAACACCGGCTTCACCTCCATCGAACTCGCCGCCATCACCGGCTGCCGCGCAGACGGCGTGGAGATCAGCGCGGCGGCCGTCGAGGAAGCCCGACGCAGCGCCGCGGCGCTCCCCGCACGGATCGCTGAACGGGTCTCGTTCCGCGTTGGCGACGTGCGGAAGCTGCCGTGGGACGAGGAGACGTTCGACGTCGTGGTCTGTGGGGGAGCGCTCGGGTTCGTCGAAGGCAGGGAGCTGGCGTTCAGCGAGATCCGGCGGGTGCTGCGCCCGCTGGGCATGGTCTCGATCACGCACCTGTACTACCGGAGTAATCCGCCGGCGTCCCTGCCGGACCGGCTGGCGGACGTGCTCGGGTTCCGTGTCCCCGTCTACGGGTGGAAGGAGTGGCTGGAGGAACTCGCCCCTGCCGGATGGGAGCTGTACGACTTCACCCGGCGTCCCCTGGCGGCCCGGCCGACGGAGGTCGTCGATGCCTACGCCGAGCACCTCACCAGCAGCGCCCGCATCCAGGCCCTCCCCCCGGAGCAGCGCGACCGGGTCCGCGAGCAGTGGCGGCACGCCTGCCATGTGTTCAACGACAACCACCGCCACCTCGGGGTGATGGACCTGGTCCTGCGCCGCCCGCTCGCCACCGGTGTCCCCGAACAGCCGGAGCTGTTCCTCGAACCCGGCGTGTACGACCGGTACTTCACCCACGAGTTCGTGCCCTTGACCGGAACGGAGAACCGCTGATGCCCGCCACCGCCGTAGGCAAGCCCCCGCTGTGGTCCGCGCCTACCCGCTACCTGGAACTGATCGGCTCCCCGTGGGGCCGCACCCTGGTGACGCTGCAGGACGCTGTCTCGTACGCGACGACCGCGTTCTGGGCGGGCCGCCGGGTGCCGACCTTGCACCTTCCGGTGACGACCGGCGCGGTGTCCTCCCCGATGGGGCTGGGCTCCGACTCCGAGCCGGTCGAGGTCGAGATGTTCGGCAAGAACGTCTACCTGGCCGACTCCATGCAGTTCGCGCTGGAGTACGGCTGCCGGCTGGCCGGGCGCGGCTGCTACTACCTGATGCCGTCCTTCCGCGGGGAGGACCCGGACGAGTCCCACCTGTGCCAGTTCTTCCACAGCGAGGCCGAACTTCCCGGATCCCTCGACACGGCCATGGCCACCGTGGAGGACTACCTGCGTCACCTCGCCCAGCACCTCCTGGTCACGTGCGCCGACACCGTGCGCACCGTGGCGGGGACGGTCGTCCACCTGGAGGATGTCGCCGCGGGCGCGGGTCCGTTCGAGCGGATGCCGTTCGCTGAGGCGGACCGGCTGCTGAGGTCGGATCCGGAGCTGGTCCGGACGGGGACCGGGGCGGGCGGGCGCACGTGGCGGACGCTGACCCGCGCGGCGGAGCAGCGCCTGCTGGCCTTGTGCGGGCGGCCGGTGTGGGTCACCCACTACGACCACCTGGCCGTGCCCTTCTACCAGGCGTACGCCGACGACGACCATCTCACCGCGTTGAACGCCGATCTCCTGCTGGGGGTCGGGGAGGTTGTCGGCGCGGGGGAGCGCCATGCCACCGCCGAGGAGGTGCGCGGTGCCCTGGCCGACCATCAGGTCGGCCAGGAGCCGTACGGCTGGTACATCGAGATGCGCGAGCGCCGGCCGCTTCGGACGTCGGGGTTCGGCATGGGGGTGGAGCGGCTGCTGCTGTGGGTGCTGGACCACGACGACATCCGGGATCTTCAGATCCTGGTGCGGCGCAACGGCCTGGACTGCACCCCCTGACCTAGACGGCGGGAGTGCGGCCGAGGGCGGCCGCCGCGCGCTGCACGCCCTGGAGCGTCCACGCCGGGCAGCTCTCGTCATCTTCGAGAGAGGGCAGGGTCTCCCACCGGAGCCCTGCCACTTCCTCGGGCGAGGCGATGCGCGGCTCGGCGCCGACAGGGAGCTCGGCCGCCAGCACGACGTTGACGACCGGGCTGCCGGTGTCGGTCACGAAGAACACGCTCTCGGCGTAGGCGAGCGGCACGCCGCTCAGATCGATGCCGATCTCTTCGAGGACTTCCCGGCGCGCGGTCTCCAGAAGGACATCGCCCCCGCCGGGGGCGTCGGTGTCCACCGTGCCGCCGACCAGGGACAGGCGGCCGGCCGCGTGCTCCTCGTTCAGCCCTCTCACGATCAGCAGCCACTTGTCCCCGCGCTTCAAGGCGACATCCACATTGATCGCGTACTTCAAGTCGACTCCTCCATCGGGCGGTTCGAGCGTCCGATGGTAGCGCCGAGCCCGGGAGGTGCACCCAGCGTGCCGATTCTCCGCAAACCACAGCAGTACGGATTCTTCTCGTTCGATGGCGGGCTGCTCCACCAGCTCTCGGACGCCTACGGGCTCGGCCCCCTGACCGGGTTCCGGCCGATCCTCCTGGACGGCGACCACTGCACGCTCATCGACGTCCGGTCGCAGACCAGCCGGAAGATGGTCGTCGAAGGCAGCGACGGGACCAGGCTGTTCCTCAAGCAGATCCCCTGGTACTGCGAGCGGGACGCCCTGGTCCTGGCCACCCGCTGGCAGACCCAGGCCCACGACGCCGGTGCGCCGGTGCCCCGCCTGCTCCACACACTCACCGGCCGGCCCTGGTTCGAGATCGCCGGTTCCTACTTCACCCTCACCGAGTACGTCCCCGGCCGCCGTTACTCGAGCACCCCTGCCGACCGGGCCCAGGCCGGCGAAGCGATCGCCCGTCTCCACGCGGCCGCCGTGGACGTACCGGACGAGCCGGCGGAGAACACGTTCGCCGTGGCCGTCGAGCACGTCGCCCTCGCCCGGGAGAGCACCGCCGTCCCCACCGCCGTACTCGACGTCATGGAGCTCGCCGTACGGTCCTGGAGGGAGCAGGCCGAAGCCGCCGGGTGGGACGGACTCACCGGCCAGCTCACCCACGGCGACACCAACCCGTGGAACCTCATCTACGGCGAGCGCGCCATGCTGATCGACTTCGACAACGCCCACCGCGGCCCCTGCCTGCGCGACATCGCCGAGGCACTGCTGTCGTTCTGCTCCGTGCACTACCAGCAGGACTCGACCAACTTCGCCCCCACCCTGCCCGGCCCCATCAACCACCCGGCCGCAGCCGACATCCTCACCGCCTACACCCGAGTGCGCCGCCTGGAGGCGGCCGAGATCACGTGCATCCCGCCCGCCAGCGGCGCCGTCGCCGTGGGCCTGGTATGCCTCGGGCTCCTGCGCGGCGACTTCCCCACGACCATGGCGGCCGCACTCGCCGCCTGGGCAACCACCATCCCCGCCGACATCGCCGACCTCGTCCACGAGCGTCGGCGGTGACGCCCCCACCGCGCCTCGCCCCGGCGCTCCAGCACGGCGACACCCTCGCCGTCCTCACCCTCTCCTCACCCGGCCCCGCCCAGTACCCCGACACCTTCACCCGCGGCATCCGCAACCTCCAGGCCGCCGGATACAACACGGTCACCGCCCCCACGACCTTCGGCCGCTTAGGCTGGACCAGCGGCACCCCCGAGCAGCGCGCGGCAGACCTGAACGCGGCCTTCGCCGACCGGTCGGTCCACGGGATCATCACCACCATCGGCGGCAACCACACCGCCCAGCTCCTGCCCCACCTGGACTGGGACACGATCACCGCGAACCCCAAGGTGCTGTGCGGCTACTCGGACACCACCGTCCTGCACCACGCCATCCACCAGATCACCGGCCTGGTCACGTTCTACGGCCCGGCGCTCATCCCCCAGTGGGGCGAGCACGGCCAGCCGTTCCCCTACACCGCCGGCCACTTCCGCACCGTCACCTCCGCCACCACCGCGCCCGGCCCCATCCCGCCATCCGGCTACCTCGTACACGAGGAACACACGAGTGCCCAGGCTGATCGGCGGCCCCGCCTCGTCCGCCCCGCCCCGCCGCGCCGGGCCTTGCGCGAGGGCCAGGGGAGCGGGCCCCTGGCCCCGTTCTGCCTGCCCTCCCTGCGCCACCTGGCCGGGACACCCTGGCAGCCGGACCTCACCGGCCACGTCCTGCTGATCGACATCCCGGACCACGCCTACCGCCCCGAGGACGCCGACGCCGACCTCACCCACCTTAGGCACGCCGGGATCACCACCGACCCCGCCGCGGTCGTTCTCCTGCGCACCCCCAACCACCTGCCCGCCGAGGAGTTCGAGAACGTCCTCGCCGCGCACACCCGAGGCGGCCACTACCCCGTGACCACCGGGATGGAGGGCGGGCACGTCGACCCGCTGCCCACCTACCCCCTCGGCGTGACCGCCACCGTGGACGGAACCCACCTCGCCCTCGACACCGCCCCCACCCACAAGAAGGAGCCCCGCCGTGCCTGAGGAACAGAGCCCGAAGGCGGTGTACGTCTGCAGCGGCAAAGGCGGCGTCGGCAAGAGCACCGTGGCCAAGGCCACCAGCCGGGGCCTCAAAGCCCGCGGCCTCAACGTCGGCCACTTCGACGCCGACCTCACCGGCCCCAGCGCCCCCACCCTCTTCGGAGCCGACACCCGCCTGCGCATCCTCAACCAGCGCATCCAGCCCGCCATCAGCGGCGGCATCCCCGTCGTCTCCACCGGCTTCCTCGCCGACGCCGACCACCCCTACATCTGGCACGGCCCCCTGCTGCGCGGCGCACTCCACCAGCTCTTCCACGACACCGACTGGGGCCCCCTCGACCTGCTCGTCATCGACATGCCCCCGGGCACCGGGGAAACCCAGCTCGCCGTCCTCGACGAGTTCCACTGCATCGCCGCGGTCATCGTCACCACCCCGCACGAACTCGCGCTCGTCGACGTGCGCCGCTCCCTGCGCATGCTGCAAGAGGCCGACATCCCCATCGCCGCGATCGTCGAGAACATGGCCGCCGCCACCTGCCCCCGGTGCTCCCACAGTTGGCAGCCCTTCCCCGGAACAGCCGGAGACCAGCTCCAACAGCTCCTCCCCGACAGCCGCCTCATCAAAGTCCCCATCGACAGCGGGGCCTCCGCCATCGACGGCCAGGGCAACGGGGACGCCGCACTCGTCCAGTACCTGGACGACGGCGGCCTCTTCACCGACCTGTGCACCCTCCACACCAACACCCTCCAGGCCACCTGACCCTGCGAAGAGGAGAGGAAACCCGATGCCCGAGATGGACCCGCGCGTCATCGCCCACTACGAGACCCACGACCAGACCGACCGACTACTCACCCCGGCCGCCGGCCGCCTCGAGTTGCTCCGCACCCAGGAACTGCTGCGCCGCCACCTCCCCGCAGCCCCAGCCCAGATCATCGACGTGGGCGGCGGCCCCGGCACACACGCCCGATGGCTCGCCGACGACGGCCACACCGTCCACCTGGTCGACCCGGTCGCCCGGCACCTGGCCCAGGCCGCCGAGTACGCCGCATGCACCACCGAACTCGGCGACGCACGGCTCCTGACCGCCGAAGACGACACCTACGACTGCGCCCTCCTCCTCGGCCCGCTCTACCACCTCCCCAACCGGGAAGACCGCATCACCGCCCTGCATGAAGCCGGCCGCATCGTACGGCCCGGCGGCCTCATCGCCGTCGCCGTGATCAGCCGCTGGGCCCTCCTCCTCGACTACGGAACCGTCAGCAGCCTCACCGACGCCGGAATCCGCAACCGCCTCGGCGACCGGCTGCGCACCGGCTACGTTCCCGAACCGGACAACGACCCCACCGGCTTGTTCACCGCCGCGTACTTCCACACCAGCACCGAGCTGCGCGCCGAGGTCGCGGACGCCGCTCTCCCGCTCACCGCCATGTACGGAATCGAGGGACCCAGCTGGCCCGTGATCAAAAGCATCGAACGGCACACCGGCCAGTCCGTCGCGGACACGACCCTGTTCGATGCGGCCGTCGAAGCAGCCCGGCTGTCTGACGCTTACTCAGGCCAAATCGACATGTCGGCGCACATACTGGCCATCATCGAGACCTGACCAACGACGAGCCCAAAGGAGCCTCTGGAACGCGGTGAAGGCCCGGCAGACAAGCTGCTGGCGCCGCGACGGCGTTCCCTCCTGGCGCCCGGCCCTCGAACAAGCCCGGCGCTGGGCGTACACCCCGCCGATCTGACCCACGCCGCCCATCCCGAGCCGTTACTGTCCCCTCGTGCATGCACCGAGGGGACTGACGGACAGCCCGCAGACGGCCGGCACCGGACCGAAGCACAAACCGCCCTTGGTGCTCTTCGATCTCGACAACACCCTCGTGGACCGTGCGGAGGGCCTGCGGCAGTGGGCCGAAGAGTTTACTCGCGACCGGGGACTGGGCACGGCGGCTGTTGAGTGGATCGTCGAGGCCGACGACAACGGCCTCAAGTCCCGGGACCGCTTCTTCGCCGAAGTCCGGGACCGGTTCGCGATCGGCGACAGCATCGAAGCCCTGCATCACGCCTACCAGCAGCGGTATCCGCTCTTCCTCCGCTGCCCCCAGCACGTCCTCGACCAGATCGCGCAGCTCCGGGAATCCGGGTGGAGGGTCGGCGTCGTCACCAACGGCCTGACCCTCACCCAGGGCGCCGTACTCGAACACACCGGACTCGTCCGGCACCTCGACGGCTGGTGCATCTCCGAGGAAGCGGGCGTCCGAAAGCCCGACCCCGAAATCTTCACCCTGGCCGCCGAACGCTGCGGCAGCGACCTGACCGACGGCTGGATGTGCGGCGACTCCCCCGAGGCCGACGTCATCGGCGCGCAGCTCGCCGGACTGCACACCATCTGGATCCGGCACGGACGCAGCTGGTCTGACTCCCTGCCGGCACCCGACCGCACCGTCGACAGCATCGCGGAAGCACTCCAGGCCCTACGCCCGATCGGCTCGCCCGTCATCCCCCGATAGCGGGCGTGGTGGCGGAGGTGAGGAAGTAGGTCACCGAATACAGGAACTGGCCGCTCTCGATCGCGTGGTCGAGGAGGGTGTTGAAGCGGCGTGCTTCGGTGCGGTCGATGTAGCCGCGGTCGGCGAAGACGTCGGCCCAGTCGCGGATGCCCATCGTGTCGTCGACGGTGCGCTTGTCACGGACGACCAGGGTGTGCGGCTCGACCTGGACGTCGAGCAGGCCGCGTGCGGCGAGGATGCCGGGGACACGGCGGGCGAAGGTGCCATGCCGGATGCTGGCCGTCTGACGCAGGCCCAGGATCCTGGCGGCCAGGCGGTGGTCCTCGATGTTGAGAGCCTGGGTCGCGGTGTCCGGATCGCAGACGACGATCCGCCCGCCAGGACGGACGACGCGCAGCATCTCCTCCAGGACCCGGTCGGGATCCTCGACGTGCTGCAGGACGCGGTCCGCCCAGGCCCCCTCGAACGCCGCGCCCTTGAACGGCAGGCGGTGGCTGTCGGCCACGGCCACCTGCCGCAGCCCGGTGTGCTTCATCGTCTCGCACATGATCCGGGACAGGTCACAGGCGACGACCTGGGCGCCGGACTCCTCGGCGAGTTCGCGGGCGGCGTCTCCGGTGCCGGCTCCGACGTCGAGGAACCGCCGGCCGGGCTGGGCCCGCAGCAGGTGGCGTAAGCGCTGTTTGTAGGAGACGAAGAACGCCTCGGTCCGCAGACGGAACAGCGCGTTGACCAGCCGGACCGGGTAGGGATGCGCGTCGATGTTGGAGAAGGCATGCGGCACGTAGAAGTCGCCCATGGCCGGACCCTACGGCCCACAGCCCTGCCGCATGGGCCAAACCATCCGAGCCATCAGCAGCCCCCGCCGCCTACCGAGAGCGGGCGGTGGCTCCGATGCCCTTCCACCCGTGACCGAGCCCCCGCCGCCGCGCCTTTTCGTCCTGACTCCTTGGCCGTCAGGGCAGCGGCGACTTGCTGCGCGGCTTCGGGGCTCATGCCGGCGGTGACCTGTCCCGAGTCGAGGGTGCGGGCGTAGATGCTTGGCCCGTACGCGGTGAGCGCGTCGCCCAGGGCGACGGCCGCGGTGGCCACCGGCCCCGCTCCCCACCCGCTCTCCTCTCCCATGGTCGGCGGGCGCTGTTGGCCGGGCTGGGTGAGCAGGACGGCCAGGGCCTGGGCGCCGGCGGCGTCCGCGGTGACCGTGACGAGCGCGGCTCCGAGCTGGTAGACCCGCCCGGCAATATGGTGCGTGGCCAGCGCCCGCCGCAGCTCCGTCGTCGCTCCCGGCCCGCCGCCCCGACCGCCGCCCGCAAACAGCGCAGCCACTGTCGTTTGAGGCGTTCACCGAGGAACTGCTGGCCTGGGCGCAGTGGTGGAACACCGAGCACCGTCCCGCCGAGCTGCACGGCGCGACACCGGTCGAAGCGTGGCAGGCCGATCCGACCCCGCTCAACGACATTCCTGCCAAGGACGTGTGGTCGTTCACGCTCGAGGACGACGGCCGCACTCGCACCATCACCAGCCACGGAGTCCGCTTCCGTAACCGGGACTACATCGCCGACTGGATGACCGGACAGGCAGGCCGTGAGGTCACAGTGCGGTTCATGCCCCACCACACCCACGAGATCGAACTCTGCACACCCCACGGCCGCCACCTGGGCACCGCCCACCTCGCCGACCAGGCCACTGACGAACAGCTCGCCGCGCTACGCCGTGCCCGTACCCGCCGCGCCCACCGCCTGCGGGCCGACGCCAAGGCCGCCGAGCAACTACGCCAGAACCGCTTCGCCCCAGCCACGCTCCCCACCGCAGCTCACCGCCTGACCGCCCTCACCCGCACCGCCCTCCAACGCACCGGCCGTACCCGCGTCGACCAGGAAGTCCTGCGCTGGGTCTTCAGCAAGCTCGGCTCCACCCACTGACCGACCCTCACCACCACATGGGCCCTCAGCAGAAAAGTGGTCTTTGGCGCCCGCCATGATGGCGTACGATGGGGGCTACCGACGCGGGGTGGAGCAGCTCGGTAGCTCGCTGGGCTCATAACCCAGAGGTCGCAGGTTCAAATCCTGTCCCCGCTACTGCTGAAGAGGGCCCGGATCCGATGGGATCCGGGCCCTCCCGCATTCCCTAGCCGCCCCTACCAGGGCCACGCCGCCGGCCCGGCGCTTGGCCTGGGCAGTCTGCGCCAAGAGGCCGGGGCGGAGACGTCTGGCTGATTCGAAGGCACTACTGCGCCCCGACGTCTGTGTTTCGAAGGCGACTTGGCGATCTTGGCATTTGTTTCGCTGGTGGTTGAGGGGAAGGAAGGGGGAGAGCGGGGCGTCGGCGCATGGTCGAGCGGCCTGGTACTCGGGCTGGGCCCCGTGCCACTCACAGGCCGCAGGTACCTATCGATCCCTGGCAACTACCCGAGAGGCTGGATCCATACAGACCCAGCCCCTGCTGTCTTTCTACCGGGGCCGTGCCGCCGACCCGGCTGTCCAGCGCATGCCGAGCCGGTCGAGGTCGGTGCGGCGTTGTGCGGTGAGTTTGTCGGCTCGTTTCCTGATGTTGTCGAGGACCATGCCGAGCTTCACTGCCGCAAGCTCCTCAGCGCCTTCCTGACGGCCTGTCGGTCCGCCTTCTGGCTCTACGTGTTCGATGTGTTTCCTGGGGACGCTGAGGTGGCCTTCGCGGGCACGGTACTGGCGTGCAGCGCGAAGGTTGAGTGCCCATTTGTCTTCCTGCGTGCGTTTCACCGGCCGCTCGTCCTGTCCGGCCGGGGTGAGGCCGAGGATGTGTTCGAGCAGCCATTGCTGGACGGGCATGAGGCTGTCCCAGCCGAGGCGGCATGCCCAGGCCCAGCGGCCGAGGTCTTCGCCCTGCACGATCACCTCACCCGCTCCTGTCGGCACCGCACCGCCGCCCTCGACATGAGCCTGCGCGAGACGGAAACAGCGCTGCCACCCGGTGTCCCACGCCGGGCACCAGCCCGGGTCGATCTCCTCCAGCGCCTCACGCCGTGCCCCGGTGAGGGCTTTGGCGCTGGATCCGGTGGGAAGGCCGGCCTCGCGGCGCTCCGCGATGGCATCCGCGAGCCGGGCGGCGGTGCGTTGATTTTTCGCCCAGGTCCCGACAGGGTAGCCGTCCCAGACGGCGGTGGCGGGCGGCAGGAAGTGCCCGTGCACTGCTGCCCAGTTGCGGGCAGCGGTGAGTCCTTCCTCGAACGCGACGTCCTGGTGCGACCACACCATCCCGAGCCCGTCGAGCTCGGCGGCGCGGGCCGGAGCCAGGCGTCCGGCCTTGTGAAAGCGCCGCTGATCGGCCAGCCACGTACCCAGCGGAAACCCCGCCGGCAACCAGTCGTCCGGCGTGACGAAGTCGTACGGCACCTTCAGCTGCTGAGCGCCAGTCTCCTCCACGTACCGCGCGACGGCCTCGATCCCACGCCTCCAGAAGCTGTTCTCCGGCTCTATCACCCGCAGCTTCACGAACCGGGCCAGCTGCGCCGGATCCCGCGGCGTGCTGAACTTCAACAACTCCCGTGCGGACACACCCGGACCCAGCTCGCCCTCCGGCTGCTCCTGGTCGCCTTCACCGGTTTCCTCCTCCGGCATGTAACTGCCGCTGCGCCGCCGGGGGTCGGTGAGAGCTTCGATGGTGTCGGTGTCGTGGGCGCGGAGTGCTTCGAGGACCTTGGCGAGGGTGTTGTAGGCCGGAGAGGTCAGCATTTCGTCCGGAGTTTCGCCTGGCGCGAGGAATACGGGAACGATCAGTGACGCGATTTTTCCTTCACTGGGCTTGATGCGCAGAGCACGGCCGACCATTTGCACGATGTCGATCATCGAGCCCCGCGCATCGCAAAAGGCGACGGAATCACAATTCGCTGTATCGACCCCTTCACCCAGAACCTTCACAGAGCTGAGCACGCGCAGTGCCGCAGGCAGCAGCTCCTGCTCCCCGCCGCTGCGCCCCGGGCGCTCGATGACATCGGAGGCGAACTCGGCGAGCACGGCCCGTCGGTGGCCGGGGGCGTGCTCGCCGCACAGCCAGTCGGCCCACACCCGATCCGGCACGGGGAACCGTCGTGGATCGTCCTGCCACAGCCGCTCGGCGACATCGATGACTCCGGTGGCCATGGCCTCGGCCTCGCTGACCTTGCTGTGGAACGTCAGTACCTTCCGCAGCCCCTCCTGCGCCGCCGCTGTCAGGATCCCGGTCTGCAGTGCCGCCAGCCGCGTCCCTCGCACCGCGTCCGAGCCGAGGCCGGCGACCTGGTGCGCGTCGTGGAGCTCGGGGTCGCTGATGTCGACGCACAGCACCTGGTAGGGGGCGACCAGTCCGCGGCTGATGGCATCGGACAGGGTCAGCTTGAACGCCACGGGCCCGAAGACGGCGGAGCCGGGGTCCATGCTCGCGATCAGCCGCGGCACCTCGTCACGACCGCCCCCGGCTGCCTCCCAGACGCGAGCTGTGGCGGTCATGTAGAGGCGGCGGGCTGCCGGGATCTTGGCCTGGTCGTGCACGGCCGCCCACGGCTTGCCTGCGTCTCCGCTGGTGCGGTGCGCCTCGTCGACGACCATCAGGTCCCACACGGCCAGGCCCTTGGCGTGTGCGCGTTGGAGGACGCCGATGCCGACGGCGGCGTAGGTGGCGAAGACCGTCACCCGCTCCAGTCCCCGTACCCACGCCACGAGTTCGGCCGGATCCGTCGTGCAGGGCACGCTGTCGGAGTCCTCGGCCCGTAGCGAGCAGACCCCGATCATCGCCCCGGTACGGCCGTCCTCCCGCCATACGGCCGCGGTCTGTGTCAGTAGATCCAGGGTTGGCACCAAGACCAACACCCGCCGCGCAGCCAGCTTTTGGGCAACCTCGGCGGCGATCAACGTTTTACCCGAGCCGGTCGCGGCGATGACCTGGGTCCGCAGCCCCTCAGCCGGCATGTGTCCGTCGGCAGGTGTCTGCAGAGCGCGGAGGACGGCGTCGACGGCCTCCACCTGATGCGGAAACAGTTCTTTCCCCGGCATGCAATTTCCCTTCCTCGCTCGCGTCTGACGTTTTATTGGGTCCGCTAGAATCCGGTTATGCCGGAAACCAGAGGGCCGGATGATTGGCTTTCTGTCCTCTTCGTGAACGGTTTTCCGGGCCGCGCGTTGTGTCCCCGTTCCGGTCTCCGGACCCTGTGGTGGGGGTGGCTTATCTCTCCATAAGGTAGCGGGCCTGGCAGGATGACGCACGCTGCTTGTTGGGGGTGTTCTGGTCTGTTCGTTTCTGCCATCCTGGGACCCTTGTAGTGAGCGTTTCCTGGCACATCCGATCCGCACTCCATCCCAACGACAGGTCGAAATAAGCCCTCTGAGTCCCCGTCACCCGAGGCACCGCCACCCCTTCTCCCTCTAGCCAGCCCTAGGAACGCGCGGAGCGTGTTCCGTCAGGCCGGATCGCGGAGCGATCCGAGCCCGAGGTCAACGGAGTTGACCTCCCGGGCCACGGAGTGGCCCGGATTCCCGGGACGAAGTCCCGGAATACCGAACGGAGTTCGGTGCTGTCTTTCCGTCGCGTAGCGACGGCGCGTCGTGTCTGCGGAGCAGACCGCGCG
>NZ_JBIUAW010000017.1:0-87194 GCF_044593195.1 Streptomyces sp. NPDC052396
CGGCCAAGACCTATGGCTCCATGGACAACGTCAACTCCGCCTACTGATCAGTAGCAGTAGCAGTACGCCAAGAGGGCGGCGGCACCCGGCACACCAGCCGGGGCCGCCGCCCTCTCCGCTGCCCGCCGCGCGGTGGCGTTCACCACAGGAGCGGCGTGCCCGCGTGGGGGAGTGGTTCTACCGTCCGCCGGGTGGTGAGTCGTTGGCCGATGTGGCGGTGCGTCTACGGGATCTCCCGGTGGAGCTGCGGGACGCGGCGGCCGGTCGGCGGGTCCTGGTGGTGGCGCATGACGCGGTGGCGGTGGCCGTGCGCCATGTTCTGGCCGGACTGGGCAGTCCGGTACCGGATCTCACTCCGGTGCCCAACGCGTCGATCTCCCGGTGGACCGGCGACCGTATCCGGCTGCGGCTCGCTGAGTACGGTGCGTCCGCCCACCTGAAGGGGCTCGCACCGCCATAACGGACAAATGGGAGGGGTGGGCCGGCGCGAAGGACCCGGTTGCGTGTGGTGAGGCCGGGGGTACGGTCGGAGCCCGCGGCGGGAGAGGGGGCGTGATGGGGTCTTGGCCCGGACTCGGGGTGGGCATCGGCTGGCGGGAGGAGATCGATGTCGTGGTCGAGCAACTCCCGGGCGTGGAATGGGTGGAGGTGGTCGCCGAGCACATCTGCCCGGACGAACTGCCCGTCTCCATCCGTCTGCTCCGGGAACGTGGTGTCCCCGTGGTGCCCCATGGAGTGGGGCTGGGACTGGGCGGGGCCGAGCCTCCGCAGCGGGCGAGGCTGGCGCGACTGGCCCGGGCTGCCGGGGCGTTGTCCGCCCCTCTGGTCACCGAGCACCTGGCGTTTGTCAGGAGCGGCGGGCTGGAGGCGGGACATCTGCTGCCGGTGCCGCGTACCCGGGAAACGCTGCGGGTGATCACGGAGAACGTCCGGATCGCCCAGCAGGAACTGCCGGTTCCGCTGGCCCTGGAGAACATAGCGGCCCTTTTCTCCTGGCCTGGCGATGAGTTGACCGAAGCACAGTTTCTGGCCGAACTGGTGGAGCGGACGGGCGTGGGGCTGCTGCTGGATGTCGCCAACCTGTACACCGGGCGCATCAACCTGGGCGTGGATGTGCCGGCCGAGCTCGACCGGCTGCCGCTGGAGGCGATCGCCTATGTGCATGTGGCGGGCGGCCGGCTGGACGGCGGCATCTGGCACGACACCCATGAACACCCCCTGTCCGAGCCGGTATTGGAGCTGCTGGCAGAGCTGTGTGCCCGGACGGTGCCGCCGGGAGTGCTGCTGGAGCGGGACGGGAACTACCCGCCGCCCGGCGAACTCGCCGCCGAGCTGGCGGTGATCACGGGCGTGGTGGGTGCTCGGGCGAGTGCCCCGGGGCCGTGGGCACACCCAGCTGACCGGTGAATGCCGCCCGGACAGCGGGCCGCGAGTGATGAGCCCTGGCACACTGGCTGCGACCACGCACCCGCGTGCGGCGCCGGCTTCCGTCGTCCCGGGGGACCCGTTGCCCGCGTACGCGGTACCGACCGCCCCGAGACCCGAGGGGACACCATGTGGGCCATACCCTTCCTCATCTGTGGCGTGCTGGTGGCCGTGGGCGCCTGGCGGCTGCGTGGGTCAGGGCCGGAGGCATGGCCCTCGCCGCCCAACGGCCTGACGGCGCACGACCTTTCGCTGTACGACCTTGCCTACCTCAGCGGTGGCGCGCCACGCATGGTGGTGACCGCGCTGGTGGCCATGCGGCTCGAAGGCCGGCTGATCGTCTCGCGCTCCGGCACGGTCACGGTGACCGATCCCGCGCCGGTGAACGAGGTCGAGGCCGCGATCATCGCCGCGTTGGGCGAGAGCCGCCGGCAGAAGCTGAACGCGATGGGGCGACCGGTTCTCCGCGGCCGGGCGGTCCGGGCCATTGGTGACCGGCTGGCCCGGCAGGGGTTGCTCACCCCGGCCGAGACGCCCGGCCCCGACCCGGCACTGGCCAACGTCCGTGAGTTCCATGGGTGGATGCTGGTGGTGGCGCTGGTGGTGGGAGTGGTCACCGTACCGCTCGCCACGGCGACCGGAGACGGCGGCCCATGGGCCCTGCTCGCCTTTGTCCTCCTGCTGGCCCTCGGCGCCGTACCGTTGATCGGCTTCCGGCTCCACCGGCCCGAGCGGCCCACCAGAGCCGGACGGGCCTGGCGGGCGTCCCTGAACGAGAACGCCTCCTGGTCGCCGGACGGCCTGGGCCTCGATGCCCGGACCGTCGGCAGCCTCAGGCTGTTCGCGCTGTGCCGTGCGAATGAGGTGCCCGGCCTTGAGGACGCGGAAGTGCGCCTCCTGATCGATGAGTTCGGGACCCGTCGGCGGTTGGAACGGGCGGCCCGCACCGCGGTCGGAACGGCCGCTACCGGTTCTGCGGGCGTGGCCGGCGCCTCGGCCGTCGGCTGCGGTTGCGGAACCGGCCATGGCGATGGCGGAGGCCACCATGGTGGTGGGCACAGTGGTTGTGGTGGGTGCGGAGGGGGATGCGGCTGCGGCTGCGGAGGCTGACCATAAAACAGGCGGGCATGGTTGCAAGCCCGTAGGGCGACCAGCCCGGAGAAAGGCGAGCTCGGCGCTTCGTTAGGGTGAACGGATCATTCCGGAAGAAAGGCAACGGCGTTCACGGTGACCGAGTCCCGCCCCCATACCCTGTTTTCCTTCGGCACGTTGCTGGACAAACGAGTGCAGACCGCTCTGTTCGGCCGAGCCGTGCCGAGTTCCGCGGCATCGCTGGCCGGCTATACGACCAGGCCCCTGCCGATCACCGATCCGTCCGTGATCAGCACCAGTGGACTCGATGTGCACCTGACCCTGGAGCGCAAGATCGGCGCCGCGGTCGAGGGCGCCGTGCTGCACCTCACGGATCAGGACCTGGCCGCAGCCGATGCCTATGAGGTGGATGACTACGTCCGCCGGCGGGTGCTGCTTTCCTCCGGGGAGAGCGCCTGGGCCTATCTGGACGCGAAACCGCTGCGTGCGGCAGCGCGCATCGTGATCGCGGGCGACAGCATCGCCTATGGGCGCTGCGACCCGCAGGGCGGCTGGGCAGCCCGCCTGGCGGCTGCCCATATCGCCGGGAACGAGGCCGAACACCGGCTGTTCAACCTGGCCATCCCCGGCAGCACCCTGACCGGTGTCGGCGAGCAGACGCCGCCGTTGCTGGCTCCCCGGCTGCCCGACACCCTCCTGGTCGCCGCCGGCATCAATGACTCCGCCCTGCCGCTCGCCGACGCAGGGACTCCCCGCGACTGGTCGGCGGACATCGCGGACAATCTCACCGCCCTGGCCGCCATGGCCCTGACCCATAACGCACGACTCGTGGTCATGGGACCGATATGGCTTGATGAGGCACGCACCCGCGACTACGAAGGTCTGCGCTTCACCGAGGAGCGCGCGCTGAGTCTGCGTGAGTCCATACGCGCCTGGTGCGCCGAGAGCTATGTGGACTTCCTCGATATGTGGGAGCCGCTGCGCGGCAGGCCGGAACTGCTTGTCGACGGCCTGCACCCCAACTCCGAGGGGCACCGGGTTCTTTACCGGTACCTCGACTCCATCAGCCGCTGAGGATCGAGCGGTTACCGGCTGTCGGCGCGCCCTATGATGCCGCTTGGCGCAGGGCCGCCGCGGTGGTGGCTGGATCGTAGTCCGGTGCGACGCCCTCGATGAGGACAACATCGGCCTGGGTGTGGTCCGTGCGCAGGTGCAGGATGCCTTGGTAGGCGGGGGAGCCGTACCAGGCCCGGGCGTTGGCCAGGTCCGGGAACCCGATGACCACCGCCGCCGCCCAGCGGCCCTCCAACTCGTACTGCTCGCCGCCATGGACCAGGAACCTCCCGCCGAAGGGGTCGAGGGTTTCCTGTATCCGTTCGATGTACTCGATGACCTCGGGGTGGTTGCTGGTGCGGTGGAAGTGGGCGATGGCATAGGCGGTCATGGAACGCTCCTGTGGCTTCGGACGGGGTGGGGGCGGGGTGGTTCGGCCTTCGGTGACCAGCCTGCCGTCGGTCGCCGGGCCCGTCGATTACCTGCGGGGTAAGAGGCCAGTTACCGGGCGGTCGCAGTGGCAGGATGACGGGGTGGTGACGAATCAGTTGTGGGCAGAGCTTCACGATGACCTGCTGGCGGCGAAGGTGTTGGTGTACGAACCGGGTGGTTTCGTCTGCTCATTGCCGGTGCCCGAACCGGAGAGTGCTGGTTACGCGGCTTGCGGGTTCACTCTCGACGGCCGCTCGGTCCGGTTCCGCGTGGCCAGGACCACCCCGACGAAGGTGGGCCAGTTCGTCACCGTGTGGCAGCGGTCCGAGGAGGGGCGGACCCGGCCCTTTGACGCCGACGACGGGGTGGACCTCCTCGTCATCAGCAGCCGCGACGACGGCGGCTTCGGACAGTTTGTGTTCCCCCGCGAAGCACTGTGCGAGCACGACATCTTCTCCCGCAACGGCTCCGGCGGGAAACGCGGATTCCGCGTCTACCCACCATGGGTGACCACGACCAACCGGCAGGCCCGCAGTACGCAGGCATGGCAGGTCAACTATTTCTTCCACCTCGGCCAGGACGGGCCCGCCGACCCGGGACGCGCCCACGCCCTCTATCACCCGTAGGTGCCGGCTGCGGGGCCGGACGGGAACTATGCGACCGGCGCAGCCGACTTCTCGGTCGGCACCTTCGCGGCGTCCACGCGTCCGCGGACGCCGCACCGGCCAAGGAGACAAAGCCAGTGCCGTTACGCATCAGGTACAGACGTAGTGCGACGGGTGCCACTCACACCCCTGAGTGGTTTAGCGCTCGGTCGGGGATATAGATGCGGCCGAGCGCGTGGGGATGGGTACTGCACCCGGCATGTGCGCAGATATCGCTCCCGGCGTCTATGTCAGGGAACTGCCCAGCGGGGTCCGCACCATCCAGGGAACGGGCACCTCCACTGGGCTACTCGGTGCGGCGCCCGGAGGCCGGGCCGCCCAAACTGGTGCGCAGCTGGAACGAGTTCGTGGACACCTTCCACTTCCGTTCCGAGCTGACGGCGGAGCAGGCGGGTGATGAATTCCATAGGCTTTGCGAGCCGCATGATGATTTCCAAAGGGCGGACGAACGGCTGTCGAGCGAAGCCGTTCCCGATCTGGTCGCCTCGAGTACACAGGTTCCGTGTGGCTGGCTGGCTTCCTGCTGGGGGTCCACGGAAGTGGCAGTCCGTCGCCTTCCGCGCGCGGCACGGGAAGTGGTCATCCGCGACCCAGGCGTCCTTCCCCGTAGCCCCCGTAGCCCCCGTAGCCCCCGAAGTCCTCGCCCGTAGTGCCCTGTTGCCCACAGGGTGAAGGGCCGTGGCCGGTCCGGGCCGGCTCAGTCCGTTCCCAGTTCCAGGCGGTCCAGCAGCCCGGCCGCCGCAAAGGCATCGATCAGGTGCGTGCGCCCCTCGGTGAAGTGGCCCCAGCTGTCGAAGTGGACGGGGACCACCCGGCGCGCGGCGAGGATGGCGGCGGCCTCGGCGGTCTGGGTGCTGTCCAGAGTGAGCAGGGCGCCGTCGAACAGGGCGGTCCGGGCGGCGCCGGCGAAGAGGACGGCAGTGTCCACGGGGGCGAAGCGGTCGGCTATCCGCTGGACCAGGGCCAGCGAGGCGTTGTCGCCGCTGACATAGACGGTGGGCAGGTCGGCGGCGGTCAGGACAAATCCGATCACCTCGCCGGTGACGGGTTCGCAGCCCTCGGGCCCATGCTGAGCGGGAGTGGCGGTCACGGTCACGGTGCCGCCGTCGGGGCGGGGCAGGCTGACGGTCTCCCAGGCGGCCAGGCCACGGGCGGTGCCGCCCAGGCGCCCCGCGCCGCCGTGCGTGGTGAGGACCAGGGGGACGTCGGCCAGCAGCGCCCGGCCGGAGTGGTCGAGATTGTCGGGGTGCTCGTCATGCGAGAGCAACACCACGTCCACCGGGCCGAGTTCGGCGGGGGCCACGGCGGCGGGGGCGGTCTTGGTAAGGACATAGCCGTTGCCACGGGGGTACTCGCCGGGGGCGTCAAAGGCGGGATCGGTCAGGAACCGCAGTCCGCCGTACTCGATCAGGGCGGTCGGACCGCCGAAGACGCTGACGGGGATCTGCTCGAGGGGCGTGCTGGTGCTGCCGGCCATGATGTCCTCACGGTTGAAAGAGAAGTTTTCCGTGAGAGGAAGGTAGCGGAGTCTCATGGAGAAGCGCAACGATTAACATGAGAACCATGAAGGAGACAGCGACCGGCGAGCCCGCCCACTCGGTCCCGCCGCCCGCACCGGGCGCGGAGCGCTACCGTGCGCTCGACTTCGCCAACACCGCACTCGACCTGCCCGGCGGCCAGCACCTGGACCTGCTTGATTCGCCCGGGGCCGCGGCGAGTTGGCTCATCGAACACGACCTCGCACCGGCGGACACCAAGCTCTACGCGGTGTGCACGGACCGGCTGCGCGCCCTGCGGGATCACCTGCGGGCCCTGCTCAGGTCCCGGATCGACGCCCTTCCCGCGCCGGACGACGCACTGCGTGCCGTCAACGACGCCCTCACCAGCGCCCCGGCCGCCGCGCTGCTGCGCTGGGATGCCATCCAGGGCCTGCACCGGGTCCAAGCGCATCCCACCGACCAGATCGTCAGCCACGCCCTCGCCGTACTCGCCGCCGACGCCGCCGACCTGCTCACCGGCCCCGATGCCGAGCGGCTCGCCGCCTGTGGCTCGCCCCCCTGCCGGCGCTATCTGCTGCGCACCCACGCCCGCCGCCACTGGTGCTCGGTGCGCTGCGGCGACCGCGCCCGGGCGGCCCGCGCCTATGCCCGCCGAACACAGGCCGGCGGGGGCTGATACGGGTCTCCACCGCCCCGGCGACGGTGGGGCCAGGGGGTGGTGGAAGGATTCGGTGTATGGCCGGGCTTGTGCCCGGGCCCGGGATCCGGACTGCCTTGGGGGTACGGGATGAAGGTCGTGATACCGGGTGGGACGGGCCAGGTGGGGACGATCCTGCGCCGTGCTCTGACCGCCTCCGGACATGAGGTGGTGGTGCTCACCCGGCGCCCGTCGCGCGCCGGTGATGTCCGCTGGGACGGCCGGAATCCGGGCCCTTGGGCGGAGGAGCTCAATGGCAGCGATGTTGTGATCAACCTGGCCGGACGGAGCGTCAGTTGCCGTTACACCGAGGACAACCTCCGGGAGATGATGGACTCCCGAGTGGACTCCGCCCGAGTCGTCGGTGAGGCCATCGCGGCCGCCCGCCGCCCGCCGCGTGTCTGGTTCCAGATGAGCACCGCCACCATCTACGCTCACCGCCATGACGTGCCCAACGACGAGCGGACCGGTGTCATCGGCGGCGACGAACCGGGAGTTCCGGGGTACTGGGCCTTCAGCGTCGACATCGCCCGGCGCTGGGAGCAGGCGCAACAGGATGCCACCACCCCGGACACCCGGAAGATCGCCCTGCGTTCGGCCATGGTGATGAGCCCGGACCGTGGCGGTGTCTTCGACGTGCTGCTGTGGCTGGCCAGGCTCGGCCTGGGCGGGCCCGTGGCGGGCGGCGCCCAGTACATCTCCTGGATCCACGACCAGGACTTCGTCCGTGCCATCGAGTTCCTGATCGACAGGGAGGACCTCGCGGGGGCGGTCAATCTGGCCGCCCCCGGCCCCCTTCCACAGCGAGCGTTTATGCGCACCCTGCGCACCTCCTGGGGGATGCCGGTCGGCCTGCCGGCCACCAAGTGGATGGCCGGGATCGGTGCCTTCGCCCTGCGCACCGACACCGAACTCCTCCTCAAAAGCCGCCGCGTTGTGCCGGGCCGCCTGATGGAGTCCGGCTTCGCCTTCGACTACCAGCGGTGGCAGCACGCCGCTCCCGACCTGGTGCGGCGGGTACGGCAGCGGTGAAGGCGGACCGTGCCGGGTTGGGCACCGGGCGCGGGGTCACCTGCCGCGCTCACCGGCGAGCGCGCCCCTGAGCGCCCGTTGCCGGTAGGCGCAGTAGACCTTCGCCGGGTCGGTGTAGTAGCGCCACGGCGTGGCGTTGACATAGCCGTCCACCTGCCGGAACTGCTCCAGGGCCGCCTCGTGTCTGCCCTGCTTGGTCAGGAAGTAGGCCAGCAGGTGGCGGGCGCCGGCCAGGCCGGGGTGGTCCGGGCGGGCCGCCGCGATGTCCACCAGGGCCGCATCGGTCAGCGCCCGCGTCTCCGGCCGGCCGTATGCCTCGCTGGGGGCGTCACTGTCGTGGTGCTCGTACCAGCTGATGACCGGCAGCAGGGTCAGCAGGCTGCCGGGCGGCGCCGAGGCCGCGGCGCGGGCCGCGAAGTCGCGGGCGAGTTCCGCGGAGCCCTGCCACTTCGCGCACCAGTACTGAAGGGCGCCGCAGTGGGCCGCGTAGTGGTACGGGGCGCGGGCGGTGACCTCGTCCCACAGCTTGTGCAGCGTCTCATGCGGGGCGCCGAGCCCCTTGTGGAGCGGGATCTGCTGGATGTACGGAGTGGGGTCACCCGGCAGGGCCAGCGCCTCGGCCCGGGCGAAGTCCTCCTGGGCCTCCCGCAGCACCCGGTGGAAGCCGGCGAACTGCTCGACGGTGGTGTTCCTGGCCCAGCCCGAGCCGCGGATCTCCCAGGCGAGGCACACCTTCGCGGCCGCGTGGACCACGGCCGCGTCCGGGTCGTCCGGGCGCGCCGCCTGCCAGGCACGCAGCCAGCCGTCCTCCTTGGCCGCCGGCCCGGCGATGATCTCGACGAGATGGCAGCGGCGCTCCCAGTCCGTGCCGGCGGCGGCCAGCGCCCGGGCGGCGGGCTGCCAGTCGTCCCGGGCCAGGGCGGCCAGGACGGCGTCCGCCTCGGGGTCGGGGAAGGCCCGGTCGGTCCGCTGCCGCTCCGGTGGCAGCAGGCCGGCACCGGCCTTGGCGGCGAGCGAGGCGGCCTTCGCCGAACGCCGCTTGTTGCGCAGCCAGAAGAACAGCGTCAGGGCGAGGATGGCGATGGGGACGATCCTGATCATGGATAAAGGTCTCCGGATATCCGGTCGGGTTCGGGGCGTCGGTTCAGCAAGCGAGCAGGGTGCGCAGTGATGCGGTGTCCGGGATGTCGGTGACGGCTGCCCGGACCGCGGCCGTCACCGCTTCCTCCGTGTCCTCCGTGGTGCCGGTGCCGGTGCCGGTGCCGTTCGCCGGCAGCCGGAGCCGCGCCCGGTCGGACCAGGACAGCTCCCAGCAGGCTCCGGTCTCCTCCACCAGGGCCAGTTGGGCCAGCCGGTGCAGCCCCGCCGCCAGCGCGGGGCGCTGGAACTCGCGCGCCGCCCGGCCGGTCGCCCGCGCCGCCTCCGGCGACTTGGGGAGGTGGTCCGCGACAAGCCACAGCCGCCCCATGTCGGCGGCGTCCAGCAGGGCGGCAACGTCCCCCGAAGCGCTGCCCGTTGACAGCCCGGCCGCCATCAGGGCCATCCGCAGCGGTTGCGCCGCCTCCTCGGCCTGCTGGCGCATCGCCCGGTGCACCAGCTCCGGCCAGGTCACCCGCTCCAGCGCCAGCGCCTCCGGGGTGAGGACGGCGCCCTCGAGCTCCGCCAGCACCCGCTCGGGGTCGCGCAGCAGCGCCAGTGCGGGTCCGGCGGTGGCCACCGCACGGCCGTCGTCCGGCAGGGCCTCGATGATCCGCACCCGCTCGGCCACCGGCGGGTGCGAGTCATACGGTGTCACCTCCGCCGGCGGCAGCTCGTCGCGCAGCTCCGCCAGCCTGGACCGGCGCCGGGGGTCGGCAAGGAGGTGACGCAGCCCGCCGAAGACCTCGCCGCGCGGCGGGAGGAGCCCCACCGGGACGCCCACCGTGGCATAGCTGTTCAGGTAGAAGTCCTGGGCCGCGTCCAGGACGGCGATCTCCCGCAGCGCCGAGGCCGTGGCATCGCGGCCCGCCACCCCGGCCGCGATCCGGTCGGCGGCGAGCTCCTGCTGCCGGGCCACGCTGTGTGTGGCCCGCAGATAGAAGCGGGCATACGTCTGGAACGGCTTGGCCATCATCCGGTAGCCGAACCCGGCACCCCGAGTGTCCACCCGCTTGGCCCTGCGGCCCTTGCTCAGCGCTTTGGCGGCCTTCCGCTCCTGCCGGGACCGCTCCTTGCCGATCCGCTGCTGCTCCCGCTCCCGGAACGCCTCGACCGTCCGCCCCACACAGTCGCGGCCGCGCCGGGTGATACCGGTCAGCCGGGTGTCGGCGTTGCCGTAGTGGCCCAGCTCATGGGCGATCACCGAGTGCAACTGGGGCCCGGACAGGCCGGCCAGCAGTGGCACACCGAGGTAGAGGCGACGCCGCCCGCGCAGGAGACCCAGCAGCCGGGCGTCCTCGGCAACGGCGGCGTTCACCTCCCCGGTGAGCAGGATCTCGTCGGGCGCCCGGGTGCCGGACCGCTCGGCCAACGAACGTACGGTGCGCCACAGTTCGGGCTGCTCGGCCTCACCGACCGCTAGCCCGGGCAGCTCGTCGCCCCCGCCCCGGCCGAAGGCGAAGACGCCGCGCAGCACCGGGAAGCCCAACAGGGCCAGTATCACGGTCAGTTTGATCGAGGCCGGATGTACCCCCTGGCTCCAGACCGCGACATCGGCGCCGATGAGTACGCCGAGAACGACAAGGGCGAGCAGATAAAAACCAGCCAGCAGCAGAAGTGCGCGCAGCGCGCGCAGGGATGCGCCCACAGGGCAGAGTCCCCCCAGATTTTGTCAAGGCATTGGAATGGGGGCATCGTATGTGCGATTTGCGGGTGGGCGTTGGGATTTTCGCTGATGCCTGGGCGGCGTACCTCGCGCTGGTGAGCGGCAGCGCCGGAGCGCATCGGTCAATGGCCGCCGGAGGGAACGTCGCAGCCGAAGTGGTCGGGGTAGCCGCCGAAGGAGTCCGCCCGGGCGGAGGAGGGGTTCATGGTGCCCTCCAGGCATATGGCGGTCGTGTCGATGAGGAAGCTGATCCCGGGGGAGCCGTCCTGGTGCACCCGTACCTTCCCGGCCGGATAGCCAAGGCGGATGAGCGTGCTACGGGCGCTCCCCACACTGAAGTCACCGCGTCTGCGCAGCGGTTCGAGCGCGGTCTCGATCCGCTTGGCGGCCGCGAGCCCCTCGCAGCGGCGCTGTCCGTGCAGCGGGAGGGGAAACTTGAAGCCGTTGTTCTCGGCGTAGTGGTCGGTGGGTGGTGTGGCCGGGTCCATGGTGTCCGCCGGCATCGATGGCGTCGGCGTGGGGCTCTCGCCGGGGCATGGGAAGTCCATGGGTGCGGTGGGCGTTGCCGCCGCGGGGCGCGAGGGCCCGGCCGCGCCGGCGTCATCCCCGGACCGATCCGTTCCGCATCCGGCCGCCAGTATCGCCAGCGCCGCCATCGGAAGTATTCCGAGCCGGAACCCGGTCCTTGTCCTGGTCGTCGTCATGTACCGACCTTCCCGCACCTCAGCGGCGGGTGTCATGAGTACTTCCGCTCAGGGGACTTGGCGGTGTTCTCCGGGCCGGCTACCGAACGCCCCCAGGAGAACGGGACCTTGTGCACACCGCCGGGCCGGCCAGGCGCCCGGTGCGGCCGCCGTCGGCCACACCGGACACCCAACCGTCCAGAACGTGACCCGCCGGTTCGACAGTCGCAGAACGACCGCACCGAGCAGGGGCCTTGCGAAGGGAGCGAGGCCGCCGATCCCGGTCGTACCCGGCGCGGGAAACGGCTCAGACGACCAGGACCCGGCGCCCTCGCGTATGACCGGCCTGGCTGTCGATATGCGCCGCCGCGGCCTCGGCGAGCGGGTACGACTTCTCGACCGGGATATGGAGCTTTCCCCGCGAGATAAGGCGGACGGCCTCGGCGAGTGCTTCCGGAACGCTCCCGGCCACGCCGGAGAACCGGACACCGAGGTCCGGCGCACCGAGATCGGCGATGGAGATCACCTTCTGCGGATCCCCGGTCAGCTCGATGAGCTCGCGGATCACGCCCGAGCCGGCCAGATCGAGAGCCGCGTCGACCTGGCCGAGCCGCCGCACCCGCTCGACCCAGCCCTCGCCATAGGTCGTGGCGATGGCACCCAGGCTGCGCAGGTAGTCCTGGTTCGCGGCCCCGGCCGTGCCGATCACCGTGATGCCCCGGTCGCGGGCGATCTGCAGCACCGCCGATCCGACTCCTCCGGACGCACCGCTGACCAGCAGCGTCTGCCCGGACCGCACACCGACCTCGCGGATGATGCGCAGCGCGGTCTCCACCACGGAGGGGTATCCGGCCGCCTCCTCGAACGTCAGGCCCTCGGGCATGCGGGCCCAGGCGGACAGTACGGCGAACTCGGCATAGGTGCTGGAGCCTTCGCCGAAAACATGGTCGCCGACCCTGACCCCTTCGACGCCCTCACCGATCTCGTCCACCACCCCGGAGGCGTCCAGCCCGACTCCGGAGGGCAACTCGATCGGATGGGCCTTGAGGATCTGGCCTTCACGGATTCTCCAGTCGACGGGGTTCACACCCGCCGCCCGCACGGCGATGCGTATCCGGCCGGGGCCCGCGTGGGGCTCCTCGGCATCCATGAGGTGCAGAACGTCCGGGCCGCCGAACTCGGCGAAGCTCACTCTCTTCATGCGGCCGACCATAACCCTAACGGTTAGTGTTTTGGAACTGTTCCGCCTTTGTATTTGATAGCGTCAGGGCATGACCGTGCCGTCCGGACGTCGTGAGCGCAAGAAGGCCGCGACCCGTCAGAAGATCGCTGACGCCGCCCTGCGGCTCTTCCTGGAGCGCGGGTATGACGCGGTGGGTATCCGCGAGGTGGCCGCCGAGGCCGACGTGGCCGTCACCACGCTCTTCTCCCACTTCGCCTCGAAAGAGGCCCTGGTGTTCGAGCAGGACGAGGACTTCGAGAAACGCCTCGCGCGGGCTGTCTCCGGCCGGGGGCCGGATGAGCCGTGCATCCCCGCGCTGCGCCGCGAGATGCGGGCCATGGTGCGGCATTGCGCGGGGGACGATGCCGCCCCGATCTGGCGCATGATCGACGAATCACCCGCCCTGCGGGAGTACGAGGGGGCGATGAGGCTACGCCATGCGGAATCGCTGGCAACGGCCATCGCCGCCGATCTCGGCCTGTCGCCGACCACCACGGCCTGCCGGTCGATCGCGAGGTTTGTGATCGACGCCCATTCGCTGGCCCGTGAGGCGGCCGATCCGGAGGCCGCGGTGGACGAGATCTTCCGGATGATCGAGGCGGCCTGGGAGGTCGCCTTCCCGCTGCGCAAGGACAAGGACAACGAACAGACTGCACAGCCCCCGGCGGTGGGGGGTGCGTGACCGCAGACGGTGCGGTCCTCCAGCGCCAAGTGGTGGCCCGACGCCGGGTTCGGAGCGCCGGCCGTGAATCGGTGATGCCCACGGTCGGCTTCCGATGCCGCCCGGCCGCCTTGCGTCCCGTTCCGTGCGGCCGGTGGTTCAGCGGACCCAGTTGCCGGTGAGGGTCTGGACGGCCGAGCCGTCGAGGTCGGTGAGCTTGGTGCCGACGAACTCGCGGGCCCATGCGGAGGTCTGGATCCGGAAGGCCGGGCGATCTCCGGTCAGGGCCTCGATGACCGGGGCGGCGGCCTCGGCCGGAGTCTGGGCGTTGCCGAAGGCCTGCTGGGTGCGGGCGATGTACGCCTGGAGGGCCGGGGCGTAGGGCCCGGCCTCGGCGAGCAGGGCGGGGATGTCGAGGCCGAGGTTGGCGACGAACTCACTGGCCACCGCACCCGGTTCGACCACGGTGACATCGACGCCGAAGGTGGCGGCGACGGGGGCGAGAGACTCCATAAAGCCCTCGACGGCGAACTTGGCCGCGCAGTATGCCTCGTTGAAGGGCTGGCCGACGATGCCGCCGACGCTGGTGACGGTGATCACCCGGCCCTGGGAGGCACGCAGGTGGGGGAGGGCGGCGCGGGTGGCGGACACCACGCCGAAGAAGTTGACCTCCATGGCGGTGCGGACATCGTCGAGGCTGCTCAGTTCAATGGTGCCGACCTGGGCGGCGCCGGCGTTGTTGACCAGGGCGTCGAGGCGGCCATGCTCGGCGATCACCTCGTCCAGGCAGGCGGCGATGCTCTCGGGGCCGACCACATCCAGGCGCTTGACCTGGATACGGTCGGTGACCTTGTGCTCGGCGGCGGCCTTGAGCAGGGCCTCGGCCTTGCCGGTGTCGCGCATGGTGGCGATGGTGGTCCAGCCGGCCCGGGCGGCGGCGATGGCGATGGCCAGGCCGATGCCGGAGGAGGTTCCGGTGATCAGGACGGTCTTCGGGGAGCTCATCAGGGTTCTCCTCATGCCTGTCGAAATGCCTGTCGAACAGGCCCTGGGCAATAAGCGGGGAGTTCCCCACTTAGCTTCGACGCTAACCGGGGAAGTCCCCGGTTGTCCAGCTAGACTGGCTCTTCCGACGAAGGGAACACCTTGACCAGCCACCCGAGCCCGCTGCGCGCCGATGCCCGCCGCAACCGGGAACGCATCCTCGAAGCCGCCGTGCGCGCCTTCGCCGAGCGGGGCGCGGACGTTCCGATCGACGCGATCGCCAAGGCCGCGGGGGTCGGCTCGGCCACGCTCTACCGCCACTTCCCCACCCGCGAGGCGCTGGTCGAAGCGGCCTACCGCAATGAGCTGGTCCGGGTCTGCGACAGCGTCGCGGAGCTGTTGGCCGATTTCCCGCCGGACCAGGCGTTGCGCCGGTGGATGGACCGGTTCATCGACTATCTGACCGCCAAGCAGGGCATGGCGGAAGCCCTGCGGGCCGCGGTCGCCTCCGGTGCGGACCCCTTCGCCGAGACTCTCGACAAGCTCGGCACCGCGATCAGCACCCTGCTGCACGCCGGCGCCGAAGCCGGTCTGCTGCGCTCGGACATCGACCCGCTCGATGTCGGTCTCAGCCTCTCCGGCGTCTCGCTGGTCACCAGCACTTCCGGCCAACGCGAACGAGCCGGCCGCCTCCTCGATCTGATCCTGGACGGACTCCGCTATGGAACGGACCACTGACCCGGAGGTCCCGTAGGGGTTGGTTCAGGGTCTGCTCAGGGGACTTCCGGGGGCGGCCGGGCAGGCGCCGTCCCTAAGCTTGTAGTCATGACAGCAGTGTTCCCACAAGCCGCTCCTTGGAGCGAACAGCGCGCCTCGCATGCCGACCGTGAATCGGCCGTAGGACACCTTCAGCGGGCGGCAGTTGAGGGCCGTCTCGACTTCGACGAGCTGGACGAACGACTCGAGCAGGCGCTCAACGCCAGGACGCATGGCGAACTGGCCGCATTGCTGGCCGATTTGCAGGGTCTGGAGGGGCAGGGGCACGGTCAGGAGGTTGTGCGGGACGGCCCCCTGGTGCTCAAGGGCGGGATGCATGGCGTTGTCCGCAGGGGCCGGTGGAAGGTACCGCCGCGCTTGACGGCTTATGGGGGCATGGGCGGGGTCGTTCTCGACTTCACCCAGGTCGAATGCCCGCTGCGATCCCTTGATATCGAGGTCCATGGGCAGATGGCCGGCGTCACGATCGTCATACCCGACAACTGGTCCGCCGAGACGGACGGCGTTGAATCCGGCCTGGGCGGCGTCAAGGACAGGACCACCCCTGACCACTCCCCGGACACCCCTCTGGTCCGCCTCTCCGGCACGGCCGGCCTGGCGGGTGTCGTCATCCGCCACCCCAAGGCGCGGGAACGGCGCCGGCTGGAGCGCGAGTTGAAGGCGATCGGCTCCCGGTAAGCCGGTCCACGGAGGGAGGGCGCGCGGCCCGGGCCGGCATCCGCGCCGGGACGGCCGCGCGATCCCGCGGGGGCAGCGGGATCGCCGTTTCGGGCCCGCCCGCCATTTCACCCATGGCTGCCGCATAAGTGGGCGCAAAGGGGTACCCGAAGGAGTATGCCGAGCGAGGTGGCATAGCCGGCTCGCTGTGCGACGAGAGCGAGGAGTCCCTGATGACCAGGGTGAAAGAGGCTGTAGAGGTCGATGTACCCCTCCACACCGCCTATAACCAGTGGACGCAGTTCGAGGAGTTCCCGAACTTTATGGAGGGGGTCGAAGACGTCCGGCAGATCGATGACAGCCACAACCACTGGACCACCAAGATCGGTGGCGTGCGGCGGGAATTCGACACCGAGATCGTCGACCAGCTTCCCGACGAGCGGATCACCTGGCGGACCGTCAACGGCGACACCCAGCAGAAGGGCACCGTGAGCTTCCGGCGTGTGGACGACGCCCACACACGGGTGGAGCTGGTGATGGACGTGGAGCCGCGCGGAGCGGTGGAGAAGGCCGCCGACCTGACCGGCACCATCGACCGGCGGGTCAAGGGCGATATGCGGCGCTTCAAGGACTACATCGAGAACCGCGGTGGTGAGACGGGCGGCTGGCGCGGCCGTATCAGGCCGGGCGGCTGACAGCGAGAGGCGGACGCGGGGCACGGTATCCGCGCCCAGCCGACCGCTCGCCCCCTGGGACGGCGGTCGGCTGCGGGCGGACATGCCGCCGGGTCAGCGCCAGAAGTCGCCGTTGACGGTGAGGTAGTGAGCGGTGGCCGGGCATCTGTCGCGGGCCTCGAAGTGCAGGAAGGCATGGCGTTGGGTGAGATCGCCGCAGCCATGCAGATTCCGCAGGGCAGGGGTCACAAAACGGGTGGTCCGCTCCACCTCCTGCTTCATGATCGGGAAATCCGGCCCCGGCACGCCGCAGGTCACCGTGAGCTTCGACGGTGCGGTGGCCGACCTGAGGATATGGCAGTCCGCCGAGTCGGCATGCGACACGGCAGGGGTGCCGAGCACCAGGAGAGCGGCCGTGGCGAGAACGGATCCCGCCGTCGCGGGAAGACAGCGCAGGTTCATTGGTTCAGTACTCCTCAGTGCTCCGGCTTTGCTGATGGAAAGGGCGTTGCCCACCCCTCGCTAACGAAGCCGGAGCGAACAGGTGGCGACACCTGCCGGCCCGGCCGGCTCAGCCCGCCGTCAGGGCGAAGGCGAGCAGGGCCGTCGCCGTGTAGTCCAGTGCGGGTTCGGAGGTCTGCCAGGCGCCCACATGGTCCAGATAGCCGCCGCCATGGCCGTCGAAGTCATGCCAGGAACCGCCGCCGGGCGGCTGGGCGGCGCAGGGCCGCATGGTGTCAAAGGTGTTGAGGTTGTCGGGCGTCAACTCCTTGGCTTCATTGGGCCCGTTGACGACGGCTCCACGCAGGATGGCGCCCTTGCCATGGTGGCCGCCCGCGAGATTGGCGACCTGGTGCGAGGGGCAGTGCGGGAAGGTCTCGCCCGCTCCTACCACAAAGGAGGTGCCCCAGGAGTTGGCCCCCAGGGCCCAGCCGCGCTGCCCGGCGGCGAAGGCGTCATAGCGGTGGTCGCCGGAGGCCCCGGCATAGAGACGGGCGGTGGCGACCAGGCCGAAGGCGTGCGGCGCGGAGTCGCTCTCGGTGTAGACGGCGCCGGCCCGGAACGGGTCCTTGGCGGCGCGGGCCATGCCCTCGTCCAGCTGGCGGCGCAGATCGCCCAGGAGCTCGTCCCGGGAGATACCCGTGCCCGAGCCGTCGGCAGCGAGCCGCAGCAGATCGGTGTGGGCCAGGGCGCTGACATCGGCCACGCCCAGCGTGCCCTTGGCGTCCTCGCCCAGGTAGGCCCGGGCCCAGCGGGCACCCTGATCGCGCCAGGCATCGGCCCGGTCGTCATCCAGGTCCCGGGCGGCCAGGGCGAGTTCGGTGGCGCCGAACTCCATGTCGTCCTGCCAGACGTCCTCGGGGTAGAAGGCGGCGGGGAATGCGGTCACCAGCTTGCCGCGCGGGCCGGTGTCGGCCCGGTTGTAGACGGCCGCCGCCTTGGCCAGCCATTCCCTGGCCGCCGCGGGGTCATGCCGGGCTTCCCGCTGGGCGGCGAGGGCGAACACCGCGGCCAGCCGCCCGGCCAGATTGGGGCTGATCCGGTCGCCGGGGGAGTTGGCCCGGAACACCGGGCGGTATTTGATGGCGTGGTCCCGGTGGCCCGGCGGGGCGTCCAGGGCGTCGTCCGCCTCGGGCAGCCGCCAGACATCGTGGTCGGAGCGGATGGTGCCGGCCGTCTCCGCGTTGCCCTGGCCGATGCCCACCTGGGCGTAGAGGGTGCCGGTGCGCCCGTCCCACATCCTGTCCAGCCACTCCAGTCCATGCCGGGCCTCGGCATCGAGCCCCTGGGCGGCGGGCATCGAGCGCCGGGCCAGCAGGAGTTGGGCCACCGCATAGGACGTGGTGTGGGTGAACTTGAGGAAGTCGCCGGCGTCGGACCAGCCGCCGGAGACGTCCACCGGTCCGCCGACCGGGGTGAGGCGGTCGTCCAGCAGCTTCTTGCCGTCGGCGTCATAGCGTGGCGTGGCATACACGGTCGCCGTGCGGTCGGTCAGATGGGACGGCTTGCGGGCCAGTGCGCCGGGCAGCACCCGGGAGCCGTCGCGCTGGGCCTGGAAGAACCGCACACCATCCTCGACCAGCGGGGTCATCAGCTCCCGGGCCGGGGCGATCCGGAAGGCGGGCGAGGTGGCGGAAGCGGCCCCGGTCAGCTCCAGGCGGTAGGTGCCCGGGGTGTCCACGGCCGACAGGTCCACGGTGCGGACCGAGGTGTAGGTGTCGTTCCAGCGGCCGGTCGCCGGGCCCATTCTTCCGGTGCGCACCGTATGTCCCCGGTCGTCCACCAGTCGGAACCGGGTCCGGCCGAGGGCCTCCTCGGTGCCCATGACGAAGGCGAGCTTGGACTCGCCCACGGCATAGCCGGCCTGGTCGACGCGGATGGCCAGGCGGTTCCCGGGGCGGTCGGCGCCCGGGCCTGGGGCGGGCAGCGCGCAGGCTATCGCGCTGATGCTCACCATGGCGGCCAGGAGGGCCGCCGTGCGCGGGCAGGGTTGTCGCAGGGAGCGGGGGGTAACGGTCATGGGCTCACTGTGCTGTCCCCTTGATGAGATGACGATGAGGCGGTGGGCTGCTCGCCGGGCCCCGGGGGCAGACGGAGTTCGGCGAGCAGCCCACCACCGGGTGCGTCCAGCAGGCGGGCGCTGCCGCCGTGCAGTCGCGCCACCCAGCGCACAATGGCCAGGCCGGTGCCCGTGCCGGTGTGCGGGCCCGCGCCGACGCCCCGGCGGAAGACCTTCTCCCGGTCCTGGCGTGGCACTCCCGGGCCATGGTCCCGGACGGTCACCAGCCCGGGTACGACCGTGACCGCCACCGGGTGCCGGGGCGAACCGCCGCCATGCCGCAGGGCGTTCTCCACCAGGTTGCGTACCGCCTGGGCCAGCAGCTCGGGGTCCCCGCGCACCACGGCCGGTTCGGTGCTGACGGTGACCGCGCCACGGTCCGGCAGTTCGTCGACGGTGAGTTCCACGATCTGGTCCAGGCGGAGCGGGGTGAGTTCGGCCTCGCGCAGGCCCGCCTCCACCCGGGCGCGGGCCAGCAGCCCGGTCACCAGCCGGCCGAGCCGGTCGACCAGGCCGAGCGCGGTGCCCAGGGCCGGGGCGGCCCGTCCGGGAGCGGTGCCCTGTTCCAGCACCAGGCGCAGGGTGGCCAGCGGGGTGCGCAGCTCATGGGCGGCCTCGGCGAGGAACTGCTCCTGTTGCTCCAGGCCGCGCAGGGCCGGGCGCATCGCCCGCGAGGAGAGCAGATGGCCGAGGCCGGCGGCGAGGACGACCAGGGCGGCGCAGCCCCAGGCGAGCCGGTGGACCAGGGTCCGGTGGGCGTGCTGCTGCCCGGCCGGGTCCACGCCGACCAGGACGGCGGCGTCGATCTGCCGGTCCCAGACCGGGGAGGCGGCCCAGCGCAGGGTGCGGCCGTCGCCGGAGGGCGCGGTGAACTTCACCACGGTCTCCTCATCGGTCACCAACCGCTCCCAGACCGCGCGCAGTTGGGCGGCGGGCGGCAGGGCCGCTCCGGAGCGGGTCACCATCCGTATGGCGCCGCCCGGCGCGGCCGGCGCCTGGAGGACGGCGAACGCGGCGGCCCCCTGGGTGAGTTCGTCCTCGCGCAGTGGTTCCAGGTGCACCTGGCCGGCGGTGGACCAGACGGCGCGGGAGAGGCCGACCGCCCGGATGTCCGCCTCATGGTCGAGGGCGGCGGTGCGGGATCCGGCGTCCAGCCGGGCGGCGAAGACCGCCAGGGCGACCAGGCAGCCGGTGGTCGCGGTGGCGAACAGCAAGGTGGTCACCCAGCGGGCCCGGCGCAGCCGGGCGGGGGTGCGGGAGGTGGTGGCGGGCATCAGTCGAGCAGGCGGTAGCCGACGCCGCGTACCGTCTCTATGGGCTGTGGCTCGCCCAGCCGGCGGCGTAGCTGGCCGATGAGGACATCGACCACATTGGACATGGGCTCGCCTGATTCATCCCAGCACCGTTCGATCAGCTCGCTGCGGGTGACCACCTCGCCGGCCCGCAGCATCAGCACTTCCAGCACCGCGAACTCCTTGGCGGTGAGGGCGAGCAGGGTGCCGGACCGGCGCACCCGGCGCCGGGGCAGGTCCATTTCCAGGTCCCGGGCGTGCAGCAGGGCCGGGCGGGTGCTCTGGCCGCGCCGGCACAGGGTGCGCACCCGGGCGGCGAGCTCGGCGAAGGCAAAAGGCTTGACCAGGTAGTCGTCGGCGCCGTGGTCGAATCCGGCGACCCGGTCGCCGATCGAGTCCAGTGCCGTCAACAGCAGGACGGGCAGGGTGGATCCGGTGGCGCGCAGCGCGGCGACCAGTTGCAGCGCGTCGCCGTCGGGGACGGACCGGTCGGCCACCACACAGTCATAGTCGTTGACGGCCAGCTTGAGGTCGGCCTCGGCCAGGGTGGTGGCGAGGTCGGCGGCGAGGCCGTCCTCGCGCAGGCCGTCGGCCAGTACGGGGCCGAGCTCGGGGTCGTCTTCCAGGATCAGTACGCGCATAACGGACAAGCCTAGGTTGTTGTGGCGGGAGTTGTGGGGGCTGGCCGGGGCGGCCGGCGTCCTCGGTCCAGGCGTCGGTGTGAAGTGCCCTGAGGAAGCCGGTCGGTTGCCGGGCAGGCAGGATCGGACGGGCCTCAGTGAAACGGCAGGGACTTGGAGTTGCCACTGGGAACGGGCATCATAGGGTATGGGTGCCTAAGGCAATTATTAGCGAAAGGGCAGACATGACTGACACCACGCCGACGTTACTCAGCTACGTGGAGGAGAACCTCGACGGCATGGGTGACGACCCCGGGCGTGTGGCGCTGATCCACGAGGGGCGCCAGGTCACCGTGGGGGAGTTCCATGGGCTCGTCCACCGGATGGCCAGAGCGCTGCAGGCCGAGGGCATCGGCCGCGGCGATACCGTCACCCTCCTGAGCGGGAACCTGCCCGAGATCATCGCCGCGCGGTATGCGGCCAATCTGCTGGGCTGCCGCGTCAACCACCTTTACAACAAGCTCTCGGCCGAGGTTCAGGCCGCCATTGTGCGGGACATGGAGACCCGTGCGCTGATCGTCGACCCGCGCCTCGCCGACCGCGCGGCCGAGGTGACCCAACTGTCCCCGGTGGACAAGGTCTTGGTGCTCGGGCCCGCCAAGACCGGCGCGGACCTGCTCGAACTGGCCGCCGGACACTCCGCGGACCCCTTCGCCAGCCTGGCCGAACCGCAGGACATAGCCGGCATCCGGCACACCGGCGGTACCACCGGCCACCCCAAGGGGATATGCAGCACCTATGAGCAGGTGAAGCTGTCGCACACCATCAAGGGGGACGGGGAGTACACGCCCCGTCAACTGGTCTGCACCACCATCGCCCATGCCGCGGGATTCCTCGCGGACAGCACCCTCCGCCTGGGCGGCACCCTGGTGCTGCTGGAGGACTTCGACCCGGCCACGGTGCTCGCCACCGTCGAACGCGAGCAGATCACCGACCTGTTCCTCCTTCCGCCGCTGCTCTATGAGCTCCTGGACCACCCGGACGCCGCCCGCGCCGACACCTCCAGCCTCCGCCGTCTCCTCTACGGCGGCTGCCAGGCATCGCCCGTGCGGATCGCCGAGGCGGTCCGCCGCCTCGGCCCCGTCCTTCTGCAGTTCTACGGCCAGAACGAGGCGGGCGGCATCAGCATGCTCCTGCCCGAGGACCACGACCTCGAACGGCCCGAGCGGCTGCGCAGCGCCGGCAAGGTGCTGTCCGAGGTCGAGGTGGTCATCCGGGACGAGTCCGGCCGCGAGCTGCCCACCGGCGAGCACGGTGAGATCTGTGTGCGTTCTCCGCGGGTCATGCAGGGCTACTGGAAGCAACCGGCCCTGACGGCCGAGGTGTTGCGCGATGGCTGGCTGCACACCGGCGACATCGGGTTCATCGACGACGAGGGCTATCTGACCGTCGTCGACCGCCTCAAGGACATGATCATCGTGGTGGGCGGCCATGTGTACACCACCGAGCTGGAGGATGTGCTCAACTCCCACCCGGATGTCCGGCAGAGCGCCGTGTTCGGGGTCCGCGATGCGGACAACATGGAGCGTGTGCACGCCGCGATCGTCACCACGCCCGGCACGGACGTCTCCGCGGACGGGCTGCGCGAGCTGGTCCGTGAGCGGTGCGGGGCGATGTACGAGCCGTATGGCATCCACTTCGTCACAGCGCTGCCGCTGACCGATGCTGGCAAGCACGACAAGAAGCTGCTGCGGCGGCGGGTTGAGGAGTCGGCTGCGTGACATGCGGGTGGTGCGGGAGCGCGATCGCGCCCCCGTACCCCCCTCCCCGCTGCCGCGCAGTGTCCCGGCCGCAGTGCAGACCTCGGGCAGGCGGTCGCACGGCCGGCAGCGGGGATCGTCCCGCCAAGTGGGGGCGGGCAACGGCCGGTTACGGGACCCGGGGCGTCCCGGATCAGCCGGGCAGCGCCGTCGTCCGTATGTCGGAGGACGGGCGGCCCGGCCGGCCGGAGGGGTCCACGGCGGCTCGGCGCAGCAGGGCCGTCACCAGGCCGGCGGTGGCCGCGGTGGCCGCCAGGGTGCCGGTCAGGACCATGGTGGCGGCCGCCCCGAGGGACGCCACGGCCGGTGCGCCGGCCGCGGCACCCACCACCGACATGCCCTGGACAAGGGCTCCGCCGGCGGCGAAGGTCCGGCCCCGCAAGGGCTCGGGGGTGCGCAGTCTGATCACCGCCCCCTCGCCGGCGTTGCTCATGCCATTGCCCACGCCTCCCACGATCGCCGCGGCCAGCGCGAGCGGATAGCCGGCGGCGAGCCCGATCCCCAGCACGCCCAGGCCCAGCAGCAGATTGCCGGCGGCGAGCAGGCGCTCCTCCTGCCCCCGGCCCGCCTTCCGGGCCAGGGCCTGGATGCCGATGAGTTCGCAGGCCGAGTACAGCGCCTCATAGACGCCGAAGCCGGCCGCCCCGGCGTGGAAGTCCTGGGTGAACCGGTAGGGCGCGGCGACGTTGTCGGCCAGGGCGATGCCTGCCGCCAGGGCGGTGAGCGGGATGGCCAGCCGCAGCACGCGGTCGTGTGCCAGCTGCCGGAACCCGGCCCCGGCCCGGTTGGTCCCGGCGTCCTCGGGGAGCGGAGCGCATCCGGCGGGACGCCGGCGGGCGCTCACCGCCGTCAGCGCCAGAGCGAGGAGGAGGAAGCTGCCCGCGTTGAGCAGCATGACGGTGGAGGCGCCGCTCGCGACGGTGAGGACCCCGCCGAGCGCGGGCCCCCCGATGGCTCCCAGTGCCCGGCCGGTGCCGAGCCGGGCATAGCCCCGGGTCGCGCCCGCCTCCCCGGTGATATGCGGTATCAGCGCCCCGGTGGCCGGTCGTTCCACCGCCGCCTGGGCGCCGAGCAGCGCGACCAGCGCGATGGTGGCCGGGGGACCGCCAACGGCACTCAGCAGGGCGCTGACCGCCGCCTGCCCCAGGCACACCACGATCAGCAGTCCGCGGGATTCAAGACGGTCCACCAGCGCACCGGCCAGTGGTGCCAGCACCACAAAGGGCAGGATCTCGGCGAGCAGCGCCGCCGTCACCCAGCCGCTGCCGGCGTCCCGTAGCCGTAGCACCACGGCGAGGAAGGCGGCCACCGCCCCGCGGTCAGCCGGCCGCGCCCCGGCTGCCGGGCCGCCGCAGGCGCGGGGCCCGGGCCCGCTCGTGGCTTTCCACGGCGTTGCGGTTGGCCGTATCCGGGCGCCGGCGCACGACCACTCGGCCCAGCCGGGGGCGCCGGCCGGGACTGCCGCCATCCGACCGGAGCCGTTTGCCCGGGCCGACGCGGGTTACCCGGTACCCACCGCGGTGAACCGCATAACGAAAGGGACGGTGGTGGCGGCATGGGCGGTCGCGCCGTACCCGGGGGCCGGGCCGACGACCCCGGTACGCCCTCCTCGCCCGCCCATGACGCCCTGGTGCACGAGCTGCGCCGGGCGGTCGCCGGGGAGGTCCGCTTCACCCCCGGCGACCGGGCGCTCTACGCCAATGACGCCTCCGTCTACCGGCAGGTCCCGCTCGGCGTGGTGGTGCCGCGCGATGCCGACGACGTCCTCGCCGCCCTGGAGGTGAGCCGCCGCCATGGGGCACCCATCGTGGCCCGGGGCTGTGGCACCGGCCTCGCCGGGCAGAGCGTCAATACGGCGGTGATGCTGGACTTCTCCAAGTACCTGAACCGCATCGTCGACCTCGACCCGGACCGGCGCACCGCCCGCGTACAGCCCGGCGTCATCTGCGACCAGCTGCGCGACGCCGCCGCGGTGCACGGGCTGACCTTCGCCCCCGACCCGGCGACCCATGACCGCTGCACCTTCGGCGGGATGATCGGCAACAACTCCTGCGGTGCCCACTCGCTGATGGGCGGCAAGACCGTCGACAATGTGCACGCCCTGGACGTCGTCACCTATGACGGCACCAGGATGCGCGTCGGCCCCACCGCCCAGGGGGAGTACGAGGCGATCCTGCGGGCCGGCGGCCGCCCCGCCGAGATCTACCGGGGGCTGGACGGGCTCCGCGACCGGTATGCGCCGCTGATCCGTTCCCGCTATCCCGCCATCCCCCGCCGGGTCTCCGGCTACAACCTCGACGACCTGCTGCCCGAGAAGGGATTCGACCTCGCCAAGGCGCTGGTCGGCACCGAGTCCACCTGTGTCCTGGTGCTGGAGGCGACCGTGCGGCTGCTGCCCCGGCCCCACCGGCAGACCCTGCTGGTGGCCGGATACCCGGACGCGGCCGCCGCCGCCGACGCGGTCCCCGAGCTGCTGACCACCGAGCCGATCGCCCTGGAGTGCTTTGACGCCGGAGTCCTCGCCAACCTGGACGCACATGGGGTGCATCTGCCCGGCGCGAAGGAACTCCCCTCCGGCGGCGCCTGGTTGCTCGCCGAGTACGGCGGCGACACCCAGCGCGAGGCCGACGCCCGGGCCGGGGCGGCCCGGCGCTGGGCCACCGGGGCCCGGGAGGTGGCGGTGGAGAGCGACCCCCGGCGGCAGCGCGACATCTGGGATGTGCGGCGCAGCACCATCGAGTACACCCGGGTCCCCGGCCGCCACTCCGGGCTGGCCGGCTGGGAGGACGCCGCGGTGGCCCCGGAGCGGCTCGGTGACTACCTCCGCGACTACTGTGCGCTGGTCGCCCGGCACGGGTATCACACCGTGCTCTTCGGCCACTTCGGGCAGGGCTGTGTGCACAACCGGCTCGACCTCGACCTCGCCACCGCCGAGGGCATCGACACCTTCCGCCGCTTTATCGACGAGGCCGGGGACCTGGTCGTCTCCTACGGCGGCTCGCTCTCCGGCGAACACGGCGACGGACAGCTCCGCGCCAGCCAGCTGGGCAAGATGTTCGGCCCCGAACTCGTCCAGGGCTTCCGCGAGTTCAAGCGGATCTTCGACCCCGGCGGGCGGATGAATCCCGGCAAGGTGGTGGACGCCTACCGCCCCGACCAGCACCTGCGGCTGGGCACCGACTACCACCCGCCGCGCCTGACCACCCACTTCGCCTTCCCCGAGGACGAGAAGGGGTTCGCGGACGCCGCCAACCGCTGCTTCGGCATCGGCAAGTGCCGCCGCCTGAGCGGCGGGACCATGTGCCCCAGCTTTATGGTGACCCGGGAGGAGAAGCACACCACCCGCGGCCGGGCCCGGCTCCTGTTCGAGATGACCCGAGGAGAGCGGGACGGCGAGCTCTGGCGCGACGAGGCCGTCAAGGAGGCTCTCGATCTCTGCCTCTCCTGCAAGGGATGCAAGAGCGACTGCCCGGTCGGCGTCGATATGGCCACCTACAAGGCGGAGTTCCTCTCCCACTACTACGCGGGCCGGCTGCGGCCCCGATCCGCCTATGCCCTGGGGCTCATCCCCCTCTGGGCACGGCTGGGCTCACGCCTGCCCCGGGTGGTCAACACCGTCACCCGGGCACCGCTCACCGGGCGGCTGGTGAAGCACGCCGCCGGGGTGCACCCGCGCCGCCGCGTCCCCGCCCTCGCCCCCATCACCTTCCGCCAGTGGTTCGAGGAGCGTGGTGAGCAGCCCCGCTACGGCCGGCCGCCGGTACTGCTGTGGCCGGACACCTTCACCAACCACTTCGCCCCCGATGTGGGGATCGCCGCCGTCGAGGTGCTGGAGGACGCCGGATTCACCGTGCGGCTGCCGCGCCGGCCACTGTGCTGCGGACGGCCCCTCTACGACTACGGCATGGTCACCACCGCCAGGCGGTGGCTCCGCCGGATCCTGCGCGAGCTGAGGGCACCGATCCGGGCCGGCGCCCCCCTCGTCGGCCTGGAGCCCAGCTGCCTCGCCGTCTTCCGCGACGAACTGCCCAACCTCCTCCCCGACGACCTCGACGCCCGTCGGCTGTGCCAACAGAGCGTCACCCTCGGCGAATTGCTCGACCGGCACGGCTACCGCCCGCCGCCCCTCCACCGCAGCGCCCTTGTCCAGGCCCACTGCCACCACCAGGCGGTGCTGGACTTCGGGCCGGACCAACGACTCCTCGACGCCATGGAATTGGCGAGCGAACGGCCCGACTCCGGCTGCTGTGGCATGGCCGGCGGTTTCGGCTTTGAGTACGGCGAACGGTATGAGGTCTCCGTCCGGGCCGGGGAACGCGTCCTGCTGCCCCGGGTCCGGGAGACCGCCCGGGACACCCTGATCATCGCCGATGGCTTCAGCTGCCGGGAACAGATCTCCCAGGGCACCGGCCGTGATCCCCTCCACCTCGCGCAGGTTCTCCGGCTCGCGCTGCACCACCACCGCCAAGGAGGCACTCCCGATGGCCGGTGATGAACGCACCGCCTCCGATGTGCTGTTGGACCGGCTCGCCGAGTGGGGAGTGGACACCGCCCCGGCCGAGGCCTGCGGGGCCCGGGGCGTCCGCATCGACGACCCCGCCCGGTGCCGGGACCGGCTCCGCGACGCCCTCGCCGGCGACGGGCCGGTGCTGATCGAATGCGTTGTCGACTCGCATGTTCCGCCGATCCCCGCCAAGGCCAGGAAACGGCAGGTGAAGAAGCTGGCCACGGCCCTGCGCCAGGGCACCCCCAACCGCAACCACATCGCCTGCAGATCGTCAAGGACATGCTCGACGAGTCCTCGTTCCAGGCGAGCCCCGGCCCTGTCATCCCCGACGCGGTCGGCAGCGCGGCCGCCGGACTCGCCGAACGCCTCCGCGACCGGGCCGACCCCGAACAGCCCGAGTGAGCCGACCTCCACCCCGGACGGCCCGACGCCGATCGGCCGCTCCCGGCGCCACCCTGCGGGCGACCACCCGGCGTGTGCGGCAGGGCCGGCGGCCGCGGCCACCCAGAGTGAGCCCGAGGCCGGCCCCCGGCCCGATCTCACAACGGCCTGGTCTGACAACGGCCCGACGTGACAACGGCCCGATCTCACAAGGGATGGAGACGAGACGACCGATGACGGTGACCAGCGACAACACGACAGGGGCGGAGCTCGCCGAGAGCCTGCTGAAGGAGGTGAGCGGCGAGCGGACGCGGGCGGCGACCCGGCTGCTGGGCGCGCACAGCGATGGCTACTGGCTGCGCCGCTTCCTGGAAGGGGAGTCCGAGCTCATGATCGCGGACCGGTCGGTCATCGACCGCAGCGGCCCCCATCCCTCGGTGGACTGGGACACGGTCGGCCTGCTGGGCCTGTCACGGCCCTCGGCATTCAGCAGTTCGCCCAGTGAGATGGCCGTGCTGGAAGTCGCCGCCTCCCTGGTGAACCGCTGTGGCGTCCAACTCGGCAAGCTGACCGAGGTCTTGGACGACCCCGAGTTCCGGCTGATCCTGCGAGCGCTGGAAGAGGCCCGCGGTACCGGCTGAGGCCCCGCCGCCGGTTGAGCCCGAAGACGGCTCGCCGGAGCCGTCGCAGGGGGCGGGCCGGTGCCCGGCAAGCGTTGTCGCCGGCCGGGCACCGGTGGCCTGCGGCCTCCCCTTGATATCGGCACGGGATGCCGCTGCCTTCCGGACGGGAAGGGCTCGGAAGCGCCCATGGCGCCTCTTCGCCTCCAGCATGAGACGTGTGCGCCCCGGCGCAAGGAAAAAATTGAACTTCCCCCCTCAAGGGGTGATGGTGCGGAAGCGTTTGCGGATTGGGCCCTGAGGCGAGGCGGGCAGAGCTTCCGTCCCTCATCTCATTGTTCCGTGATTCCGCGATCACATGGCGTACAGGCACGCGTCCGTCCATGCTGTCGTTCCACCTCCCGACGGGTGCGCCGGCACCGCACCCGGGGAACCCCCTTCCGGACGTTCACATGGATAGGTACCTCGTGATCAGAAAACCGATAGGGACCGTCATCGTGGTTGCGATGACGGTCCTCGCGTGGAGCGTGGTGATGGCCACGCTGGGGCAGACCGCCGCCATCGCCACGCTGGTGCCGTCGCTCGGGCTGCTCGTCCAGCAGATCAGCCAGGCCATCGCAGGATCCGGCGGCAAGTCACCGGCTACGCCCACGGATTCCGGCAGCGTCCCGCGCGACGACGGAGAGAGCCAGTGAGCCTGGTCGCCAGCTCGCCCGGCAGCAGTGATGACCCGCGCAGTCGGCCAGGGCGGAAACTCGGCCCGATCGCCGAGGGCGTGGGAACCGCCCACCGGGCCTGGCTGGAACCGGTACGCGACCGCTACTTCGCCAGCGGCCTGACCGTCAGCGATCTGGCGCGCAAAGCCGGCTGGTCGAAGTCGAAGGTCTCCGAACTGCTGCGCGGCACCGGCCTCTACCCCAGCTGGGAGTTCACCTACGGTCTGCTGCACGTCCTGGGCATGCCCACCTGGCCGATGCGCCGCCTGTGGAGCGCCGCGGCCCGGGAGGCGTGCAAGAAGCAGGAATGGATCGACGGCTGCATAGAGAAGGTGGTGCTCTCCACCGGCCCCGACCGGCCCCCGGTCGACCACCGGGCTTTCGCCGACATCAACGCGGCCGCATACCTTTCCTATGCCGGCGTCTTCGTCAGCCCCGCCGACGCCGACCGCATCGCCGACGAAGCCTTCGATGTCCTGTGGCTCCGCTGGGAGGAAGCCCTCCGCAGCGCCAACCTGCGGAAGTTCGCCTGGCAGTTCCTGCGGCGCGGTGTCATGGCCCGCACCCCCCACATCGACGGCCGTCCCCAGCTCGGTCCCGCGGCCTTCGACACCGTAGCGCTCCACCAGGCGCCCGCCTACCGGAAGTTCGCACAGATCGAGGAGTCCCTTGCCCTCTTCCAGGCCGTCAGCCGCCTCCCCGACCCGCAGCTCGACGTCATCGTGCTCATACATCTGCGCGGCATGAGCCACACCCAGGCCGCGGAGGTACTCGGCGTGCCCCACGCCTTTGTCTGCTCTGCCGAACGCCACGCCAAGCGCTCCCTGACCACTGCTCTCAGCCCCGGAGAGAACCGCCCATGACTGCCATCGACGAACTCCTCGCCCGCGCCCTGCTGTGCGACAACCCCAATCCGCGGCTCGATGTCGTTCCGCCCTCCGACCGTGACACCGGCGCCCGGGACGACGGCGAACTGCCCCCGTGGTCCGCCGCGGAGACCTACGGCCGCTACCAGACCAACCCCGCCATCACCCACGATCTCCACGCTCTCTGCGAGACCGTTGTCGCCCACACCGCCGCCACCTCACTGCGGGACTTCATCACCGGCAATCTCCCTGACCCCCGCGGCGCTCTCGTGGTCGGCTGCATCCTCCAGCTCACCGATGCCGATGACAGCAGCCGCTTCTGGTGGCAGTACGCCTCCGGCGCCGGCGACAATGTCGCCACCTACTGCCTCTATCTTCACCATCTCGCCCTTGGCGAGCACGACGCCGCCGACTGGTGGCATGAGCAGATGCGTACCGAATCCGAACTCACCGAACAGGCAGTGACGTTGGCCGACGGAGCCGGCACATCGAGGGCCGGCGCCGGCATCCCCACCATCCTGCGCATCGACTCCAGCATCCCCACCGTCCTGCGTATCCTGCGCCGGCTCGTCAGCAACTGGGACCGCTGTCCCCGACCCCGCACGGAAGCCGTCAACGCCGTGATGAGGTACGTCCCAGGAGCCGTCGCGGTCGGCTACCCCGACCACCGTGACCTCGATCTGCCCCTGCCCGGCCCGCACTTCGCCGAATGCCTCACCGCTCTCCTCGCCGCCGCCACGGCCCTCGACGCCCCGGTCACCCGGCCCCGCCTCGGGACACCCCGTCTCGTCCGCCGGCGCACCGAGCGTCCCCTCCCGGCGCAACGCCCGAGGACTTCCCGCGCTCCACACGCGCAATCCGACGACTCCACGGCCGGTTGGGGCGCCGCGCACGCTCGTTGATGTGTTGCCGTCCATCAGCGGCACACTGGGCCCATGAACCTATCGAGTACACAGGCCAAGGCCGACCTTCACTCCTACCTGCAGTCCGCCCGTGATGCCCTGCTGTGGAAGCTGGAAGGCCTCTCGGAGTACGACGTCCGCCGCCCGCTGACGCCGACCGGCACCAACCTTCTGGGCCTGGTGAAACACGTGGCCGGCATGGAGTTGAGCTACCTCGGCGACACCTTCGGACGGCCGTCCGGCGAGCCACTGCCCTGGCTCGAGGACGCTGCCGAGACCAACGCGGACATGTGGGCCACCGCAGACGAGTCGCGTGAGCAGATCGTCGGGCTCTACCGCCGGGCATGGGCGCACGCGGACGCGACGATCGACGCACTGGCGCTGGACACGACCGGCCAGGTGCCGTGGTGGCCCAAGGACCGGGGTGAGTTGACCTTGCATCACGCCGTGGTGCGGGTGATTGCCGATACCCAACGGCACGCCGGGCACGCCGATATCCTCCGCGAACTCATGGACGGTGCCACCGGGATGAACCAGGGCAATGACAGCATGGTGTCGGGCGATTCGGCATGGTGGGAGAACTACCGAAGCCGACTGGAGGGTGCGGCCCGGGAAGCAGGCGGGGACGCGTAACGCCTGGCTCGCCGTCGGTGCACTCCATGGCGCGGGGCCCGGTGTGGCCGCCACGGCGCCGCCAGTCCGTCACCGCCGCCATCGTCCGGGCGGTGCCCGAGACCGCCGGATGAGCGATCGGTACCGTTCGCCCTGTTTCATCAGGCTCGTCCCGGGGACTTGGCAGCATGCCGGCCCGAGACCGGCGATGACATGGCCGTGCCAACGGAGGAACATCATGACGAGCGGCTCTCAGGGGAACGGAGGCGGCCCCACCCCGCACCGGGATGCCAACGGCCGGTGGATCGACGCCGGCGAACGGCTGTGGCGGGACGTGGCCGCCGTGGTGCGCCAGGACGTGGGGCCGGCGAAGGAGGACATGGCCGTCACGGCACGGGAGACGGCGCTGGCCACGGCGGCCATGGCGCTGAGCGGGGCCTGCGGCATGCTCTGCCTGGTCTCGGCGCACCAGGCCGTGCTTCGTACGGCGGAGCGTTTCTGGGCGCCGCACCGGGCCGCATGGGCACTGGCCACCGGCTACGCGGCCGGCGCGACGGTATCCGCCTGGTACGGCTGCACCAGGATCCGCGACGCCCGCCGAGCCTCCCAGCAGGCGCTGGACCAGGTTCTGCCCAGCTGAGTCAGGGCCGTCCGGGGACGGCACGGCGGGGCCCTCGGATGGAGCATCGCCACGCGGCGGTGCCATGCCGTGCCAGTGCCGTCAGCCGTCGCCGTCCGCCTGCTGCTCGGGGCGGAGCCTCAGCCCCGACCGGCGGGCCTGTTCCAGCACCAGCACGGCGAAGTCCTCGTCGAGGTAGCCCGCACCGACCGCGGACGCCGCGAGCTGTGCCGCGTTCGCCGTGATGGGCATCGGCACCGCGGATTCCCGCCCGGCGGCCAGCGCGAGTTCGAGGTCCTTGCTCAGCAGCGGTGGGGTGAACGTCGGGGTGAAGTCCAGCTCGACCAGCGCCCGGGTCTTGGACCGGGTGAAGTGCGAACCCAGAACCGAGTTGTTGAGGAACTCCAGGAAAGCGGCCCGGGAGATGCCGGCCTTGTTCGCCAGCACGGTGACCTCCGACAACGACTGGATGAGGACGCCCAGTACGGCGTTGTGACAGATCTTGACCAGTCGGGCTTCTTCCTGTTCCCCGACATGGGTTGCCGCGGCGGCCAACCGCTCCAGTACCGGCCGGACCCGGGAATACGCGCTGCCGGGACCGGACACGGCCAGCGTGGCCAGTCCGTCCGCGACCGCAAACGGATTGCCGCTGACCGGCGCCGCCAGAAATGCGCTGCCCCGCTCAAGTCCGGCCCGGCGCACCTGAGATGACGCCTCCGCCGATACCGTCGAGCAGTCGATCAGCACCCCCGGCGCCACTTCGCCCCGCAGCACACCGTCCTGGCCGGTGGTCACGGCCAGCAGGTCGGCGGAGGCCGAGACCATGGTGAACACCAGGTCGCGGTCGGCCAGATCCACCGGCCGGTCCACTACCGTGGCGCTGGCCTCGGCGAGTGCCTCGGCCTTGGCGCGCGTCCGGTTGCAGACGGAGACCTGGTACCCGGCGGCCAGCAGCCGGCGGGCCATCGCGGTGCCCATCCGGCCGGCCCCGACCCAGCCGATCCTCGGCATGCCGTTGTCCTCGGTCATGGTCAGCCCCTTATGTCTTATGTCCGCATGTCTTATGTCCGCGTGGAATGAACCGGTGACGCCATCGACTCTGCCCCTGGGCACACATCACGTCCAACGGAAGCCCGCGATGCGACTCATCGCGCAGGGCGATAACGGGGCGTGGAGTTACGACAGTTGGAGTACTTCGTCGCGGTGGCCGACGAGTTGAGTTTTTCGCGCGGTGCCCGGCGGTCGCATACCGTTCAGTCCGCGGTGTCCGCGGCGATTGCCAGGCTGGAACGCGAGTTGCGAGTGGAGCTGTCCGACCGCTCAAAACGTCAGATCGTCCTCACCCATGCGGGGGCGGCCGGCCGCCGAGTTCAGCGGCCACTGGAGCCTGCAACGCCTGCCCACCGCCGTCGGTCAAAAGCGCCGACGGGCCCCGCATTACGAGAACTGCCGGCCGGCCGACAGCGAAGCCACGCTCACCCTCGACCAGGCCCGTCGCGCGCTGGTCGAGGGCGCTGAGCCCGGCGTCGGCGAGGAGCCGCACCACGAGGGCGCGGCCGAGTGTGCCGGTGCCAGCGGTTACCAGGATCGGCCTGTCCATCGTCCTACCTCCGAGGTCGGTCGTGCTGCCAGAGGTAAGTACGGCAGGGCGCTCCCGGATGTGACATGGAGTGCGCGGCTCGTCAGAGCGGGAGGAAGGTGACCACCGCCGTGCCGTCGTTGTGGTCGATCTCGCCCCCGGCCAGACAGAGCTTTCCACTGGTCAGCGAGGTGTAGACGTTGTTGCCGTTGAAGTGGTGGCCCTTGAACCACGTCCCGCCGGTGACGGTGCCGGTCCACTCGGCCACGCGCGTGCCGTCCTCGCGCGGCAGCGTGGAGACGGTGCCGGTCAGCACGCTCGTGCCGCCGTGGTGTCCACCCTCCGGGGTGGTCCAGTGGTCGGTCTCGGTGATCGAGGGCGTGACGACCTGGCCGGGGCTCGCCTGCAGGCATCCGGTGACGGACTTGACGGAGCCCTCGAAAGTGCCTTGCCAGGTGCGGGCCTTGACCAGGGGCAGCTCGGAACAGGAGTAGTCGCCCGACCAACTGGTGGTCGTCTCGCGCGGGGTGGCTCTGAGGGGCGGGTCGAAGGTGTAGTGGATCCGCCCGACGCAGGTCCCGGTCAGCGGGCCCGGCGCCTCGCCACCGGCGGAGGCGGGCGCGGGCAGACCGAGTACCAGAAGGAGGGGCAGGACGCCGGCGGTGACCGGGAGGAGAGCGCGTTTACGCATACCGCAGTGGTCCTTTCGGGAAGGGACCTCGGTTTCGCTTGCGCTCACAGTCTTCACAAGGGCCATAGCCGGCACCCCGGCCCAGGGGCGGCGTGCGGATGGACCACCCGGCGCGCGAACGCGCCCGGTGCCACCTGGCACCCTCGTGTCCCCGCCGCGTGCGGAGCGAGCCCCGCCAACATCACCAGCAGAGTCACGGCATGGGGACTGACGGGCCGCCGGTGACGCATGGCGGTGCCATGCCGTCACGCCTTCTCAGCCGATAGTGACAACCCGCGCCCAGGGCGGTGGGGCGTCCGGGACGTAGTCGGGGTCCTCCTCGTCCACGGCGTCGGCGGGACGGGGGAAGAGGCCGACGACGGTGCGGCAGGGCGGCTGTGCGGATGGCCAGGGTGTCTGGCTGTCCGTCAGGGCGACGATCACATCCGGACGGGGCCGGGAGCGGAGCGCCCGGGTGAAACCGGAGCGCAGATCCGTTCCGCCGCCGCCGATCAGGGCGATGTTCTCGGCATGGCAGAGCGGGACGGCGACATCGGCCGCCGCGTCGCAGGAGATCACCGAGACGAGGTCGCGCCGTCCACCCACCGCCCGCGAGATCGCCGCCACCTCCAGCAGGGCGCTGCCCAGTTCGGCGTCGCTCACCGATCCGGAGGTGTCGATCACGACGCAGACCCGGGGCGGTGTACGGCGCAGGCTCGGCAGCAGCGCCCCGGGGACACTCGCCGAGCGCCGGGATGGACGCCGGTAGCTGTGATCCTCGCCCACTCTCGGCGCACCCACCGCCGAGCGGACCGCTGCCCCCAGCAACTGCCGCCATGGCTGGGGCGGTTGGAATGCTTCGTCCGCCCACCGGCGCCATCCCTCCGGCGCGTCGCCCGGCCGGCCCTTGATCCCCTCGGCGACCCGGAAGCGGACCGCATCCCGCTGCTGTCTGCTCAGCGCATGCGCCCCGTCGGGCCCCAGCTCCCACGGCCGGTCCTGCTGGCCACGGTGTTCATGCCGGTCGGCCAGTGGCCGGTGCCCAAGGTTGGATTCGTCTTCGACGGAGGAGAACTCGCCGACGACGACATCAATGGCATCATCCTTGACCCTGAGGAACACTCCGCGTTCGAGGTCCGCACTTTGGCCCAGTGGGCGCCCGCCCTGGACAAGCCGACATGGCAGAGACTCACCGCCGTGCATCAAGCCCGGATGACCAGCCGGCAGCTTTATCTGGAGATCGGGCCCGATGGCGCCCACTGACCAACACCGCGTCGCAGCCGGGCTGTTCGTTCAGCGCGACTACGTACAGGCGCTGCTTGTCCATCACGCCAATACCAACGCGTGGGTCGTCCCCGGCGGCGAAGCCGGTCCCGCAGAGACTCCGCAAGGGGCGACGGGGGTGCCGAGACGGTGGCGCCCGAGCGGTTCACCAGGAGGATGGTGGCCCCTGCGTGCATGTACTGCCCCCTGAAGAGGCAGCCGAACTCCCGCTTGACCAGGGGCTATCCGGGCCCCGGTGGGTGAACAACGGGCTCACTGTGCAGACCGGCACCGGAGGGGCCTCTTCACGGTGCAACGAGACACTCCTGCGCCGACGGCAGGCGTCGTACATTCGGCTGTGCCGCCGGGACACCGGGCCGGGTGCCGTGGGGGCGATGCCTGGCCCGGTGCACATGGCCCGTCGCCCTCATGGAGCGCGTGCTGCCGCAGCGCCGGACTTCCGCGAAAGCCGCACCGGCGCTATGAGCAGGGTGATGGGATGGGCCGCCTCGGCTGATGGGTCACGGGGGTGCTCATCATGTCGTCCGCCGCCGGCTGGGAGTGCCTGCGGCCCCGGTCGGTGGTCGGGGCCGCAGGGCAGGGGGTCTTGTCAGTCGGTGAAGCAGAGGTACATCCACGGCCCGTAGGTCGACGCGTTCACATTGTCGCCGGACGACCCGTAGGCATACACCGAGCGGATGCGCGCCCGGATCCCCGACCGGCCCGGAGCGGTCAGGCGAACCACCGACCGGCCGTCCGTGTCGAGCCGGAAGAACTCCGAGTGGGTGGAGTGCCAGGACCCCTGCGCGTAGACCTGTAGATCGAGGCGGTGAGCACGGCCGGGGTAGGAGGTCATGGTGGTCCTGACGACCGGAGCGGTGTTCTTGTGGAACCAGTTGTACGGCGTCGAGCCGATCCGGCCCGTCCGGTAGGCCCCGGAGACGGTGGAGGAGACGCGAACCCGGGTCCACACCCGCGAGGTGACACTCTTGGCCGCGGTGCGCTCGTCTCCGTCGTAGACCGCGGTGACGTCCGTGTTCCGCGTCAGGGTCACCTGCGCGGAGAGGTCACCGTGGGAGTTGACGGTGCCGGTGCGCAGCAGCTTCTTGTGCTGGTCGCTGCCGGCGGGCTTCGCCCAGATCGCGACCGTCCGGTTCCGGTACGCCTGCCCCAGGTGCGCGGTGAAGGTGACGCTCCGTCCGTAGTCGTAGACCGCGCCGCCATTGCCCAGCGTCAGCGTCGGCGCCGTGCGCGGGACCGAGACGGCGCCGGACGCGGTGGCCGGTGCGTGCAGTGCGTCGCCCGCGTAGGCGACCTTGTAGGTCACCGTCCCGCCGGCCGGCGGGACGTCGGTGAAGCTGTAGGAGCCGTCCGCGTGCACCGTGACCGGTGGCAGCGCTGTGCCGCCCGGGCTCAGGGTGTCGGTGCGGGTGACCGACAGGGTGGCGCGGTTCGCCAGTGGTACGGCCGAGGACAGCTTCCCGGTCACGGTCAGCCGCTTGCCGCGGGTCGCGGTCGACGGGGTCTTCACCGTGAGCGCCGGGGCGTCCAGCGTGGGGTCGGTGAGAACCTGGAGGGAGTAGCCGCCGGCCGTCTGCGCCAGTGTGAAGAGCCGGGAGTCGTCCGGAGCCCACTTGACCGCGACCACGGGGGAGCCGTCCGCCGGGGCGGAGGACGGGACGGTGTAGCGGTGGACCGGCTTGGTGCCGCCGGGCCGGTAGACCGAAACCGTGGCGCCGTTGACCTGGGCGACAAGTCCCTGCGCATCGATGTCGGCCCGCTGCCCGCCGGGGTAGGCGCCGGCGGCGGTGAACTTCCCATTGGCGTAGGCGTCCCGGCTCGTGCCGTTGACCAGTACCTCAGGGGTGCCGGGCACGAGGTCGATGTCCGAGATACCGCTGTTCAGCGAGTAGTCGCCCTGGTACCACGCGGTCAGCTGCGGCTTCGCACCGGAGACGTCGACGATGGCCATCGAGTCCGTGGACACGCCCGTCTGGCCGATGGCCAGCACGCCCGGCGCGCCCGGGTTGGTGCTCAGGATCGCCGGGCTCCAGAGCCCGGGGTACGGATGGGGGAACTGCCCCAGGGCCACCGGGGAGGTCCCGCCCGCCGGGTCCGCCGCCGGGTTGACCGAGCCAAGGTTGCCCTCCCACTGGTCGCCGTAGGTGAACCACACTTTGCCGCCGGAGAAGGCGACATGGCGTGGCCCCGTGGTGGTGGCGATGGCGTAACGGGTCTTGACGGTGAGGGTGGCGGCATCGAGGGCCACGATCTCGTGGCTGCCCTCGGCGGCCGCGTACAGCGTGCTGCCGTCGTCGGAGACCGCCAGGTCGGAGACGCCGCTGATGCCGCTCACCGAGCCCAGGCGGGCACCGGTGTAGTCGGCGGCCACGACCGCGCCGGCCGAGCGGTCGCCCATGAAGACCCGCTTGAGCCGGCCGTCCACGACGATGCCACCGGGCACCGAGACGGAAGCGACGGCCGGAGCCGCCACGGCGGAGTCGGCCGCCGCGACCACGGTCACGGCCGTCGAACTGACAAGGACCGCCAACGCGGTCGAGATGCTGCGCCTGCGCACAGTTGCTGTATCCCCCACCAGGAAGACCCCGGCTGACCGGGGAGTATGCCGGCACCGCGCAGCACCTGGATCCACATCACGGGCGCTGCATACGGCTGTACCGGGGGAGCTTAGGGCATGCCCCTGACACCCGTGCAGGGTGCCCCGTGGGTGGGCCAATGCGTCGCCGGCTTCCGCCTGCAGGCGGATGGGTTCCCCTATCGCAGCCCGTTGAGATACCTACGGATCGTCTTGCGGCCGCGCCCGCACCGCCCGGTGGTCCTCCCGGACAGCACTGGCCGGTGCGGGCGGGTGTTCAGCACTGTGGCCGTCTGCCGTGGTTGGCGCCCTTCATACGCGCCTTCTTTTTCTTGCGGCGCCGTTTCGAGGACATGGCGTTCTCCTCTCCCATGCGCTTTCCACCAATTTAGTCCCCTTGGCGGAGATGCGCTGGTCGAGAGCTGCTTCGCGGCCGGCCAAGAGGTCTGCCGCATGGACTCCTGATCCGGCTACGACCGCAGTGCGGGCGTGTTCCTGATTAAACTGTCGAACCCCAGTGGCGGACGCCCGAGCAGCTCGGCGACGTCGTCGGTGACCCTGTCGTACCGGTTCTCGCGATGAAGCCGGGCCATGGTGGCGATGTGATCGAAGACGTGGGGCGGCAGCTCCTGCTCCTTGAGGTCGCGCTCCAGCCACTCCTCGTACGGCACATCGGTGTAGGTCACGGTGTGGCCCAGGGCGGCGGAGAACTCGGCCGCGATGGCTGTCATGTCGCGGGACCGCGCTCCGGTCAGTTCGAAGACCCGGCCGGCGGGCGGGGCCGGGTCGAGCAGAAGGCATGCGATGGCCTCCGCCACATCGGCCGCGGCGACCGGAGAGGTCCGTGCCGAGCCGAACGGCAGGCGGATCGTGCGATCCCGCAGGATCGAGGCGACGGCGATCCGCGCGAAGAGCGGATTCTCCATGAACACCGTGGGCCGGACATGGACGACCGGCACTCCCGACCAGTCGAGGACATGCTCGGCCAGCCAGTGCAGTCGTTGCTGCTGGGATTCGGCATCGCTGGTGAGGGTCATCTGTGAGACCGTCATCTGCGAGATGCTCACCAGGAGATCGAGGCCGCCGCCTTCCCGGGCGGCCGCGGCGACCGTGGTCGCGGCCGCCAGGTACGCGGGCGAGACGCTCATCCCGAAGTAGACCCGGTGGCAGCCCGCCAGCGCCTTCACCACGTCGGCGCCACGGGTGAGGTCGCCGACCACCACGTCCACGCCGTCCATGGTCCGCAGGGCCGAGGCCCGTTCGTCGTCGTGGTGCAGCAGTGCCCGAACCGGCACCCCCTGCGAGTGCAATCGGTCGAGGACGGTTCTGCCGACTCCTCCGACGCCGCCGCCGACGCCGGTGATCAGGATGGGTTGGGCGTTCACCACGATCGCCTCCTGCCTTCTGGGCCGGTCCCGCGTGGCTCTTCACCGGGATTCGCCGGACCGCTGCCTCATCGGCGGCCTACTGTACGGACACGCCGTACCGCGTACCGAGATCACATGAGGGGGAAATCTCGTGTCATCGTCCTGTGACCCCCAGCTTGCGCCCGCCGGCGATATGGCGCGGCGATCATGATGATCGACTCGGCTCAAAGCCGTCCATGAACGGCAACGACCCCGACTTCGCCACCCGCTTGATCACCGAAGCTCTGTCCCAGCCGGACAAGGCAGATGCCCGCTCACCGGGTCGCGGAACACGCAGGCGCGGGTGGTCAGAGGCGGTGGACAGTCGCAGACGTCTGGGTCCAGTGCCAGTTGACGGGTGCCCATCGCTTCTTCAAGGCGGTGCGTTGACGAGCGTAGGTGCGCAGACCCTCCTCGACGGCGGGCGCAAGGGCCGTGAGGTCGTCGGGGACCGGCACACGCAGGATCAGGTGCTGCTTGTTGTGGACGAGCAGCAGGTCGCCGGTGGGCGAGCAGGAGGTGAGGGTGAAGTGGGTCAGTGGCTTGAAGGCTTTGGTCTCGGTGTCCAGCTTGGCCCGCAGCATCCCCGCTTTGTTCCAGGCATACAGGCCATAGCGGTTGAGGTGGAAGGCATGGCCCCGATGCGGGTCGGCGGCCACGTTGAAACAGAAGCCGGTGAAGGGGGAGTCGCGCCACTTCTGCAGGCCGTTCAGGCGTCCGGTCAGCTCGCCCTGGTCGTTGACGAGGGCGAAGACAAACGGCTGGCCCCGGCTGCCGCCCCGGAAGGTCTTGGCGTAGACCGGGACGACGAACAGGTCGTCAGCCAGCGGCGCGGGCCGCCCGAGGCGCGCGTCGTGCCAGCCCGAGAGGGGGTCCTCGCCGGACAGCAGCTCGGTCAGCGCGGGCCGGGGCCGATTCGCCAGGCCGACCGGGGCGCCCTGATACGCGACATGTGGTCGCAGGTCAGCATCGCTGTGCCGGGCCGGCTCGGGGTCGAGTGAGGCGAGTGCCTGGATTCGGGGTCTGGAATCGGCGGTCAGGGCGCCGTCGGCCACGCCGACGATATTGGTGAGGGAACTGTCGTACCTCCACACGCCGTACTCGGCCACCGTGCACAGGAGGCGTCCCGAAGGTGTGACGCTGAGGGAGGTGGCGAAGGAATCGCCGGGCTTGAACTCTTGGAACGGGCGCCGTTCTCTGGCCGCGTAGGTGGCCACGACCCGGCTCAAGTCGGCTGAGATCAGGGTCGTGTTGCCCGGAAGGGCGCTGACGGCGAGGGTGTCGTCGGGCAGGACGCACAGGGTCATCTCGTTACCCTCCGCCACGGCCGAAACGGTCTCGTCGCCGTGGGCCGCGTTCCATAGAGCGCTCGCCAGCACCTCGCCTGCCGCGGAGTACCGGGTGATGATCCGGTACGCGAAGCGGGCCATGGCCGGGTCCGATGCATTGCCGACCGCGCCGTTGACGGACCGGCGCACCCCGTACAGAGCGTAGACATCCCCGTTCGGCGCGGCGGCGGCATCGTAGGCCTGGACACCCCAGCCCTGGGAGTAGAGCGCGGTCAGGTCGATGCGGTGGAGGTCCACCAACGCTCCCGGCAGAGCGAGCGGAAGTGTCTGGATCATGGCCCCCATTCTGGGGACCGGCACTGACAACCGGTGCGCACCGTGGTTCCTACCGGAGGGGCTCCGGCGTCAGTGGTGCGGCATCTGCTGGGCCATGGCCAATGTGACCTTGATGTCGTCGCTCCAGGAACACACTTCCAGCCAGGACAGGTAGCCGGCCTGGGCGAAGAGCAGGACTTCGCCGGGGCACTCCCCGTTCTTTGTGTAGATCTGTGCCGCTGCGGCTACCACCGTGCCCGGCCCGGACGGCGCGGGACGGACCGCATCCGTGTCGAGCTCGAAGTCGGTGGTGCCGCACCCGCATGTGCAACGCCCGCTCACGCGCAGATGAGGCACCTGACCGCGGAGTGCCAGGCGAACCGGGTCGTCGCCATCGAGAAGGGTGCCGAGCACCTCGGCCACGTCGGCAGGAAGTGCTTCAGCCATGCCCGCACCGTACCTTCACGGGGGCGGAGCGACGGACTCGGCCAGGGGCGTGGTACTCACCGGTCGGTGAGCCCGGTGCGGAAGACCGGCCGGCAGACTTCGGTCCGCCACAGTGTGCTGTCCGGGGTGTGGTGCCGGCCGACCGGTAGTACTCGCGGATCGAGCCGTCGACGGCGAGTGCGTGCCGTGCGACATGGGCGGCCAACACACCATAGGCGTGGTCCACTTCGGAGGGTGGCCCGCAGTGCTCGATCACGGCGAGCTCGGCCGGCGGCACAAGCAGTGGTCCGACCCGGCCGACCGGCCAGCCGCGCCCCAGGCATAGGGCCGGGCCGTCCGGTATTCACCGGCACAGCCACCGCACCATGCCTCACCTGTCGGGTGGATGGCAGGACAACGGGGCAAGTCCCGCGTACCGTCCGGCTGTTGTGCCCTGTCCCTCGATCGGGGATGGCTCACTGGCGTCGAGTCACCACGGCACCTCCCCAGCGTCGTCGAAGAAGCCGCCGGTCGGGCCGTCGTCGGGCAGGGCCGCCAGCCGGATCGCGATCGCCGCGCCCTGTTCCGGGGTGCGGACGCCGCGGAAACCATTGAGGTCGGTCGAGCAATAGCCGGGGCAGGCGGCGTTGATCAGGATGTTGGTGTCGCGCAGTTCCTTGGCGTACTGGACGGTGACGGCGTTGAGGAATGTCTTCGACGGCGAGTAAGCGACGGAAATCGGGCCTGTTTCGGCCCCGGGAGTGCTCTGCAGGGTGAGGGAGCCGACGCTGCTGGACATGTTCACGATCCGCGGTGACGCCGAGCGGCGCAGCAACGGCAGCATCGCGTTGGTGACCCGGATGACACCGATCACATTGGTCTCCACCGCCGCCAGCACCGTCGCGGGGTCGACGGTGGTGGGCATCTGTGGCGCGCTGCCGGTTATTCCGGCGTTGTTGACGAGCACATCGAGGCGTCCGGCGCGGTCCTCGACCAGACCGGCGGCGGCAGTCACGCTCGCATCGTCGGTCACGTCGAGCGGTACGGCGAAGGCGTCGACGCCGCCCGCCCGCAGCTTCCGCACGGCGGCCTCGCGCCGCTCCGCGTCCCGGGCGCCGACCCCGACGCTCCAGCCGAGGGCGCCCAGACCCGCCGCGATCTCGTAGCCAATGCCCTTGTTCGCGCCGGTCACCAGCGCGATTGTCTGTTCACTCATACGGAGGATCCTCGCCGGGATCGGCGGGAGCCGGCCAACACCGATTGGGCAGGCAGCGATACCGCACAGGTATCGACCCTGGTGGGGGGCCGGATAACATGGTGCCGTGGAGACACGGGAGTTGCGGTACTTCGCCGCCGTCGCCGAGGAGCTGCACTTCGGGAGGGCCGCGCAGCGGCTCGGCATCGCGCAGCCCCCGCTGTCGCGGGCGATCCGTCAGCTCGAACGCCGCCTCGGGGCGGAGCTACTGGAACGCACCAGCCGCACGGTCACCCTGACCGAGGCCGGGTCGGTGCTCCTGCGGGAAGCGCGGGCGGCGCTGGACGCGGTCGAGGCCGCCGAGCGTCGCACCCGCCGCGCCGCCCTCGCCGCGACCGGCCACGCCGGCGTGGTCCTTGCCGCCAAGGCCGGCGCGTCCGGTGACCTGCTGGCCGAACTGCTCGACGCCTACGCCGCCGAACCTCATGCGGTCACCGTGGATCTGCTCCTGTGCGGAATCGGCGAGCAGGAACGAATGCTGCGTGATGGCCGGGCCGATGTGGCCCTGTTGCACCGGCCGTTCGACAGCACGGCCGGTTTCGACACGGAGGAACTCCGCACGGAGAAGCAGGTCGTGGTTCTGCCGGCCGGGCATCCCCTCGCCGGCCGGACCGAGGTGCGGATGGCCGAAGTCACCGAGCTGCCGGGCCTGCCCATGCCGCGCTGGCCCGGCAGCGACGGTACATACCCGGACGGCCCCGGCCCGCAGGCTCGGGACCATGCGCAGCTGTTTCAGCTGGTCGCGCTCGGCCGCGCCTGCTGGATCGCGCCGGAGTCGTGCCGGGCCCAACTGCGCGACGACCTCGCCGTGGTGCCGGTGCTGGACGCGCCGACGGTCACGACGGTCATCGCATGGCCACCGCACAGCCGGTCCCGGGCCGTCGCCGGCCTCGTCCAGACCGCGACGCGTCTCTGAAAACCCGTAAAACGATCACGGACCGGTCTTCATCAAGGGAGACGAGGGCGCCGTGCGGGTCGAGGTGCCTGCGGATGGAGGGCGGGATACGGAACGCTCCCGCGGCACGTCCGCCCAGTCGGCGATGAGTGCGCCGTCATGGTCCGGCCCCGTCGCGATCTCACCGATGAACTGCCAGGATTTCGGCGGGCGTTGGCGAGCGGGACGGCAGCCAGGGCCCGCAGCGGATGGGCGTGGTCCACCGCGTTGGTGCCGGCCGAGCCGACCGGCAGTCTCCGCGCGGCGCCGGATGAGACCGGGACCGGGCTCAGTGGACGGTGTGCTCCGCATTCGCCGCGCGGAGCGCGACCGACTCTCTGACCGTGTCCAGCGCCGCTGCCCTTTCCTGGTCGGTCATGCGGGCCGGTCCATAGGTGACCACGGGGTCGAGAACTCGGTAGCCGACGAACTCCAGCATGCCGCGGTGGATATGGAACAGAAAGTCGTCCATCGGCCCGAGGGTGCCACCGGGCCGGAACGCCTCGCTGGGTCCACCGGTGGTGAACAGCAGCATCGCTCGCTTCCCGGCGAGAGCCGCGTCGCCGAACAGTCCGTAGTCCCCGCCGAAAACTCCGCCCATCACGAAGACCCGGTCGATCCATCCCTTGAGGATGGCGGGCAGCGAGAACCACCACATCGGGAACGACAACACAAGCAGATCAGCGTCGAGCAGCCGGTCGAGATGGGCTTGGACGGCCGTGTCGAGGGACCCGTCCTTTGCCGCGCGCATCTGCTCGGCCTGCGGCTTGAAATAGCCGTCCACGGGGGCGAATTCGGCGCGGTCGAGGACCGGGGCCCATCCCTCGGCGTAGAGGTCGACGACGTCGACTCGGTACCCGGCGTCGCGCAGGGCCTGAACCGCGGTGGTCATCTGGGCGGTGCTGAACGAGTGGGGCTCAGGGTGGGCGTGGACGATCAGGGCGGTGGGAGCAGCATCGAAGGTCGACATGAGAAGATCATATCGACATATTGCGATGCGTCAATCAGAGATTGGTGCTGATTGCCTGTGCCACCTGTGCCAGCCGCTGCTCGTCGCGCCGGTAGTGGGTCCACTTGCCCACTCGGGTGGGACGCACGAGCCCGGCCCGCTCGAGCGTGCTCATGTAACTGGAAACGGTCGACTGGGCAAGCCCCGACTTCGCCTGGATGTGTGTGACGCACACGCCGACCGACTGGCGGTCCGCGATCGGCGCATACTCGCCGAAGTGTGCATCGGGGTCCTTCAGCCATTGCATGATCTGCAAACGGGCAGGGTTGCCAAGGGCCTTGAACACCTCGATCAGGTCATCCGTCCCTGATCCCGCCGTCGCGGCCATAAGCCACCTCTCTTGTCGGATGCTCCGACACACCACGATATCTCGATATCTATGGGCATGCCTTGACGCTCGGCGGAAGCCGCTGTGAGGCCGAATCCGGCAAGGGCGGCGCGGAGTTACGGCTGCCATGAGTCGGTCGTTCAGGCCATGCCGCTGTGCTGCCCTCCGCACCCCTGATGACCGCCGGACGGTACGGCAACCCGGGCCGGGCGGCGATCAAGCTCCGCTCCGTTGTCGGCTGGTGGCGTCAGCGCGTGCTGAGGGGCGCGGTTCACCCGGCGGTGAGCTGGTGGTCGGCCCAGACATAGCTTTCGGGCAGCAAGTCGGTGATGGGTACGGTCCGGATGTGGTCGTCGTTGCCGACGATGACCTTGAGGGCGGGGAAATAGTCCAGCAGGACCTGCCGGCACCGGCCGCATGGAGGAACAACCCCTCGGTTGCGGTCGCCCACGGCGACGATGGTGTCCAGCTCGTAGGCGCCCTGGGCGGCCGCTGCGCCAATGAGGACCAGCTCGGCGCAGGGCCCTCCGGTGAAGTGGTAGGCGTTCACCGCGGTGATGATCCGGCCGTCCCGGCTGCGGGCCGCGGCGGCCATGGTGTGGTTGTCGCCCTGGCAGCGAGTACGGGCGATATGGGCCGCGGCCTGGATGAGTTCGTGGTCGACGTGGTGAGTCTGCATGTCTTCTCCGCCTTCGTCCGGTGTCAGGCGACGTTGACCCGGGTGACGAGGGGCCCTTCGGCCGGTTGATGTTGCCTCCCCCGTACGGAGGAGCCGGTTCATATCTTGAGGCGACGTCCGCCGTCCACCGTGACTGCGATCTTCGACAGAACAGGAGCCGGAATCACCGCGGGATCTGAGGAGTATCGATGAACAACGCCGCCGAGACGCCGCAGACCGGATGGCGCGGTGCCTGGCGCGCCGCTCATGCGTCCGTCACCGGGGTTCCCCGCTGGGCCCGGGCGGTCGCCCATGTCATCCCGTTCCTTGTCATGCCGTCCGGCATCTGGCGGATTGCGACTGTTGTGTTCGACGTGGCCGGCGACGGTCGACAACACAGCGCCGCGGACCCAACGGCGGGACTGCCCGACCCGGTGTATGTGACCTTCCTGTCGGTGTTCTCGGAACTCCTCGCGTTCACCGCCATCGGTCTCGTCGCCGCGTGGGGCGAGGTCTTCCCCCGTTGGATACCGGTACTGCGCGGACGCCGGGTGCCGATCCCCGCTGCCGTGATCCCCGCAGCGGCCGGTGCCACCGCCCTGACGGTTCTGTGGACGACCCTCGCCGTCCAGATCGGCTCCGGGGTCACCCTCCAGGGCAACCCGCTCCCGGACGACTTCCCCACCATCGCACTGCACGGCTGGCGCCTCGGCTTCTTCCTCGCCGCCTATGCGCCGGTCCTGCTGTGGGGGCCGCTGCTCGCCCTCCTCACCGTCGCCTACTGGCGCCGACGCCGCATTCCGGTCCTGCGCACTCCCGTACCCGATGCCACCGCATGACCGCGGGCGTGGCCCGGGCGTGCGAAGGGGCAGGTGCCCGCCCCCTGGGAGGCCGTACAGGGGGCGGGCACCGGTCTTGGCGGCTGCGATTCAGCGGCTCGGGTTCAGCACTCCGATTCAATAGGCAAGGGCCAGATCCGGAGAGCTCTGCCAGTACGTGACCCAGGCCGAGTCGTCGACGTAGGTGCCCGGGGCGCTGGGCCGCGCGGGGTCGCCCACGGAACCCTGGTTGGAGGCATCGGTGAAGTAGACGTCGATGCTGGAGACGGTATGCCCGTTGGTGCCGCTGCCGTCGGGGGAATCGGTCATGATGCCCGCATACGCGGACTGGCCGGGCTCGAGGGTGACCACGGCCTGGGGAACGCTGTCCTGGAGCACGGTGACGGGGGCCTGCTGGTCGGCGTCCCAGCGCAGCGCCGGGGCGTAGTAGGCGGCGCAGGTGCTCTTGCCGGTGTTGGTGGCGGTGAGCAGCAGATGGTTGATGGGGCGGGAGACCGGGGTCACGGTGACCTTGGTGTTGCTCGCCGTGCAGGGGGCTATGGACTGGCTCGCGCTGGACTTCGGCGTCGCGGGGGCGGCATCGGCGGCCTGGGAGCAGGCGAGGGTGAGGGCGGTCGCGGCCGCCGCCGCGGCGGCGAAGCGGGCCACGGTGATGGTCCTGGAGTTCATGGTGCGGTGCCTTTCTGCACGCCGGTCGAGGTGCCGGCAGTAGGTGATTGCGTCTGTCACGGTCCGCGAACGCGAGGCCGCCCGGGCAGGCGGCCGCGATGGCTCGTAGGCAGGAAGCGGACGCCCGGCGGGCGATGGGACCGCGGCCGTCGTCCGGTGATCAACACGCTGCACGGTGGGGCGCGAAGAGCGCAACGGGTGTGGGGACATGGGGAACGATGGGACGCCAATGCGCGTCTCAACTGCGGGAATGTATATGCCCTGGGACGCCGGGGTGGGACGCGCCGAATGCGGGCGCGGGGGATGAGAGGGGTGGCCGTGGGGGCGGGGAGCCAGGCCGGCGACTTCGCGGAGTTGCTGCGCGCGTTAAAGGAGCGGTCCGGGCTCAGTTACGGTGCGTTGGCGGGACGACTGCATATGAGTACGTCCACGCTGCATCGATACTGCAAGGGCGAAGCGGTGCCGACGGAGTACGCGCCGGTGGAACGGTTCGCCCGGCTCTGCGGGGCGACGCCGGAAGAGCGGACCGAGGTGCACCGAGCGTGGATCCTGGCGGATGCGGCCAGGGGGCAGAAACCGCGGGACGCCCGGAGCGCGCCAAGTGACCCGGGGACAGCGGGTGCTTTGAGCGAGGCGGATGCGACGCCGGTCACGGCGGCTGTTACGGAGCCCTCCGTCGCTGCCGGGCCGGACCGGCCCCAACGCCCCGTACCCGCGCGGGAGTCCGTCGCGAGAAGGCTGCCGAGGTCACGGCACCGGACCGCCGTGGCCGTGGCGGTGGCCGTGGTCGTCTCCGTCCTTACGGCCCTCGCCGTGACCTTGTGCGCCGCACTGCCCGGAGAACGGGGCCGGGGCGCGCCGGACCGGGCGGAGGGTCCGCGTCCGCGTCCGCGTCCGACCGCGCACACCGGTGACAACGGCCGGAAGTCCGGCAAGGACGATGGCGCCCGTGTCCCGTCCCCCGGCAACAGCACGGAAACGCCCGTGGATTCACCCGGCACCGGTACCGATGGCGGCGGCTCCGCCGGGCCGGACCGTACGCCCGGCAGGGACGGAGGCGACCAGGGCAGCGAGGCCGTCCCGTTCACCGTGGCCACTCGTACCCAGGCATGGAACTCTCCCTGCGGTCACAACTTCCTTGTGGACAAGGGCGCCACGCAGGTTCAAGCGCCGCCGTTCGACCAGAACATGCCCGGCTGGGTCGCCGCGCAGGGTGCCGTCGAGGGAGATGAGTCGCAGATCGAGCTGACCCTGCAAGGGCGTTCGCGAGAGGCGGTTGTGCTACGGGCCATGCATGTGCGCAAGGTGGGAGGAGACCGGCCTCCGCTTCCCTGGACGGTCTATTCGACCGGCGGCGGCTGTGGCGGCGCAATCGTTCCGGCATCCTTCGCCGTCAACCTGGACGCGGAACGCCCGTTGGCCAAGGCGGTCCCGGGGGAGCGGGAGGACAAGCCGACGCCCGTCATCGACTTTCCGATCTCGGTCTCCGCCACCGACCCACAGGTGTTGCAGGTCAATGCCCGTACCACGGGCTGCTATTGCTCCTACTACCTCGAGCTCGAGTGGAGCAGCGGCGACCGGCATGGCACGGTACGCGTAAGTGACCACGGCCGGCCGTTCAGGACCAGCGCCACCAAGGGGCGCCGGGACTATCTCTACGGCGGCCCCGATCACACCTGGGTCCGAAGCAGCGGACAGGACTTGGCCGCGTCACCCAGCCAGGCCGTCGACCGGCCGCAGGCGTCCGCACACGGCGGCACAGAGCGGCACCTGGCGGGGGTGAGCACCCCGGACCGCGCCGCCCAGGGCCAGGTATCACCTGATAAGGCCGGCTCACGGCGCCGCGATGGAAACCGGGGTGACGCGCCTGGACGCTCCGCTGCGCGGCGCCCTGGCCGATGAGTTGAGCCGGCAGCCGGGCGTCGGCCCTCAGCAGGGATGCCGCGGGCGTGGGCCTGCCGGGGTGGCGGGCAGGCCCACGCTGATGGTGGATCAGGTGGTCTGGCCGGTGGGCATGATGGTGACTTGCTGGAGGTTCACCCGCGGCGGCAGCGAGGCCAGGAAGCCGATGGTCTCGGCGACGTCCCGCCGGCGCCGGCCGGCCCGGCGACTCCCTGGCCTCGCTCGCGCCGCACAGCGACCTGCTTTTCGACCTCCCACCGGAGCGCCTGGTCACTGATGGGCCGTTGCGGTGAGGCGTCGCAGTGCGGCGTGGGCGGGTGGGCCCCAGGTGGGCTTGCCTCCGGGGTGGCCGTGGATACCGGCGTTTCCGATGTGGATGCCGGCGAGGGCGCGCAGCACCGCCCAGCCGCGAGCGCGGCGCAGGGTCGCGGCGTCCGGGCCTGGCTGATAGCCCTCGTGGAAGCGGTCAATGGCGCCGTCCGGCAGCAGGATCCAAGCGGCGGCGAGGTCGCAGGCCGGGTCGCCGGCGAAGAGGTCGCCGAAGTCGATCACGCCGGAGAAGGTGCCGTCCGTGGTCAGGATGTTGGCTGGATGCAGGTCGCCGTGCAGCCAGAGACTGGGGCCTGCCCAGTAGGGCGTGGCGGCGGCGTCTTCCCAGACCGCGCGGACGGCGTCCGGGTCGTGGATCAGCCCCAGTTCGATGGCCGAGGCGAGCTTTTGGGTGAAGTGTTCGGCGACGTCGGCCAGCGGTCCCCCGCGGTCTCGGCCTGCCGGCGCCCCCTTGGGAGCCGGGCGGTGGAGGGCGGTCAAGAAGGCGGCCAGGGTGACGGCCGCCTCCGCGGGGCGCGTTGCGGGGGCACGGTCGGCGGGCTCGCCCGGTACCCAGGTGGTGACGATCCACGGCCGGGGAAACCGTTCGGAGGGCTCACCAAGACGCTGCGGGACGGGGATCGGCAGAGGAAGGTGCGGGGCGAGGAGGGGCAGCCAGGCGTGCTCCTTGCGCAGCAGCGCGTCCGCGGACTGCGTCGCCCAGGGCAACCGGACGGCGAGGTCGTCGCCGAGCCGCCACACTTGGTTGTCCCAGCCCAGCGCTCCGAGCCTCAGGGGGCGATCAGCCAGGTCGGGGTGCTGCTCGCGCAGCAGATGCCGGATCAAGTCCTCGGTGATGTCCGTCTCGGTGGCTGTCATATGGAGCAACGGTAGTTGGGCAGCGGCCTGCCCGGGTGCCGGGCGGATCCGTGTCAGGGCAGCATGCCCTCGCGGGCATAAGGGCATCTGGGAGGGGACGCCGGTCATTACGTACCGCTCTTCCGCGCCGGTGTGATGTCGTCCGGCCGGACCGTGGTGGTGAGGATGGTCTTGCGGGTGTCGCATGTGCCGTGCTGGGTGGCCCGTTGGGGAACCTGGCCCGGGAATGGCCTTTCGGGGGGCGGGGGTTGGCGGCCTGAAGGAGCCGCACGGCAGTGGGTACGGCTCAGGGCAGCAGGCCTGTAGCACCTGGGTGGGCTGGCGATGGCGTCGGCCGTCTGGGCCTCACCAGATGCACACCACCACTCCAAAAAAATTGCCGTTTTGGAAAAGTTGCCAACTGGGCAAGCTTTGCTCTACGTTGCTCGTATGGCATCCGCAGACGAGGCTCACACCACCGGGCAGCCTGGACTCCGCGAACGTAAGAAGCGGCAGACCCGGGTCGCGCTGAGCCAGGCAGCGATCCGGCTCTGCGTGCTGCGCGGCTGGGCCGATGTGACGATCGAACAGATCGCCGCCGAAGCCGATGTCTCCGTCCGCACCTTCCGTAACTACTTCACCGGCAAGGCCGAGGCGATCGCCGCCAGCCACCTGGAGCGGATGCTCCGGGTCGCCGACGACCTGCTTGCCCGCCCGGCCGGCGAACCGCTGTGGGACTCGCTGCGCCACGCTGTCCTGGGCCAGTTCGTACCGCCGGAGGGCTCCGCGCCGCAGAACGAGCGCTGGCGCGAGGGGGTGCGGCTGATGCTGGCCGAACCCGCGCTGGCCGGTGAGATCGTCAAGGCCAACGCGGCGGCGCAGCAGGAGCTGGCCAAAGCCGTCGCGCGGCGCACCGGCACCGACGCCGAACGCGACATCTACCCGAAGCTGGTCGCGGCCGCGGTCGCGGCCGGCAGCGCGGTGGCGGTCGAGCACAGTCTGCGCGCCGACGAACCTGTGCCGCTCGGCGCGGCCTTGGCCCAGGTCTTCGAGCAACTCGCCGCCGGTCTGTCCGTCCCGTAGCGAGGCGGTGGCCCATTGGCTTCCGGTGCCGTCCCTTCCGTTCGCATCAAGGAGATCCGACCGTGATAGCCGACGTGATCATTGTGGGAGGCGGCCCGAACGGGCTGATGCTGGCCTGCGAACTGAGCCTGGCCGGCATCCGCCCGATCGTGCTGGAGCAGCTCCTCCAGCCGAGCACGGAGCCTAAGGCCAACGGCCTGCTGGGGCAGGTGGTGCGCATGGTCGACCACCGCGGCCTTTATGAGCCGCTCGGTGGCAGTCCCACGCCCCCGCTGCCGAACTCCGCCTATTTCATGTTCGCCGCCATGGGCCTCAACCTCGGTTTGCTGGAGGCCAGTCCGGTCTTCGGCCTGGCGGTCCCGCAGCACCGTATCGTCGAGGTCCTGGAGGAGCGCGCCCGCGCTCTCGGCGCCGACCTGCGGCGCGGTCACCGGGTCAGTGCCATCACCCAGGGCGAGGACGCCGTCACCCTGGAGGTCAGCGGGCCCGACGGCGATCAGCGGCTCCGCGCCCGCTATGTGGTCGGCGCGGACGGCGCGCACAGCGTGATCCGCAAGCTTTCCGGGATCGCCTTTCCCGGTGTCAGCTACGACCGCCGCACCAACCGCTCTGCCCACGCCACCGTCCCGGCCGAGTGGCTTGACCCGGTCGGCGGCGCCCTGACGATTCCCGGCCATGGGCCGGTCCTGCCCTTCCTGCCCCACCGAACCGACCAGGGCGGCTTCTCCTACGCGCCGTTCCCCGGCCAGCCGCCGCTGGTCAGCACCACCGAGTGGGACCAGCCGGCCACGCACGAGCCGATGACCCTGGCCGAGATGCGAGCAAGTATCCGGCGGGTCCTCGGAGTTGACCTGCCACTCGGCCCGCCGGACGGAGCGGGCCCGCATGTGCTGCGACGGCTGACCGGCGGCAACACCCGGGTCGCCGACCGGTTCCGCGACCGCCGGGTCTTCCTGGTCGGCGACGCCGCCCATGTCCATGCCTCCGGCGGCGGCCCCGGGCTGAACCTCGGTCTGCAGGACGCCGTCAACCTCGGCTGGAAGCTCGCCGCCGCGCTGCGTGACACCGCCCCGCCGGGCCTGCTCGACACCTATGACACCGAGCGCCGGCAGGCCGCCCGCCGCATGGTGCTCAACGCCGAGGCGCAGTCCGCGCTCACCGCACCAGGGAGCGATACCACCGCCCTGCGCGAACTCTTCACCGAGCTGCTCGACCACAAGCAGGTCGTCCAGCACCTCGCCGACCTCACCGCGGGCACCGATGTCCGCTACGACATGGGCATCACCGACCCCCACCCCGCGGTCGGCTACTTCGCACCGGAGCTGGAGCTGATCACCGGGACGGGGAAGACCCGGCTCGCCGAACTCGCCAGGAACGCCCGGCCGTTGCTCATCGACCTGACCGAGGACCATTCGGTGGCAGCGGCGTTGACGGGGGCGCGGGACGCCCTCGACCTGGTCGTCGCGCGGGGCGGCCCGGCCGGCCTCACCGGTCTGCTGATCCGCCCCGACGGCTATGTGGCCTGGGCCTGCCGCTCGCCGCGCCCAGATGTGGCCGAGCTGGCCGGCCTGCGGGCGGCCATCCAACGCTGGTTCACGGCCTGAGCAGCGGCTGCGCCGGTCGGTGGTGACCGGTCGGTGGTGGCTGCGGTGCGCAGTTACCACCGCGATCTGGTCGAGGCCCTTGACCTGGTCGCGGCCGGCAAGGTCCGCCCGATCATGGAGACCTACCCTCTGGACCGCGTCCACGAGGCATTCGCCCGCGTGGAGTCCGGCAAGGTCCGCTTCCGCGCCGTTCTCCGGATCCCGCAGGACTGAGCCAACCGGTCGCCGGTGCCGCCGACGCACAAGGCCGGCGGTATGCGGCTGACTACGGTGCTCCTTCCCGTCCACCGGTGGGGCGAGCGGCGGCAGACCTCGGCCCGCAGGTGGTCCCAAGTCCCGGGCCGAGCTGTCCGGTTAGGCGGCGCCGGTGGTCTGCTGGCCGGTGGCGCTGTCCTTCAGCCACTTGTCCCAGCCGAGGGTGAAGGCGGCGTAACCATTGTCCGCGGGGGTGTTTCCGCGCGGGGATCCCTTGATGGTGACGGGGTCGCCCAGGTGGACGTTGTTGTAGTACCACTGCGCGTCGTCCTCGGACAGGTGGATGCAGCCGTGTGACCCCTCGCCATGGCCCGGGTGGGGGTGCTGGTTGGAGAAGTGGACATAGGTGCCCGAGTTGGTGAGCTGGACGTCCCAGGGCAGGGTCGTGTCATAGAAGTTGGGGTTGCCTTTGTCGCAGGTGATGCCGACGCTGCACGAGGTCATATGCACCCAGCGCTGCCTGTCCATCACCGCCATGGTGCCGTCCCAGGAGGGGAACTCCTCACTGCCCGCGTCCATCGGCATGCTGCGCACCTCCTTGCCGTTCTGGGTGATCTTCATCTTGTGGTCCGGCACGGACACCGTGGTCTCGAAGTCGGCTCCAATGGTGAAGCTGTGCCGGTAGGCGCGGGTGCCATAGCGGCCGTTGCCGTCCCCCACGCCGTCCAGGTCGGCGTTGACCGTCACCTTGGTCCCCGACGGCCAGTAGTCCTTCGGCCGCCAGTCGACCCGGGTGTAGTGGCCGTCGTCGTCGCGGAACCAGTGCCATGCGCCGACGACCGGGGTGGAGGCGGTCACCTTCAGGTGCCGCTCGACCTCGGCCCGGGCGGAGGAGGCCACCGGCTTGGTGAACTCGACCGAGATGGGCATGGCCACTCCGACGGTGCCGCTGTCGGGGCTGATTGTCTCCAGCTTCATGGGCGGCCCGGACGGGTGCGTCGGTGACGGCTTGGCGCCGGCCGTGCCGGCTTTCGACGACGACTTCTCGTCCGAGGCCGCCGACTTCTTCCCGCCGCACGCGCTGGTTCCCGCCAGCACCGCACCGGCCAGCAGTGCGATTCCGATGTCCCGTGTTATCCGACCCATTGCCTCTGTGCCCCCCTGCTCGCAACGAAGATCACTTGTTGATCTTCCTCAGACACTCCGGCCCGGCCGGATTGGTTGCATGAGATCGGTAAATCATTGGCCAATGCTTGGGTGGGGTGTGACTTCCTGATGCTGAAGAACCCCGGTCGAGAAGGAGTGCGATGTCCCCGAGCAAGGTCGTCGCGATCGCCGCCGTGACGCCTGGGATCACGCTGTCGTCCATCGCGACGCAGGCCGCCGACGCGCCAACGGCGCGGCCCGTGGCCGCCGTTCACCACCCGGTCACCGAGTCCCCGGGCAGGCCGCAGTCGGCCTTGACAGTGAACGAAGATACTTCTGGGGTCCGGCCGACACGGCGGGCGGCTGCGGCGGCCCTGTGCGACGTGCGAATCGGGGCAGAGGGCCGCCATGCCGCGTCCTGTCGCGCAGCACCCCGACTGTATGACCGCTCACCGCGGTGGGCACTCGGACGACTTGGTGCCGGGCAAGCCATCCGGGGCGGGCCTGATCAGGAAGCGTGCTTGACCGCGCGGATGTTGGTCAGGCGGATGTCCGGGGCGGCAGCCAGCAGTTCCGGGCCGGCCTCGGCAAGCGCCGCCGGGATGCGGCCGTTGAGATGGGCCTGGCGCGCGTCCTCGTCGGCGAAGGCATCGAAGATGCCGAAGGTCGCGCTGTCGACCTGGAACGCGTACCAGACTCGGGTGCCGGGTTCGTCCTCGACGATGGCGCGGCCGGCGTCCAGGAAGGCGGCCAGCTCCGCCTCCTTACCCGGCTTGGCGGTCAGGAGGGCGAGGACTCCGAGCTTCAGTGTCATGACGGGATCTCCATGGTGAGGTGTGAAGCCGCGATACCGTCGGTGGCTTCGCAGCGGGCCGGAGAGCGGAATTCCGGTCTGGGTAAGACGTTACGAGCACGGCCGATCCGCCACGAGTGGCGGAAACGACGTTTCCAGTACCGTTTGCGACATGCGGATTGTGATGGCGGCCGTCGATGGCGTTTTCGACTCGGGACTTTCGGCGATCTTGGACGTGCTCGGCGCGGCGAACTGGCTGAGCGCGCGGGACGGCGGCGCGCCGCCATTCCCGGTGACCGTGGTCGGCGCGGGGCCGCAGGTCCGCACCGGGAACGGGCTGAGCCTGGCGACCATTCCGGTCGGGGAACTCGCCCACGGGACGGACCTGTTGCTGATGCCGGCGGTGGGCTTCCAATCCCCGGACCGGGTGGTCGCAGCGGTCCGCGAGCCCGCCAACGCATGGCTGCTCGACCTCGCCGCCGCCTCCGCCGCCTCCGGAACCCCACTGGCCGCCGCGTGCAGCGGAGCCTTCTTCCTGGCCGAGTCGGGAACCCTCGAACAGCGGCGCGCGACGACGAGCTGGTGGCTGGGCCCCGCCTTTCGTGCGCGGTACCCCGGTGTTGTGGTGGAGGACTCACGGACGCTGATCCAGGACGGCCCGGTCACCACCGCGGGTGCGGCCTTTGCCCACATCGACCTGGCGCTGTGGGTGGTGCAGCGGCACAGCCCCGCCCTCGCCGACCTTGTCGCCCGGTACCTGCTGATCGGTGACCGTCCCTCACAGGCCGCTTTCGCGCTCCCCACCCAACTGGCCCAGGCGGACCCGCTGTTGGCCTCCTTTGAGCGGTGGGCTCGAACACACCTGGCCGATCCGCCCCCGCTGGCCGAGGCCGCCCGCACCCTCGGCGTGAGCCAGCGCACGCTGCAGCGCACCGCGCGGACCGTCCTCGGCAGGTCACCCCTGGAGTTCATCCAGGACATCCGACTGGACGAGGCGACCTTCCTGTTGCGCACCACCACGCTCAGCGCCGAGACGATCGCCGGCCGGGTCGGCTACCGCAACGTCAGTACCCTGCGGGAACTCGTACGGCGGCGGCGCGGCTCGTCCCTCGAGACGCTGCGCCACGACGGAGGTGCGGATGCCGCTGCGCGGTGCACGTCATCGTCCTAGGCGCTTTGGACGGAACCTGCGGCAGACCGAGCATTCGCGTCGACCGACCAGCCGGTCGGAGTGGTCTTGCCGATGACGGTGCGGGACTCCGGGAGGCGATGGGTCCTCCGGAGGCCGGCGGCGTTGACCGGCTTGTCAGTGATGCGGTGCATGATCAGCGCATGTACCTGGGATCTGCCGAAGAGCTGAGCGACCACGCTCACCGATACCTGCCCGCCGCTGCCGCCGAACAGTGGCTGGGACTGCTGCGCCCTGCCGCGCAGTTGACCCGTCCTGCGGAGGGTGAGCCGGTGGCCGCCCAACTCGGCGGTCTGCCCCGACTGCCGCAGGACATGGACTGGCCGGTGTGGGAGGGGCACGGCCCGCTGTCCTTTATTGCCTCGGTGGACTGCGCCGCGCTTCCGTCCCTGGACATACCCCTGCCCAAGGACGGCACCCTGTCCTTCTTCTACTTCGACGGCCAGGCCGATGGCTACCAGGCCGGCGTCAGTATCCATGCACCGGACACCTGGGGCGGGGCCCGGGTATTCCACGTACCGGCTACCATCCCCGTCACAGAACGGTCGGCACCCCGGGAGTTGAAGCCCTTCCCGGCTGTCCCCCTGGCCATTCGGTTGCGGTCGGTCGGTCCGGATGAGTACCACCCGCGCATGTATGACTGCGAAGAACTCCCCGTCGACACCGAGGAATTCTGGGAGGAGATGGCGGAAGTGGGGGAGGGGAGTGGCCACCGTATCGGTGGCTACCCGGATCCGGTACAGGATGCCGTCGAGTTCGACGCGGCACGGGCCACCTCCGGCCCAAACGCGAATCTTGTGGCAGAGGCGCGCCAATGGGTGCTGCTCGCCCAGTTCGACAGCGATGACGAGGCCGGGATGATGTGGGGCGACTGCGGCTCCCTTTACTGGGTCATACGAAGGGAAGACCTCGCTCAGGGACGCTTTGACAGGGCACTGTTCGAGTGGCAGTCAAGCTGAGAGAGGCTCCAGCGCACAGCGCAACCCAGCTGCCAAGGGTGAGCCCGGCCGGCGGTCGCCGCGTATCCGCCGTACGCCGAATACCAGGAGAAGACCCACCGCGTGATCCCGGTCTTCGTACCCGAACTCGAGCATCTGGCCGGGCCGGCGAAGGCCCCGGCGCCGACGAGGAACTGAGCTTCGGACCCCACTCGCTCGGCCCGGCAAGGCGCCGCGCGACTGGGGACAGGAGCCTGGCGCCGGCCTGGACAGGCTCAGCTGGCCTTGTTCCCGGAATGCGAACCTGCCCCTCTGATCATGGACCCCATGCTAGGAAGGGAGGGATACGTCCTGGACTCCCGCGATCTGCGCATCGCCGAGGATATCCGGCGCATCACCGAAGGCCGGGGCGTGGACGTGGTGCTCAACTCGCCGGCCGGCGAGGCGATTCCAGGAAGGCTCGGACATGACCGTGCAGATGAAGCAGAAGATCACGACCTTCTTGTGGTTCGAGGACCAGGCCGAGGAGGCGGCGGAGTTCTATGTCTCCGTCTTCGGCGGCGACTCCCGCATCGTGGACAAGACCCTCTACGCCGAGGGCGGCCCCGGCAAGCCCGGCACGGTCATGACCCTGGTCTTCGAGCTGGCGGGCCAGCAGTTCATCGCCCTCAACGGCGGAGATCAGGGCTTCACCTTCAATGAGGCGGTCTCCCTCTCGGTGGACTGCGACGGCCAGGAAGAGGTCGACCGGCTGTGGTCGGCCCTCACCAGGGACGGCGGCCAAGAGGGCCCGTGCTCCTGGCTGAAGGACAAGTACGGCCTGTCCTGGCAGATCGTCCCGCGCCAGTTGCATGAGATCCTCGGCGGCCCCGACAAGCAGGGAGCCGCCCGCGCACTGCAGGCCATGCTCGGCATGAAGAAGATCGACGTGCAGGGGCTGCGGTCCGCCTACGAAGGAGGGTGAGCCAGCCGGTCAGGATGCCGACGGTCTCGTCTCGAGCGGCTGCGCCGAGTTGAACCGGCACCGTGCCGGATGTGCGGAGCCGCTCGGTGTGCGCCCTTGTGCCTCCCACGAGCCCCGGCGCGGGCGCCCCATGCTCCGCGCGGGCGCGATAGGTTCCAGGCCGGGCGGTCGATGCGCTGCGCGGTACGGCCGTACCGGTCAGTTGAGAGCTCACCACCGACGGAGGCGGATATGCCGGCAACGCCCCAGCAGCCCTACGGCACCGTGGTCAGCCCCACCGGAGTCAATGAACGCCAGTTCCCCAGTACCGACTCCGCCGTCGTCGGCCACCTCCCGCACAACGCCGAGGTGGCTCTGCGCTGCAAGGTGCGGGCGCAGAACGTCGACGGCAACGACATCTGGTATCTGCTGCGGGAGCGCCAGGTGTGGGTGGCGGCCCGTTTTGTGCGTAACACCGGGGAGGTGCCCTACTGCGGTGACGTCTCGGCCGACTCCGGCGAGCCCTCCGCGGACAGCGCCGGCTGACCCATCGGCTCCCGGCCGCCAAGGCGCGCACCCCTGTGGTGCGCGCCGGTACAAGTATCAAGGGTGGCGATCGTCGTGGTCTTCCCAACGGCGGCCTTGGCCGCGACGAGTGATATGCCGCCCCAAGGCCAGAGGAGGCGGGGGCAGTTCCCGCCTCCTCCAGCGCTCTCGTTGATGCGTCAATCGCCGGTAGGTGCCGCTACCTCGGCCGGGACGGCTTGCACCTGAGTCGGCGACCCACCCGCGCCGAGCGGTACCCAGGCGAACCGGGCTTCCGACGAACCGCTCCATCGCGCGTGCCCCACGCCAAAGGTCTGTCCCTTCTTGACCGCGATCGTTCCCGACTGCTCGCCGGCCGCCCGCAGGTTTCCATAGGCCGTAGACCCGTTGCCCCAGGTGTATGCGGTCGCGTGTCCTGAGGTGTTGCTCTTCACACTGACCGTCGCGATGACGAAGCCTGCTGTGGGCGCCCTGTAGTTCCATTGGCCGGTGCTCGTGGTCGTGAAGAACTCCGTTCCCTGCTTGATGAGATCGGCCGTTCCATCGACGATCACGTTCTGCATCCGCACGGTCTGGGTGTTGCTGTCGGCCACCAGTGTGCCGTCGACATCCAGCTTGTGCCCTGATGTGAACTTGACGTTCGTACCAACGTTGATGCCGGACTTCGCCGAAGTGATATCGCCGTCGATCCTGATTCCCTGGTCGGCCAGGATCTGACCGGTCGCGTTCAGCGCGCCGTCGACCTTTGTGGTCCCCCCAGTGGACTTCACGCTGTTGTTCGCCCAGAGAACGCCGCTCGCGACCAGTTCCTTTCCATCGGCCACGGACACCTTGTGGTGGAACGTCGTCTCGCCCGCGCTACTCGTCGTCAGGCTTCCATTGGCCTGAATGGCCCCGCTCACCGTCAGACTTGCCAGCGTCTGATCCGTGACACAGACCGTCAGGTGATCCCACCTGGTCACAAACCCACCGTCCGGCGTCGGTGTCACGGTCTTCAGGGCGAACGAGGTGTCCCGCACCAAGCGCCCGGCCGGTACCGGGTAGGCGCTTCCGCCCGCGATGGACGAGTCCGTGACGCGCTCCCCGTCCATATACAACTCGTGGTTGTCGCCGCGCAGATGGTGCCACCCCAGCCGTACCGCCGCCTCTGCCGCGATACGGGTGGCCGGTGGCCCGCCGACTCCCACCGTCGCCTCCAGCGCCCGTCCGATCCCGGGCGAGGGATCCGCCCCGCTCCGGAACGGGAACTTGGCGACCTCCAGCGCTCCGGTATGGGGCGTGGGCGGAATCTGATCGCCCGTGGTGGCCCACTCCTCGATGCCGATCCGGGACACCCCGGTCTTGTTGCTGATTGCGATGTTCTTGAGGGTGATGTAGAGCCCGTCGACGGTCACTTCGCTCGCTCCGCCCCTGGGCTCGACGCTGAACCGCACCCGCGCCGAATCTCCCGTGGTGTCGCCCGCCGCCGGGAACACCGCCGTCTCGGCCGTCGGTACGGCGAGCAGGACGTCCGGCTGTGGGCCGACGATCGTCCAGCCCGACTCGGGCTCGACATAGGGTGCGATGCCCTCGCCGGTGAGAGCCAGGTCCTGGGCGAGGGTGCCCACGGGCAGCACAATCGCGATCTTGCTGCAACGCACGGGGGTACTGCCGCTGTTGGAGATGACGAGATCGATGGAGCCGTAGGCGAGTTCGTCCTCGTTTCCGGGGCCGCTCTTGGGCGGGCTGACGGTGAGCGGGGTGGGGACGGTCGTCAGGGCGTAGCTGAGCACACAGTCGCTCATCGGCGGTCTCCTTCGGTCTCATCGGCGTGGTTCGGACGTAGCGTCAGACGACCCGTGCGCAGGGCGGGGGCGGGGTGTGGGTGCCGGGGCTCGCCGTCGGAGGCGTAGGTGGCGGCCGCGCTCCAGGTGCCGGCGGACTCGTTCTGCACCCAGGTCCAGCTGCCGAACCGGTCGGAGGGGCGCGGTAGTACGAGCGCCGGGGGTTCGTCCGCACGTACCGTCGCCGGGTCCGGTACATACTCGCCGACCGGCAGAGGGCCGAGCCGGAAGGACACCGGAAGTTCGGCCAGCGGCGGTTCCACGAGCCGGGCGGGCAGCCGGACTTCGGCGGACGGCAGGACGTCGGTGGTCGCGTGCACGGTGCCGCGCGGATCGGCGAGCAGGGTCAGGAACGCGGCGTCCCGGTCGTCCGGGTCGCTGCCCGGCACCCGGGCCGGCAGTTTGAGGGAGGCGCCCGTCCCGATCGGGTCGAAGTACTCCCGTGCCTCGTCGGGGAGTTCGTCCGCCCCCAGGACGGTGTGCAGGAGCCGGTAGTCCGTGGCGTGGTGTGCGCCGTGGAAGTAGCCCACGAGCCCGTCCGTCAGCTCATTGCGTTCACCGAGCCGTACCGGCCAGCGGTAGCCCGGGTATGCGGGGGCCGCCGGGTCGCGGAGATTCGCCCAGGACGGGTCGTGGTACGGCGGCCCGTCGAGGTCGATTCCGAACCGGACCCGCATCAGGGCCAGCGGCCGGCCGACGAGCACGCTCGGGGTGTGCGGGGGCGCGGCCTCGCCGATCGGGGCGGTCATGGACAGGGTGCGGTCGATGACGGTCAGCAGGGAGCGGAGCGCCGCCGGCCCCCGGTCCTCGGCGACCAGCGCGGTCAGAAAGCCGTGCAGGTGCGGATACTCCGTGCGCAGCTCGTCGATGGTGCGGTACGGGGAGTACGGCAGTGCGTGCCAGGTCACCTGGGGGCGGCCGTTGGGCGGCAGGGTGGTGCGCAGCTCGCCGAGCGGGGCGCCGTCGGGCCCGTAGGCGTACAGGGCCCGGTCGAGATGGCCGGGGACCAGCCAGGCGGAGACCGGGCTCGCGTCCGGGTCGCCCGCGGTGCTGATCGGTTTGAGATCGTCGCGGGCGTCGAGGAGGGTGAAGCCCGCCCGTGCGGGCTGGGTCAGCCGGGGCGTGAGCTGGGTGAAGCGATACCAGGTGGCCGGGTTGATGGTCCAGTGCCCCTGGCGGGGGTCGTCCGGGTCCTTCCAGGACGGGGTGAGTTCCTCGGGGAGTTCCGGTGCGAAGCGGCGCGCCGGCACGCCGACGCCGATGACGTCGCCGGGCTCGTTGCCGGGTGCGAACCGCAGGGCGACCGGGTCCGGGAAGATCGCGGGCAGGGCGTGTCCAAAGCGGTCGATGACGGCGAGCCGGGCGAACGCGAACTGCCCGGCCCGCAGCGGCTGGTAGAGACTGGCGTTCCAGCCGGTGAACGGGCGGGGCAGGGCGCCCGGGTTGGGCGGCAGGGTGCGGCCGGTGGCTTCGGTGAGGGCGGTGCGCAGGTCCGGCGGCAGCTCGGAGTGCGGGTTGAGGGTGGCGGGCGTGGCGGTCCGGGCGGTGAGTTGTTCGGTGAAGCCCGCCATGGGCTGGGAGAACCAGTCGGCGTCCGCCTCGATCTGCCGGGCGAGTGCGCGCAGTGCGGCGGCGCCCGGTCCCGGGTGGGTGCGGGCGTACTGCCGTAGCGCGGCGGCCGCGGTGTCGGACGCGGTGGGGGCGAGGAACTGGCGGCCGCTGAGGGTGAGGGGGACGGAGTGGGCACCGGTGCCGAGCCAGTGGTATCCGGTGCCGTCGAAGCTCCAGTTGTCGCGGCCGGCCGCGCCGCCGTCCGGGTCGCCCTGCCACTCGATGGGGAAGTAGTCGACCTTCCACTCGAAGAACAGGGGCTGCCAGGGCTGCCGCCACTGCGCGGTGTACGCCCCCGGTTTGCCGATGGCGTTGGCGCGCGGGTCGCGCATGGCTTCGGCGAGTGCTGCCACTTCCTCGAAGCCGGTGGTGCGGGCGAGCGTGGGGGCGTTGCAGGAGCCGAGGTGGAACAGTTCGCGCAGCAGCGCGGTGAGTACGCCCGAAAGCCCTTCGGGGGAGGGGACGTTGGGTGGTTTCGGGGTCTGTGCCTGGGTCGCGGAGACCGTGGTCCCGGTCACCCGCACGCCGGTGATCAGCGTGTCCGGCCAGCGGCAGGCGAGCGGCGGGTCCTCGTCCTGTTCGTCGTCCTCGTAGGTGCCCGAGGACACCGTGTACGGGTCGGCAAGGGCCTGGTGTTCGGGGTCCGGCGGAATGGGCCGGTCCTTGGTTCCCTTGATGACCACGACGGGGTCGTTGGGGCGGTGGTGGTCGGGCAGGACGGCGCGTTTGAGGACGACCTCGTCCTCCGGGAGGCCGTGGTCCCGCTGGTACTGGGCGATGCCGGCGGCGAGTTGGCCGGGTGTGTCGCCCCAGGGGATCGCGGCGCGCAGCCTGGTCACCTCGCCGCGCTGGTCCTGCGCCGCCCTGGTCGCGGCCGATACCCGTTCGGCGAGGTCAGTGCGGTACTTGCCGGGCGGCTCGCCCGGTGCGTCCGGCACCTTGGGCAGGTTGGCCGCCCACCACAGGTCGTACAGGCGGCGCTGGGCGGCGATGAGGTCCTGTACACCGGTGTCGTGCGCGGCCTGGTCCTGATTGAGCCGGGCCAGGACCTGGGCGTGGGCCCCGCGGACGGAGCGGGGCCGGCGGCGGCGCGTGAGCCGCGGCGTCCCGGGCTGCTCCACCTCCTCCAGCACCCAGGTGTAGCCGGCCGGTGTCGGGGTGAACCACGAGGCGTGCAGGGCGCGTTCGGCCCGGAACTGGCCGTCGGGTTCCTCAAGGAGGTCCAGCACGCCGGAATGCACGGCCGACAGCAGCGCGGCCAGCTCGGGCGGCGAGCCGGCCCTGCGGGCCGCGTACTCCTTGATGGCCTTGGTCGCGTGCTCGGTGTTGTTGCCCACGGCGACGGTGACATAGTCGGGCCGGTCGGAGGCGGGCATACCGCTGCCCCGGCGCTGCCACCGCACATCCAGGGCGGTGCCATGGCAGACCGTCCGGGCGGTGTCGGGCACGGTGCCGGTGGCCTTCCAGCGGAGGGCGGCGAGGCGTTCGGCGAGGTCGCCGGTGAGGGGGTCGGCGGCCGGGTCGCCGTACCAGCCCGCGACCAGGTAGTTGAGCTGGTAGGCGGTGTCCGGATCGAGGTCGTCCATCCGGTCGTGCACGGAGAACACATCGGTGTTGTAGGGCTGGTAGGCGGCGAAGGCCGGCAGTCCGGGGCCGACGGCGGTCAGGAACGGGCCGCCCGGTGTGCCGGGTTCGGTCCAGGCCCCGTCGGCCAGGCTGATACGCCGGCCGATGCGGGTGAGGCGGCCGTCCCGGTCCATATAGGTGCTGGAGCCGTGCGCCGGGTCCAGATGATCGCTCTCCACGATCCAGCCGGTGTCGGTGCGTGCCCCGGTCGCGGCGGCGACGGCCTGGCGGACGACGAGCCAGCGATTGGGGACGAGCGGGAAGACCGGGACGCCGTCGCCCTGTTCGTCCACGCCATGGGTGAGGGCCTGGGGCAACTGCCAGTGCAGATAGACGCCTTCGCGGTCGGGGTCGGCGTTGAAGGCCGTATCGGTGTTGGAGAACGCCGGGGGTTCGGGCGACAGACTGAGCCGGGTCAGCGCGTAGTTGGCCTGCCAGCGCTGGAAGACCTCGGCAGAGCGGACGCGTTCATTGACGGTGAGGGCTTCGATCTGCATCGGCACGACAAGTGGCTGGGGGCCCGATGCTGCAGAGGGTGGCGTCACGGCGCTGGTCTGCCCTTCCTTGGGATGGTTCGCGGTCATCGGGCCGTCGTACGGGTGATGAGCTGGCGACGGGGCGCGTTGACGAGCTGGACGGCGAGCCCGGCGGGGCCGAACCCGGTGGCGGCCTGCTGGCCGAGTTCGGCGAGCCGGCCGGCGAGTTTGCGCAGCAGCCCGTCCATGGCGGCGGGCCGCAGATCGAGGACGGCTCGCCGCCCGCCGGGGTCGGGACGCAGATAGGCGTCGAGTCCATCGGTGCCGGCGGGGAAGGGAAAGGCCTGGCCGTCGATCTGCCGGGCCACCGGGGCATCGACCCGCCGCAGGTCGATGACGCGCTTGCGGTCAAGGCTGATGTCGATGCCGAAGGACAGGCCCTCGGGCGGCTCGGCCAGCTCGACCTCGTCGGGTACCTGCTCGAAGAGGACGAGCAGCACATCCGGGCCGAGGACGTCCTGCCGCAGAATCGCGATGGGGGCACGGGCATCGCCGTGCCCTCGGTACGGGCGGACGAGCAGCCCCGGGCACTCGTGCACCAGCGCGGACCGGATGAGCACGCCCGCGCGGGGAGTCGGACCCTCGTCGCCGGTCCGTGCCCAGGGTGCGGCGATCCGGGCGAGGGCCGCGTCGCTCTCCCCGGTGATGGCGATGCCCGCCGCGCCGGACACCAGCGCGGTGAGCCATCCGGCGTCCACATAGAACAGCCGCAGCGACTCGGCGGGCAGGGCGTGCTCGTCGGGCACCAGATCGGCGAAGGGGAGGTTGTACAGCAGCCGCAGCCGCTGCAGCCACTCGCTGACCGGGGCGGTGGCATCGGCGAGTTGCGCGGCCAGGGCGGTGCGCAGCGCCTCCGGCGGATCGGCCAGCAGCGCGGCGGTACGGGCGGCCCGTGCCGTTCCGCGCCGCCCGGCCGTGGGGGTGCGGCGGAAGGGCTCGGGCTCGGGTGCGTGGCGGGCCTCGGCAGGGTGGGTACCGGCGCGCAGGAGCCGGGCGGCGGCGCCGTTGGCGGCCAGCTCCTCCAGGAGAGTGCCGAAGGGGCGGGGGGCCAGGGCTCGGGGGGTGCGTGGACCGCCGGCAATGGGCCCGCCCTGCGGTCCGCCCGTTCCCGCTGTTGCCGCCACCTCCAGACCCACCGCCGCCAGCCGCTGGGCCAGTACCGCCGCCCGGGTACGGGCCTTGAGGTGCCAGGCGGTCAGCATCGCGGCGAAGTCCGCGTCCGCCAGAGCCAGGGCGCGGCCGAGCGTCCAGGCGGCGCCCCAGCCCGCGTCGAACAGACCCCACGCCTTGTCGTAGGTCATCAGCTGTGCCGCGCTGGTCCAGTCGAATCCGGACGGGGTCGTCGGCAGCGGCTGCGCCGGCTCGGCCGTGAACGGCCCCCGGTACCAGGCATAGCCGCGCTCGCCGGTCTCCAGACCATAGGCCAGCGGCACCCGGCCCGAGGCCAGCCGGGCGCGGGCCACGGCATAGGCGGCGGGGTCGGTACCGGACGGCGGTTCGGCCGGGGGCGTGGGGACATGCAGCAGCAGATCGAGTTCCTTGCCGTCCTCGTCGAAGAGGAAGTGCCGCACCCGGCCCGGGAAGCCGCCGCCGGGTGCCGGGTTGCTGGTGAAGGACCAACTGTGCAGCGCGGCAAGGCGGATGCGCACCTCGGCGGTGAGCTGCCCGGCGTCCGCGTCGGCGAGGATGGACCGGCAGCCCTCCAGGGCGACCAGGTGGGCGGCATAGCGGAGTTGGTGCTCGCGGTCGGGCAGCCGGTTGGCGAGGACGACCGCATAGGCGCCGGCGGCGAGCTGTTCGCCGCGCAGCCCGGTGTCCGTCCGGACGTCGCGGACATGGATCAGGTGCCGGAGTTCATCCGTGCGCGGGACGACCGTGGCGAAGACATCGCCGGGGATCTCCACGGTGTGGCAGAGCGCGCTGGGGTCGCCCTCGATATGGCGGACTTTCGGATGCCGGATTCCAGCGGAGTCGGCGGTGAGTTCCTCGGCGGTCATGGGCACGGTCAGGCCGATGGATTCGGGGTCGTCGGGCAGCTCGCCCGGGGCGAACAGCAGCAGGGCGAGCCAGGGTTCGGCCGGTGCGTCCTGTTTGGCCTCCGGTTCGTCCAGGCGCCGCATCCACGGCAGCAGCGGATCGGGGAGGGTGATATGCGCCAGGGTCGTGGAGTAGTCGGAGCGGGCCTCGGGCGCCGGATTGACGGCGTGCACCTGCTCGTCGGCGAGCGCGAACTGCGGGGCGCGGACCTCGAAGGTCTCGCAGACGGGTTTGAGATAGCCGGCGGTGTCCCCGACCACACCGGGCAGCGTCTGAGTGGCCCTGATCCGGTAGAGCCCGGCGTCGATGGCGGGTTCGCGGTTGTCCTGGAAGCGCAGGACGAAGCCGGGGTCGGAGGCCGGCGGGATGGCGCGGCGCTGGTCCGTCATCGGGCGGCCCCTTCGGAGGCGGTGGTGTCGAACACGGTGTAGAGGGCCGCGGAGGCGACGGTCCCGGGCGGCAGCCGCCAGTGGCCGGTGGCCACCGGCACGTTGTCCTGGATCTCGGCCACCGTGACGGTCGCGTCATCGCAGGCGATGAACGCACGGGCGGCGTCCGGGGTGAAGGTGATGGACAACGGGAGTGCGCCGAGGGGGAGTTCACCGAGGAGGGTGCCGCCGTTGACCACGGATACGGCGGCGCCGTGCAGGACCCAGGCGCGGCCGGCGGGATCGAGGGCGAGGGAGCGGGGGTCGGCGCCGACGGCGACGGAGTGTTCGGCGATGGTGATGGGAGGTGAGCCGGGACGCTCATAAAGCGTGACCACCTGTCCGGTGTCGCCGGCCTTCCGCAACACCACCGCCCGGCGGGCCGAGTTGGTGAGCATGGCCAGCGCGGTGCCGCCCGCCGGGAAGTTGTAGGGGGTGTACGAGACGCCGGGCGTCGGCACCGGCATCACCTGGACCTGGCCATTGCTGCCCGCCGCCGCGCCGTGGACATACACCCGGTCCGGTTGCCCTGGGGTGACGAAGGTGGGTGTCGCGGGCCCGTACACCGTGCCGAGTTTGGTGCCGGCCGAGGTGTCGTAACTGAGGGTCTTGCTGGCGTCGTTGGCGTTGACATACAGCCGTCCCGCCTCGGCGTCCACCGCGATGCCGCCGAAGGACTGCACATCCTGCTGGTCAACGTCGGTATGGACGGGCTCGGTTGCCCCGGTGAGGTCGATGGACGCGGCCGCGATGCGTGCCGCCCGTGCCACCACCGCCCGGGAGCCGTCCCGCTTGACCATGAGCACCGTCGGCCGCCCGGCCAGCTGGAGGCCGGTGTACGGCGGGTGTACCTGCTGGGCGATGACGGCGATGGCCGAGAGCTGCCGGGGATCGGCACCGGCCGCGTACAGCATCGCCCCGTCCGCCGAGGGCACCGCCAGGTAGGGACCGGGCTGCCCGACCGGGACCCGGCCGACGACGGCCGCCGTCTCCGGGTCCAGGGACAGGAGTGTGCCGGTGGTGTCGTCGAGCACCAGGACGACCGGGCCGGGTGCGGGCGGCACATGGTCCTCGGTGAGCAGCAGCGGATCCGCGTCCAGTCCGGCGGTACGAGCCAGCTCGGCGTAGTCGCCCACGGTGCCGTTGGGCAGCGGGATCCCGGGGCAGAGACCGGCGAGGACACCGTGCATCCGGGTACGGGCCGAGCCGGCCGCCAGATTGGCGATCTGGTCGGCGAGCACGCCCACGCCCGCACCGAGCGGATCGGCGAAGGCGACGGGTGAGCCGGTGGGGGGTGCGCCGGGGTCGAGGGGCAGGGTGGCGTCGGGGTTCAGCTTCTCCCAGGCGAGGTCGCCTTCGGCGATCGGGCCGAGGTCCTGGCCATTGACCCGGGGTCCGGGGACGGTGACGCGCAGGCCGGTGAGGTGGTCCAGGAGCGGGGCCTGGCCCAGGGTGTCCTTCTGGGGAACGTCGGGGTCGCCCCAGAGGGCGAAGGGCACCTCGCCATGCTCGGTGTCGACCCGCCACTTGCCTTCGTTGGGCAGCGCACGCCAGGAGGCGAGCTGCCGGCGGCGGGTGTTGCTGTACTCGACGGTGAGGTGCAGCAGTCCGTCGATGCCCTTCTGCTTCATGGGCCGGATGTCGACGGTGCTCTCGCCCTCCGGGTCCCGCTCGTTGAAGCGCACCTTCGCCGTGGGCACCACGGTGGAGACGGCGAAGGAGAAACCCGACGGGTCGGCGAGCCAAGGCTCCGTACCGGCCTTGATCCGGGCGGCCCGCAGGGCGGGGTCGGCGTCGGAGTCGGTGAGCAGTCCAAGGAGCGGATGCGCGGTGAGCGGAGCCTCCGGCGGCAGGAGCTGGGCGCGGAACTCGTCCCAGGTGAGCGCGTCCGGACCGGACAGCGAGGCGCCGAACTTGACCGTGACCTTGATAAACACGAACTTGGCGGTGACCGTGCCACCGGTGGGCGGACCCCAGAGGTCGAGGGAGGCACCGATCTCGCCGCTGAGGGTAAACAGCAGCTTGACGCGGGCACCGACGCGAATGGAGATCCCGGCGCGGAAGTGCAGGGGCGCCCACTGGATGAGCAGATGGGCCTGAGCGGTCAGCCAGGCCTCGACATTCCCCGCCTTGTAGCGCACATCCAGTGAGCCGCCCGCCATCACGGCGTTGGGGGTGAGCGCGAAGTAGGCGCCGCCGCTGACGGTGACGGCCGAGCCGACGGACCAGGTGAAGCCGAGACGGGGGACGATCGGGTAGTGCTGGGGGACCGGCTTGTAGTCGGGGTGGTAGCCGCCGACGGTGAGTACGAAGTCCCCGGCGTGCGAACTCGGCCCGAACCAGGAGTAGAAGGCGAAACCGCCGGTGAGCACGCAGGAGGGGTCGATGACATAGGAGTCCACCAGCTGGGCGCTGGCGGCGAGTTCGCCGCGTGCCGACTGGTAGACCACCCGCAGGTCGACGCCGATGCGCGCGTACTTCTTGGCGCCTTTCTGGGGGAAACTCGCGTTGGCGCGGCCGATGAGGGCGAGGGTGAGGGAGTTACCGGCCTCCACCAGCAGCAGGACGCGGGCCTGTACGAACTCAAAGGAAGTGAAGTCGATGCCGCCGGCCAGCCAGATCTGCCCCTCGGCGGGGCTCACCCAGGGATTGGCCCCGCCGGTGAGCAGGGGAAGCGTGGCGAGCGGATCGTCGGGCAGCTCGCCGTCCAGCCCGGAGACCAGCGGGAACTGGGCGATCTCGGTCTGCTCGGGGACACGGACGCTGCTGTTGTAGCCGAAGCCCAGGGCGAAGCCGGTGACACGGAACGGGGGCGGGCCGCCAAAGGTCCCCTTGAGCCGGCCGAAGGCGAAGAACGAGGTCATGCCGTCGCTGCGCCGGTGGTACGCGCCGAGCACCAGCGCCCCGAACCTCGGCATCTCCACGATGAGCAGGCCCTCGACCAGGATGGTGTAACCCTCGGGCGGCGGCTGGCGGTTGACCAGGGCACCCGCGATATGGAGCGGATCGCGGCGCAGGTCGAGGGCGAGCCCCTGGAGGAGAGGTGCGGCGCTCATAGTGTCGAGGTCAAGGGCGATGCCGAGGCCGATGACGCCCAGGGTGAACCCGGAGGCACCCATGCTGGCATCGAACATCACCAGCACCTTGCCGGAGTCAAAGCCGGCACCGATGCGTTGCAGATGCAGGGGGCCGAAGGAGCGGCCGATATCGACCCAGGCGGCGGACTCCGGACCGCCACCGCTTCGGTCCCGCACCGCGAGTTGCTGCTGCCCGCCCCCGCCGAAGGAAAGAGCCAGCGGGTCCTGGGCCTGGCCCGCGATCTCATAGGGGAGGGTGAGCAAGGCGCCCTTGGGCAGGCCGGATCCGGAGTCGGGCAGCTTGCCGCCGGTCCAGCCGACGGCATCGAGGTCGGCGTTGACCTGCTGCACCTGGGCGGCGCTCAACGCATTGCCGGTGACCAGGAATTGGATGCCGGTGATGCCGACGTCCACGCTCGCCGGGATCTGATCGCCGACCAGCGGGAGCTGGGACAGCTTGGTGGGCTTCAGGTCGGAGATGTTCGCGGCGACCAGAAGGACCAGGGAGCGTGGGGTGCCGGGTACGGACGCGGCGACGATGCCGCCGCCGGCCTCGGTCGTCGCGGCCAGCAGCAGCCGCCCGGCGGTGGTGTCATAGCGCAGGCCGACGGAGGTCAGGGTGGGCAGCAGCCCGGTCGGGACCCCGGCGGGGACCGACAGCCCCAGTGCGCCGGCGAGTTCGCGGGAGGTGATGCCCGGGGTGCCGGTCCAGCGGGCGGTGAGGACACGTCCGGTGGGGTCGCCGGCATAGTCGACGGCGAAATCCAGCACGCGCTCGGTGTCGTCGTCGAGCGGGACGGTGAGCCGTACCAGCCCGGTGACCTTGGTGTGCTCGGGCGTGTGGTCGACGGTGACGGTGAGGGAGACGGGAGTCTCGCCGACGGTGAGGGTGGTGGTACAGGCGAAGACGAAGTGTCCATGGGTGTCGAAGGCGATGGACAACTCTTCGATGGCCAGATCCCGCAGAGCCTCGGGCACATCGATCCCCAAGTGCCCCATGACGGCTGCCGGTTGCAGGCCGACCGCATGCGCGGTGAATGCCCAGCCGTCGGTGGACGACCAGGTCCCGGCGACGTCCAGGACCCCTTCGTCCAGCTGCCAGCGCGCCGCGATCCCGGCGAGGGTGACCCCGGCCTGGTGCGAGACGGTGAGCACGACCTGGCTGAGCTCAATACCGGGGACGACCTGCCAGACCTCGGTGAGTGCGAGGTCGAGTCCATAGCCCCGGTTGCCGGCGTCGGAGGCGAGTTCGGCCCAGAGGGTGAGTTCGCTGACGGTGAGGGAGGTGGGGACGGGGATACCGGGGAAGCGGTCCTGGAGGAGCCGGCCGACATTGACGGGGGCGCTGAGGGTGCCGGTCAGCGAGCGGTCCGGAAGGCGGATCTCGACGTCGACGCCGATGTCGTCGGCCAGTTGGACATGACCGCCCAGGGTGGCCCGCAGCCGGGGGGAGGTGAAGGGATGCTGCACCGTGAAGTCGGAGTGGAGGCCGGAGACGGTAAGTCCGTCCAGCGGTTCCCAGGCTCGGTCCAGGCCGACGCTCAGCCAGACGGACAGCAGCCGGTCCGCGTCGGACGTTCGCGCGGAGCCGTTGCCCGTCGCATAACCGATCCCCAGGCCGGTGAGCGCCAGGCCGCTGCCCGGGGCGAAATCCGGGGGCAGATCGAAGCCGCCGGCGCCGACCGAGGCGAAGGAGCCCAGGTCGTCCAGCGAGCTGAGCGGCACCGGCACAAAGCGGGCCCCGAGCCGCCAGATGGTGCCCGTCTTCGGCGGGTACCCCCAGAGATACGGTTTGCGGGCCGCTTGCGCGTTGGGGAAGTCGAGTTCGGCGCCCACCCCGACGACCGCCTCCGGCTCGTCGTTCAGCCCGGTCTCAACGCCGAGGACCAGATGGAGCACGCCGAGCCCGAACCGTTCCAACGGGACCAGCGCGTCGCGAAGTTGCTTGGGCAGGTCCGGGGCGCCGGACGGCAGGGCCGCATCGATCCGCAGGCCCGCCACGGTACGGCCGGCGTCGTCGGCCAGGAACCGCACGGACGTAGCGGCATCGGTGCCGCTCGCCAGGGCGACGGTACCGGCGGCGGTGAGCCGGGTCACGTCGATGTCCGCCTCGCGCACATGCAGCACACCATTCGCCAGGTATTCGGTGAACAGCCCGGCGGAGGGCTCGAGTTCCAGGAATTCCGGTGGGACGGTCAGCTCCCGCTGCTCCTTCGCGGCCTGCAGGGTCGCGCGCAGCGTCTCGACGGACAGCGCCATCGCAGGTCTCCTACTCGTACCAGAGGTCGTAAGTGCCGGCGCCCGCGCGGTCGATCCACATATGCCAGTCGACCCCGGTCCACTCGCCCCCGGTCGCGGGGGTCGGTTCTCCTGCGAGGGTGCTGAAGATGCCGCGTCCGCTGGCGTCATGGAAGCGGAACGGCCAGGGAAGCACATTGGGAGGCACATCGTCCTGGTAGCCGTAGCCCCACTGCCTGCGGCCGGTGACCTTGGGGGCGGGGATGCCCTGTGCGGTACGGACCGCCTCCCACTCGATCAGCATGCGGCGGTTGACATTGCTCTCGGTGCAGGTGCCGGACCTGCCACGGAAGGCAAGGGGGCCGGTGCTGAGGAACAGCCCGTCGGGGGTGGTGTGCTCCAGCCATTGCTTACAGGTGGAGGTCTTGCTGCCATGGTGGCCGACCTTGAGCCAGAGGTTCTTCTCCCGGCGGCACCAACGGTCCGGAAAGGTGGGGTTGTTGTCGATGTCGATCAGCACCTCCTCGTTCTCCTTGAGGGCGTCGGCCATCAACAGCACCTTCTGCCGCGCCCCTGCGCTGTTGCGTACACCCACCAGCGCGAACACCAGGCTGCTGAGATTGGCGAGCGTCTCCTTGGGGGCGCTCTGATAGGCGCTGGTGCCGGAGAGCAGGAAGGCGCCACCGTCGAGCAGATAGAGGTTGGGAGCCGCCGGATTCTCCGGGAACAGGGGCTCCGGGTCCGGCTGAGTCGGCTTCATCAAGGGCGGGTTGACCACATGATGGCCGCCAGGACTGGTCAGCGTGGCGGGCCTGGTGAGGAGCTTCTCCATGAAGGGGTCCCTGCTCTGCCCCTCCCTGTAGTCGCTCGGCATCAGCGCGTACCAGACATTGTTGACCGTGTAGCGCAGCTTGCCGCTGGAGTCGAGCAGCACATGCTTGAGCAGGTTGAAGTGGTCCTGATCGGGATGGCTGACCAGCAGGTAGTCCAGGATCCCGGGGTTCTCCAGGTTCTGCAGATAGCCGTCGATCTTCTGCTTGAGATGCGCGATCATACGGTCCTTGGCCGTGCCCGTCGGTGTCACACCGGCCGCGGGCCGGGGAGCCACCGCCTTGGTCGAACCGCAGTCCAGCAGGACCGCCGCATGCGCCTTCGCCGCCCCCGGACGGGAGAACGTCATCAGCGTGCAGTCGCCCTGCCCCACATTGAAGAACACCATCTTGACCGGCATGTCGTCCCCTCGATGGCGTTGACCCGTCATGGACCGGTGCACACACGCGGAAGACGGTCCCCGCCTGCGCGGTCACCGTGCCATCCCACCGCACGAAGGGCGGGCTATGACAGCGGACTTCCGCCAATGGCGTGTTCTCCTGCAAAGCTGTCCTGATGCCAGCCAAAGGGCTGGCAGTCCATCAACTATGACCACATGCGGCCATTTGGGCAGGCAGATGACACCGCGCCACCGGAACCGCGGCCTCCTCGCCACCGTGCGGGCGATGCTGGACTTTCCGGAGGCGTACAAGGCCGGAGTCGCCCTCTCCCCGAGGCCCTCGGCGAACTCTTCGCCTGAGCGCGACCACCGCGTCTCGCAGTGCGAGGCACCGCACCGTGTCGCACGCACCCGCCCATGCGAGCAGCAGTGCCGGGGTGTTCGGCCGTGTCCCGCATGCCGAAGCCGCGGCCGGGAGGCCGGGCGCGACGACAGCCCTTGGCTGATCGAACGGCAGGGGTCAGTGCGGCCGCGGCAGACCGTCCGTGCGGTCGCCTATTCTTCCCAAGGTGGCCGGTATTCCGCGCAGTTGGTTACGTTCGGCGTCGTGATTGCTTCGACGCGGGCCACTCCAGTGTGGTCGGGTTGGCGTGTGCGTCATGGACGGTGAAGGTCGCCCCTATGGGTGCAGCAGGGCGGTGAAATGGTTGGACGGACGCGTGCTGTCGCAGTGCGCGGCGCGACTCGCCGGGCGATGTTTAAGCTTGCGCCGTGAACGACACTGCACATGCCATACGGATCAGACCGGGCAGCCTGGCCGACGCGTCGGCCGTCTTGAACATGCTCGACTCCGCCGTGGTCTGGATGAACGATCGCGGCAACACCGAGCAGTGGGGCACGACACCGTATTCGCAGAAGCCCGGCGGGGTGGCACGGGTCGAGCGGTACATGACCGAAAACGCCCCCTACATCGCGGAGTTGGACGGAACGCCTGTCGGGGCGATGGTGCTGGACTCCGGCCCCAGCCCGCAGATGCCGATCGCGGCGGCAGAGGAACCCGAGCGGTACGTCCGGCTGCTGGTCTCGGACCGGCGGTACGCCGGCCTGGGCATCGGGGCGGCACTGCTGGCCTGTGCCGTCGAGGAGGCCCGGCGGGCCGGCGTGGAGCTGCTGCGGGTCGACTGCTGGGCCGGCGGCGGGGGCGAACTGGTCGCGTTCTACGAGAGAAACGGATTCACGCGCACCGACCGTTTCCGTTCCGGGACCTGGCCGGGCCAGGTGCTGGCCCGCCGGGTCAGCTGACGGCTCGGGGCAGGGCACCCGGTCTGGCGGAAGCCCCGATGACGCCCTGTGGCCGTGGGACCCCTCATGCTGTCCGGCTCCCGCGCGGCCGGCCACGCACCGTGCGGGACACCCGGAGCTTGTCCAGGTGGACCTCGGTGGTCAGCCCGCCGCGGGACCGGCCGAGGGCCTCGCCGACCGGGCCGCCTCCTCCGGAAACGCCGGCAGGCCCCGGCGAATTGCCCAGCGCACGGCCCCCTTTGACACGGCGGGGGTCGGTGGTGAGCCCTTGCGGGCCCCGGCAGCATGCGTGGACCCTGACGGAGGCGGAGTCGACGTTGACGTCCCCGCAACGGCAACAGCCCGGCTGCTCAAGGGACGAACCCGCGGGCCGAATACCGCCACTCCGCCCTGACTCATCTCGGCGAGCAGGGTGCCTCGCTGTTGATGCTGATGGCGAAGTCCCGGCACAAGAAGCCGGAGAACGTCCATCTCTGCTTCAAGCCCTCCCCGGCGACGCCCGGCGTTGACCGTCTGCGCCGGGAGGGCCGGCCGCGCGGGCGAGGCCGTTCAGCGTGGAATCACCCAGTCCGGTACCCAGGTCCCGGCAGCGTCGTGGCCGGCCGCTGTGGCGGCGAGGTGGGCCCGCAGCGTGGCCAGTGCCGGGTGGGGGTTGTCGCGGTGCCAGAGGAGGGAGTGCGGGTAGACGGGTGTTGGGTCGGTCACCGGGATGCGGCGCAGGCCGTGGCCGGCGGGCCAGACAAGGCGGGTCTGCTCGGTCGTGAAGGTGGCCAGGGCCGGGGTGTCGGCGATGGTGTCGAGGAGCGTGTCGGAGCCGAAGTTGGGGCCGGTTGCCTCGATGGTGAGGCCGAACTCGGCGGCGAGGTCGTCGTAGTAGGCGGCCCACTCGGTTCCGGGAACGATGCCGGGCATCCAGATCCGGTGCCCGGCGAGCTGGGCGACGGTCGCCGACCGGGCGCGGGCCAGCGCGTGGGCGGGACCGGTGAGGAGCTGGTGCGGCTCGTCGAGCACCCGGACGGACTCGATGCCCTCGGGGAGGGGTCGGCCGGGCATGGCGACGGCGCGGAAGGAGGCGTCGATCTCACCGGACCGGATGGCGGCGACGGCCGTCTCGACGTCGAACAGCATCACCACGTCGAGGTCGATCTCGGGATGCGCGTGGTGGAAGCCGCGCATCAGGCCCGATGGCGCGACGCGCGAGGCGATCACGTCGACGCGCAGCGGACGGCGGCCGGTGCGCACGGAGGCGACCGCGCGCTCCCCGACGCGCAGCAGCTCGCGCGCATGGGGCAGGAACGCCTGCCCGTCGATGGTCGGCTCGGCGCCGCGCGGCGTGCGGGTGAACAGCCGCACGCCGAGGGTGCGCTCCAGCGCGGCGATGCGTTTGGAGACGGCCTGCTGGGTGAGCGACAGGTCGGCGGCGGCCTTCTGGAACTGGCCCGCTTCCGCGACGGCGACGAAGGTACGTACTGCTTCGAGATCCACGCCGACCCACCTTAGAGAACAACCGATAGTTGTGGACTGCTGGCAGGTCGGTTGTTTGACCTGCGGTTGTCCTGCCCGCTTATCTCTCATCGGTCAACGTCAGTTTGTTCGTGTGGGACCTCAAGGGGAGTGCGCTGAGCATGGTGGGCAGGAGACGGTTGGGCCGGCAGTTCGGCTGGCTGTGGGCGTCATATGCGGTGAGCGCATATGGGTCCGGGCTGGGGTTCGGGGCGTTGCCGCTGATCGCCGTGCTGGTGCTGCACGCCGGACCCGCGGAGGTGTCCGCGCTGTCCGCGGTGGGGCCTGCGGTGGGTGCGCTGATCGCGGTGCCGCTCGCGCCGTGGGTGGAGGTCCGGCACAAGCGCCCGGTCATGATCATGATGGACCTGGCCCGGTTTGCGGCCATGGCGACGATCCCCGTCGCCTACGCCTTCGGATGGCTCGGTTTTGTCCAGCTGCTCGTGGTCTCGGCCGTGGTCGCCGCAGCCAAGATCGCGTTCAACGCGGCCAGCGGCGCTTACCTCAAGGCCCTTGTCCAACCGGATGACCTGCTCGTGGCCAACGCGCGGTTCGAGTCCACGAACTGGAGCTCCATCGCGGTGGGGCCCCCGCTTGGCGGGGCGGCGATCGGCCTGTTCGGGCCAGTGACCACCGTGGTGGCCGACGCGCTCAGCTATCTGCTCTCCGCGCTGGGCATCACCGCGATCCGCGGCCGGGAAGAAGCGCCGCGAACAACCGACAAGAGCCCGGTCCGGGCGGGCGCATTGCTCGACGGCTGGCGACACATCATGGGCCACCCCGGTCTGCGGCCGCTCTACCTCAACAACATGCTCGTCTCCGGGCTGATCATGGCCACCGAGCCGCCGCTGGCCGTGCTCCTGCTGCGCCGGCTCGGGTTCCCGCCCTGGCAGTACGGCCTCGCCTTCGCCGCCCCCTGCCTCGGCGGACTCATCGGCTCGCGGCTGGCCCGCCGCGTCGTGGCCCGCTTCGGTCGGCAGTGGGTCTTCCGGACCATCGGCACCCTGCGCGCCATCTGGCTGATCGGTCTGGCCTTTGTCGGTCCCGGCGTCGTCGGCCTCGTCACCGTGATGGCCGTCGAGCTGGCGATCATCATCAACATGAGCCTGTACAGTCCGGTGCTCGCCACCTACCGGCTCGAAAACACCCCCAAGCATCTCGTCGCCCGCACCCTGTCGGCCTGGTCCATCGGGCAGCAGGCGTCCATCGCCGTCCTCACCGCACTCGCCGGGCTGCTCGCCGACGTCACCAGCCCACGCACCGCCCTCACGGTCGCCGGACTGCTCATCCTGACCACACCGCTCCTGCTTCCCCGACGGGACCAGACGGCGCGGCACAAGCCGGAAGTGGCCCGCAGCCCCTCATGAGACACCGCGACTCGCCCACTGAAGCCCGCGGGCCGCAGCCGGTCCGCCGGCGCGCGTCCGCGTCGACCAGGCACACCACCAGCAAGGAGAACACTCGCGTGAGCACTGCCCCCGCACTTGACCCCACGCACACCGCGCTGCTCGTCATGGACTACCAGCCCGCGATCCTGGCCTTTGTGCCCGAAGGCGAGGACCGAGACGCCCTGCTCGGTCGCGTGGCAGGGGCCATCGCCGACGTTCGCGCACACGGCGGCGTCATCGCCTACGTACGCGTCGGCTTCACCGAGGCCGACTGGGACGCGATCCCGGCCTCCAACAAGTCCTTCGCCCCGCTGGCCCAACACCGCGTCATGCACCACAAAGACCCTGCCGCCGCCGTCCACGAGCGCCTGGCTCCCCAGGACGGCGACATCATCGTGCGCAAGACCCGCTATGGCAGCATGTCCACCACCGATCTCGACCAGCAGCTACGCGGGCGCGGCATCACCACTCTGGTCGTCTGCGGCATCAGTACCAGCGGAGTCGTCCTGTCCACCGTCATCGACGCGGCCGACCGCGACTACCAGCTCTACGTCCTGTCCGACGGCGTCGCCGACCCGGACACCGAAGTCCACGACATCCTGCTCCACAAAGTCTTCCCCGCACGGGCCCACATCATCGACACCACCGAGCTGCGCGCCCTGCTCAGGGCCGGCTGACTCGAACGTTGCAGCTGTGCGCGACCAGCAGCGCGGCGATCGTCAGGTGCGGGTTCTTCAGCCGGGCCTCGCCGCCGGTCACCGAGGTGAACGCCTGGTCGGCGCCGGTCCATGAGAACACCTCCAGCAGGGCATCCGGCAGATCGACCCGGGGCAGCATCCCGCGAGTTCGCCGGCACCCGCGCGGCGATCTCACAGCAGGTGCCGTCCAGCAGGGCGGCCCGCGCCGCCAGGTGCTCACCCGCCCCGGCGGGCAGGCCGGGCGAGGCGAGCGCACGAGGAGTTCGCCGTCACCGCGAGAAGCGCATCGGCTCTGCATGCTCCGGTGGAAAGCCGCGGCAACCGAACCGCCTTTGGGCAAGCTTTGCTTGCCGGGTCGCCTCCTCCAAGGCATGACATGTGAAATTGTACCGCTGCCTGTCCAGCCGCACGAAAGGTAACGTGCATGGAAGCAGCGCTCTCCCGCCTGAGACCCCGTCAGGCGCTCCGAAGATTCGCCGCACCACTGCTGACCCTCGCCCTGGCCGCGACCGGAATGGCCGTGTCCCCTGGTGCCGCCCACGCCCAGGACGCCCATCCCGCCTCCGAGGGCTGGGTGCGGACCCACGGGGACTGGGCACAGATCCAGCCGGGCCACCCGCATGCCGCCGCCAACGCCCTTGCCGCGCAGGCCGCGAGGAAGAACCACACGGTGGGCCCGCGCTCGTCCCACGCCCTGGTCCCGGTCGACAACAGCCAGCCCGACCTGGTCTACGGCGGCGGCCAGGATTCGGTGGGCGTCACCTCCGGACCGCCCAAGGTCTATATCGTCTACTGGGGTTCTCAGTGGGGCAGCGCGGGCAAGGGTGCCGACGGCAATGTCACGCTCTCCAACGACCCCGATCACGCGGCCCCTTACCAGCAGTCCTTCTTCAAGGGCCTTGGTACCAAGGGCGAATCGTGGAGCGGTGTGATGACGCAGTACTGCGAGAGCGTCACCGCCGGCGCCACCCACTGCCCGGCCGACGCCCCGCATGTGGGCATCCCCCAGGGGGATGCCCTGGCGGGAGTGTGGGTGGACAATTCCGCCGCCGCGCCCCAGGCCGCCACCGAACCGGAGATAGCCGCGGAGGCCGCGGCGGCCGCCAAGCACTTCGGCAACACCAACCCGGCGCGGAACCGCAACGTCCAGTATGTGATCACCACGGCAAAGGGCATGGACCCGGACCACTGGCACGAGCTCAACAGCTGGTGCGCCTGGCACACCTTCGGGCGCACCGGTTACGGGACCGTCGCCTACACCTTGATGCCCTACCTCACCGACTACAAGTACTGCGGCACCAATTGGATCAACCCGGGTCCGCGTGGCCGCCTCGATGGCTGGTCCCTGCTGGGCGGCCATGAGTACGCCGAGACCATCACGGACCAGAACGCCATCGGCGGCTGGATCGACCCGGCCGGCCAGGAGAACGGCGACAAGTGCCAGTGGATCACCCAGGGCACCCCGGGTGGCCTGTTCAACCTCCAGTTGGCCACCGGCTCCTTCGCGGTCCAGACCACCTGGTCCAATGACCAGCACACCTGCTCCGCCTCCCACCCTGTGGTGCCCAACCACCCGTTGGTGCTGAGCACCATGTGCGACCGCACGGCGCCGCCGGGCCGCACTCTGTCGGTACCCGTGATCGTCACGGACCGGGCATCGCAGTCACTGCGCTATGCGGCAAGAGGTCTGCCGCGCGGCCTGTCCATCAACCCGCGCACCGGTGTCATCCATGGCCGTAGCGGCCGGCACGGTACCCGCACGGTCCGGGTGTCGGTCCTGGACGGCGCCGGAAACCACGCCTCCACCAGCTTCCGCCTGGGGCTGCTCGATCATGGCCCCTACGGCTGCCGGGGCGTGGAGCAGATCGTGGACCCGGGCTTCGAAGTGCCGCTCAACGCCAAGGGGAATTACCCGGGTTGGTGGGCCCAGTCGTCCCCCGGCCTCATCACCCGGTCCGCCGAGCATGCTCCCCGCTCCGGCCAGGGTTACGCCTGGCTCGGCCACAGCGCGGCACAGGAGGACACCCTCTCGCAAGCGGTGGAGACCACCCCCGGCTACACCCGTGCCCACTTCTCCTTCTGGCTGCACATCGCGTCCGCCAATACCTCCCGGCAGCCCCAGGACACGCTCACTCTGGAACTGGACGACCAGTACTCCGGAAAGCGCATCGCCGTACTGCGCAGCTGGTCCAACAAGGACGCCACGCAGGGCTACCGGCCCGTCAGCATCGACCTGACGCCTTATGTGGCCCCGGAGTTCGGCTCCACCGTGATCGTCAAGTTCACCTCGCATGAGACCGGCGGCGCGGCTACGGCCTTCCTGCTGGACGACGCTTCCTTCCGTCTGGACTGACCGGCGCGCCCGGGTGCCGGGCACCCTCAACTCCCCGTTGAGTACGGCACCCGGAACCAGAAGCCGTGCGGTGTGGGTGCCGGGCTTGCCGATCTGGTCGTGGTCCTTCTTCAGGGACCACATGTGCCGCTCGGCATCGCGGTGTTCACGGACGACAGCCGACTTGCGGCCGCGGTCCGGCGCCGGCTCGAGGTGTCGCCGTCGTGCCGGGCACGGACGCAGACCACCCAGCGCCCGGCACCCTGGTCGACCGCATCACCCGCTGCGTCAAATTCTGCGTCTTCCGGACGGCCGCTCCGGCCAGCACGTTCGCGATGCCCTCGTGCGAGCCTTCGCCGGCCTTCCTGCCACCGGAATCCCCATCCACCTCGGTAAACCAGCGCCCGCGGCAGCGTAGTTCGCACCAGAACTGCGACGGTCTGCTGCGTCAGTACTTCCCGACTTCCCCAACCTCTTCGCCAAGCCCGCCGCAGCACTGGAATAGCCAACGTGTTACGGCGATAACCGGAATCCGGTGTGCTATCAACTGGCCATCGCCGCAACGGATTTACGACGATCACGGGACGGCGTGGGTCACGTCGGCCAGGCCGGCGTCGTCGAGCCGGTACAGAACCGCCTCGTGCGACCGGCCCCGCATCCGGCCTGTGGCCGGCTCAGGACCCTGCGGTGGACGGTCGACTCCGGAACCCCGAAGCGCGGCGGCAGCAGCGTCTCATCAGGTGTGGTCAGCGTCCCGCCGCCCTGCGGCCGCCCCCCCGGTCCGGCGGGATCAACGGCTTCATGATCTCCCTCGGCCGCATGGCACAATCCAATTCCGTGTATCCCGCCCCATATTCGGTAACCCCCCATAGGGGACCGTCTTACGGTGCCTTGCGCGGAGGCCCTGGCCCCATGAAGTCAATCATCGAAGCCGTCAGCGACGACGGATATTCAGCGAATATAAAGAATCGGCCCGTGCCTCTCGAAAGACGAGGCGCGGGCCGGATATCTTCTGCTTTGTCAGCCGGAATTCAGGATGCGGACTCCCGCATGGCGTCGACCAGGCTCTTCGGACGCATGTCGGTCCAGTGTTCATTGACATAGTCAAGGCATTCCTGGCGGCCGGCCGGGCCGTGCACGGTCCGCCAGCCAGCCGGGATCTCGGCGAAATCCGGCCACAGCGAGTGCTGTTCCTCCTGGTTGACCAGGACCAGGAAAATGCCATTCTCGTCTTCGAACGGATTGCTCACAGCGTGTCTCCACAACGATTCCGGAGTGATTCCTCCAGGATCCTAGTACCTGCTCGCCCGGCCGAGGCGAGCGCTGCGCGATGTGGGGCTGCTCACATCCAGGCCGGCCTATCTCTGTGATTGAGTGGGATTTCTGGACCTTGTCACCGGGTGCATTTCGCATGCGAAAAAACCAGTTGACGGGGGAAGAGACACCACTCCATGGGGGGATTGAGCGTGATGTGGTCCGGTGCCCGCGATGACTTCCAGGCGCTGCCGAGCGGGATGCCGCCTTTCACGGTGGCGGAGCTCTTCGAGGCGCAGGTGCGCCGGACGCCCGACGCCACGGCGGTGGTCCATGAAGACCAGCGGCTGAGCTATGCGGAGCTGGACGCCCGGGCCAACCGGCTGGCCCGGCTGCTGATCGGGCGTGGTGTCGGCCCCGAGCGCCTGGTGGCCCTGGCCCTGCCACGCTCGGCCGAGATGGTCGTGGCCCTGCTGGCCGTCCTCAAGGCCGGCGGTGCCTATCTGCCCATCGACCCGGCTTACCCGAGCCACCGCATCCGGTACATGCTCGACGACGCCGCCCCCGTGCTGATGGTGACCACGGTGGACGGCGCTGTGGAGAGCACCGTCCCCCGCCTGGAGACCGACCACCCCGAGACCCTGGCGGCGCTGGAGACCCTGCCGGGCACCCTGCCGGCCGCTCCCCGGGCCGGGGTGCACAACGCCTGCTATGTGATCTACACCTCCGGATCGACCGGCAATCCCAAGGGAGTTGTGGTCACCCACCACAATGTGGTGCGTCTGTTCACCGCCATCGGGCAGCGGTTGGCCTTCGGCGCGGACGACACCTGGACCCTCTTCCACTCCTACTCCTTCGACTTCTCCGTGTGGGAGATCTGGGGCGCCCTGCTGCACGGCGGCCGACTGGTCGTGGTCCCGTACGAGACCAGCCGTACGCCCGCCGATTTCCTGCGGCTCCTTGCCGACGAGCGGGTCACCGTACTGAGCCAGACACCGTCCGCCTTCCACAGCCTGGTGCGGGCCGACCAGGACAACCCCGGACTGGGCGATGCCCTGAGCCTGCGCGCCGTGGTCTTCGGCGGTGAGGCACTGGACCTGGGCAGCCTGGCCGGCTGGTACCAGCGCCATGACGACCGTGCCCCGCTGCTGGTCAACATGTACGGCATCACCGAGACCACGGTGCATGTCACCGCCACCGAACTCACCCGTGAGCAGGCCGTCTCCGGCGCGCCCAGCGCCATTGGCACCGCCATCGCCGACCTTGGCGCACATGTGCTGGACGACTCGCTGCGGCCGGTCGCGGACGGCACCGTGGGAGAGCTCTATGTCTCCGGAGCCGGCCTGGCCCGCGGCTATCTCGACCGCGCCGCGCTGACCGCCACCCGCTTTGTGGCCTGCCCCTTCGCCGACGGCAAGCGGATGTACCGCACCGGCGACCTGGTACGGCGGCGCGCGGACGGCCAGTTGGAGTTCGTCGGCCGCGCGGACGACCAGGTAAAGATCCGCGGTTTCCGCATCGAACTCGGCGAGGTCGAGTCCGTCCTCGCCGAACACCCCGCGGTTGCCCAAGCCGCGGTCGTCGTCCGCCCCGACCACATCGGGGAACAGAGTCTCGTCGGCTATGTGGTGGGTGCGGCGACCACCGAACCGGAGGAACACGACCAGCAGGTTGGCGAATGGCAGCAGATCTACGACGACCTGTATGCCGGATCCGCCACGGCTGCCTGGGGCGAGAACTTCGTCGGCTGGAACAGCCTCTACGACGGCCGGCCGATTCCGGCCGAGGAGATGAGGGAGTGGCGGGACGCCACGGTGGAGTCCATCCGCTCGCTGCGTCCCCGCCGGGTGCTGGAGATCGGCGTGGGCACCGGCCTGCTGCTCTCCCGGCTCGCCCCGCACTGCGAAAGCTACTGGGGAACGGACCTTTCCGGCGCGGTGATCGAGGCGCTGCGCACCCAACTCGCCGGTGAACCCGGGCTGTCCGACCGGATCGAGCTGCGCAACCGGCCCGCCCACGACCTGGAGGGCCTGCCCGCCGGCTTCTTCGATGTGGTGGTCATCAACTCGGTGGTGCAGTACTTCCCCAGCGCCGAGTATCTGGCCGAAGTGGTGGAATCCGCCCTGAAGTTGCTGGCCCCCGGCGGCGCGGTGTTCGTCGGCGACGTCCGCAACCTGCGGCTGGCCCGCACCCTGCACACCGCCATCCAGCTCCGGCAGGCCAACGCCGACACCGATGCCGCCACGGTCCGGGCCGCGGTGGAACGGTCCTTGGTACGGGACAAGGAACTGCTGGTCGCACCGGAGTTCTTCACCGCCCTGGCGGGCGCAGACACCGTTGAGATACGTGTCAAGCGCGGCCGGTTCCACAATGAACTCTCCCGCCACCGCTATGACGCCGTACTGCGCAAGCAGCCCGAGAACCTCCTTCAGGTGACCCGGACTCCCGCCCTGGACTGGGGAACGGAGCTGACGGACCTCGACGCGCTGGCCCACCGCCTCAGCACCGAACGGCCCGACCTGCTCAGGGTGAGCGACATCCCCAACGGCCGGGTCACCGCCGAGGTGACGGCCCGGCTCCGGCTGGCCGAGGGCGCACTGAGCGATGCCCTCAAGGCCGTCACCGACGGGGACGCCGCCGGCGTCGAACCCGAGGACCTCCACCAGCTGGGCGAGGAGCTCGGCTACCGGGTCACCCTGACCTGGTCGGCCAACCACGAGGATGGCCTGGACGCGGTCTTCGTCGCCCAAGGCGCCTACCAGGAGGCCGCCCTGGCCGGTCTTTGCCCGCCGCCCGCGGCAGGCGCCATCAGCCTCTCCTCGCTGACCAGCAGCCCCGCCATGGCCCGCGACATCGGCGCCTTCGTGGCCTCGGTACGCGGCTATATGCGCGGCGTTGTACCGGAGTTCATGGTTCCGGCCGCCTTTGTGGTGCTCGACGAGTTCCCGCTGACCGCCAACGGCAAGCTGGACCGCGCGGCCCTGCCCGACCCCGATTTCACCACCTCCACCGGGCGTGCTCCTCGTACTCCGGTCGAGGAAATTCTCTGCGGGCTGTTCGCCGATGTTCTCGGTGTGCCCGAAGTGGGCGTGGAGGACAGCTTCTTCGATCTGGGCGGCCACTCCCTGCTGGCCACCCGGCTGGTGTCCAGGGTGCGTTCTGTCTTCGGTGTGGAGCTCGGTGTGCGGGCTCTGTTTGAGGCGCCCACGGTGGCCGGGCTGGCGCGGGTGCTGGCCGGAGCCGGGCAGGCGCGTGCGGCGTTGGAGCCGATGGCCCGGCCCGAGCGGCTGCCGTTGTCCCATGCGCAGAACCGGTTGTGGTTCCTCAACCGGCTGGAAGGGCCTTCGGCTACCTACAATGTGCCGCTGGTGGTGCGGCTGACCGGCCCGCTCGACCAGGGCGCGTTGCAGGAGGCGCTGGCCGATGTGGTGGTCCGGCACGAGAGCCTGCGCACCGTCTTCCGCGACTATGACGGCACGCCGTACCAGCACATACTCGACGGCGAAGCGGCCCGAACCACCCTGGCAGTCAAGGCGGTTACCGAAGCCGGCCTGGACGAGGCGGTCGCCTCCGCCGTCCGGTACGCCTTTGACCTCGCCCTTGAGATCCCGTTGCACGCCGAACTCCTCGCCCTTGGCGCCGAGGAGCACGTCCTTGTGCTGGTGATTCACCACATCGCCTCTGACGGGTGGTCGCTGGAGCCGCTGTGGCGCGATGTCGTCACCGCTTATGAGGCCCGGCTGCGGGGTGCCGCTCCGGGCTGGCGGTCGCTGCCGGTGCAGTACGCCGACTACACCCTGTGGCAGCGCACGGTGCTGGACGACAGCGTCGCCCCGCAACTGGACTACTGGAAGCGGACGCTGGCCGGACTGCCGGAGCGGATGGAACTGCCCACCGACCGTCCCTACCCCGCGGTGGCCTCCTACCGCGGTGGCTCCTTCACCTTCCAGTGGGACACCGACCTGCACCATGGCCTGACGCGTCTCGCCAGGGAAGCCGGGGCGAGCGTCTTCATGGTGGTGCACGCGGCGCTGGCGGCGCTGCTCGCCCGTTCCGGCGCGGGTGAGGACATTGCCATCGGCAGTCCGATCGCGGGCCGTACCGATGAGGCCCTGGACGAGCTGGTGGGCTTCTTCGTCAATACCCTGGTACTGCGTACCGATGTCTCGGGTGATCCGACCTTCCGTGAACTGCTCGCCCGGGTCAGGGAAGTGGACCTGGAGGCATACGCCCACCAGGACGTGCCGTTCGAGCACTTGGTTGAGGTTCTCAACCCGGAGCGGACGCTGGCCCACCATCCGCTGTTCCAGACCATGCTCGCCTGGCAGAAGGCATTTGAACTGGAACTCCCGGGCCTCCAGGCGGACGGCGGGCTGGCGGCAACCGGTACCGCCCGTATGGACCTGGTCTTCAGTATCACGGAGCACCGCACGTCCGACGGCCGGCCGACCGGCCTCGCCGGAGTCGTGGAGTTCAGCACGGATGTCTTTGACCAGAACACGGTGGAGGCACTGACCGAACGCCTGGGCCGCTTGCTGACGGCCGTGGCGGCCGACCCCGATATGCCGGTCAGCGATATCGAATTGCTGGGCGAGTGGGAGCGGGAGTTGGTGGTTTGGGGGTGGAATGACACGGCGCGTGAGGTGCCGGGGTTGTCGTTGGTGGAGTTGTTTGAGGCGCAGGTGGTGCGGTCTCCGGGTGCGTTGGCGGTGGTGTGTGAGGGGGTGGAGTTGTCGTATGGGGAGTTGAATGAGCGGGCGAACAGGTTGGCTCATTGGTTGGTGGAGCGGGGTGCGGGGCCTGAGCGGGTGGTGGCGGTGGGGCTTTCGCGGTCTGTTGAGTTGGTGGTTGCGGTGTTGGCTGTTTTGAAGTCGGGGGCGGCTTATTTGCCGGTGGATCCGGCTTATCCGGCTGATCGTATTGCTTTTATGCTTGAGGATTCCCGGCCGGTGTTGGTGCTTGATGGCCTGGTGGATGTCTCCGGTTATCCGTCCTCCAATCCTGTTGTTTCGGGCCGTAGTTTGTTGCATGCGGCGTATGTGATTTATACGTCGGGTTCTACGGGGCGGCCGAAGGGTGTGGTTGTTTCGGTGGGGTCGGTGGTGAATTTGGTGTCGTGGGCGGTGTCGGAGTTTGGTGTTTCGGGGTTTGGGCGTGTGGTGGCGTCGACGTCGTTGGCGTTTGATGTGTCGGTGTTTGAGGTGGTGGGGCCGTTGGTGTGTGGTGGTTGTGTGGAGTTGGTGCGGGATGGTTTGGCGGTGGGGGAGCGGGTTGGTGTTGGGGTGCCGGTGGGTTTGGTGAGTGGTGTTCCGTCGGTGTTGGGGCGGGTTTTGCGGGGTGGGGTGAGTGGTGCGGTGGTGTTTGCGGGTGAGGCGTTGCCGGTGCGGGTGTTGGGTGATGTGCGGGCGGCGTTGCCGGGTGTGCGGGTGGTGAATGCTTATGGGCCGACGGAGGCGACGGTGTATGCGACGTCGTGGTCGGCTGAGGGTGAAGTGGGGTCGGTGGTTCCTATTGGTTC
>NZ_JBIUAW010000018.1:0-76776 GCF_044593195.1 Streptomyces sp. NPDC052396
GCCCAACTTGGGGGCTCCCTCCAACTCCGCGCAAAACACATCGGGCCCCCTGCAAAACTAAACCCCCGCTTACCCCCCGGGGGTTAAACGCCCCGGGGGGGGGGCCCCCGCAAACCCCCCGGGCCCCCGCCGCCCTTTCGCGTCAGGAGGAGCCCAGCAGCCGGGCCGCCCGCACCCGGTGCAGATGGATCAGCACGTCATAGGAGCGGCCGAGCGCGACCGGGTACTCCGTGCCGGGGCCGGGGTAGGCGGTGCCGATGCTCCGGGTCGGCCGGGCCCGGCCCAGCCAGTCGCGGCCGGTGGACGCCACCTTCCGCAGGTCCAGGACGTAGTCGCGGTAGCGCACCCGGTCCAGGGTGCGCTCATTGCTGCCGGGCCGCGCCGGGCCCACGGTGTGGCGTGTCACCTTCCCGTCCGGCCCGGTGGCGTTGAACGAGCCCTGGCCGAAGGTGGTGGCGATGTTCAGATAGCGCTTGCCCAGCCGGTCACGGAGGAACTCTCCCTGCACCTTGGGGTAGTTGTCCGGGTCAAAGGTCTTGTGGGACACATGCGCGTCATGCGCGGAGAGCAGGATCTTGCTGCCGGTGTGCTGGTTCCACCAGAGCACATTGGCGGCCATCACCGAGTCGCGGTACCGCATCGCCGCCGCCACCTGCCGCTGGTCGTCGAAGTCGAAGGCATAGCCCCGGGCCGTCTGGTCGATGGCCGTGGCGTGCTGCACCGCCCACTCATGGGCCGTCCGGCCGGCGGGTCCGGCGGGTGTCTGCCGCTTGAGGAGCGCCAGGGCCTGCCCCGTACGGCGGGCCATCTCCCGGCGCGCGGCCGGCGGCCGCTTCAGATACTCCCGCATATAGGTGCCGGCATCGGTGACGGGCCGCAGGCCCCGGTACAACTCGGTGAAGCGGGGCAGCAGTTCGGGGTGGGCCCGGGCGGCATAGCCGGTCACCTTGTCATAGAGCTCGGGCCCCGCGTAGGCGAAGTCATCACCCATGAACCGCACCGGATCGTCCGGGTGTTGGCGATTGTAGGAGCGCATCCACTCCAGCAGCTCAAGGTATTCCCTGTTGTTCCACCAGGAATAGGATTCCTGGAATTCCTCGCGCATGATCCGCCGTATATCGCCCTTGCCGTGCAGCACATAGTCGTTGAGCCGCTGCCCGGTGCTCCAGCTGTCCTCCAGGGCGAAGGTACGGAAGCCCTGCCGCTCCACCAGATAGCGGAAGACCCGGTGTTTGAGGGTGAAGAACTCATGCGAGCTGTGGGTGGCCTCGCCCAGGCCCACCACCTGGGCGCCGGCCACCATACGGCCGAGCGGGCGGAGATCGGCCAGGTCCCCGGAAGGCTCGGTGGAGCGTAACGGGCGGGCGGCGTGCTCCAGATCGGGAAGGGGCGAAGCCGGCGCGGCGGCGACCAGCGCCCCCAGGGACAGGAGCAGCCCGCCCAGCACGGGAACCATTCGGCGTCGAGGTGTCATACCGCAAGACTTTCCGGTGGCGTGGACGGCCGCCATCCGGTATGCACCCGGGGCCGGGTGGGGGTATCCCCAGCCCTTTCCGGGCGCGGCCATCAGAGGTGTTGTGGCGCTCCCCCGAGGAGGAAAGGCCCTGCACCGGGCAAGGGTGGGGGAGACCCGCGGGCCGCGTCCGCGGATTTCACCGCCCGCTCTTAGCCCGTTGGAGAACCCGCATGACGCGCCGTTACGCCAAACGCCTCAGCGCCCGGCTGGGTGCGAGCGTGCTGTTGTCCCTGCCGGCAATCCTCCCGGCCAGCGGTGCCCCGGCCGCCACCGTCCAGCAGGCCTTCCTGGACGCGGCCGCCGAGTTCCAGGTGCCCCCTCAGGTGCTGCTCGCCCTGAGCTACCAGACCTCCTGGTGGGAGTCCCATACCGGGCAGCCGAGCACCAGCGGCGGGTACGGCCTGCTCCATCTCACCGATGCCACCGCCGCCGCGGATGCCACCGCCGGTGCCGCCGGTGCCGCCGAGGGCACGGCCGGCAGGCCGCCCGGCGAGGCGGACCGGGCCCGGGCGGGCGACGCCTCCCTGCACACCCTGGACGCCGCCGCCAGACTGCTGGGCACCGCCCCGGAGCGGCTGCGCAGCGAGGACCGGGCGAACATCCGGGGCGGCGCCGCACTGCTGGCCCAGTACGAGCAGTCGCTGACCGGCGGCCGGCCCCGCGACCCCGCCCAGTGGTACGGGGCGGTGGCCCGCTACAGCCAGGCGCCCGGCAGGAGCGGCGCCGCCGCCTTCGCCGACGAGGTCTACGCGACCATGCGCCAGGGCGCCCGGCGGGTGCGCTCCGACGGACAGGTGGTGCGGCTGCCCGCCGACCCCAAGACGGCCCCCGACCGCGGCCAGCTGGCCCGGCTCGGCCTGGCCCCGGACGCCGCCCGCACCTACACCGAGTGCCCGGCGGGCGGCGGCTGCCGGTTCGTCCCCGCCGCCGCCACCAACTACCAGAGCGCCAACCGGATCGAGAACGGCATTCCCATCAACTACATCGTCATCCATGATGCCGAGGGCAGCTACAACGGGATGATCGCCACCTTCCAGAACACCGCCGCCCGCACCTCCGCGCACTATGTGGTGCGCTCCTCCGACGGAGCGGTGACCCAGATGGTGGCCACCAAGAACGTGGCCTTCCATAGCGGCAACTACTGGTTCAACCTGCACTCCATCGGCATCGAGCACGAGGGCTTCGCGGCCCAGGGCGCCACCTGGTTCACCCCCACCCAGTACAAGGCCACCGCCGCTCTGGTGCGTTACCTGGCGGAGCGGTACCACCTGCCGCTGGACCGGCAGCACATCATCGGCCATGACAACGTTCCGGGCATCTCCCGGGAGGCCGTCGGCGGCATGCACTGGGACCCGGGCCCCTACTGGGACTGGAACGCCTTTATGGACCTGCTCCAGGCACATGACGACGCTGAACCGGAGCGGGCTGCTCCGGCGGTCGGCTCGGTGGTCACCATCGCGCCCGTCTTCACGGACAACAAACAGACGGTACGGATCTGCCAGCGCCCCCCCAAGCCCGCCAAGACCCACCGCAGAACGGTCAGTTGTGCCAACCAGACACAGCCCGCCAATCTGCTGTTCGTCCGCACCGCGCCCAGCGCTACCGCGCCGCTCTTCCCCGACCCCGCCATCCACTCCGGGGAGAGCACCGGCACCAATGCCATCGAGGACTGGGGGAGCACGGTGGTGGCCGGGCAGCAGTTCGTGGTCGCCGACCGGCAGGGGGACTGGACCGCCATCTGGTTCTCCGGCCGCAAGGCGTGGATCTACAACCCGGGCGGCAAGTACACCCGCGTGGACGGCGCCGCCCGGATCATCCGCCCCCGGGCCGGCGCCACCGCCGTCCCCGTCTACGGCAGCGCCTATCCCCCCGCCGACGCCTACCCCAAGGGCCAGACGCCGTCCGCACAGAACGCCGTCGGGCTGTACACCGTCTCCGCCGGGCAGGGCTATGTGACCACCGCGCCGGCCGCCGAGGCGGACGACTACGCCGCCAAGCAGGGCACCGTGGTGATCGGCAGGAAGCGCTACTACACCGTCCAGCTCAATCACCGGGTGGCCCTGCTCAACGCGGATGACATGGTGGAGTCGGGCAAGGACGAATGACGGCTAACCGGCCGGCGAGGCGCAGGACTTCTCGATGGCGGCCACCAGGATCGAGCAGGCCGTGTCCACCACCTCCGCGCTGACGTTCAGCGGTGGCAGCATCCGCACCACGCAGTCCTCCCGCCCGCCGAGCTCGGTGATCAGACCGTGCCGCAGCGCATGGCTCTGCACCGCCCTGGCCAGCTCGGGCGCCGGCCGGCCGTCCCGGGGGTCGGCCAGTTCGACGCCCCACATCAGGCCCAGGCCGCGCGACTGGCGCACCCAGCGGCAGCCGTCCAGCTCGGCCAGCCGGCGCTCGATCTGGGCGCCGCGCGCCCGGACATTGCCCAGCACGCCCTCCTCGCGGACGATGCGCACCGTCTCCACCCCGGCCGCGAAGGCCAGTTGGTTGCCGCGGAAGGTGCCGGTGTGCGCGCCCGGCGCCCAGACGTCCAGCCGCCGGTCGTAGAGGATCAGGGCCACCGGGGTGCCGATGCCGCTCAGCGCCTTGGACGCCACGATCACATCCGGCTCGATACCGTACTGCTCGAAGGCGAACCAGCTGCCGGTGCGCCCGCAGCCGGTCTGCACCTCGTCGACCACCAGCGGAATGTCCAGCTCGCGGGTCAACTCCCGGACCCGGGTGACGAATTCCCGGCGGGCCGGGATGACGCCGCCCTCACCCTGGACCAGTTCCAGCACCACCGCGGCCGGCAGGGACACCCCGCCGTTGCCGTCGCGCAGTGAACGCTCCAGAAAGGCCACGCAGTTGGTCTCGCAGCTGTCCGGCGACAGCGCCAGCGGGCAGCGGCCGCAGTAGGAGTACGGAAAGAAGTGCACCCCCGGCATGCCATTGGGCACCGGCTGTTTCTGGGCGACCAGCCCGGTGAGCGCCATGGCGGCATGGCTGCTGCCATGGAAGGCGCCCTGGAAGGCGATCACCTCCCCGCGGCCGGTGGCCGTCTTGCACAGCTTCACCGCCGCGTCCACCGCGTTGGCACCGGTGGGCCCGCACAGGTGCACCTTCATCCGGTCCCGCAGGGCGGCCGGCAGCATCGACAACTGGGCCTCGACAAAGGCGTCCTTGACCGGGGTGGGGAAGTCCAGGCCATGGGTGAGCCGGGCGGCCTGCCGGGTCACGGCAGCCACCAGGTCCGGGTGGCCATGGCCCAGGGAGAGCACCCCCGCCCCGGCGAGGAAGTCGATGAACACATTGCCGTCCAGGTCCCTCACCCAGGGCCCGTTCCCCTCGGCCAGCGCGATCGGCAGCCGGCGGGGGTAGGTACGGGCGTTGGACTCCCGGTGCCGCTGGCGGGCCAGCAGCTCGGCCGAGCGCGGACCGGGCAGATCCCCGTGCACCCGGGGCCCGTTCCAGGCGGTGACATCCGTTGCCGTCATGAGGACTCCCTTGCTGTGGTGAGGTGGCGGGCGCCGCCGGATGGGCACGGCCGGGCCGGAATGCCGCGCCAGGCGGTGCCGGAGGGCAGGTTCTCGCCCTTCATGACCAGGGAGAGCGCGTCCAGCACGGCACCGGCGCCCACCCGGGCGTCGTACAGCACCACACAGCGCGCGCCCACCGAACTGCCCGGATCCACCCGGACCGTGGACATCTTCATCACCCGGTCCTCGAACAGATGGGTCTGCAGCGAGGTGGCCTCGCCCACGGCGGCGTCATCGCCGATGGTCACCAGGTCGAACTCGGTGACAAAGGTGGTGTCGATCCAGCACCGCCGCCCCACGCGGACCCCGAACAGCCGCAGCACCGGGGCGATCCAGGGCGTTCCGGTGAGCAGGCCCACCAGTGAGGGCACCACCAGGTTCTCGTAGAGCCCGGTGATCAGCTCGGTGCGGCGGACCCAGATGCTCCACAACGGTTCGGTACGCGGCCGGTAGCGGCCGATCACCAGCCACTTGAGCGCCGCCACCACCAGGGTGCAGGCCAGCCCGGAGGCCAGCAGCAGGGCGGGGGAAAGAGCGAGCAGGGCGGTCGGCGACAGCCGCCGGGCCAGCGCCACCATGCTGTACAGCAGGGCCAGCAGGCCCAGTCCGCCGATGGTGGCGGGCAGGGTGACCCGCAGATACTCGATGGCCAGCCGGGCCGCGATCAGCCCCTTGGTGGGGGCGAAGGTGTACTTGGCCGGGAAGCTCCGGCTGGCCTCCCGCCGCGGCAGGAACAGCGCGGGCGAGCCCAGCCAGGTGGTCTCCGGCTCGATGGGGCCGTCCGGGGCCAGCGAGTGCACCCCCAGCAGACTGCGGTCGCCCAGCCGCGAACCCCCGGGCACCAGCGCGCCGTTGCCGACGAAGGCACGGTCGCCCACGGTGGCGGGGGCCAGCGCGATCCGGCCGCGGTGGAAGACGGCCGGGGCGACCACGGCGATGTCGGCGACAAAGCTGCGCTCACCGATCTCCAGCAGGTCGGGGTCGACAAAGCTGACCGTCGCCACCTCCGCCCAGCGGCCGGTGCGGGCCCCCAACGCCCTGAGGAACGGCACCAGATACAAGGTGGAGTACAGGGAGTGGGTGAGGGTCAGGCTGAGCGTCATCATGCCGTCGGCGATCCACTTGGCGGCGCCGAACGGGCTGCGCTCGGGATGGATGCCGATACGGGCCCGGGGCAGCAGGCCGCGTTTGACGGCCAGCACCAGCAGGCAGGTAGTCAGCGGAACCAGCGGCCCGGAGACGGCCAGCGAGGCCAGGGCCCACAGCGGTCCGCCCCGGGCGGCCGCCCAGCCGGTGAGCACCGCGCCCGGTGCCACCACCAGCAGCGGCGCCAGGACCATCAGCAGCACCCCCAGGCCGTAGCAGGCCAGCACCCGCCCGGGCCAGGCCCGTTGGCCGGCGGTGGCCTCCAGCTCGGCGATCAGCGCCGGCTTCCCGCCCTGTGGCGTGGCGGGTGATCCGGCCCAGTAGGCGCCGTCCGGAACGCTCTGGCCGGCGGGCACCAGGGACTGGGCGCCCACCACCGCGTCCCTGCCCAGCCGGGCTCCCGGCAGCAGCATGCTGTTGGTGCCCAGGCAGCTGCCCGGACCCAGGACGACCGGCGCCAGCCGCAGCCAGCCGCCCTCGACCGCGAAGGGCTGCACCCGTGCGCCGTAGCCGACGCTGCAGCCGTCACCGTAGGACACCAGCGCGGGCACCGCGGGCACGGTGGCCAGGTGACAGCCATGGCCCACCTCGGCCCCGAGCAGCCGCAGAAAGGGCGCCAGCAGCGGGGAACCGGCCAGCGCCGCGGCCGGGGACAGGCCCAGCACCTTGCCGTGCAGCCAGAACCGCAGATGCGTCCGGCCCCACAGCGGATACCAGCCGGTGCGGACCCGGCCCATCAGCAGCCGGGCCGCCGCCACCGGCAGCGCCACCACGTCCACGGCCAGCCAGACCAGGTCCAGGGGGATGAACCGCGCCCAGCTCAGATGCGCCAGCGCGGCCAGGACGCCCGGGCCGCTGGTGCCCTGCGCGGGCAGGCCCACGGTGGTGCACAGCCGGTAGAACAGCACCAGCACCGGCAGGCTGAGCAACATCAACCAGCCGTAGAGCAGGGCGAGTTGGGCCAGTCCGAAGACCCGCACCCGGGCGGTGGAATGGCGCCGGGGCGGCGGCACCGGTACCGCCGGGCGCTGCCCGGCGGGCTCCCGGTCCTGCTCCAGCCGGGCGGCCAGGGTGCGGATGGTGGGATGGGCGTAGAGGTCGCCCATGGCCACCCCGCGCAGCTCCGGTTCCTGGCGCAGCCGGGAGACCAGCCGGGCCGCCGCCATGGAGTGGCCGCCCAGGTCACAGAAGAAGTCGTCGTCCACCGAGATCCCACCACCGCCCAGGATCTCCCGCCAGGCGGTGGCCAGTTGGTGCTCCAGCGCGGTGCGCGGGGCGACCGGCTCGGTACGGCGGCGGCCGAAGGGTGGCGAGACGGGCGCGGGCAGCCGGGTGCGGTCCACCTTGTCGGCGGCCAGCAGCGGCAGTTCGTCCAGGATCTCCACAAAGGCGGGGATCATATAGTCCGGCAGCCGGTGGCGCAGCGCGGAGTGCAGCCGGCCGCGCAGCTGCTCCGTGTCCTGGCGGCCGTGTCCGGCGGCGAGGGTGAGATAGCCGACGAGGTCCTGGGCGGACCCGTTCACCTGGCGGGGCACCACCACGGCGTTCTCCACCGCCGGGTCCGCGCGCAGCAGTTGCTCGATCTCGGCGCACTCAATGCGATAGCCGCGGATCTTGACCTGGGTGTCGGCCCGGCCCAGGTACTCGATCTCTCCGGCCGGGGTGATCCGGCCCAGGTCTCCGGTGCGGTAGAGGCGGGGAACGGTGGCACGTTCGGCGGCCACCGGGTTGGCTATGAAGCGCTCGGCGGTCAGTTCGGGCCGGTTGAGATAGCCGATGGCCACGCCCGGGCCGCCAACACAGATCTCGCCCTCGCCGCCCTCCGGGACCGGCCGCAGCCGCTCGTCCAGGATGCTGATCCGGTAGCCGGCCAGCGGGCGGCCGATGGTGACCGGCCGGTCCGGCCGCAGTTCCGCGCAGGTGGCGGTGACGGTGGACTCGGTCGGCCCGTAGGCGTTGAGGATCCGCCGTCCCCGGCGCGACCAGCGGCGCACCAGATCCGGCGGGCACGCCTCGCCGCTGACCAACAGGGCACGCAGCGCCGGCAGTTCACCCTCAATGGTGGTGAGCAGGGTGGGCACACAGCACAGTACGGTGATGGCGTGCCGGGCCAGGAACTCGGTGAGCCCCTGCCCCACCCGGCGGTCGTCGCCCGGGCCGGCGTAGAGCGTCGCCCCGGCGATCCAGGCGGGCCAGATCTCCTCCAGGCAGAAGTCGAAGGCCAGCGAGAGCCCCTGGTAGACGCGGTCCTGCCGGTGCACCTGGTAGACCGGGACGGCCGCTTGGAGGAAGCTGACGATATTGGCGTGGCTGACCACCACCCCCTTGGGCCGGCCGGTGGTGCCCGAGGTGTAGATGACATAGCAGGGGGCGGCGGGGTCGCGCAGCGGGCGCAGCCGGCCGTCGGGCCGGCCGGCCGGCCCCCCTGCCGGCAGGTCGAGTTCGAGCACCGGGCAGCCCGCGTCCCGGGTCCGCTCACGGTGGGCGGAGGTGGTCAGCAGCTCGCTGAGCTCGGCGTCCTGGGCGATATAGCGCACCCGCTCGGCCGGGAAGGAAGGGTCCAGGGGCACATAGGCCGCACCGGCCTTGAGGACCGCGAGCAGGCCGGCATAGAGGTGCGCGGACCGGTCCAGCAGGATCCCCACCGTGCTGCCCTCGCCGATGCCGTGCTCCTTGAGCAGATGCGCCAGCCGGTTGGCGCGCCGGTCCAGCTCCGCGTAGGTAAGCCGTTCGTCCGCGCAGACCACCGCCAGGGCATGGGGAGTTCGGTCGCAGGTCCGCTCGAAGAATTCGGGAAGAAATCGTACGGGCGATTGCGCGCTTTCCTGTTCGGCTCTGGTGGCTTTCTCCTCCTGTCGCGGGGCCGGGCGTTCCGGAGTCGCTTTGGTGTAAGGCACTTACCCCCCTTGGGAATGGGGAATCGGGGTAGGGGATGTCGCCGGGCCGCGGACTTTGCCATGCGGGAGTCCGTGACGCGGGTGCGAGGAAGTTAGGCGGGTTGGGGGTATGGCCGATAGCGGAATTCCGGCCAAGGGGATTCCTGTGGAAGGGGTCCTGGTCGTTGGCCGGCGGTGGGACGGAAGTGGTTCAAGGGGGCCGGTGTGTTGCCCGACCTGCGCGAACGGGTGAATGCTTCCCAGAGGTTGACGATTAAAGGGGAGAAAGCGACCTCAACTGGCGAGCGTATACCGGCCAGTTCTCACCGAGCACCCGGCCGACCGGGCAAAGAATGCGTACCGGCCCCGGCCGCTGCCGTAAATACCGCATCAAAAACAGGTCGGTGAAGTGCCCGGAAGGTAATCGGGCACCGCGCGGCGGATGTTGTCGGCCGGGCGACGGCAGCGGTCCGCGCTCAGCGGGTTGGCTCTCGGGCGGCGTCATGCCCGAACACCCGGACGTCGCCGGCCGGTACGGGCAGCAGGGTGGTGATCGCGCGCAGTGTGGTGGTCCTGCCGGCGCCGTTGGGCTCAGGAGGCCGAAGACCTCGCCCGGGGCACCCGTCAGATCCAGGCCGTCGACGGCCCAGTGACCGCCGAAGGAGTAGCGCAGGCCGGTGCATTCCACGGCAGGGCTCTCGGCGCCTTCCGCACGATGAGCGATGGTCGCGGTGCCTCCTCGGTGTCACGCAGCGACATCGGGCGGGGTCATAGCCGGATTTCAGCTCCGTAGCAGAGCTGTTGATTCACGCAGGCCACCCGTGCCGCCGGGGTGGCCCACAAGTTCCGGCAGGGGTTCGGCCCTCACCCGGCCAGGAAGCCCAGGATGTCGGCGTTGAGCCGGTCCCGGTGGGTGAAGTACAGCCCGTGCGCGGCCCCTTGGTACTCCATATAGCGGCAGCCCGGGATGAGCCGGGCGGTGCGGCGCCCGGTGAACTCCACGGGGGCGCTCATGTCCGCGTCGCCGTGGACCACCAAGGCGGGCACGCCCAGCTTGGACAGCTCCTCCTCATGCGCGGCCCCGAAGTTGGTGCGGGTCACCTCCAGCGATGCCATGGGCGATGTGCTCAGGATCTGCCGGATGGTCTCCTCGACATACGCGGGGGCGACCTCATTGCCCAGATGGGCGGCGAAGTACGGAGCGGCGTTGTCCACCAGCCACTTGACCCGGTCCCGGCGCTGTGCGTCCAGCACCGCCGCACCGGCGGCCGCCGGCAGTCCGTCGGGATTGGCCGGACCGCGCCGTAGCGAGGGCAGGGTGGACGCCACCAGGACGATCCGGGCGACCCGCTCCTCCCCATGGCGGGACAGACAGTGGGCCACCTCATGGCCGCCGAAGGAATGGGCGATCAACACCGCCTCGCGCAGGTCGAGCTGCTCCAGCAGCGCGGCGAGGTCATCGCCCAGGGTGTCCATGTCGTACCCGGCCGAGGCGCGCTCCGAGCGGCCATGACCGCGCCGGTCCAGCAGGACGCAGCGATAGCCCTGCTCCACAAAGAACGGAACCTGGTACTCCCACATATCGGCGTGGAGCGCCCAGCCGGCGACAAACACCAGCGGGGTGCCGGAGCCGTAGTCCTCGTAGGCCAGGCGGGTTCCATCAGCGGTCTGTACGAAGGGCATGGTGTCCTCTTCCCCGAGTTCCCTTGGTTTTCCGGGGGTTGGGCACCGCCCGGTGACCCATACTCTGCCGATCCGTGGTGGCCGGGGTCGATTACCTCTGACGTCACGCGCGCGAAGGTCACCGCCGACTTGGACCCGACGGCCAACGGCTATACGCTCCGGCAGCTCAGGCGCCGATCGTGAGACGAGGGCTGGGATGAACGGCAAGGACGGAGTGACGGGCGGCTGGCGGCGGCTGTCCCGGGAGACGGTGTACCAGGACCCGGGGCTGCTGCTGCACCGGGACCGGGTGACCCGGCCGGACGGCGCGACCGGCGACTTCCGGGTGCTGGACGTTCCCGACGGCGCACTGACCGTCGCCGTGGACCAGGCAGGGCGGATCGCCCTGGTCCGCTATGGCACCTATCTGCACGACGAGATGCTGACCCCGCCCGGCGGCCGGGTGGAGCCCGGGGAGAGCCCCGAGGCCGCGGCGCGGCGGGAACTGGCCGAGGAGGCCGGCATCACGGCGGCGTCCTGGCGCCGGCTGGGCACGGTGGCGCTGATGACCAACAGCACCTCCCGGCTGCATATGTACCTGGCCACCGGCCTGACCCTGGGGGAGCAGCGGCTGTCGGGCACGGAGACCGGCATGAAGCTGGAGTGGTGGGAGCTGCCGGACGCCGTAGGGGCGGCGCTGGACGGGCGGATGCGGCTGTCGGGAGCGGCGCTGGCGGTACTGATGTACGCGAGCGGGGCCACCGGTTCCGCTTAGCTCCCGGGCCTCGGGTACGGTGCTGCCCCCGAGCCGGTGATCATGAAGCGTGGCCCACGCGACGGCCCGGGACGAGTGCCAGGAGGACACCTTGCTTTCATCCGGTCTGCGGGTCGCGGCAGCGGCCGCCTGCGGTGTGGTGCTGGTCTGCACCTCGGCGACCGGCGCCGATGCGGCGCCGGCCACCGTGCGGGACGGGGACGCCCGGATCACGGCGGCGCTTGCACAGTTGCGCGCCGCCGGCATGACTGAGGGCGGGGGCACCGGAAGCCTCGCCCCGGCCGCGCTGGCCGCCCAGCTGCGGGCCGGCCTGAAGAAGGCGCCCCAGGGCGCCGGCGCGGCGGCGGGGGGCTACAACCTGCCCAAGTGCCAGGGAATGTACAGGCAGGCCGCCGCGGACATCACCTTCCAGGAGTCGGCCCGGGGCGGTATCGCCTGGAAGGTCGCCCTGACCAAGGCCAACGCGAAGCTGGGCGTGGTCAACTTCAAGACCCAGATCTTCGCGGAGGGAGTCGAGGTGAACGTCTCCCCGCAGAAGCGCAAGGAGAAGTGGAACTACAACTTCCACGATGTGGTGGCCCGGTCCTTCAAGGAGAAGGACGGTGGCCGCAAGGTCACCATCCCGCAGGGGGCCTGGATGTCCTTCTTCTGGACCTGGAAGTCGGCAGCCAACCTCAACAACGGAGGGTATCGGTTCGCCAACTGTGCGTTCCAGCCGTAGCGGTGTCGGGCCCGCCCCATGGGCGGGTCCGGAGTAGCGGTTGGTGGGCGGTGGGTGAGTTCGGGGGGTGTGGGGTGTGAGCCCGACCATGAGACCTGGGTCACTTACGAGTCTCTTTAGTGATAACCGAACCCTGGGATGGGCGAGTTGGCGGGGTGTGGCCGGGTTTCAGCATGAGGTTTGGTCGTAGGTCACACCCTTTGCCAGGGGGTTTTTGCGTCGCTAAGACTGGTCGGGTCGCACGGCGCCGGTCGTCGATCGAGACGAAGCGCTGCGGCGCACTCCCCCGACTGGAAGGTTCAGCTCACTTATGCGTTCTGGCTATACCCACCTGACCAAGGCCCACAAGTTCGCTGTTGCCGGTATTGCCACGGCTGGTGCCGCTGCCCTGTCGCTGGGTGTGGCGGGTACCGCTTCGGCTGCTGAGTCCTCCTCGGTCAAGCCGGTGGCGTGGAACGCGCAGACCTTCGCCGGTGCGGGCCAGGCCGAGCTGGCCAAGGTGTCGGACACTGCCGCTGCCCAGGCCAAGGCCGAGGCCGCCACGGTCAAGACCACCGCCGCCAAGAAGCAGGCTGAAACCAAGGCCAAGGCCGCCGACAAGGCCAAGGCCGCCAAGGAGCGCGCTGCCAAGAGCGCTGCCGCCAGCCGTTCCGAGGCCCGCAAGCCCATCGCCGCCGCCCCGGCCCCGGCCGCCCCGGCCGCTCCGGCGCCGAAGGCGTACGCCGACAACCTGGATGGCTGGATCAACCAGGCGCTGGACATCATGCACGCCAAGGGCATCCCCGGCTCCTACGACGGCGTCAAGCGCAACATCATGCGTGAGTCGACGGGTAACCCGCAGGCGATCAACGACTGGGACGTCAATGCCCAGGCCGGTATCCCGTCGAAGGGTCTGCTGCAGATCATCGACCCGACGTTCAAGGAGTTCCACGTCGACGGCACCTCGTGGGACATCTACGACCCGGTCGCCAACATCGTGGCCTCCTGCAACTATGCGGCCAAGACCTATGGCTCCATGGACAACGTCAACTCCGCCTACTGATCAGTAGTAGTAGCAGTACGCCAAGAGGGCGGCGGCACCCGGCACACCAGCCGGGGCCGCCGCCCTCTCCGCTGCCCGGCGGAGGTGGCTCAGATGCGGTCGGCGGCGATGAGCAGATAGTGGAAGCTGCCCTCGCGGTAGGCGGTCAGGAAGGGCTCCTCGACGCCGGTGGCGACGGAGGACTTGGCCCGTAGCTCCCAGTAGGGGATGGTGGCAGCCGTCAGGTCGACGACATTGATGGGCACTAGGCCGTTGGCGGCCATGGCCTTGAAGTAGGCGCTGCGCGGGTGGATGTTGCAGGTGTAGTGCTCGTCGATACGGCTGACCGCCTTGGAGCGGCCGCCGGTGACATCGTTGGAGCAGCCGGTGATCACCACATAGCGGCCGCCGAAGGCGAGTTGGCGGGCGTGTTCGGCGAAGAGGTCGAAGAGGTCCACATACATGGTGGACTCGTTGTTCCAGATGCCCTGGAAGGCGGCGGTGGGCAGGGCGGTGTCGAGCATATTGCGGAAGTGGTAGCGGACCTGGTCCTCCACGCCCCGCTTGGCGGCCTGGGCATTGGCGAACTCCACCTGGGCTTCCGAGATGGACACACCGTCCACCTGGCAGCCGAAGCGGGCGTTGGCCATGATGCTGGTGCCGCCGCGGCCGCAGCCGGCGTCCAGGAGGCGGTGGGCGGGCTGGATGGAGCCCAGGTGGTCCAGGAGGACATCGGCCTGTGCGGATTCCAGGCGGTGCAGTTCCTCGATGATGCGGGCGTCGCGGGACTCCTCGGGGCCTTCGAGCACCGAGGGGTCGTAGTCGCCAATGCCGTAGTGGTGGTGGAACAGGCCGTCGACCTCGCCCAGGCGCAGATTGACCGGGTCCTTCTCGTTGTTCCAGTAGTCGGCGACCGCCTTCTGGTAGGCGGTGCGCAGGACATGGGCGGGGGCGTCCGGGGTGATGGTCATGGTGGGCTCCTTACGGCGTGCCGGTGGTTCCTTCCAGGACGTTCGCGGTGCTCAGACGCGGCGCGCTGCCGTAACAGACGACACCCGCGGGACAGGGGGACGGCTCAGGCGTCGGGAACGCGGGCGATCTCGACGTTCTCCAGGACGCCGAGCGCGTCGGGGACCAGTACGGCCGCCGAGTAGTAGGTGCTGACCAGGTAGGAGATGACGGCCTGGTCGTTGATGCCCATGAACCGTACATTCAGGCCGGGTTCGTACTCGTCCGGGATGCCGGTCTGCCGCAGCCCGACCACTCCCTCGATGTCCTCGCCGGTGCGCATCGCCAGGATCGAGGTGGTGCCCTGTGCGGAGACCGGCAGCTTGCCCAGCGGGAAGACCGGCACGCCGCGCCAGGCGGGCAGGCGATGGCCGTTGACATCCGCGTCGCCGAAGTAGAGGCCGCGCCGGTTGCACTCCCGGCCGAAGGCGGCAATCGCCTTGGGGTGCGCGAAGATCGCCTTGGTCTGGCGGCGCATGCTCAGCAGCTCGTCGAAGTCGTCCGGGGTGGGCGGACCGGAGAGGGTGGAAATCCGCTGACCGTGGTCGGCGTTGTGCAGCAGCCCGAACTCACGGTTGTTGACCAGCTCGTACTCCTGGCGCTCACGCAGCGCCTCAATGGTCAGCCGCAGCTGCTGCTCCACCTGGTTCATCGGGTCGTTGTAGAGGTCGGCGACCCGGGTATGCACCCGCAGGACCGTCTGCGCCACACTCAACGCGTACTCACGCGGCTCGAGTTCATAGTCGACGAAGGTGCCGGGCAGGGCGGGTTCCCCGGCGTGGCCGGAGGCCAGCGCGATATCGGCCTCGCCGCGCTTGTTCTGCGGGAGCTCCCTCTCGGCCTGGCGCCGCCGCACATGCTCGCGCAGCCGCTCGCTCCGCCCGGCCGCCTCCTCATAGGCCCGCCGGGGCAGTACCAGGACCGTGCACGCGGTCATCGCCCGCGCCGTGAACTCCCAGGTGCCGGGCTCCTCCGAGACCACCTGACCGCCGAAGAACCCGCCATCGGCGAGCACCCCCAGCCGTGACTCGTCCCCGTACTTCCCGGTGCCGACCTTCTCCACCTTGCCGTGTGCGATCAGGACGACCTGGTCCGCCGGCTGCCCGGCCTGTGCGAGGAGCTGGCCCGGCTCGTACTCCCGCTGCTCGAACCGCCCCGCCAGCGCCCGCAGCACCTCCGGGTCGTCGAACCCGCGCAGCAGCGGTAGTTCGCCCAGCTCGGCCGGTACGACCGTGACCTGGACCCCCTCCTGGACAAAAGTCACCCGGCCGTCGCCGACCGTATAGGCCAGCCGCCGGTTGACCCGGTAGGTACCACCGCCGACCTCCGCCCAGGGCAGCATCCGCAGCAGCCAGCGCGAGCTGATGCCCTGCATCTGCGGCACGGTCTTGGTGGTGGTGGCCAGATTCCGCGCAGCGGCGATCCCAAGGCTCAACTGCGCCCGGCCCGCGTCCCCTTCACCCTGCTCCGGTTGATCCTGCGTCACTGCGGTCGTCATTACGGTTCCCTTCCAAAGGAGTTGGGGAGCGCATGTCGTGCGCATTTCGGCAGCTGGCCGGTCCTGCCGCAGGAGCTGCGCACCGGCAAGTCAAGCAGCGGGCAACGAAGTTGGGCGAGAGCGGCCTTGGGCGGCCGGAATGCGATTGGCGCGTTTTGCGCCACCGTCCGCGCTGGACGGACGCCATGCTCAGCCCTCGCCGACACCCGTCAGGAGCGGAGGCCGTCGCTCCCCAGGACGGCCGGAATCGAGCGAACTGACCCATGTCATCCGACTTCATGAGCGAATGCCGTGGGTGGGCGGCGAGTGTTCAGCAGGATGGGCACATTTGTCGGGCCTATGGCAGCGGTGCAGGTCAGGGCCCTGGAGGGTGAGGACCGGCCTTGTTGCCGCCCCGGAGGCCGTGCTATCCCTTCGGCGAGAACGAGGACAGCGCCAAGTCGAGCCCGCGTGGACGGAGTTGCGGATGACGGCACCACTTCCCGGCACCACCGAGGTACCCGCGGCGGATGCCGGCTCATCGGAGCTACTGGCGCGACTGCTGTCCGGGCCGACCGGGATCGGGACGAACTCGCTGCGGCCGGCGTCCGCCCCGGCACCGGCCATGGAACCGCCGCCGGTCGCCGCCACCCCCGTGTCCGAGCCGCCCGAGCCGCTGGCGGCGCAGCCGTCGTCGTCGCAGCGTATCGAGGGCCTGTACTGCCCGCCGGCCGTACGGGACGACCGCGCGCTGGCCGATGAGATCAATGACCGGCTGGTGGAGTGGGCCGAGAAGGAGGTGGGCCTCTACCCGGACACCGAGCTGAGGGAAGCGCTCGTCGGCTTTGACGCGGGGCGGTCGGTGGTGCTGTGCCACCCGGACGCGCCCGGCATCGATCACCTCATGGCCGCCGCCCGCCTCCTGATCGGCGAGAACGCCGTGGACGACTACTTCTGTGAAGCGGAGTACGGCGGCAGCGCGGACCGCCGTGGCGCGGCGCTGGCCGTCGCCCAGTCCGCGATCGACCCGGCCCACAACACCCCGCGCTATGAGGCGGATTGGCGGACCGGCATCGACTCCCATCCGGCCCTGCGCTCCATGCGGTCGGCCATGGACTACTTTTACGCCCTGGCCACCCCGGCGCAGGCGCACCGCTACCGGCACGACATCGCCAACCTCTACCTCGGGTACAGCGCCGAGGGCGACTGCATCAGCCGGCACCGCACTCCCGCGGTGTGGGAGTACCTGGTGCAGCGGCAGTTCAACAACTTCCGTCCGTGCCTGACCATCACCGACTCCATCGGCGGCTATGAGCTGCCCGCCCACCTTTTCGCGGAGCCCGCCGTACAGCGTGCCGTCGCCCTGTCCTCCAACGCCTCCACCCTCTGCAATGACCTCTACTCGCTGCGCAAGGAGCAGGCCGGCGACCGCTTCCACTACAGCCTGCCCACCGTGATCGCCGCCGAGGAAGAGTGCTCCATCGAGGACGCCTTCCAGAAGGCGATCGGCGTCCACAACGACATCGTCCATCTCTTTGAGGAGCAGGCCGCCGCGCTCTCCGCCGGCAATCCGCTCGTGGCCCGTTTTATGACCGGGCTGCACAACTGGATGTGCGGCAACCACGAATGGCATGCCGGGAACGTCGGCACCCGCTATGCGACCTCGCCATGACACGAGTTATCAGGCGGGCTGGTCAATTCGGGGTGATCCAGGTCCCCTTGGCGGGATTCCAGTGGATGGCCGCTTTCTGGAATTTCTGGGCCCGGCCGCCCGCCTCGTCCATCTCGTCCGTCAGGGGATAGCCCAGCGCATGCTCATGCCCCGCGTTGTGGAACGCCTGGTAGATCTCGCCATGCACCACATGCGCACCGGCCTGCCGGGACCACAGGAACAGCCCCTGCTCAAAGAACTGGTACCGGCCCCGCGTCCCATCGGGTGCCGGCGCCGCGTCGGCCTCGTCCATGGTCGGAAAACCCCAGGCGCGTTCCGCGTCCGTGGCCCAGAACCTGGTCAGGATGTCGCCGTAGACCGCGAAGGCCGCATCCGGATGCCAGATGATGATCCCGTTCTGGAACTGCTGGAAGCGGCCGCCCAGCATGGAGTCGCGTTCGCCCCGGACCGGCGGGCCCAGCACACCGCCCGGGCCGCCCATGCCGTTGTACTTCGCCCCGATCGAGCCATAGGGCATCAGGTCGTCCAGCCGGTTGTACCGGCGGGGAGTGAAGCCCCGGAGACCGTTGCCCCACACCCGTTCCTCGGCCACATGCCCGTCGTCGTACTCCTCGCGCACCACCGGCTGGGTGTGGGCGTCATCCGCCCACCGGACGAACAGCGCCACATGGTGCCAGCCGCCCGAGTCCCGTAACAGGGCGTCCCCGGGCTGCAGATCGTCCGCCGGGATGTCGGAGGTGACGTTCCACAGACGCAAGGTGTCCAGGGACAGACTCAGATGCCAGGCCATCGACACAAAGCCCGAGCAGTCCGGGCGGTAGCAGCCGAACTGATTGCGGTGGCAGCCGACATTGCTGTACGGCACCTGTTCGGCGACCCAGGACCACGCACGGTCCATCACCTCGCCCCGCCCGATCGGCCCGTCCTCGTCCGAGGCGCTCGCGGCCGGTGCCGAGGCGAGGGTGGCGGCGATGGCCGCCAGCGTCAGCGCCAACGTTCCCAAGGCACGCCGGAATAGCGGCGGTCTCATGGCTGTCCCCTGTTCGGTGAGGGTCAGGACCAGCTCTGGTACTGGCTGTTGTTGCAGGCCCAGGTACGGAATCCCTGGGAGCTGTCGTCGATGCACCGCAGGGTGGCCTGGTTCTGGAAGCGGACGGTGCCGTCGTCCCACACTTTGACCCACCAGCTCTGCTCCCGGGCCGAACTGCAACTCCCCACGGTCCGGAAGCCGTTGTCGGTGTCCTCGATACAGCGGCCGGTATTGACGCTCCTCAGCTGGCGGGTTCCGTCGTCCCAGACGTGAATGGACCACTTCTGCGGGTTGCTGCCATTGCAGCTCCAGGTGCGGAAGCCGTTGTCCGTATCGTCCATGCAGCGGCCCGTGGCCTGGTTCCGGAAGCTCTGGACGGCGTCTTCGGCGCCCGCCGGGGCCGCGGCGACAGCCGGCGCGAGGGCGAGGGAGGCCACGGCAAGGGCCGTGCCGAGCAGGAGTGTTCGGGTGCTGCGCATAGATCCGCTCCATTCCTTCCGGTCCGTCCGGAGGCGTGAGTCGACGGGTGGAAGGTAGCCGTGGCCGGGCGGGGCGGAGCATCCGGAACGATCCGGGGTGACAGCGCACCAGGCGCGGGAAGACGGCCCTGGAGTTCAGCGGCCGGGCAAGGAGGCTTCCTGAAGTACCGTAACCTTGATCAACTTCAGCCACCGAGGAGCCCGCTCATGACCACGTTCGTCCTTGTCCCCGGAGCCTGTCACGGCGCTTGGTGGTTCGAACCGCTGGCCCGTCGGCTGCGCGAACATGGCCACCAGGCCTATCCGTTGACACTGACCGGCATCGGGGCGCGCAAGCATCAGCTGGCTGCCTCCGTCAACCTCGACACCCATATCGACGATGTGGTGAACCTGCTGGAGGACGAGGAGATCACGGACGCGGTGCTGGTCGGCCACAGCTACGCCGGCATGGTGATCACCGGCGCGGCCGACCGGGCACCGGATCGGGTCGAGGGCCTGGTCTATCTCGACGCCTTCCTGCCCTCGGACGGGGACTCCTGCTGGACGCTGACCACGGACGCCCAGCGCGAGTGGTACATCGGCGGTTCCGCGGCGACCGGTTACGGGGTGGAGCCGTTGCCGCTCTTCGGCGAGCGGACCACGCCGCACCCGCTCGCCTCGTTGCTCCAGCGGATCCGGCTGAGCGGTGAGCTGAGTCGCTTCAAGCGCAAGGACTACGTCTACGCCACCGAATGGGGCGGCGCCGAGTCCCCGTTCCGCCCGGCGTACGAACGGGCCTCGCAGGACCCCTCGTTCCGGGTGCACGCCCTGAAGACTCGGCACAATGTGATGCGGGAGGTGCCGGACGAAATCCTGCGCATCCTGCTGGAGGGGTAGAGCGGAACCGGACAAGGGGGGTTGGCGCGTAGCAAAGCCGTGCGGGGCGGCGCCCGGGACGCGGCTGGCGCCGCGCGGCGAACGGATGCTGCGGCCCGGCCCTGGCATGTGGGGCCTTCGTCGCGGAACGGGCCCCGGGAGACGGCAGGATGCGGTGGGTCCGCCGGACTTCCGGCCTCCGTGGTGAAGGGGTGGAAATGAAGCGTTCCTGGTTCCGGGCGTTCCGGGCTCTGGGAAGTGCGGCTCTGGCCTCGGCTCTGCTGGCCTGGCCCGCCGTGCCGTCGGCCTCGGCCCATGGGGGAGACCCCGACCGCCCGACGCTCACCTGCGCGGGCAGCGCCACCATCCGCTTCGAGCCCGGGCTGACGCTGCGGACCAGGCACTCAAGCATCGGCGGCGCGGCGGGCTATCTCTGCTCGGGCACCGACCCCCGGGTCACCTCGGCCCAATCGGTGATCAAGGGCGCCGGGGAGACCAGCTGTCTGTCGGTCTCCAGCACGGCCGTGGAGTGGGTCACCTGGAACACCGGTGAGCACAGCAAAATCCTCTACACCAGGCGGAACCTGGTGCAGCCGGTGGCCGGGGAGACGGTGGCGCTGGTCGAGGGCACCGTGGTGGAAGGGAAGTACCGGGGCAGGCCGGTGGCCTCGCCCGGCCTGCAGGGCACCCTCAATCTGCTGGACTGCGCCTCACACAAGGGAGTTGAGGAGATCAAGGGCCCGACGACACTGCTGTTCCTCTGAGGGCCAGCCGCATCGGCAGCGTCCTGGGCGCCAGCACACTGCGGGCCGCCGGGCGGACCGGGCGGCCCGGCAGCGGCAGCAGCCGCCAGTGGGCCGCGATGGCGGTCAGGGCCACGGTGGTCTCGGTGAGCGCGAAGGACTCGCCGATGCACCGGGTGGGCCCGGCGCCGAAGGGCAGGAACGCGGCCCGGGCCGGCTGGTCCATTGCGCCCGGCAGCCACCGCTCCGGGCGGAAGCGCTCCGGCCCGGGAAACAGGTCGGGCCGGTGATGCAGCACATAGGGGCTGAACACCAGAGTGGCCCCGGCCGGCAGCCGGTGGCCTGCCAGCACGGTCTCCTGGGTGATGGTGCGCGGGATGGCCCAGGCCGGCGGATAGAGGCGGAGGGACTCCTTCACCACCCGGTGGGTGTGTTCCAGAGCCGCCGGGTCGCGCCGGCCGGAGTCCACCTCGGCGTGCAGTTCCGCCTCGGCCCGAGGATGGGCGGCCAGCAGGTGCCAGGTCCAGGACAGCGCCGCCGAGGTGGTTTCGGCACCGGCCAGTACCAGCACGGCGATCTGGTCGGCCAGTTCCTCCTCGCTCAGCCCGCTCTGGGCGTCGTCACGGGCCTCCAGCAGGGCGGACAGCAGATCCGGCCCTTCGGTGGGCCGCCGCCGCGCCTCGGCGATGATCTGCCGGACGTAATGCCGCCACTGGGCCAGCGCCCGCTCGAAGCGGCGGTTGGCGGGGGTGGGCAAGGCGGCGGACAGCGGCAGCAGGGTGCGGGTGTAGGAACCGCGCAGATAGACGTCCAGGCAGCGCCGGAGCGCGGCGGTGGTGGCCGCGTCGGCCCGGGCGGAGAACAGCGTCCGCACCGCCACCGAGACGGTCAGCCCGAACATGGCCGCCACCACGTCGATCACCTGCCCGTGGCGCCAGCGCCCCAGCAGCGCCTCGGCCTCCTCGCGCATCACCACGGCATAGTGGTCCAGCCGTTCCCGGTGGAAGGCCGGCCGCAGCAGCAGACGCTGCCGGCGGTGCTCGGCGTAGGGACAGGTGGCCAGGCCGTTGCCCATATCCGCGCGGACGCGGTCGAAGAGCGGGCCGGTGCGGTCGAAGGTCCGTCCGTCGGCCAGCGCGCGGCGGGCCGCCTCCGGGTGGCAGAGGACAAACACCCGCCGCCCGGGCAGCCGGACTTCAACCAGCTCGCCGTGGACCGGCAGGGAGCGGAGGAAGCGCAGGGGATCCCGGCCGAACCGGGGCAGATGGCCGACCAGCGGCCAGGCCGCCGGTGCGCGGGGAGTCATGGGCGGTGCACCTCTCATGGGGCGATGGCTGCGGTTGTCCATCGGCCTTCCCCGGGCGGGCGGCCGGCAAGCCGGCGGGACCGGCTCCACATGACAGTGGGTGCCCACGATGCGACCATGCGTTCAAGTGCCACTGCCGTAGGAAGGAAGCCGTCATGGCCGGATCTGACCTGGGAAGTCTGCTGGAGCGGCTGCTCGGCGAGAGCGGCGGTCAATCCGGCGGCAGCCTTCTCGGATCCTTGCTGGGCGCGCTGGGCAGCGGCGGCGGGGAATCGCTGGAGGGCCTGATCCAGGAACTCAACGAGGGCGGGCTGGGCGAGCAGACCCGGTCCTGGGTGAGCACCGGCGGCAACCAGCCGGTCGGCGGCCCGGACATCGCCCAGGCCGTGCCGGACCAGGTGCTCAACCATGTGGCACAGCAGTCCGGCCTCTCCCCGGAGCAGACGGCGGACCGCCTCGCCGAGGCGCTGCCCCAGGCCGTGGACAAGCTCACCCCGGCCGGGGAGATCCCGCAGGGGTCGCTGGAGGACATCATCCGGCAGCAGGTCGGGTAGCCACCAGGGCATGGCGGTGCTGATCCCCGCCGAGGAGTGACCGGATGCCCGAAGGGGACACCGTCTGGCGCGCCGCACGGGAGCTGGACCGGGTGCTGACCGGGCAGCGGCTGGTCCACTGCGATCTGAGGGTGCCCGCGCTGGCCACGGTGGACCTCACCGGCCGGGAAGTCACCGGGGTGATCTCGCGCGGCAAGCATCTGCTGATCCGCGTCGAGGGCGGGTTCACCCTGCACTCGCACCTCGGCATGGACGGCTCCTGGCGGATCCGGGCCGCCGGTGAACGCCGGCGAGGCGGGCCGGAGCACCAGCTGCGGGCCGTGCTCGGCACCGCCGCCCACACCGTCCTCGGCTACCGGCTGCCCACCCTGGAACTGCTGCGCACCGCCGAGGAGGACTCCGTGGTCGGCCACCTCGGCCCCGACCCGCTGGGCCCGGACTGGGACCCGGCCGAGGCCACCCGCCGTCTGCTCGCCGAGCCCGGCCGGGCCGTCGGGGAGGCCCTGCTGGACCAGCGCAATCTGGCGGGCGTAGGCAATGTCTACAAGTCGGAGCTGTGCTTCCTGCTGCGGGTGACGCCCTGGCTGCCGGTGGACCGGGTGCCACGGCCGGAACGGATGGCATCGCTCGCCGGGAAGCTGCTGGAAGTGAACAAGGCCCGCACCGCCCGTATCACTACCGCCGACCGGCGGCCCGATCACCATCTGTGGGTGTACGGCCGGGCCGGCCGCCCCTGCCGCCGCTGTGGCACCGCCATCGCGGTGGCAGGCCAGGGACCGCCCGGGTGGGAGCGGCCTGCCTACTGGTGCCCCGGCTGCCAGACGGGCCCGGAGCCGGAGGGCCCGGTGTGACGCCGGAGGGCGTCGGCCCTCTTGGCGAACCGCGAGACGCGGACCGTCCAGGCTCCGGGGGCGGGTCCGTCAGCGGTCGCGGCCGACCGTCAGTGTCCGCAGGCGGTTGAGGGCCGCGGCGACCTCGAAGCGGCGGGGGAGGGCGAAGTCCTCGTCGCGTACCGACAGCAAGGGGCCCACACCGAGGGCGAGTTGGCCGTCCAGCAGATCCAGGGCGGCGGCCAGGGTGCGTCTGCCGTCCAGGTGGCCCTCGCGCACCAGCAGCGCCAGGGCGTGCCCTACGCCCACCACCTGCGGGGAGTCGGCCAGCTGCGCAACGGCCCGCAGGTCCACGGTGTGTTCGCCGAAGACCAGGGCGTCGGTGCCACGGGCGGCGATCCGTACCCGGCCGCGAGCCGTGCCGTTCACCGACGCCGGGTCGGGCCTGCGGTGCGCCACGGCGGGGAAGGCGTCCGCCTCGGGGCGCCGGCCAGTGGGTACCGCGGCCAGTTCTCCGGCCCGGGCGGTCACATCGGAGGGCCGGTAGCCGTCCATCATCAGCACCCGGTCGGCGATCTCCAGATAGTCGCCCGAGCCGCCCATCACCAGCACCGTGGAGACCCCGTGGTCGCGGTGCAGGGAGCGGACCAGGTCCACGAACGGGGTGAGCGGCTCCCGGTCCTTGGCGACCAGCGCCTGCATCCGGGCGTCCCGGATCATCAGGTTGGTGGCCGCGGTGTCCTCGTCGACCAGCAGCACCCGGGCGCCCGCCTCCACCGCCTCCACCATGGAGGCCGCTTGCGAGGTGGAGCCGGAGGCGTTGTCGGTGCGGAAGTCCGCCGTGTCCTGACCGGTGGGCAGGTGGCTGACAAAGGCGTGCAGATCCACCCGCTCGACCCGGCGGCCGTCCTCGGCACGGACCTTCACGGTGTCGGGCCGGGCGGCCACCAACTCCCGTCCGTCGCCCGGCACATGGTCGTGGATTCCGCTCTCCAGCGCGCGCAGCAGCGTGGACTTGCCATGGAAACCACCGCCGACGACCAGGGTGACGCCCTCCGGCACACCCATGCCCGGCACCCGGCCCGCATGCGGCAGTTCCACGGTCAGGCGGAGTTTCTCGGGGGAGCGGAAGGGGACCACGCCCGGTCCGGTGGCCATCCGGTCGTCCACCCCGCTGCGGCGCGGCAGTACGGCGCCGTCGGCCACAAAGGCGACCAGGCCCAGGCCGGGCAGCGCCTCCCGCAAGGCGCAGGAGTCCTCCACGGTGTGGATGAAGCGCTGGAGCGCGGCGGTGTCCAACGCCTGGTGGCGCAGGGCGCGTTCGGCCAGCCGGGGCAGGCGGTGGCACAGCAGCTCCTCGGCGGCGCGGCCGTCCACCCGGCGCCTGGGGCCGGGCAGGGGCGCGTTGAGCCGCAGGGTCACCGAACCGGGGTCGGCCGCGTCCGGTCCGCCGATCTGGCAGGAGGCCCGGTCCAGCACCTCCTGGCCGCCCGCGTCCACCAGGATCCCGGGCCCGGCCTCGGCGGCGGCCCGCCGGGCCAGGAAGCCGGCCAGGGCACGCCGTCGCAGCGGCGTCCGCCACAGCTCGGGCGGGAAGCCGGCGATGGCGGAGGGGATGTGCAGGGCCAGCCGGGCGGGCGGTGCGAAGGGGTCCGCCTGGGCCCGGACCATCTCCAGCTGGTGGCCGGGGGCGGGCCAGCGGCCGGTCAGCGACTTGTAGCGGCTGTACGGTGCGCCGTCCAACCGACGCAGTACGGAGGAGAGTTCGCCGTCCCGGCGGGGGCGGTGGGTCATGCCTGCTCCGTCACGGGCGCGTCGGACAGGCCCAGTTGCAGGTGTTCCACGTGGTACAGCGCCTGGTCGAGGAGTTCGGCGACATGGTTGTCGTAGAGGGTGTAGACCACCGAGCGACCCTTGCGGGTGCCGGTGACCAGGCCCAGATTGCGCAGCAGGCGCAGTTGGTGGGAGCAGGCGGACTGCTCCATGCCGACCTCGACGGCCAGTTCGGTGGCGGGCAGCGGGCCCTCGCGCAGGCGGGCCAGGATCAGCAGCCGGGAAGGCGTGGCCAGGGCCTGGAGCGTGTTGGCCACCCTGGCGGCGTTGGCCGCGTCCAGGCGCATATGCGGGACGGCGTGCTTCGCGGGAGTGGCTCCATGACCCATGCGTTCATGTTACCGGCCGGAATGAATGCATGAATCAATGTTCATGTGTTCCTGTATGGTGTCGGGAGTCGGACCCGTTCCCACCCCGCTCCCACCCGCATGCGAACGAAGGATCACCGCTGCGATGACCTCCACCCTCAGCCGGCCTGCCACGGTGCCCGATGCCGTGCGGGAAGTGGTGACGCCCCGCCGCCGCACCCGGATCTTCACCCTGCCCGAAGCCCGGTGGGCGGCCGCCGCCGTGGGGCTGTTCCTGATCGCGCTGCCGCTGCAGCTGCTCGGCGCCCCGGCCTGGGCCTGGGGCCCGCTGTACGCGCTGGTGTATCTCACCGGCGGCTGGGAGCCCGGCTGGGCGGGCCTGCGGGCGCTGCGGGAGAAGACCCTGGACGTCGACCTGCTGATGGTGGTCGCGGCGATCGGGGCGGCGGCGATCGGGCAGGTGCTGGACGGCGCCCTGCTGATCGTCATCTTCGCCACCTCCGGCGCCCTGGAGGCCATCGCCACCGCCCGCACCGCCGACTCCGTACGCGGGCTGCTCGACCTGGCGCCCGCCACCGCCACCCGCATCGCCGACGACGGTACGGAGACCACCGTCGCCGGCGCCGGGCTGGCGGTCGGGGACGTCATCCTGGTCCGGCCGGGCGAGCGGATCGGCGCCGACGGCCGGGTGCTGGACGGCACCGGAGAGGTGGACCAGGCCACCATCACCGGAGAACCGCTGCCGGTGCTCAAGGAACCCGGTGACGAGGTGTTCGCCGGCACCCTCAATGGCACCGGGGCGCTGCGGGTGAAGGTCGAGCGCGATCCCGCGGACTCGGTGATCGCCCGGATCGTGGCCATGGTCGAGGAAGCCTCCGAGACCAAGGCGCCCACCCAGCTGATCATCGAGAAGGTCGAACAGCGCTACTCGCTGGGCATGGTGGCCGCCACCGTGGCCCTGTTCGTGCTGCCGCTGCTGTTCGGGGCCGCCCTGCGGCCCACCCTGCTGCGGGCGATGACCTTTATGATCGTCGCCTCCCCGTGCGCGGTGGTGCTGGCGACCATGCCACCGCTGCTGTCCGCCATCGCCAACGCCGGCCGGCACGGCGTCCTGGTGAAGTCCGCCGTGGTGATGGAGCGGATCGGCCAGATCGACCGGGTGGCCCTGGACAAGACCGGCACCCTGACCGAGGGCACCCCGCGCGTCACCGGGATCCACCCGCTGCCCGCCGCGGGCCTGGACCAGGACACCCTGCTCACCCTGGCCGCGGCGGCCGAACACCCCAGCGAGCATCCGCTGGGCCGCGCCATCGTGGCCGCGGCCCGCGACCGGGCGCTGCCGGTGCCCACGGTGACCGGTTTCACCGCCACCCCCGGCACCGGGGTCACCGCCACCGTCGACGGCCGGACGGTGACGGTGGGCAGCCCCGCCCGGCTGCCGGGCGGCCGCGAGCTCCCCGTCGCCGGGGTGGTGGCCGGCCTGGAGGACGAGGGCGGCACCGCGGTCCTGGTGCTGCTGGACGGCAGCCCGGCCGGGGTGCTGGGCATCGCCGACCGGCTGCGCGCCGAGGCCGCCGCCACGGTCAGCGCCCTCACCGAACTGACCGGCGCCACCCCGGTGTTGGTCACCGGTGACAACCCGCGCGCCGCCGCCCGGCCGGCCGCCGAGGCAGGCATCGGCGAGGTCCGCGCCGGGCTGCTGCCGCAGGACAAGGTGGCGGCGATCGGCGAACTGGCCGCGGCCGGACACCGGGTGCTGATGGTCGGTGACGGCGTCAATGACGCCCCGGCGCTGGCCGCCGCGCATACCGGCATCGCCATGGGCCGCGCCGGGTCCGACCTCGCCCTGGAGACCGCCGACGCCGTCATCGTCCGCGATGAACTCACCACCGTGCCCGCCCTGGTGGCCCTCTCCCGGCGGGCCCGCCGGCTGGTGGTGCAGAACCTGGTGATCGCCTCGGTGTTCATCACCACCCTGGTCGTCTGGGACCTCGCCGGGGAACTCCCGCTGCCGCTCGGGGTGGCCGGACACGAGGGCTCCAGGGTGATCGTGGGCCTCAACGGGCTGCGGATGCTGGCCGATTCGGCCTGGCGGCGGGCGCGCGGCGACGCGGCGGGGTGAGGCACGGCACGGGCAGCGGCCGGTCCGGGGACACCCCCACGGCCGGCTCCTCCGGTGAGGTGCTCCCCGGCGCCGGCGCCGCCGACCGTACCCGCGGCCCGCCAGGGACGGCGTTACCCCGGACGCCGACTGGCCGGGTGAACCGGCCCGGCAACCGGTGTCCCCGCCGGTCACCGGAGGAAGGGATCGGGCGCCGAACGCCATACCGCCGTACCGGGAGGAATGCCGTGGACATGCCGCAGGTGACCGTCTGCCAGGTCACCGAATGCGCCTACAACCAGGACAGCAACTGTCACGCCCTGGCCATCACCGTCGGAGACTCCCGGCACGCCCACTGTGACACCTTCTTCAGCTACCCCGGCAAGGGCGGGGACGCCTCGGCCGTCGGCCGGGTGGGCGCGTGCAAGATGTCCGGCTGCCGCTACAACATGGACCTGGAGTGCCAGGCGCCCGGCATCACGGTGGGGACGGTGTGGGAGACAGCGGACTGCCTGACCTACACCTCCCGTTAGGCCGTGCAACGGGACCGGACGGTTCCCGGACCGCCCCCAGGGGCCGTGGTCCGTCATCCGCAAAGGTCCTTGGGAGGAGAGCGCGAGACGGTAGAAAGGGAGGCATGGCCAATCGTGCGCGCCCCGTCCAAGGAACGGACGATGTCGATGCGGTGACCCATGCGGTGCTCACCGCTTCACGACTGCTGGTGGCGGTCTCCGCGCGTTCGCTCGCCGCAGTCGAGGACAAGGTGACCCTGCCGCAGTTCCGGCTGCTGGTCGTCCTGTCGACCCATGGCGCCGTCAATCTGGTGACGGTGGCGGAGCTACTGGGCGTCAACCCCTCCACCGCGATGCGCATGATCGACCGGCTGATCGCCGCCGGACTGGTCTCCCGGCAGGTCAACGCCGACAACCGCCGGGAGACCGTACTGCGGCTCACCCCGGACGGCAGCCGGCTGGTCGGGGAGGTCACCTCCCGGCGCCGCGAGGAGATCACCGGGATCGTGGGGCGCCTGCTGCCGGCCCAACGGCAGGCCCTGGTCGAGGCGTTGACGGCCTTCGCGGAGGCGGGCGGTGAGCCCGCCGCCGAGGGACTGGGGCTCTACCCGCTGGGCTGGGTGGCTCCCGCCGCCTCATAACGAGGACCTGGCTCCGCGTTCCCGGCCGGATGGTCCCGCTGGACCAGGGAGAGCAGAAAGGCGAGATCGGACGGGGCATGGGCCAGCAACTCGGCCCCGGCGCCGGCTTTCAGCCGGTCGGCGATCGCCGCGATACGCGCCTGCCGCCCGGCGACGGCCCGCCGCCAGCGGGTGTGCTGCGCCGCGGTGGCGTACCAGTACCTCCCACGGTGGCCATGAGTGACGAGCCCGGGCTGGAAGGCGCCGCCCAGCAACTGCCGCCAGCCGGTGTCCGAGAGCAGTACCAAGGTGCCCTCCCGGCGCATCCGGTCCACCAACCGGGCCAGTGCGGCCTGGGTTTCCGGCAGGTCGTACACGGTGCGGTAGACCTCGCGGTCATAGCCGGCGGCCCAGAACACCTCCAGGACCAGATCGAAACGCCGCAGCGGATGTTCCCTGGATTCGAGTACCGCGCAGACGATGTCGCGGTCGAGGAGCATCGTCACCCAACCCGCCTCCTCCCGGCGCCTCCGAACACCTTGAGACGAGAAAGATTTGCACAGTCCAAAGATGATCGGGGGAGGTCCATCCGCCAAGAAGCGGTAAAGTCTGACGCCCCGTCGTCCCCGACAAGGAGGCAGCAGTGTCCGCCCCGCCGACCTACCAGGACGTCCTCGACGCCGCCGGCCGCATCGCACCGCACGCCCACCGCACCCCCGTACTGCACTCCCGGCTGATCGACGCCGAGCTGGGTGCCCAAGTACTGTTCAAATGCGAGAACTTCCAGCGCATGGGTGCCTTCAAGTTCCGTGGCGCCTACAACGCGCTCTGCCGGCTCTCCGCCGCACAGCGCCGTGCCGGAGTGGTCGCCTACTCCTCCGGAAACCATGCCCAGGCCGTGGCACTGGCCGCCCAGCTCCTGGACATTCCCGCCACCATCGTGATGCCCCATGACGCCCCCGCCGCCAAGGTCGCGGCCACCAGGGGCTATGGCGGGCACATCATCAGTTACGACCGCTACACCGAGGACCGGGAGGAGATCGCCCGGACGCTGACCGCCGAACGGGGACTGGCCCTGATCCCGCCCTTCGACCACCCCCATGTGATCGCCGGGCAGGGCACGGCCGCCAAGGAACTCTTCGAGGAGGCAGGCGAACTGGACGCCCTCTTCGTCCCGCTCGGCGGCGGCGGACTGCTCTCCGGAACCGCCCTGGCCGCCGGGGCACTGGCACCGCGCTGCACGCTCTATGGCGTCGAGCCGGAGGCGGGCGACGACGGACGGAGATCCCTCCGCGAGGGACGCATCGTGCGCATAGACATCCCCCGGACCATCGCCGACGGAGCACAGACCGAGCATCTGGGCACCCTGCCCTTCACCCTGCTGCGCCGGGCCGCCCCCGAGATCCTCACCGCCACCGACGCCCAACTCATCGAGGCCATGCGGATGTTCTTCACCCTGATGAAGATCGTGGTGGAGCCCACCGGATGCCTGGGCCTGGCCGCGCTGCGCACCATGGCCGGGCAACTGCGCGGCCGGCGGGTGGGCGTCCTGGTCAGCGGCGGCAATATCGACCCCGCCCGCTTCGCCGCCCTGACGGCCCGGTGACCGGACGGCGGGCGGACCGGGGCGGTCAGCGGCCGCGCCGGGCGTACTCCCGGTAGAGCACCCGGAGCGCGGTGAGCACCGGCGGCCGTGCCGAACCGCCCAGCAGCGCAACGTCCTTGGCCTGAGCCGCGTCGGCGGTACGCACCTCCAGCTCGATCACCGCCCGGACGAACGCCCGGTTGGCCGGCGGAGCCAGGCGGACCAGCGGCCGGGCGGCCAGCAGATCACCGCGCGCCTGCTCCAGCAGAGTCCGCAGCAGGGACCGGACGCCGGCCGTGTCCCGGCCCCGCTCCAGGTCCTCCCGGCTGACGCCATGCCGGGCCAGCGTGGTCACCGGCAGGGTGAGCCGGCCCGAACCCAGGTCCTCGGCCAGGTCGTTGACGAAGTCCAGGCGCTGACTGCCGTCGATATAGGCCCGGCACAGCTGACGGGCGGCCAGGGGGTCGGCGTCCGGCGCCAGCAGCAGGGAGGCGATCAGCATAAAGGCGGGCAGCGAGTAGGCGTCCACATAGCGCTGGTAGTCCGCCTCATCGGGAAAACCGGTGAACTCCCGGTCCAGGGACGCCCCGGTGAGGAAGTCCTCGATAGGGCCGCGCAGCGCGGGATGCACGGAGAGGGTGTGCAGCAGCGGCCGGAGCTCCGGGTCGGTGGTGTCACCGGTGGCCAGCGCGGCGCGGACCTCCTTCTCCCAGCGCGCCCAGGAGACCCCCTCGTCCTCGGCCCGGTCCAGCAGGGTGTCGGTGCGGTGCATAAACGCGGTGGCGGCGATGACATGCGGGACCAGGGCGGCGGGCAGCAGCAGCCGCACGGCGGCGTAGGCGTGCCGCCGGTAGGCGGCGACCAGATCGCGTTGGCGGGTGTAGTCCGCCCGCAGTGACGGGTGGCCGATGCCCGCCAGAGTGAGGGTCCGGTCCCAGTTGTGCATATGGTTCTCCAGCGGACGGCGATGAGCGGAGGCGAGCCTACCGCCTCCGGCGCCGGGGTGTCCCGTCGCGGCAAGTCGGGGCGCACGGCGGCAGGTTGGCGCCCGCCCCGGGCAAGGCCGCCTGTCTCAGCTGCCGAAGGTCCGGAACGAGGGCGTGCGCACCCGGACCCCCGCGTGCCTCAGATCGTCCATGGCCGCTTCCAGGTTGCGCAGGTGCGCGGCGAGCGCGGCGGCCTCGGCGCTCCCCGGGCGGGCCCGGAGGGCGAGTCCGGTCACCGAGTGCTGGGGGTGTGCCATGGGGCCGGTCCAGGGCGGGCTGAAGCTCCAGGGCACGGGGCCCGTTCGACTGTGGGCCGACATCCAGCCGTCGATCCGGGCGTCCACCCAGCCATGGAGCTTCCAGAACACCGGGTTGACATGGGAGGAGTAGAAGTCGGCGAGCCAGTCGTAGCCGGGATCGTCCCAGCGGGGATCGACGGCGAAGGGGTCGCCGTCCGGGCGGTAGGCGGGCAGTCGGGCCGCCCAGCGCAGATGCATCCGGTTGTGAATGGTGAATTCGATACTCGCCCCGAGCCGGCCCAGTGACATGGTGCGCAGCGCCGACGGATCCGTGAAGTCGCCCTGCCACCGCATGATTTGGGCGTATGACGCCGCGCTCTTGGCGCTGTCGATGGCACCGGTGGTGTCCGGGTCTCCGGGCACCTCGAAGGCCGGCGGAACCGGATACCCGGTGTCGCCGGGCGCCGGGATGACCCGCCAGCCCCGCACCCGCGGATACCGGGGATCGGCCAGCCGGGCAAGGATCGCATTGACCCCGGCGATCATCTGCCGGTGCATATAGAGGAAGTCCTCGCCCGAGCCGTTGTCGAGCTCGGGCCGCGGCGCATCCCCGCCCGTCAGGGCCGGGCGGGGCGGATCCCAGCCGTGGTCGCGGAACACCTGCCGCCGGCCGGGCGAGAGGCCGGCCCACTCATTGCGCGAGATGTGCCACAGCATGTGGTGCATGCGCATCGCACGGGCGGCCATGGCGTCGATCACGGGCCGGGGCAGAGAGGTCATGGTGGGCTCCTCATGGTTGGCGCCTCGGATCCCATGCTCTCCGGCCCGCCGCCGGGTCAGTGGACTTGTGCTCCTTCGCACCCTTGCCAGGGACCCAACGACCCGGCGCGGAGCGGCCGGTAGCCGCGCCGGCGTGGCGCGGCGGGCGCGTCCCGTCGCGGAGCTGCCACACTGACGGCCCCTCAGCCGAGGTTCAGGGTCCGCGCCGCCAGGGCGGGCGGCACCGGCGCCGCATAGTCCGGCTCCGGCCCTGGCTCAGGCATCTCCAGGAGGAGGGATTCCTGGCCAGGGCCGGGCTCTTGATCCCGGTGCGTCTTGCATGGGCCGCCGCCGGTGGCCATCCCGCACCGGCCTCGCCGCGTCGGGCGGCCGCACTGGAGGTCCGCCCGGCATCATGCCGGATCCGTTCGGTGCCGCGAACAGCGCCGCTTGGCCACCGCCCGTCGGGCTCACTCAGACTGCCGCCTGATAGGCGCGGACCTCCGTGAGGATCGCCCCGTAGGCTCCTCCGTCGGGATCGCCATGGAACTGCACGACGTCATGCCCTTCGGCGCTGAACTGGTACGTCACCTCGTGCCAGTAGTTCTGTTTGCCGGGCTGGTCGACGAGATCGGCGAGCGCGCCGAGGTTGTAGGTGACACGGGTGGCGGGGTTTCCGTTGACCTGGATCCAGAACAGCGCGTCCTTGTTGTACATCCCGCCCGTGTTGTGGCCGGCTCGAAGCTTGACCGTGACGCGGTGGCCCGGAGTGGTGAGCAACTCCTGCTGGATTTCGCCGACTTGGCTGCCGTTGAGGTTCACGGCCTGGGACAGGTTGCCGGTCTTGGCGAAGTCGGCACTGAAGATGTCGATGTTGTCGACGGTGACAGCCCAGCCGTCGAAGCTGGGGTTGCTGGAGATGGTGAGGTAGTCGCCGGTGACATGTGGGCCGAGGAAGCGCGCGTCGACCACATGCAGCTCCTGGCCCAGGCCGGTGTAGTACGCGTTGGGCTGGGCCGGGGGACTGGTGGAGAGATCGACGATGGTGCCGGTTGGAGACATGACGTTCTCCCTTTTATCGCAAACCAGCCGAATAGCCAGTTTTGCGCGTTAATGCCAGTAAGCGGCAGGTCGCCCATGTCCGGTAGGGGGGATCTGGCCAATTCGACTGCGTGGCAAGGGGCTTATCGCGCCGTGGGAGGCGCACCCTGCCGCACGGGGTGGCACTGCTCACTGCTGTCGCGTCCGATTGGAGCGTATCGGGCGAGGCGGTGGCGCCCGCGTCCCGACTCAAGGCGCGCACGGCTGTCCGGCCCGGCCCACAGTAGGCGCAATACTTGCCGTATCGGCAAAATTTGCCCGATGCCCGTATGGCACCCGCAGACGAGCCCCGCACGACCGGTCAGCCCGGACTCCGTGAGCGCAAGAAGCGGCAGACCCGGGTCGCGCTGAGCCAGGCGGCGATCCGGCTGTGCGTCCTGCATGGCTGGGCCGATGTGACCATTGAGCAGATCGCCGCCGAGGCCAATGTCTCCGTCCGCACCTTTCGTAACTACTTCGCGGGCAAGGCCGAGGCGATCGCCGCCGGCCACCTGGAGCGGATGCTCCAGGTGGCCGACGACCTGCTCGAGCGTCCGGCCGGCGAACCGCTGTGGGACTCGCTGCGCCACGCTGTCCTGGGCCAGTTCGTACCGCCGGAGGGCTCCGCGCCGCAGAACGAGCGCTGGCGCGAGGGGGTGCGGCTGATGCTGGCCGAACCCGCGCTGGCCGGTGAGATCGTCAAGGCCAACGCGGCCGCCCAGCAAGTGCTGGCCAAGGCCGTTGCGCGGCGCACCGGCACCGACGCCGAGCGTGACATCTACCCGAGGCTGGTCGCGGCTGGCAGTGCGGTGGCCGTCGAGCACAGCCTGCGCGCCGACGAATCCATGCCGCTCGGCGCGGTCCTGGCTCAGGTCTTTGAGTAACTCGCCGCCGGCCTGCCCGTTCCGTAACGACGAGCGGCGGCCGACTCGCCTGGCGATGCCGTCCTTTCCCGTTCGCATCAAGGAGATCCGACCGTGATAGCCGACGTGATCATTGTGGGAGGCGGCCCGAACGGGCTGATGCTGGCCTGCGAACTGAGCCTGGCCGGCATCCGCCCGATCGTGCTGGAGCAGCTCCTCCAGCCGAGCACGGAGCCCAAGGCCAACGGCCTGCTGGGGCAGGTGGTGCGCATGGTCGACCACCGCGGCCTTTATGAGCCGCTCGGTGGCAGTCCCACGCCCCCGCTGCCGAACTCCGCCTATTTCATGTTCGCCGCCATGGGCCTCAACCTCGGTTTGCTGGAGGCCAGTCCGGTCTTCGGGCTGGCGGTCCCGCAGCACCGTATCGTCGAGGTCCTGGAGGAGCGCGCCCGCGCTCTCGGCGCCGACCTGCGGCGCGGTCACCGGGTCAGTGCCATCACCCAGGGCGAGGACGCCGTCACCCTGGAGGTCAGCGGGCCCGACGGCGATCAGCGGCTCCGCGCCCGCTATGTGGTCGGCGCGGACGGCGCGCACAGCGTGATCCGCAAGCTTTCCGGGATCGCCTTTCCCGGTGTCAGCTACGACCGCCGCACCAACCGCTCTGCCCACGCCACCGTCCCGGCCGAGTGGCTTGACCCGGTCGGCGGCGCCCTGACGATTCCCGGCCATGGGCCGGTCCTGCCCTTCCTGCCCCACCGGACCGACCAGGGCGGCTTCTCCTACGCGCCGTTCCCCGGCCAGCCGCCGCTGGTCAGCACCACCGAGTGGGACCAGCCGGCCACGCACGAGCCGATGACCCTGGCCGAGATGCGAGCAAGTATCCGTCGGGTCCTCGGAGTTGACCTGCCACTCGGCCCGCCGGACGGAGCGGGCCCGCATGTGCTGCGACGGCTGACCGGCGGCAACACCCGGGTCGCCGACCGGTTCCGCGACCGCCGGGTCTTCCTGGTCGGCGACGCCGCCCATGTCCATGCCTCCGGCGGCGGCCCCGGGCTGAACCTCGGTCTGCAGGACGCCGTCAACCTCGGCTGGAAGCTCGCCGCGGCGCTGCGTGACACCGCCCCGCCGGGCCTGCTCGACACCTATGACACCGAGCGCCGGCAGGCCGCCCGCCGCATGGTGCTCAACGCCGAGGCGCAGTCCGCGCTCACCGCACCAGGGAGCGATACCACCGCCCTGCGCGAACTCTTCACCGAGCTGCTCGACCACAAGCAGGTCGTCCAGCACCTCGCCGACCTCACCGCGGGCACCGATGTCCGCTACGACATGGGCATCACCGACCCCCACCCCGCGGTCGGCTACTTCGCACCGGAGCTGGAGCTGATCACCGGGGCAGGGAAGGTCCGGCTCGCCGAACTCGCCAGGAACGCCCGGCCGTTGCTCATCGACCTGACCGGGGACGGGGCGGTGGCAGCAGTGTTGACGGACGGGCAGGACGCTCTCGACATCGTCATCGCGCAGGGCGGCGGCTCGGCCGGCCTCACCGGCCTGCTGATCCGCCCCGACGGCTATGTGGCCTGGGCCTGCCGCTCACCCCGCCCCGACACGGGCGAGCTGGCCGAACTGCGAGCGGCCGTCCAACGCTGGTTCAGGGTCCGCGTTCCGCGCATCGCATAACTCGCCCTGCTGCCAGAACAGTTTATCGGCAAAAAACCGGCTCTGTCGCCATGCCTGCGAATGATCTTGAGGTGGTCCGGCCGCACCTAGCCTGATGGAGCCGGAAACGGAGCAACGGGCAAGTGAGGGAACGGACATGACAGCAGGGGAAGCGGCCGCCCTGGCCGAGGAGCTCATGGCCATGGCCGAGGCGGACCACGGCGCCGCCGCGGGCGCCAACAGTCCGGAGCCGGCGGATCAGTTGGCCTGGCGCCGGCTCACGGCGCGGCACGGTGACCGGCTGAACGAGATCATGGACCGGTATGGCTGGCCCACGGCCGGGCTGGTCGGTGCGGACGCCGCCCGCTCCGCCTGGCTGATCGCCCAGCACGCTGACCGCCAGCTGGAGGTGCAGCGCCGGGCGCTACGGCTGATGGCGGAATCGGAAGCGGCCGATCCGCGCCAACTGGCCTTCCTCCGGGATCGGGTGCTGGTCAACGAGGGGCATCCGCAGATCTGTGGGACCCAGATCGCCGGGGTGCGCGACGGCGCTCCGGTTCCCTGGCCCTGCCAGGAGCCGGAGCGTATGGACGAGTTGCGGGCGGCGGCCGGGATCGAGCCCTTCGCGGAGTATGTGGCCCGGTACGCGGTGAGCTGAAGCGCGGTCAGTCGTGACGCCGGCCCGCCCGCCGCCAGATCACCGCCATGCCGGTGGCGAGGGCGATCAGTGCCACCACCACGATGACGGCCTTGATCGCCAGGTCCACTACCAGGTGGTGGAGGGTCATCGCCGGCCGCCCCGGCGGCCGTTCTCCAGGCGCTCGGCCATCATCCGCAGCGCCGCCCGGGCCGCGGGGTCCGCATAGCGGCGGGCCTGGTCGAGCCGGCCGCGGCGCTTGAGGGTCAGGGCCACCGCGAAGACGGCCAGGGCCAGCACCACCAGGCCGCCGGCCAGCAGGCCGAACCTGATGAGCATGAGGTTGAGATAGGTCTCCATGTGCCCTCCCGGCCACAGTTTTTCTATCACGGGTGTGATGCCAAAATAATTTATCACGGTCGTGATAGAAAAGGGGGCATGCCCAAGCTCGTGGATGCGGAAGCCCGTCGCCGGGAAGTCGTGGACGCCCTCTTCCGGGTCGCGGTACGCGACGGGCTGCAGCGCGCCTCGCTGCGCGCCGTCGCCGACGAGGCCGGACTCAATATCGGCTCGCTGCGCCATTTCTTCGCCAGCCAGCAGGAGTTGATGGACTTCGCCATGCGGTCGATGCTCGACCGGGTCACCGGACGGGTACTGCGGCGGGTGGAGCGGATCGGCGACCTGGCCGTCCATGACCGCCCCGAACGCCTCCGGCTGGCCGCCGAGTTGCTGGGCGAGTTGCTGCCGCTGGACGAGCGGCGCCGCGCCGAGGTCACCGTCTTCATCGACTTCAACGCGGCCGCCCGGACCAACCCCGCGTTCGCGGAACTGGCGCACCACACCGCGGTGGGCACCAGAAGGCTGGTGCACCGGGTGCTCACCCGGCTCGACGACTGCGGCACGCTGGGCGTGGGACGCGACCTCGAGCTGGAGACCGAGCGGCTGAGCGCGCTGGTGGACGGGCTCGGCCACGCTGCGGCGCTGCACCCGGAGGTGCTCGGCGCGCCCTCATGCCAGGCGGTGCTGCTGGCCCATCTGACCGAGCTGGCCCGGTAGCGGGTCACGGCTGCGCCGCCCGCGCCGGATCACTCCCACTTCCGCGTCCTGGCGGCGGAGCCGCAGGGCGCCACCGCTAGCCGATAACGGTCGCCCCCTTCACCGCCCCCTCCCGCAGCAGCCGCCACATATGCCGGCGGCGCGGCTTGCCGCTGCTGGTCCGCTTGAGCAGGCCGCGCCGTCCGGCGACCAGGGTGAGTGAGGGCTCGGGGCCCAGCTCACCCCGGAGCGCCTCGGTCACGTCGGCTGTCCAGGGGCCGGGGGCCGACTCCACGAAGACGGCCAGACCGGCCCGTCCCCGGTCGTTGACGGCGACCACCGCCACCCGGTCCTTGGCCACGCCGGCCGCCGCCGCCACCTTGGCGTCCAGGTCGTCGACATACACACTGCGGCCGCGCAGCTTGAGGCTGTCTCCCATCCGGCCCAGTACGAACAGCTCGCCATGATGGCGGAACCCGGCGTCCCCGGTGCGCAGTTCACCGCCCGCGAACCGGGTGGCGCCGCCCTCGCGGCCGCCGTGGTAGCCCTCGGCGACCGAGGTGCCGGTCACCGCGATCTCGCCGAGACGGCCGTCGGGCAGCGGGCGGCCCTCCTCATCGACGACCCGTACGCCGATGCCGTCCCGCACATGCGGCGCGCCATGCCCCACCAGCCAGCCGGATCCCGGCTCGATGGGCCGGTCGCCCAGCTTGGTCTCCTCGGTGATGGTCACCGCCCGGCCCATCCGCAGCGAGGACCAGTCGGGGCGTACCAGCAGCACCGGGCCGTCGGCGCCGGTCACCGCCAGGGTGTTCTCGGCCAGGCCGTAGGAGGGCAGATAGGCGTCGGGGGAGAAGCCGGCCGGGGCGGCGAAGCGGGCGAAGGCGTCCAGGGCCGCCGGGTCGATCACCTCCGCGCCGATGATCACCGTGCGCCAGCCGGACAGATCCAGCTCCGCCAGCCGGTGCGGCCGCAGCCGCCGGGCCGCATAGGCGAAGGCGAAGGACGGCGCCGCCGAGTGCGCTGCCCTGCCGGGTGCGAAGCAGGCCAGCCAGCGGGCGGGGTCACGGATGAACTGTTCCGGCCGCATCAGCCACAGCGGGCTCTGTGCGGCGACCGGGAAGAGGAAGCAGCCGATCAGGCCCATGTCATGGTGGAGCGGCAGCCAGGAGGCCACCCCGTCCCCGTCCCGCCAGCCCGACATCCGCCGCTGTACGGCGTGGTTGGCCGCCAGATTGGCCCAGGAGACCCGGACGCCGCGCGGCTCCCCGGTGGAGCCGGAGGTGAATTGCAGCAGGGCGGTTCCGGCGGCCGGCTGGACGTCGGCCGCCGCGACCGGGCCCTCCCGGGGAGTCCAAGGTCCGTCCGCCCGGCCGGCCTCGGCCATCGCCCGGGCGACCAGCGGGGCGAACTCCTCCGCGGTGACCACCAGGGCGGGCTCGGCCTGCCGGAGAATTCCCGAGACGTATTCGGTGTACTCGCCGTCCGACTGGAAGGAGGGCGGCAGCAGCGGGGAGATGGTGGCTCCGGCCGCCCAGGCGGCGAAGAAGGCGCTCAGGAAGGAGCGCCCGCTGGGCAGGATCAGGCAGACCACGGAGCCGGGGCGCACCCCGGCCGCCGTCATCTCCGCGGCCATCCGCCGTGCGGAACGGGCGAGTTCACGGTAAGGGACGAACTCCCAGCCGTCCGAGTCGTCGGCGAAGCGCACACCGCGCTCGGGGTGGGGGTCGGTCAGCCAGGAGAGAAGAGGCGACATGGCGCGGGCCTTCCTATCGCTTGCCGGCCGGGGCGGTCTCCGCCAGCGGCCCGGTCTCCGGAATCCGGCCCGGGCGGGGGAAGAAGCGCCCGGTGTGGGCGAGGTAGTCGCGGTACTCGGCGCCGAACTCCGAGGCGGCCAGGCGCCGTTCCTCCCGCACCGCCGTGCCGTGCAGCGCGCACACGCCGTAGACCGCCAGCGCCAGGGTGGACCAGTGCGGCCAGGCCAGCAGCCCGGAGACAAAGGCGAGCAGGAAGGCGGAGTAGAAGGGGTGCCGGATCCGGCGGTAGGCGCCATAGGTCACGATGTGCCGGGGAGCGTCGTTCTCCTGGTGCCACAGCGCCAGCGGAATGCGATGGGTGCCCAGGGTCATAAAGATCAGCGCGATCGAGGCCACATTGAGCACCACGGCGGCGAAGGTCAGCCCGGTGCGCCAGGAATGCGGGACCAGCGGCTGCCAGTCGAGGGCGGCCGCCGCCGTGACCAGCGCCGGGCAGAGGAAGAACGGCAGGGCGGTCAGCCACCACTTGAGGTTGAACCGGCCGTCCGAGCGGAAGAAGAGCCTCGGCAGCGCGCCGATAAAGCCGAAGTTCAGCAGCAACAGCAGAAGTGCGGAGCCATCCACGTGCGGTGTGTTCCTTTCGTAGGGAGCGGAGTGGTTATGGGCGGGCGGCCGGTTCCCCGGTGCGGACGGCGGGGGCGGGGCGGGACGACCGGCCGGGCAGCCACCAGTTCCAGTCGCCCATCAGCTGCATGGCAGCCGGCACCACGACCAGCCGGATGACGGTGGCATCCAGGGCGATGGCCACGGCAAGTCCCAGGCCCAGCTGCTGGATCGGCATGATGCCGGTGAAGGCGAAGGCACCGAACACCGCCACCATCAGCAGCGCCGCGCCGGAGATCAGCGGCGCGGTGCGCGCCAGGCCGCCGGCCACGCTGGTGGTGTTGTCCGCCCCGCCGTCGAACTCCTCGCGGATCCGGTGCAGCAGGAAGACCTCGTAGTCGGTGCTCAGGCTGAACAGGATCGCCAGCAGCAGCACGGGCACGAAGTTCTGCAGATAGCCGAACTCGGTGAGGCCCAGCGGGCCGGCGAGCGCGGTGTGCTGGAAGACCAGCACCAGGACGCCATAAGTGGCGCCCAGGGAAAGGAGGTTGATGAGGATGGCCTTGACGGGCAGCAGCACCGACCGGAAGGTGACCAGCAGCAGGAGGTAGATCACTGCCAGCATCACCAGGACCACCGCGGGCAGCCGGTCCTCGATGGCGGCATTGGCGTCCACGCCCTCCGCCGACTCGCCGCCCACCACAATACGCAGACCGGGTGCGTCCAGGTTTCTCACCAGTGAGCGCATCGAGGCCACCAGCGCACGGGAGTGCGCGGCGGAGGCGTAGTCGTCCCCGATGACCTCCAGTACCAGGGTGCGCCGGTCGGCCGAGACAAAGTGGTCCACGGTGGCGCGGGCGTCACCGGGCAGGCGGGCGAAGGCCGCCGGTTCCAGGGCGGCGAACGGCCGCCCGGGGCCGGCGGTGCGCAGGGCGTCCAGTGGCGAGTTGACGGCGGTGACATGGGGGAGCGCGGCCAGCCGGCCGGGGAGTGCCAGGATCGGCCCGGCGTCGGGGGAGGCGGTGAGTGGGGTGCGGGAGGTGATCACCACCTGGTGGGGTGAGGCGGTGCCGGGGCCGAACTGCTCGCGCATGGCGTCGAATCCCTGGCGCACCGGGGAGGAGCCGGGCACGATCCGGGCGTCCGGGGTGAAGGTGCGCAGTGACAGCGAGGGTGCGGCCAGCGCCGCCATGGCGATGACGGCGGTGGTCAGGAAGAGCACCGGCCGGCGCATGATCTGCCGGGCCGCCTGCCGCCAGCGGTGGCCCCGTTCCCCGGCCGGGCGGCGCCGGCCGGGCAGCCGCCCCCACAGGATGCGGTCGCCGAGCAGCCGTAGCACCAGGGGCAGTACGGCCACCGAGGCCAGCACGGCGAAGGCGACCACGACCACGATGCCCAGGGCGATCGACTGGATGACATTGAGGTCCACCAGGAACAGGCTGGACATCGCCAGCACCACGATCAGCCCGGAGAACACCACCGTCCGTCCGCTGGTGCGCAGGGTGACGGCGAGCGCGGCGTCATGGTCGCGGCCCCGGGCGAGTTCATCGACATAGCGGGAGATGACAAACAGCGAGTAGTCCACGCTCACCCCGAGGCCGATCATCGTGGCCGCGTTCTCCACAAAGACGGACAGCTCGAAGTGCCGGGCCAGCAGGGACATCAGGCCCAGGGTGAGGACGATGGCGGTGGCCGAGACCACAAAGGAGACCACCGCGGCGGCCACCCCCCGGTAGAGGAGCAGCAGGATCACCAACAGCAGGGGAAAGGTGATCAGTTCGGCCTTCTGCAGGCCGTGCTGGCTGAGGGTGTTGATCTCGCCCCATAGGGTGCCGCCGCTGACCAGGGAGACCCGCAGCCCCTGTGGGGCGTAGCGGTGGTCCAGTTCCCGCTGGACGTCCGGCAGTACCCGCCGGGCCGTGCCGTCGTCCAGCTTCAGCCCGACCAGGGTGATGGCGGTGTGCCGGTCCTTGCCCAGGAACGTGCCGCGGGCGGCGGGGGACAGGCCGGCCCAGCCGTAACTTCCCACCGTTCGCAGCCGTTTGTCGCCGGTCACCCGCTCCGTCACCTGGTGCACCCGCTGGGCGAAGGCCGGGTCGGCGGCGGTGTGCCGCTCGTCCCTGACCACCAGGGTCAGGTCGCTGGCGCCCCGGTCGGCGAAGCCCGAGCGGGTGGCGGCGACCGCCTGCTGCGACCCGGAGCCGGGTACATACCAGCCGCCACCGCTGAGCCGTTCGGCCAGCGGCAGGGCGGCGGCTCCGGCCGCCACCAGGGCCACCAGCCACAGGGCCAGCAGCGGCCACCGGAATCGTGTCATCGCCCGGATCAGGCGCTCGGACATGGCGGGCTCCGGTCTTCAGGGGCGGACGCCGACGAGGCCGGCGAGTTCGCCCAGGGTGGTGATCTCGCGCAGCTCGTTCTGGGTGAAGACGGTGTCGAACTCCTCCTGGAGGTCCACGGCCATCTCCACCAGCAGAAAGCTGTCGGCGGCCAGTTCACGCAGCCGGGTGTCGGGCGTCAGCCCGGCCACCGGGATGGAGAGGGTGGCGCTGATGCGCTCGGCGACATCGTCGAAGGTGAGGGCGGGCACGGGACGCTCGCTTTCGGGTGCGGGGGAACATGGGGGAGGACCGGGCCGGGTAGCCGCGGCGATGGACAGATGGCCCCGGTGCAGCCGGGCGCTGGTGTAGCCGAAGGGGATCCGGGGGTGTGGCCGGGCGTGGGCCCGGCCGCACCGGGCCGCCGGGTCGGCGGTGGCGTAGTCGAGCAGGACGGTGCGGTGGTTGTCCGGATCGGCCTTGAACAGTGCCTCCTTGACGGTCCACAGCCGTAACCGATGGACGGCCCGGTCGTCTTCGGGAAGCGAGGCCAGCCAGGACCGCTCGCGCGGGTCGAGGAAGAAGCGGGAGGTGTCCACCCGGAGCGCGCGTTCCGCCTCCAAGTCGACGCCGAAGCCGTGCAGGGCGGCGGTGCCGGTCACCGCGCCCGCCGCCACGGCCGCCCCGTCGATATGCGAGAGGGACAGCCGGCGGTGCGGGAAGGTGTGGGCGGTGGTGTCACGGTCCAGGCCCAGCAGGCCCAGCAGCACCCGCAGGGCGTGCCGGGAGATCAGCCACTGGCCGCGCATCCGGGGCGGGAGGCCGGCCAGTCGCTCCCGCTCCCGGGGGGTCAGCGCGTTCATGGCCAGCGGCCGCCGGCTCCACACGGCGAGCACCCGCACCCTCATCCGGCCGGGGGGCCCTCGCCGAGGAAGGCGATGCGTTCGCCGTACTCGGCCAGGGTCCTGGCGTAGACCTCCTCGTCGGCGGCGGTGAACCGGGCGAGGGTGTCGTCGATGAGCTCCTGGCCGTACTTGGCCGCCATCTCCTGGAGCGCGTCGCGTACGTACTTCACATGCCAGCGCTCGTCTTCCATGATCGTCTCAATGGTCTGCCGGACCCGCGGATGGATGTCCGGAGCCCTCAGATGCCGGTGGTACTGGCCGATCACCCGCTTCTCGAAGACCTGGGTGATGGCCATGACCTCCATCAGATTGGCGGGCAGGCCCACCGCGTCCAGGTACTGGTCCTGGTACGAGCCGGACAGCTTGGCGGCGTGGTGGCCGAGGTCCTCGATGCAACGGGTCCAGTACTTGGCGTGGTTGGCCTCATCGGCGAAGTGATGGGTCACATCGGCCTGGAGGGGGCCGCCGCGTAGGGTGCGGGCGACCCGGCCGAAGAACAGGGCGCCATTGATCTCGGAGGAGCGGTAGTAGCTGAGCAGCCACAAGTCGTTCTCGGAAAGGGTCATCGGGGTGTCTCCTGGGTCCGGCGGCCCCACCTGGAGGCGATCAGCCCGGCGCAGGTGGCCCGGGCCAGGGCGATGGGGTCGGGGGCCGCATAGCCGGGCCAGACGGCCCGCAGGGCCGTGTTGTCAAAGGTCTTGGGCAGATAGAGCTGGTGGGCGAAGGGCGAGACCGAGGCCAGCGACTGGTGGATGGGTCCGGCCCGCAGCAGGTCGGAGGCGGTCAGCAGGTCCTCGAAGCTCTCCCGGTCACAGGGCAGCGGCCGCAGCACCCCGCGCCGCCGGAAGGCATCCTCGCCCTCGAAGACGGTGAAGGCGGTGTCGATCAGCTCGCCCAGCGAGGCGGTGCCGGCCGGGTCCGGGCAGATATGGAAGACGCCCCCCGCGATCGCCGGGTCCAGCAGCCGGGCCACGGCCGTGGTGGTGAACTCGGCGGTCGCCAGGCTCAGCGGAGTGCCATGGTCCCCGGGCATCAGCGACAGCAGCCCGTAGTAGAAGAGCTTGAGGGTGTTGTGAAAGGCGTTGTACTGGCTCACCCGGCCGCTGTCGTCATCCGCGATCAGGGTGGGCAACCGCAGTACGGACACCGGCAGTTCCCCGGCCGCCGTCAGTACCCGCTCCTCCGCCGCCCACTTGGACCACTCGTAGTGGTTGACGAAACCGGCGTCGGACAACCGCTGTTCCCGGACCTCACCCCGGCGGCGGCCGGCCGCGTACAGGGTGGACAGCAGGGCGAACCGCTGGAGGCGGTCACAGCGGGCGGCCAGGGCCAGCACCCGGGCGGTGCCCTCGGCATTGACCCGCCGCGCGGTGTCCCGCTCCACATTGAACCGGGTGACCGCGGCGGCGTGGACGATCCGGGTCACCGCCCGGGTGTCAAGGTCCTCCCAGGCGTCGTCGCGGGTGACATCGGCGGCCATCACACGGGCCCGGCCCCCGGGCTCCATGCCCAGCTCGGCGGCCAACCGTTCCCGCTTGGCGGCCAGTTCGTCCCGGTCAGCGGCGCGCACCGCCAGGATGAGGTCATCGTCGCCCTCGGCCAGCAGCCGGGCGGCGAGCCGCCGGCCGAGGTAGCCGTCGGCGCCGGTGATCAGTGTGGTGCCCCTCATGCCGGACCTCCGCCGAGCTCCGCGCACACCTTGGCCGCCAGCGGCTCCAGCGCCGGCCAGCGCTCCGGGTCGGTGCCATACCGGTCGGTGAGGGCGAACAGCCAGCGCTCGACGCCGAAGGCCAGACAAGCGCTGTGCGCCGGACCGCCGTTGAGCGTCAGCTCGAAACCGGTCCCGAAGTGGTCGTGGTGCCGGTTGACGGAGGCGATGGCCAGGTCACCGCCATAGGTGGCCTCGTGCTTCACCGGGTCCACCCGCTGGAGCAGATAGCGGGGGTTCTCGCGCGGGCGGAAGAAGGGGTCGGTGGCCGGGCGCCAGTCCAGCTCCAGTCCGGCCAGCCCGGTGAACATATCCAGCGCCTCCCTGGCCAGCCGGAGGAACTCCGCCGTATCGGCGCCCGTGCCCAGGCAGACCACCTCCCGCATGCTGAAGCCGCTCAGCCGGCGCAGCGGCAGATACTCCCGCTCATGCCGGAAGCAGGTGTTGCGGGTGGTGACGAACCGTGGCCCGGCCAGCTCCTGGCCCAGGCGGTCGCTGAAGACGTGGTAGCAGGCGGCCGGGGTGAGCACCTGGGAGACCGGCGCCAGCCGGGCCCCGGCGAGGACGCCGTCCCGGTCGAGCACCGGGCCCGCCAGGAAGGCATCCAGATCGGGCTCCGCGGGGCTCAACCGGGCGGCGAACGCCGCCTGATGGGGGAAGGACCGCAGATAGCCGGCCCGCTGCAGCCGCTCGGCCGCGATCCAGGCGGGATGACGCTCCTCTTCCGCCCGCCACAGCGCGGCCAGCCGGACAAAGGCCCGGTCGCACTCCTCGGCCAGCCCCAGCAGCGGGCCGCGCAGCGCCGCCTGACCCGAGGGCTGCCAGGACAGCCCTATCCGGGCCAGTTCCGCGAGCGAGGGCGGGGTCATGAGGCCACTCCCGCCCGGCCGTAGCGGCGCACCATGGCGTCGATGGACCTGAAGTCCCGGGGGTTGAGCTCCTCCACATCGATGGGCTCGCCGCACAGCCGCTCCAACAGCAGCAGCAGTTCGGGCAGATGCACCGACCTGAGGTACCGCTCCTCGAACAGGGCGGTCCCATCGGTGAGCCGGTCACCTTCGCCGTCAAGGGACTTGGACCGTATCCAGGAGCGCAGGCCGTCCCGGATCTCCTGGTCAGAACGCATCTGCCGGCTCCTTGTCGAGAATTCCACTGGACATCAGAAAGCCCAGGACCTTGGCGGACACCGCGCGGCGGTGCTCCCGCTGCGCCGGTGCCAGCCACGCCTGTTCGGCGGTCTCCCAGGGCTCGTCGAGCCCGGCGTCGGCATAGACGTCGGGGTTGTAGTACTCGCGCCAGCTGGTGGTGAAGAACTGCCGGAGGTGATCGCGGACTTCGGCCACCGTGGCGTCGTCCCAGGAGGGCGCGCAGGCCGCCCACAGGGCGGCCACCAGGCGGCGGCCGAAGACCAGGTGGCGGGACTCCTCGACATGGTGGTTGTGGTTGATGAACCGGGCCACCGGGTGGAGCCGGGAGTCCCTGGACTGCACCCAGTTGTAGTTGTCCACGATCTCCTCGAAGACCATGGTCCGGGTGAAGAAGAGGAAGTCCTCCACATCGCGCGGGCGGTCATCGCGGGAGTCCGCGAAGGAGAACTGGCGGCTGCGGTAGACCTTGGCATAGCGGGTGCAGAAACCGCCGAAATAGATGCTGTGCTTGTTCTCCTCGTCGAGGAAGTGGTGCAGATACTCGGCGACGTCCAGCAGGTCCTTGCGGTAGAGCCGTTCGGCCAGGCCCTGCATCAGGCCCTTCTCGCCGTGGATATTGAGGCTGTAGAAGTTGGCGGCCTCATGGAAGGCGAGCCTCCGGCGCGCGGGTCCGTCGAGCCGCTGCCAGAACTCGGTGCCGTACAGGCTGAGGTACTCGGGGGAGCCGAACCAGTCCTCCTCGGGCCGGACTCGCTCCGGCCACTCCACCGTGGTGTACGGATTCTGGTAGGAGCGCTGCGAAAGGTGGCTGAGCCGGTTGGCGGTGGGGCCGAGCGAGGCCAGGGCCTCGGCCAGCCTGGCTTTATGGGCGTTGGTGGTAGTCAAACGGTCCTCATAGGCGGATCGGTGCCGGTGTCCGGTGGGTGATGTCCGGTACGGGCCGGGTCAGTCGCCGGTCAGGGCGTCGGTGGCCTCCAGGACCAGGCACTGCCAGTTCAGCCCGAAGCCGGCCATGACCAGGGCGATGCGCTGGCCGGGCCGCACCTTTCCGGTGGCCAGCAACTCGGCCAGGTTGACGATGTTGTCGGCGGAGATCACATGGCCCACATCGGGCATGGAGGAGAAGAAGACCTTCCCGAAGTCCACGCCCAGCAGCCGGGCCAGGATCTGCCATGCCTTGTCATTGGTGTTCTGGGTGACCACCCAGTCAAGATCGGCCGGGGTCAGCCCGGCGCGGTCCAGGGTCTCCCGCAGCAGCCGGTGGGTGTAGGTGAAATAGCTGCCCACCGTCTCGTCGTCCCCGGCCCGGCCGAGACCGCCATTGGTGATCTGATGGGCCGTCACCAGGCGGAAGGCGGCGGGTTGCCGGCTCACCACACAGGCGGCGGCGCCGTCCGAGATCAGGTTGTACGCCTGCTCGTACTTGGCCCCCTCGGGGAACCGGTCGGCCGTGACGCACAGCACCCGGTCCCATCCGGGCTCCGCCCGCAGCAGGGCGTCCGCCAGCCGCACCGAACCCAGCATGGCGGTGCACGCCTGCTGGTTGAGCCCGATGACCACGGCCTCCGACAGCCCGAAGTCGGCCTGCAGCCGGCTGGCGGGAAAGTCCATCAGATGCTTGACATCCCCGGAGCGCTGCCAGGCGTCCAGGTCACCGGCGTTGGCGTTGCCGGGCAGACAGGTCGCGTAGACGATGGCGTCCACCCGGCCCAGCCGGCCCGAGGCGGCCAGTTCCCCGGTCACCCGACGGGCCAGGTCATAGGAGCTGGTGGTGGGCTCACAGATGTGGTGCCATCGAAAGCCCGCGGACTCCAGGTCCCGCGGAGCCGAGATCAGCCGGCCGGCCGCGGCCGTTTCATAAACCTGCACTTTGCGTTCGCCCAGTGCGTAGACGAATGAGTCGACGAAGACACCCGCCACTGACAACTCCCCAGGATTGCCGTCGCGAACCGCGCGCTTCCCGTGGTCTCGCCGTCCGCCTCATCGCGGACGGGACCAACGGCTCGGTCGAAGGCGGCATCCCCTCACGCCTTCGCCCCCCGGCTCCATGATTCCCCCGGCCATCCGTCCCGTCGATGGCCGTTCGCTGCGGATCGGCGCGGTGCGGTTGTGCGGTGAGCACAACGGGTGTGCCGTCAGGCGGCGCCCCGCAGGGTGTGCACCACCACCAGGGCCATCCGGCAGGCCAGTTGGTGGCGGTCGTCGTCCAGGGGGCGGCCGGTGAGCGACTCGATGCGGCGCAGCCGGTTGAGCACCGTATTGCGGTGGCAGTGCAGCTCCTCGGCGGCCCTGGCCGCCGAACAGCCGCAGTGGAACCAGGAGTCCAGGGTGGCCAGCAGCAGGCCGCGTTCCTCCTGGGCGCACTCCAGCAGCCCGCCGAGCGCGCGCTGCGCCAGGCGCCGCGCCACCTGGGGGCTGGTCACCACAAACGCCTCCAGCAGCCGGTCGTCGAAGGCGGCGGCGCCGGTGGTGCCGGGCGGCAGGGTGCGCAGCGCCGTCTCCGCGAAGTGGTAGGCGGCCGCCAGTTCGGCCAGGCCGCCGACCTCGCCGGAGACCCCCACCCGCCGGCCGGTGGCGGCGGAGAGGCCGTCCACCAGCCGCCGCAGTTCGGTGCGCCCCAGCTCCAGCACCCCGACCTCCCGGTCGGCGCGCAGCCCCCACACGGCCCGCACGGAGTGGGCGGGCAGGGCCCCGGCCAGCGCCCGCCCCGGGTCGCCACCGCCGGCGTCCAGCGCCATCACCACAAACCGGCCGCGGGTCGGCAGGCCCAGGGTCACCCGGGCCTCGGCGGCCACCGCGGGCTCCACCCCGCGCCCCTCCAGCAGGGCGTCGAACAGCGCGTCACGGCGCGCCGCGTCCCGGCGGCGGGCATCGGTCTCCGCCGAGCGGTAGCCGGCGACCAGCGCCGAGGAGTAGCTGTCGAGCACCTCCCACACCGGGCCGCTCTCGTCCAGCAGCCGCTGCAGGGTCCCGGGGGAGTCGGCCCGGGCCTCGTCGAACAGCTTCTCCCACAGCAGTTGGGTGGCCAGCCGGTGCAACCGGAGCATCGACTCCACCGGCACCCCCTCCCGGGCCCGGCAGTGGCCCCAGGCCAGCGGGACCGCCAGCGGATCCCCCTGGGCGGCCGACCGGTCCGTGATGAAGCGCAGAAAGCCCAGGACATGCTCGCGCACCGAACGCCGGAGGTCGTCGGCGGGCACCTGGCCGAGATAGCGCACCTCCCGCTCCTCCGCCAACACCAGCAGTTCCTCCACCAGTTGGGGCACCCGCCTGATCAACGCCCGGGCGAGGGCGGGGACCACCGAGTGGGCGGGGTCCAGTGGCTGAGGGGCGGGCAGCGGTATCGGCTGCGCCCCGCCCCGGGTGCGCTCGGCGCCTTCGGTGCGGCCATGCGCCATGGCCATATGGGTCGTTAACGACATACGACGCTCCCTTCGCCGGCCGTCCATGGTCGACGGCCACCCTTCGTAGACTACGAGGGGTGACGGAGACATCGCCCATTGGTCATCATGATGTGGCCACTGACACGCCGGTCGTCCCACGAGGCGCCCGGGCGTTACCGACGGCCAGCAGGGACAGCACGGCGCACCACACATAGGCGCCGCCGGGCCAGGCCAGCGGGGCCGGGTAGGGCAGCGGATGCGGAAGCGCGTCTTCCAGGCGGACCAGGACCGATTCCAGGCGGGTGACCAGGACCAGGGCCCAGGCCGCCAGCGTCAGGCGGGTCAACGCCCGGTGCCGGGACGGTCCGTGGGCCAGCCACATCAGGGCGGGCAGCACCCAGATCCAGTGATGCTTCCAGGAGATGGGGCACAGCAGGAGCCCATAGAGCTCCACGGTGACCAGGATGCCCAGCGGGTCCTCGTCACGCATGGCAGCCCACAGCGCGCGGATGGCCAGAACGGTCACCAGGGCCAGTGCCGCCCACCACAGCGGGCCGCCGGCGGGGTCCTGGCCGAGGAGCCTGCTGAGCGCGCCGCGCAGGGACTGGTTGCGCACCGACCAGACGGGCCCGATCCGGTGGGTGTCCAGAACCAGGGCGGTCCAGTAGCGCGCCGACTCACGCGGGGCGAGCCACCAGCCCAGCGCGGTGGCCGCACCGCCGGCGGCCAGGGCCCAGAGCGCCGGCCGCCACTGCCGGGTGGCCAGCAGATACAGGCCGCCGAAGGCGGGGGTGAGCTTCACCGCGGTGGCCAGGCCGAGGGCGGCGCCCCGGCCGGCCGCCGTCCGCAGCCGGGTCAGCCCGGCCAGCACCAGGGCGGCCAGGATCAGGTTGACCTGGCCCTGGTCCAGGGTGTGCCGCACCGGTTCCAGCCAGAGGCCGGCCGCCGTCCACAGCAGCGCCCGGGACCTCGCCCGTCCCCTGGGGACGGGGGCCGGCAGGCGGCCGGCGCAGTGCGCGATGACGAACAGGGCGGCGACCGAGGCCAGTTGCCACAGCAGGTACACCACCGTCCAGGGCAGGCGGGACAGCGGCAGGAACACCAGGGCGGCGAACGGCGGGTAGGTGAAGGACAGCAGGCGCAGCGGCGGCACGGTGCGCAGCTGGAAGCCGTACAGATCCCCGGAGAGCAGATGCGGGGCCGCCTCCCGGTACACCCGAAGATCCATGGTGTCGGGCGGGAAGAAGCCGTAGGCCAGGACATGGGCGGCCAGCGAGGCCGCCAGGCACCAGGCGGCATGGCGGGTGAGCCACCCGCCCACCGCATGCCGGAGGGCCGCCCGCCCCGTGTCGCGGGGCGGGCGGCCCGTCAGAACATCCTGGTTCACGGCGGACACTGTGGCGTGGCAGCACGGGCGGATGAGCCCATTGCTCCGTCGGCGGCATGTCCCGCCGGCGGCCCTTGACGGCCTGCGCAAGGAGCTGGCCGAGCTCACCAAGGCCGCCGAGGAGGCCGACCCGGCCGCTTGCGCCGCCGCCGACCACCGGCTGTGCACCCGCCTCGCGGCCCTCAGCCCCAACGCGCTGCTGCGCTCGCGCTACGCCACCCTGCTCTCCCTCACCGAACCCGAGGGCACCGAAGACCTGCGGGAACGCTGCCGGCGGCAGGCCGCCCTCATCGACGCCCCGGAGGCCCGCGACCGCGCCAAGGCCCTGGAACCGACCCGGCCGGGCTGACGGTTAGGGTGCGCCCATGAGCTCACAGGAATACCTCTCCCAACTGTTCTCCCTCGACGGCAGGGTCGCCCTGGTGACCGGCGGAAGCTCGGGCATCGGCCGGGCCATAGCCGTCGCCCTCGGCCGGGCGGGGGCCAGAGTGGTGATCGTGGCCCGGCGGGAGGCGGAACTGGCCGACACCGTGGCCGAGTTGACCGGCCACGGCTGCCGGTCCGCCTGGGTGAGTGCCGACCTCGGCACCCGCGAGGGCGTGCGCACCGCGGCGGAACGGGCCGTCGAAGCCTTCGGCGAGCCCGACATCCTGGTCAACTGCGCCGGGATCAACCTGCGGCCGCCGATGAGCGAGCTGGGCGAGGACGTCTGGGACACCACCATGGCCGTCAATCTGGACGCCCCCTTCCTGCTGGGGCAGCGGTTCGGACCCGGCATGGCCGAACGGGGCTTCGGCCGCATCATCCATGTCTCCTCGCAGCAGGCGCACCGGGCATTCGTCCAGAGCGGCGCCTATGGAGTCTCCAAGGGCGCGCTGGAGTCCCTGGCCCGCTCCCAGGCCGAGGCCTGGTCGCCGCACGGCGTCACCTGCAACACCCTGGTGCCGGGCTTTGTGATGACCCCGCTCAACGCCCGGCTGTCCAGCGACCCGCAGAAGGTGGCCGCGCTGGCCGCCCGTACGCTCACCGGCCGCAATGGCCTGGCCGAGGACTTCGCGGGCGCGGCGGTGTTCCTGGCCGGCCAGGGCTCCGGCTATGTCACCGGGCAGACGCTGTTCGTGGACGGCGGGTTCTCCGTGCACTGACCCGTCATCCCCTCGATCGGGTAGGCCGCCGCCGGTTTCCGCCCCGCCCGGCAGCCGCCCCGCGTAGCGTCCGGATTCCAGAATTCCGTTACCTGGGAGGCGGAGGGGCGCATGCGGCGCAGGGATGTACTGCGGTACGGAGCGGCGGCGGCCGGGGCGGCCGGCATCGGCGTCCCGGCCGCCGGGCGAGCGGCGGCCCGCGGCGGCCGGCGGGTGGCCGTGCTGGGAGCGGGGGTGGGCGGGCTGACCGCCGCCCATGAACTGGCCGAGCGGGGCTTTGAGGTGACCGTCTATGAGCGCCGGTCCGTCCCCGGTGGCAAGGCCCGTACCCTCTACGCCCCGCACACCGGCACCGGCGGCCGCCGTGACCTCCCCGGGGAGCACGGCCACCGGGCGGTGTTCGGCTTCTACCACAACCTGCCCGACACCCTGCGGCGCATCCCGCTCCCCGGCGGCGGCACCGTCCATGACAACCTCGCCACCGTGGGGTGGATCGAACTCGCCCGCACCGGCGGCCGGCTGACCACCCCGATCCCGCTGCGGGGCTGGAAGCCCGCACCGGCCGACGCCGGATCCCTGGTCACCTCGCTGACCGGGCTGATCGGCGAGAACCTGCGGCTGCCGCCCTGGGAATCCGCCTTCCTGGCCAAGCAGTTCGCCATCCAGCTCACCAGCTGCACCGAGCGCCGGTTCGGGCAGTGGGAGTACCTGGACTGGTGGCACTACATCCAGGCCGACCGGATGTCGCGGGACTACCAGCGGCTGTGGGGCGGCGGCGTGCACATCCTCCAGGCCCTCAACCCCCGGACCGCCAGCACCCGCACCTGCGGCCAGGGCTTCGAGGCCATCTTCTGCGACCTGGCGGGCCGAGGCAGCGACGGACCCCCGGACCGGGTCTTCAACGGCCCCACCAGCGAGGCATGGATCGAGCCCTGGGCCGCCCAGCTGCGGGCCCTGGGCGTGCGGTTCGCCTTCGGCCGGTCGGTCGAAACCCTCCGGCTGCGCCAGGGCCGTATCGAGACGGCCGCCGCGCGCGGCCCCGACGGCCGGCTCGGCCGGATCGACGCCGACTGGTTTATCGCCGCGGTACCGGCCGACCGCGCGGCACGGCTGTGGGACTCCGCGCTGCGCGCCGCCGACCCACGGCTGGCGGGCATGGAGGGGCTGCGGCACACCTGGTGCAATGGCATCCAGTTCTTCCTGCCCCGGCCGGCGGACGTCATCCAGGGCCATATCGAGCATGTGGACTCGCCGTGGAAGCTGGTCTCCATCCCGCAGTCCGCCTTCTGGCGCGCCCCCTTCGCCCGTACCTGGGGGGACGGCACCGCGCAGCAGTCACTGTCGGTGGACATCTCGGACTGGGAGACGCCGGGCCCGCTGTACGGCAAGCCCGCGCGGAACTGCACCCGGGCGGAGGTCGCCCAGGAGGTGTGGGCCCAGCTGAGGGCCGGCCTCAAGGGGCTGGACGAGACACCGCCCCGCCAGTGGTACCTGGACGAGGCGATCACCGAGGAAGGCGGTCAACTGCGCAATGACGACCCCTTCTTGATGAACACCACCGGTTCCTGGGACCTGCGGCCGGAGGCCACCACCACGGTGGGCAACCTCTTCCTGGCCGCGGACTATGTCCGTACCCACAGCAATATCGACTTCGCCTCGATGGAGACCGCCAACGAGGCCGGCCGGCGGGCGGCCGCCGGGGTACTGGCCGCCGCCGGGGTGTCCCAGGAGGTACGCACCTTCCAGGGCTATGAGCCACCGGAGCTGGCGGCGGCCAAGGAGGACGACCGGGACCGCTGGCGGCAGGGCCTGCCGCACCGGCTGGACACCGAACGGCGCTGATCAGCCCGCCATGCCCGGACAACGGCGCAGCGCCCGCACGCAGTTGCGGACGTAGGCCCGCTGGAACAGCGGCACCAGAGGCCCCGCGGCCCTGCTGTACCAGCGGGCCGGGCGGCTGAAGGCGGTCACCGTCAGGCGCACGTCCTCCGCCCCGTCGATGGTCACCACAAAGGACTCCTCCCCGCACTCCGGATGGCCCGGCAGGGTGCCATAGGCGAAGCCGGTGCGCCATGCGCCGCGCTCGGCCCACACCACCTCACAGGGTGCCTCCACACGCAGCGGGCCCAGGGCCACGGTGGGGGTCACCCGGACACCCGGGGCGGCCGGCGGGGTGTCCCTGGCGATCCGGACGCCTGCCGCCCGGTGCATGTCCCAGCCCAGCACGGCCTCGCCCGCCGCCTCGAACACCGCCCGGCCCCGGCCGAGATAGCCGCTGTGGCGGAGATGGTGGTAGCCGGCCGGCAGGGTGTCCCGCCGGGTGGCGCCGGCCTCGGGGTAGCTGAAGGAAGTCATCCCCCGCAGTATGCGACACCGGTCTCCGGGCGGACTCATACCGGGGTATCACCCCGGAATTCGCCCCTGGGGAGGGCGCGCCCGGACCGTTCCGCTCCCTAGAGTCCTGGCGTCGGACGGTGCACGGGAGGAGCGGACATGGCGGAAGCGGTCGGACAGTTGAAGCGCAGGGCCGTGGTGGCAGCGGGCACCCTGGCGCTCTCCGGGGTGCTGCAGGTATTCGCATCGAGTGCCGGGGCCGCGGGCGCGGCCACCCGGCCACAGTTGCCGGAGCCCACGGGCCGGTACGCGGTGGGGACGACCGTCCGCCAGTTCACCGACCCCTCCCGCAAGGACCCCTGGCATCCCGAGCGCGGCCCTCGCCAGGTGGCGGTGAGCTTCTGGTACCCGGCCGCCCGGGGCGCGGCGCACGGTGGGACGGTGCCGCAGATGCGGCGGGACGCGGCGGTCCACTTCGGGTCCGCGGACGGTGCCGGGCACGGCAACTACGGCGTCCCGGCCGGCGCGGTGGACTGGGCGGCCACCAGGACCCACGCCCACCGGGACGCCCCGCCGGCCAGGGGCACCGGGCCGTGCCCGGTGGTGCTCTACTCCGCCGGGCTGGGCGATCCGCGCACCTGGAACACCACCCTGGTCGAGGAGCTGGCCTCGCGCGGCTATGTGGTGGTCACCCTCGACCACACCTATGACTCCTCCGAAGTCGCCCTCTCCGGCGGCCGGTTGGCGACCTCGGTGCTGCCCGGCTACGCGGGCCGGCCCGGGACGGATGTGGGGGCCCTGCTGCGCAAGGCGGTCCGGGCCCGGGTGGACGACACCCGCTTCGTCCTGGACCGCCTCGGCGACCCCGCCCTGCGCGCCGGGCTGCCGCCGCGCCTGGCCGGGGCGATGGACCTGGGGCACATCGGCATGGCGGGGCAGTCGGCGGGCGGCTTCACCGCCCTGCAGACCATGCACGACGACCGCCGGATCAAGGCCGCGGTCAATATGGACGGGACGCTGGCGTTCCCCGGCCCCGACGGCACCGGCAGCCATCTGAGCCAGGTGGCCAGGGAGGGTGTCGACCGGCCGTTCCTGCTGATGGGCACGGAGTCCGCCGACTCCGGCCCGTACCGGCGCCAGCCCTCCTGGAAGGCGCTGTGGGAGCACTCGCGCGGCTGGCGCGGCGATGTCACCCTGGCCGGCTCCCGGCACGGTGTCTACACCGACGCCGCCTCGCTGCTGCCCCAGGCGGCGGCGCGCGGGGAGGTGCCCCGGGAGACGGTGCGCGAGGACATCGGCACGGTACGGCCGGGGCGCGCGGTCGCCATGATGCGCGGCCAGGTCACCGCGTTCTTCGACCGCTTCCTGCGCGGGCGCGGGCGCGGGTGAGCCCGGGCTCGCTCACAGCGTCGCTCCGCTGCCCGCCGGGCCGTAGAGGTCGAGCAGCCGGGTCCGGGCCGCGCGCAGCCGCTTGCCGATGACCTCGGCGACATACAGCAGCAGCGCATGGTCCAGCGCCGGGTTGCCGGCGCACAGCTCGCGGACCTCCTCGGCGTTGAACTCCCAGGCTCGCACCGGGCTGGTGGCCTCGGCGCCCAGGTGCCACTGCCGGGGCAGGAAGAGCCAGGACCAGCCCAGCAGTTCCCCCGCGCCAATGGTCTCGATCACGGCGGCCCGGCGGCCGGGCACATGCAGGTCGAGGGCGACGGTGCCGGTGTGCACCACCCAGAAGCGGTCGGCCCGCCCGCCCTCGTCGAAGATCCGGGTGCCCAGCGGGAAGGACACCTCGTGGGCGACGGCCAGCAGGGCCTCCCGGCCGCCCTCGGGCAGCGAGGCGAACAGTCCGGTCCGCGCGGAAGCCATGGCCTTCTCCCATCGGGTCGTACACCGCGGCGGAACGACGGCGCGACGCCGGTCGCGACGCTCCGTTCCGGTTGCCTTCTCAGCGTGATCACACCGCCGACGGCCCCGCACGCCGAGCGGGCCCGGAGTGCGCCACATGGCGCCCCGGGCCGTCCGGAGCGTCACTCCGGCGGCCGGTGTGCGATCACCGGCAAGAGGTGGTGACGATGGAAGGTGAGCGGTCCGGCCCCCGGCCAGGGGGCACTCCCCGCGCCTTGGGTAACACGCAGGCAAAGGAGGACGAGCATGGTTTCCGCTCCCGAGTCATCCACCGGAAAGGCCCAGGCCGCCACCGGCCTGACGCTGTTCGCGGCCGTGATGATGCTGATCGGGGGATTCCTCAATCTCTTCCGCGGCATCATGGCCATACTCCACAACGCGGTGTACCTCAAGACACCCGACTACGTCTTCAAGTTCAGCCTGGCGGGCTGGGGTTGGGTACACCTCTTCCTCGGCATCGCGGCGATCATGATCGGCGTAGGGCTGTTCAGGATCTCGTTGTGGGCCAGAATCCTGGGAATTGTGATCGCGGCGCTGCTGCTGATCTCCAACTTCCTTTCCCTTCCCTACTATCCGGTGTGGTCGATCGTGCTGATAGCCCTGTATGCCTTTGTCATCTGGGGCCTGTGCGTGGTGCGCAGGGAGGAGGAGCCCGCCCGGGGCAGCGGCTGGTGAACGGCCGCCGGCCCCGGTTCCGGCGCAAGCATTGACGGAAGGTCCGTACCAACTCACCGTCCGTGACGGAAGGGGGGTGCGGCATGAACCGTCCGAAAACACATCTGCTGGGCCTCTGCCCGGCGGCAGCCACAGTGGTGCAACTGCTGGTCGCCGCCGGGCCGAGGCCACTGCGCGTGGACCACGGCCGCCGGGACGGATCCCCATCCCGGGGGTGGACCCGCGGCGACAACCTCAGGGCGCCGCAAGACCATTGAGGCCGGCGCCGGCGAGGGCGGCCGGCGCGTCGCCGCCCTCGGTGCGCCGGTAGACCACCCGCCGCCCGACCCGGGTCCCGGCCACCAGCCCGGCCTCGCGCAGCACGGCCAGATGGCCGCCGTCGGGGCCCTGTCCGTCCTGGCGGCCCTGATCCCGCTGGCCTCCGCCACGGTGCGGGGGCTGCCGCACGCCGCGCCCCGTTGATGTGCGGGCCGTCCGTGGCCGGTCGCGCCCACGCGGCGGAGCCGCAAGAGCGCAGCCGTCTCGCGCTCCTATCGGGCGCCGGCCAGCCCGATGCGCAGGAAACGCGGCCGGTACAGGTCCGCGCGGCGGATGGTGTCCGCCGGGTCCAGGCTGTTGACGTTGTAGGAGACCACCAGCTCGCCGCGGTGCGCCAACTCCGGGTGCTCATGCGGGTTGTAGGCGATCACCCGGGCGTTGTGGTACGTCCCGTACGGGCCGGCCTCCGGCGCCCGGAACACCGTCCGGGGCCGGCCGAAGGGGCCGCCGGGGGCCCGGGACCAGGCCAGTTGGAGCTCGGCGCTGAACGGCCGGTCCGAGCGCTGGGTCAGCAGCGCGTACCAGTGGCCGTGCCGCACCACGCTGAACTCGTCCGAGGTGCGCAGTGCCCGCCCGCCGGGGCCGGTCAGCCGGGCCGAGTCCGCCTCGTGCCGGGACCAGGTGCCGCCCCGGGTCAGATAGCTCCAGGCGCCCCGCAGGCCCGGCCCCGAGGTGCGGGCCAGATGTGCGAACGAGCCGCCGCCCGGGGCGCGTTCGGCCCCGTAGACATACGCCCCGTGCCCATGCGGCGCCAGCCAGGCGCCCCAGGAGATCCCGGCGGCGGACGGCAGCGGGGTGAGCGAGTCCGGCCGGTCCAGGCGGCCGGAGCGGAAGGAGGCCAGCACCGTTCCGCGCCAGGCGATGTCCAGCGGGCCGGGGCCGGCGGGCGCGTACCGGGCGTAGACGATCTCGGCGCCCCGCCCGGCGGGCAGTCCCGCGCGGGCCCAGTACCAGTCCCGGCCCGTACCCGGCACCGGAGCGTCCGGGCGCCCGGCCGCGTCCCGCCCGGTGACGGTGCGCGCTCCGGCGGCGCCGATGAGCACAAAGCTGTTGTGGACAAACGGCGTTGAGCCGCCGTCGCCCAGCACGGGGGAGCGGGAGCCGTCGGGCCGCACCGTGCCCAGGAAGGTGTCGGAGAACACCCATAGCTCCCCCTCGGCCGTCGGCACCGAGTAGGTGCTGTCGCCGCCGGTCCAGTGGCGTGGCGAGGCATCGCGGTCGGCATAGCCGCCGAAGGCCCGGTCCAGGGCGGTGAAGGCGCGCACCCAGGCGACCCGTGGCGGGCCGGCGGCAGGGGGAGCGGCGGACGGAGCCGCGGCACAGGCCACCACCAGGGCTGCCGCCACGGCCCAGCGCGATGGCCGGGGAATCCTCATGGAACGGGCCAACGAGCCACCACCCACCGGCGGTTATCACTCGTACCGGTGATTGCGGGGCCCCGCCGGGGCGCGGACCCTGGAAGCAGGGCGCCGCGGTACGGGGGAAGTTCGGGGGAGGCGGCCATGAACGGCATGGTGCCGGTGACCACCCAGCACAATGACAACCGGCGCACCGGCGCCAACCTGCGGGAAACAGCACTCTCCCCGGGCAGCGTCGGCCCCGCCACCTTCGGGAGGCTCTTCAGCCGCGCCGTGGACGGCCATGTCTACGCCCAGCCACTGGTGGTGCCGGATGTCCAACTGCCCGGCGGGGCGCGCCGGGACATCGTCTATGTGGCCACCATGCACAACAGCCTCTATGCCTTCGACGCCCAACGGGCCGAGGCCGCCGACCCGTTGTGGCACACCTCGCTGGGCCCCTCGGTGCCCCTCCCGGACCCTGAGGTCGGCCCGTCCGGCTACCGGGACATCGCCGTCGAGGTGGGCATCGTCAGCACCCCCGTGATCGACCCGGTGCGCAAGGTGCTGTACGCGGTGGCCTTCACCAAGGACCGCACCGGCTACCACCACACCCTGCACGCCCTCGGCCTGGCCGACGGGCGGGAGGCGCTGGGCGGCCCGGTCCGGCTGACCGCCGATGTCCCCGGCACCGGCGAGGGGAGCCAGGGCGGCCGGATCGCCTTCGACAGCCGGCGCCAGCTTCAGCGGGCCGCACTGACCCTGGCCAACGGACGGGTGTACACGGCCTTCGCCTCCTATGGCGACCGACAGCCCTACCACGGCTGGGTGCTGGCCCATGATGCCGCCACCCTCGCCCCGGCCGGAGCCTTTATCACCACCCCCGGCACCGGACTGGGCGGCATCTGGCAGGCCGGCCAGGGCCCGGCGGTGGACGAGGCCGGCGCGCTGTACCTGATCACCGGCAACGGCGGCTTCCGCACGGACGGCTCCAACCTGGGCGACTGTGTGGTCAAGCTCCACCCCGACCTCACCGTGGCCGACTGGTTCGCCCCGTTCAACAACGCCCAACTGAACGCCATCGACGCCGATCTGGGCTCGGCCGGGCCACTGCTGCTGCCCGGCACCACCCGGCTGGCCGGCGGCGGCAAGGAGAGCCGGCTCTATCTGCTGGACACCGCCGCCCTGGGGCACTTCCGCGCCGGTGCCGACAGCCAGATCCCGCAGAGCTTCCTGGTCTGCCCGCCCGACGCACAGACCCACCACATCCATGGCGGGCCGGTGTACTGGGACTTCCCCGGCGGCCCCTGGATCTACCTCTGGCCGGAGAACGCCTTTCTGCGCGCCTACCGCTTCACCGGCGGACGCTTCACCACCACCCCGGTGTCCATCAGCACCACCACCGACCCCACCGGCGTACCCGGCGGCTCACCGGGCATGCCGGGCGGCGCGCTGTCCGTCTCCGCCCATGGCGCCGACCCCGCCGGCGGCCTGCTGTGGGCCTCCCACCCCTACCGGGAGAACGCCAATCTGGCCGTGGTGGACGGGGTGTTGCGCGCCTACGCGGCCGCCGACCTGCGCCGGGAGGTATGGAACAGCGAACAGCGCCCGGAGCGCGACCGGGTGGGCTCCTACGCCAAGTTCGTGCCGCCCACCGTGTCCGGCGGCAAGGTGTATCTGCCCACCTTCAGCAAGACGCTCCAGGTGTACGGGCTGCTGCGCTGACGGCCGTCCCGCCACCGAAGGAGGCCGTCAGTCGCCCAGGCCCGCTTCCTCCAGATCAAGGGTGCGCTGCAGCCGGCGCCGGGTCAGATGGCTTATCCGGTTGGCTTCGTAGAGGCGCTGGAGTTCGCCGGACTCCACCGCTATCAGCGCGCGGCGGATCTCGCTGTAGGCGTCCGCGTCGCGGGGGGCCGATTCATCGGCGTCGGCGTCGGCCTGGCGGCAGCGGGCCTCCAGGTGGCGGCGGGCCTGTTTGAGGGCGGTCTCGGGGGCGGCCTCCAGTTCCTCCAGCTGTTCCAGTTCGGCCAGCGCGGCCCGGGCCAGTCGCAGCCGGGCCTCCGCCTCCTCGCGGGCGGTGTGCTCGGGCTCCAGGGCTATGCCGGAGCGGCGCACCACGGGGGCCAGGGTGAAGCCCTGGACGATCAGGGTGAGGGCCACCACTCCAGTGGTCAGGGTGAGGATCAGCGGCCGGTGCGGCAGCGGGGACCCGGCATGGGTGGTCAGCGGAATGGACAGCGCGGCGGCCAGCGGCATCACGCCCCGGGTGCCGGCCCAGGACATCACGGCGGGCACCCGCCAGGAGATCCGGCTGCTGCCGCGGCGGTACTGCATCAGCGCCGACAGCGGGAAGACCCACAGCAGCCGCACCGCCAGCACGGTGGCCGCCACCGCCGGCACCCACAGCGGCCAGCCATGCTCATCGGCGGCCAACTGACGGACCAGGGTGGGCAGTTCCAGACCGATCAGGGCGAAGATCACGCTCTCCAGCAGGAAGACCACGGTGTTGTAGACCGCGTGCACCTGGAGCCGGATGGGGGCGTTGGTCAGCCTGTGGCCGGTGCCGCCCAGGATCACTCCGGCGACCACCACGGCGGTCACCCCGGAGGTGTGCAGCTCCTCCGCCAGGACGTAGGAGGCATAGGGCGTGATCAGGGCGATGACCGTCTCCAGGACGGGGTCCTCGGTGCGCCGGCGGATCAGCATCACCGCGCCGGCGACCGAGCCGCCGACCAGGGCGCCGCCACCGGCCAGCAGGACGAACTGCCCGGCGGCCGAGGGGATGGACACCGCCCCCGCGGCCACCGCGGTGCCCACCGCGACCTTGAACAGCACCAGTGAGGTGGCGTCGTTGAACAGGCTCTCGGCCTGCACCATCACCTGCACCCGGGGCGGCAGGGACAGCCGGCGGCCCAGGGCGGTCACCGCCACCGGGTCGGTGCTGGCCAGTACGGCGCCCAGGACGAAGGCGGCGGAGGCGGAGAGCGGGGTGAGCGCCGAGGCGACCATGCCCACCGCCAGGGCCGAGGCCAGCACCAGTCCGAAGGCGAGGATGGCCACCGGCCGCCAGACCGCGCGCAGTTCGCGGCCGGACATCTCCTCGGCGGAGGCGTACAGCAGCGGCGGCAGCACCAGCACGCTGATCACCTGCGGTGATACATGGATGTCCGGAACCCAGGGCAGCAGCCCCACCACCAGCCCGGCCACCACCAGCAGGGATGGCGCGGGCAGACTCCAGTGCCGGGCGCCGGTCGCCACCGCCGTGGCCAGGACCACCAGGAGCAGAACAATGGTCAGGCCGGTCATGGAAGGTTCCCCCGTCGGTTGCGGCTCTACGATCTCGCTGCCGACCAGACTTCCCGGCACCCCATCTGCAACTTTATAGGATTTAAGTGACGGTCAGGGGGTGGGTGGGGGAATGCCCTTGGGGGTGCGGCCGGGCCGGCCCGGAGGCCGGCCCGGGGCCGCGCGGTCAGCCGTCCGTCGGCGTGCGGCGCTCGCGCAGCCGGCCGGTGACGGCCAGGGCCAGCGCCAGTCCGCCGGTGAAGTACAGCTGCACCCGGGTGCCGGCGTCCAGGGTCATCAGCGCCAGCGTTCCGGCCACTCCGGCCAGCGTCACCCAGGTCAGATAAGGGAAGCCCCACATCCGCACGGTCAGCTTCTCCGGTGCCTCGCGCTCCAGTCTGCGGCGCAGCCGCAGCTGGGAGGCGGCGATAAAGCCCCACACCACCAGCACCGCGGCGCCGACCATATTGAGCAGCCAGGCGAAGACCGTGGTGGGCCACCACAGGGACAGCAGCACGGCGAAGAAGCCGAAGGCACAGGAGGCGAGCACCGCGCGGCGCGGCACCCGGCCGGAGACCTTGGCCAGCGCCCGGGGTCCCTGGCCACGGGCGACCAGGGAGTAGGCCATGCGCGAGGAGCCATAGATATTGGCGTTCATCGCCGACAGCAGGGCGACCAGGACGACCACATTCATGATCTGCCCGCCGCCGGGGACGCCCAGCCGGTCCAGCACCGCGGCATAGGGGCCCTCCTCGGTGATGGCCTTGTCGTGCCAGGGCACCAGAGTGACGATCACCAGCATGGAGCCGACATAGACGACACCGATCCGCCACATGGTGGTGCGCACCGCCTTGGCCACCCCGCGGGCCGGGTCCTGGGACTCGGCGGCGGCGATGGTGACCGTCTCCAGCCCGCCGTAGGCGACCACCGAGGTCAGCAGGCCCACCAGCAGCCCGCCCATGCCGGTGGGCAGGAAACCGCCGTCGTGCAGTAGGTGCGTGGTGCCGGGGGAGCCGCCGGGCAGCACACCTGCGACGGCGAGCGCGCCGAGCACCAGGAAGAGCGCGATGGCGCCGATCTTCAGGGCGGCGAACCAGAACTCCAGCTCGCCGAAGCTGGACACCGCCGCCAGATTGGCTCCGCAGAACAGCGCCATCAGCAGCAGCACCCACAGCCAGGCGGGGGTGCCCGGGAACCAGCCCTGCAGGATGTGCGCCGCGCCGATCGCCTCGACGGCCACGCCCACCACCAGCAGGATCCAGAACATCCACCCCGCGGTGAACCCGGCCCAGGGGCCGAGGGCGCGGTCGGCGTGCACCGAGAAGGACCCGGAGGCCGGGTTGGCGGCGGACATCTCGCCCAGCATCCGCATCACAAACATCACCAGCACGCCGGACACCGCATAGGCGAGCACAATCGACGGCCCGGCCGCGGCGATCCCGGCCCCCGAGCCCACAAAGAGCCCGGCGCCGATCACTCCGCCGAGGGCGATCATCGAAAGGTGCCGCTGCTTGAGGCCGTTGGAGAGCGGGGCGGTCCGCTCAGTGGCCCGCCGCGTGGGGGGCGGGGGTGTGAGTGTCCGAGTCATGGTCACGCCTGTCCGATATACGAGATCCGGTAGGTGGCGAGTATGGGCAACCCGGACATGGTGCCGCCATCGCGTCCGTTATCCGGACAGGCGGCTTACGTAGCGTGATGGTGACGCTCCGGTAGCCGGTACGCCCCGGCGGTCCCGGACGGCCCGCCGGACCGTCAACTCCACATCGTCCGGGGTGAGTTGGGAGGCACCGTACGCACTGAAGTTCGCCCGGCGCATGCCCGGCTGGTGGCGAATGTTCCGGATGGCCGGGGGAATGCTTCGCCCGGTGCCGAACATGGAAACGGTGATCGCGTCAAGGTGACCCTTCGCCGCAGTTTCCAGCGCGCCGCCAACCCTCCTCAGCCGCGCGAACGGGGGATGAGAGGTGCTCCACGCCGCACGCGACCACAGCGCTGAACGCGACCACAGCCCCGAACGCGACCACAGCCCCGAACGTGACCACCGCCTCGCCCAGGACCCGGTAGCCATCGTCGGACTGGCCGGAATGTTCCCCGGCGCCCGGAACCTGCGCGAGTTCTGGGACAACGTGGTGGCCGGACGCGACTGCCTGCGGGAGGTCCCCGCCGCCTGGTGGGAGCTGGAGGACTACTACGACCCCGACCCCTTCGCCCCCGACAAGACCTATGGCCGCCGCGGCGGCTTCCTGACACCGGTCGTCTTCGACCCCATGGAGTTCGGCCTGCCGCCCAGGACCCTGGACTCCACCGGCCTGGTCCAGCTGCTGAGCCTGATGGTCGCCCGCGAGGTGCTGCGCGACGCCGCCCGTGGCCGCACCGACTGGTACGACCCCGCACGCACCGGAGTGGTGCTCGGCGTCTGCGGCACCAACACCACCCTGATTCCGCTCGCCGCCCGGCTGCTGGCGCCACCCCTGCTCAAGGCCATGCTCAGCCGGGGCGTTCCCGAGCGGGAGGCCCGCCACTTCACCCGGGTCTACCTGGCGGGCCTGCCGCGCTGGACGGAGGACTCCTTCCCCGGAATCCTCGGCAATGTGGTCTCCGGCCGGATCGCCAACCGGCTGGACCTGCGCGCCGCCAACCACACCGTGGACGCCGCCTGCGCCAGCTCACTGGCCGCCCTGCGCGGCGCCGTCGACGAACTCACCACCCGCCGCGCCGACTTGATGATCACCGGCGGCTGTGACGCCGACAACTCCATCGTGTCCTTTATGTGCTTCAGCAAGACCCCCGCCCTCTCCTTCAGCGGCCGGGTACGGCCCTTCGACGCCGAGGCCGACGGCACCCTGATCGGCGAGGGCATCGGCATGCTGGCCCTCAAACGCCTGGCCGACGCCGAACGCGACGGCGACCGCGTCTACGCGGTCCTGCGCGGCCTGGGTAGTTCCAGCGACGGCATCGGCAAGAGCATCTACGCGCCCTGCGGCCAGGGCCAGCTCACCGCGATGCGCCGCGCCTACCGGGACGCCGGCTGCGCACCCGCCTCCGTCGGGCTCATCGAGGCCCATGGCACCGGCACCCCGGCCGGCGACGAGGTCGAACTCACCGCCCTCAACGAGCTGCTGGCCACCGACGGGGAGAGCCGCCGGGTCGCGGTCGGCAGCATCAAGTCGCAGATCGGGCACACCAAGGCCGCCGCCGGAGCGGCCGGACTGATCAAAACGGCGCTGGCCCTGCACCACCGGCTGCTGCCGCCGACCATCAACATCGACAAACCCAGCGCCCCCGCCGCCGGCGACGGCGCCGTCTACCTCAACACCACCGCCCGGCCCTGGATCACCGACCCGGCCCGGCCGGTGCGCCGCGCCGGGGTGTCCTCCTTCGGCTTCGGCGGCGTCAACTACCACGCCGTACTGGAGGAACACCCCTCGGGCGCCCCGCACATCCTGCACCAGGCGCCCCGGGCCCGCCTCTGGCACGCCCAGGACCCCGAGGCGCTGCTGGAACTGCTGGAAAGCGGCGCCGAACCCGGCGACGACGGCCCGGTGCCACCCGGACACGCCCGGCTCGGCTATGTGGCGGCGGACGAAGACCACCACACCCGGCTGCTCGCCCTGGCCACCCGGCAGTTGCGGGAGCACCGGGAGGCCGGCCAGTGGCGGCGGGAAGGCATCCACTACCGCCGCACCGCCCTCCCGGACGGCACCGGCATCGGCGCCCTGTTCGCCGGACAGGGCGGCCAGTACCCCGGCATGGGACGCACCGCCCTGCTCACCATCCCCCCGCTGCGCGCCGCCTTTGACGCCGCCAACGCCCTGTGGCCCTCGGGGGAGAGCCTGGCCCGGGCCGTCTTCCCGCCGCCCGGCGGACCCGAGGAGAGCTCCGGCACCGGCCCGCTGCACCGCACCGCCTACGCCCAGCCGGCCATCGGTGCGCTCAGCGCCGGACAGTACCGGTACCTGCGCGAACTGGGCCTGGAATTCGGGGCCCTGCTCGGACACAGCTTCGGGGAACTGACCGCCCTGTGGGCGGCCGGAGTCTTCGACGACCAGGCGCTGCACCAGCTGGCCCGGGCCCGTGGCACCGCCATGGAACAGCGGCCCGAGCCCGGTTCCGACCCCGGCGCCATGGCCGCCGTACGCACCACCACCGGGCGGCTGGACGAACTGCTCGCCGCCTTTCCGCAGTTGACGGTCTGCAACCGCAACGCCCCCGAGGAGCAGGTGGTGGGCGGGCCCACCGCCGAGGTGGAGCGGTTCATCGGACACTGCCTCCAGCGATCCATCGCCGCCCGCCGGCTGCCCGTCGCGGCGGCCTTCCACACCTCGCTGATGGCCCATGCCGCCGAACCCTTCGCGGCCGCCTGCGCCGCCGTGGACTTCACCGCCCCCGCCCTCCCCGTCCACCCGGGCGCCCCGGGCGCGGCGTACGGGGCGGGGCCGGAGTCCGACCGCCGGACCCTGGTGCAACAGCTGGGCAGCCCGGTGGACTTCACCACCCGGCTGGCGGAGATGTATGCCGCGGGCATCCGGGTATTCGTCGAATTCGGCCCCGGAGACACCCTGTCCCGGCTGGTCCACGCCACCTTCCAGGATCCGGACGTGGCCGCGGTCCCCTGCGACCGGGGCCCGGCCGTGGACGGCGCCATGGCACTGAAGGAGGCGGCACTGCGACTGGCTGTGCTGGGTGCCCCGTTGGCCGGTATCAACCGCTATGACGCCCCGCCCGAGCCGGCGCCGCCCGCCCCGTCCTCCATGGCCCGGCTCCTGGAAGGACCGAGCTTCGCGGCAAGGGCCCGCCAGGCCGAGGCGGCCGAGGCGGAGGCGGCCGAGGCGGAGGCCGGGGAGGGCACCAGGCCCTGGCTGCCCGCCCCCGCCGCGGACGACCCGCTGTCCCTGGCCGCCGCCGAACACCTCAGGGCCCACACCCGCTACCTGGACGGGCAGTTGACGACCGCCAGGGAACTGACCGAGCTGCTGCGCTCCCACGACGCCGACGGCACCGTGGACCAGGCCCTGGCCGACGCCGTCACCGCCATCAGCGAACACGGCCTGGCCCTGGGCGAAGCACACGCCCGGGCCGGCGAAGTCGTCACCCGGCTGCTGCGCGGCACCGACGGCCCGGCACCCCTCCCACCGCACCCCGAGCCCGCCCCGCCACCGCAGCCCCAGGCCCGGCCGGAGACCCAGGACCAGCCGGAGGAGGGCGAACGGGCCGCGCTGGCCGAGCTGTTCGCCGCCGAGGGCAGGCCGCCCCAAGGCGCCCCGGTGAACCTCGCCGAGGTGGACCTGGAGGAGGCGGAGCGCGTCTGCCGGGCCATCCTGGCCGAAAAGACCGGCTATGACGTCGAGATGATCCAGCCGGACATGTACATCCAGGAAGACCTCGGCATCGACTCCCTCAAACAGGTGGAGATCGCGGCCGAGGTATGGCGCCACTATCCCGTCATCCAGCGCGAGGAACTCTTCCGGTTCAGCGAGGCCCGCACCGTGGGCCAACTCAGCGGAATGCTGCGGGAGGTCTTCAGCGACCCCCGCTCCGGCCTCCGCCATGAACACGGCATGCCCTCGGGCCGCGCCCATCCGGCACTGCGCCCGCTGCCCGAGGCGGATGTCCGTACCGACGCCTACCCGGAGCACCCCCAGGCCCTGCTGCTGGACGACGGCGGCCAACTGTGCGCCCTGCTCGGCGAGACCCTGCGCACCCGCGGCTGGCGGACGCGGCACCTGCTCCTGCCGGGAGGCACGGCACGGGAGGCCGACCAGTGGTCCCTGGCCGACTGGACGGAAGAGGAACTGGCGGACCGGCTGGGCGAAGTCCTGGCGGAGAACGGCCGGGTGGACCTGTGCCTGGTCCCGTTCGGCAGGGACACCTCCACCGACGCCGGCCAGGCGGTACGGCGCCTCTCCCACGCCCTGCTGTTCGCCAAACACCTCTGCCCGGTGCTCAAGGAAGCGGCCGGCACCGGCACCCGGGCCGCTTTCCTCACCGTCACCCGGCTCGACGGCGCGCTCGGCCACGCCGGCGCGGGCCGGGACCCGGTCGCCGCCCTGGCCGGCGGGCTGAACGGGCTGGCCAAGACCGTTGCCCTGGAAGCCGTCCCGCTCCACTGCCGGGCCCTGGACTTCGCCCCCGCACTGGACGACCCGATGGTGGCGGAGGCATTCCTCCGGGAAATCCACGACGCGGCCACCGATGTGGTGGAAGTCGCCCATGACACCACCGGACGCCACACCACCACCCTGTCCGGCACCCCGGTACCCCTGCTGCCGCACCCCGAGGACACCGCCGAACTCACCGAGGACGACCTGCTGTTGGTGACCGGCGGCGGCTCCGGCATCACCGCCTGGTGCCTGACCGCCCTCGCCGAGGAACACCGGTGCGGCTATGTCCTCCTCGGCCGGACCCCGCTGACCGGGGAACCGCCCTGGGCCCAGGGCCTGGAGACGGAGGAGGAACTGCGCCAGGCCCTGGGCGAGGACCCGGAAGCAGATGGGCGACTGGCCGCCCTGCTGCGCCTGCGCACCCTGCGTACCACCCTGGACCGGCTGCGCGAACAGGGCGTACCGGCCGACTACCTGGCCGTGGACCTGTGCGACGACCGGGCGGTGACCGAGGCGCTCACCCCACTGGCCTCCCGGATCACCGGGGTCATCCACGCCGCCGGAGTGCTGGGCGACCGCCCGCTGTCGGAGATGACCGCCGCCTCCATCGCGCCGGTGATCGAGACCAAACTCCTGGGCCTGGACCGGATATTGGGGGCACTGGACGGCGAACGGCTCCGGCATCTGACGGTGTTCTCCTCGGTCGCCGGCCTCTGGGGCAATGTGCGCCAGGCCGACTACGCCCTGGCCAATGAGGCCCTGGTGCGCTACGCCGCCGCCGTCAAGGCGGCCCGTCCCCGCATGCGCGTCACGCCCCTGATCTGGGGGCCCTGGCAGGGCGGCATGGCCGAGGCGGTGTACCGGCTGTTCCTCCAGGCCGGCGTCCCGGTGCTGTCCCGAGAGGAGGGGACGGCCCGCTTCCGGGAACAGTGCCGGCCCGGCCACACCGCGGACGGGGTGACGGTCATCGGCCCGCTGGCGCCCTGGCTGCATCGGGTGAGCGAACTGCCGGCCCAGGGACTGACCGCCGAACGCGCCCTGACGGGCTGGGAACGCGAACCGGTGCTGCGCGACCACTGCGTGGAGGGCCATCCGCTGGTGCCGCTGACCGTCCTGGTCGGGGCCGCCCTGAACACCGTGGAGCGCTGCCGGGGCGGCGGAACACCGGTGGTCCGCTGCCGGGACATCCGTATCTCCCGCGGCCTCTACCTCAACGGCGCCCATGCCACCAAGATCGCCCTGCACCTGGAACCCCGGACGCAGCCGGCCGGAGCCCGGGTGCGGATGACCCGGGCCGACGGGCGCAGCGCCGAACAACATCTGACGGGAACCTTCGAGTGGGGCGAGCCGGGCCCGGCCCCCCGCCTGGAACTCCCGCCCCACCGGCCGTCCGGGGAACTCCACCCCTGCTACGCCCAGGGCCTGCTCTTCCATGGCCCCACCCTGGCCGGCCTGCGCGATGTCCTCGAACAGGACGACCGGCACCTGCTGGTCTCGGCACGGCTCGCCGATCCGCCCTTCGCCACGGGCTCCTGCGCGGGCCGGCTGTACAGCCCGTGCCTGGCCGACCTGGCGCTCCAGGTCGCCGCCCTGGTCTCGCACCGCTACCACGACAGCCACTGCCTGCCGGTGGGCGTGGAGCACATCGAACTGTTCGCCCCGCTGCCCGATGACAGCCCCTTCGTCCTCCTGGGCGAGGTGTCCGGCGGCAGCGCGCTCGATGTGCACTGCGACCTCACCGCCTGCGACACCGAAGGGCGGGTGCTCCAGAAGTGGACCCGGGTGCGGATGCTGAACGTCGCCGAGGACCAGGTGGCCCGGATGCTCAGCCAGTTCTTCCCGGCCCCGGACTGAAGGCGGCCGCGCGGATGCCGGATATCCCGGAGACGGAGGAGACGGAGGAAACGGAGGAACTCGCCTTCGAGGGCACTCCGTTGGGCAGGGCCCCCGAAAGCGCCGGGCAGGAGACCGGGGACGTACCGGCGGACGTACCGGCGGACGCTCCCGGGGAACTCGCCCGCCGGATGGCCCGCCAGGTGCAACGGGCCCATGCCGCCGTGCTGGAGGCGCACCAGGCCATCGACGCCTACCGGATCAGGCGCGCCACCGGCGCCTCCGGCGGCGGTACGCCCCCACCGGCGGCCGCCCCGCCGGCACCCGCCGGTACCGGTGGCCGCGAGCAGGACATCCGGCGCGCCCTGACCGATTTCAAGGCCGACTGGGCGGCCTACACCGCCCGTTCGGCCAAGGCCGGCCCCGCACCTGCCGCGCCCGCCGCACCCGCCGCGCCCGCCCCCGAGCAGTGGGCACGGCAGGGCGGCCCCGCTGTCGTCCTGCGCACGGCGGCCGCCGCCCTGGCGGACCGCACCGGACCGGTCCGCTATGAGCTGTGCTGGCCGGAGCTGCTCCCCGCGGAACCGGTCGAGTTGCGGGTCCGGGCGCGGGAGGACGGCGTGACGGTGCATGGCGCCGGTCGCCCGCTGCTCACCCTTCAGGCGCTCGCGGCCGGGCCGCCGCCCCCCGACCCGGAAACCCCGCGCTACCCGCCGGAGTTCCGCCCGCTGGCCCGCACCACGGTCGACCGGCTGTCCGGAGCCGACCTGGACGCCCTGTCCCGGGGCGACTTCGCGGCCGTCCTCGGCGAAGCCTTCGCCCAACCGCACCTGCCGCCGGAGAAATTGCCCGAACCCTGGCCGCCCCGCCTGCTGCGGTCCGTCACCGCCATCACCCCCCGCGGCGGACGCCACCGCCAGGGCCTGCTGACCGGCGAACTCCCCCCGGCCGCCGGCTGGCCGGACCTGGTGGTGGCCTGCGCCGAACTGCTGCGCGCCTACGCCTTCCACCAGGGCCTGCACCTGTGCCTGCCCGCGGCGCACGCCGTCCCGCTGCCCGGCGCCTCCTGCCGGGTCGAGCTGCTCGCCGAACCGGACGAGCAGCCCCTGCGGTTGACGGCCCAGGTGCGCTCCCTGGGCATGATGCCCCGCCCCTGGGTGGCCGCCGACTGTGCGGTCACCCGCCCCGGGGGAGCGGTGGTCGCCCGGATCGGCACCCTCGCCCTCGCCGTCTACGGCCGGCCCGAACAGGACCCGCTGCTCCACCTGGAACAGCCCAACTGTCGTACCGGCGAGGGCGGAGAGCCGGTCTTCTGCAATGAACTCCATATGGCACACGCCGCCGAGGGGGACTTGGGCGCCCTGGCCGCGGTGGCCGGGATGGCCGAGCCGGCCGGCTACCGGTCGCCGGTGCGGCCCCGGCTGCCCCGGGGGGACTTCCTGATGATCGACCGCGGGGTGCTGATGGAGAAGGGGCCGAAAGCGGACGGCGCCGGCAGCCGGCAGACCACCGAGTACGACATGCCCCAAGTCCCCTGGTACGCACGGGAGAACGGCCCCGACGCGGTACCGCACCTGGCCCTGATGGAGATCGCCCTGCAGCCGGCCGGACTGCTCAGCGGCCTTGCCGCCGGGGTGACGCTCGCCTACCCCGAACAGCCCTTTGTCTGCCGCAATCTGGAAGGCCGCGCCCGGCTGCTGTGGGACGCCGACCCGCGCGGCCGCACCGTCACCCAGCGGGTCACCCTGCGCTCCGCGCTGGACCTGCCGGGCGCCGCCCTGCACGGCTATGACTTCGAACTTGCCCTGGGCGGGCGGCCGTTCTACGCGGGCACCGCGCAGCACGGCTACTTCACCCAGGAGGCCCTGGACCTCCAGCAGGGCATGGACAACGGACGGTCCGTGCCGCCCTGGCTGGACCGGCAGCCGGCCCGCCCGGCCGGCACCCGCTGGCTGGACGTCCGCGAGGACACCCGGCTGGGCAGCGGACGGCTGGCCCTGCTGGAGGAGATCGCCCTGGTCCCCGGCGGAGGCGAGCACGGCGCCGGCTATGTGCTGTGCGCCAAACCCGTGTACCCCGACGACTGGTACTTCGACCACCACTTCCTCCAGGACCCGGTGATGCCCGGATCGGCCGGGGTGGAGATGCTCTTCCAGGCCGTCCACGCCTTCGCCCTGCACACCGGCCTCACCGACGGCCTGCCCGGGCCCGGACTCCAGCCGGCCACCGGCGAGGAGGTGCACTGGACCTACCGCGCACAGATTCTGCGCGAGCACCGGCGGGTACGCGGCGAGGTGCACATCCGGCGGGTGCGCCGCACCCGCGACCGCCTGCTCGTCCAGGCCGACGGCAGCGTCTGGCGCGACGGCCTGCGGATCTACCAGGTGGACAACATCGCGCTGGCCAGCCGGCCGCCGGCGCCCGGCGAGGCCCGGCCCTGATGCGCGCCGGGGAGCCGGTGCACCACGACCCGGAGGGCATCTACCAGGTGCTGAGCGCGCTGGAGAGCCCCTGCTATGTGCTGCGGCAGAACAACCGGACCGGCGTCACCCAGGGCTGCCCCGCGCCCGGCGAGGGAACGCTGCTGGCCGCGGCCGGCGCCCTGCCGCCCGGGCGGCTGGGCGCCGCCGCCTTCCTGCGCCGGCACGGCCTGCGCCTGCCCTATATGGCGGGCGCGATGGCCGGCGGCATCGCGGGCACCCGCCTGGTCACCGCGCTGTCCAGGGCCGGCTGCCTGGCCGCCTTCGGAGCCGCCGGGCTGCCCGCGGAACGGATCGACGCGGCCCTGGGACGGCTGCGGCACGAGCTGGGCGAGGCACCCTTCGCCTGCAATCTGATCCACACCCCGATGGCCCCGCGGCTGGAACGCGCCTGTGTGGACCTGTGCCTGCGGCATGGCGTCCGCTGGGTGGAGGCCTCCGCCTTTGTCCAGCTCACCCCCGAGCTGGTGCGCTACCGGCTGACCGGACTGCGCCCGGACCCCGTCACCGGGGTACGGGCCGAACACCGGGTGATCGCCAAGGTCTCCCGGGAGGAGACCGCCCACCTGTTCCTGCGCCCGGCCCCCGAGCCTCTGGTGGCCGAACTGCTGGCCCAGGGGCGGATCACCGCCGAGCAGGCGGCGCTGGCCGCCTCGGTGCCGATGGCCGACGCCCTCACCGCGGAGGCCGACTCCGGCGGGCACACCGACCGCAGGCCGCTGGCGGTGCTGGTGCCCGCCCTGGTCCGGCTGCGCGACCTGGCCCGGCGCGACCAGCGCGGCGGCACCGAGCTGCATGTGGGTGCGGCCGGCGGCATCGGCTCGCCCCAGGCGGTGGCCGCCGCCTTCGCCCTGGGCGCCGACTATGTGGTCACCGGCTCGGTCAACCAGGCCGCAGTGGAGGCGGACACCTCACCGGCCGTCAAACGGCTCCTCGCCCGGTCCGGGATCGCCGACTGTGTGATGGCCCCCGCGGCGGACATGTTCGAACAGGGCGTCCAGGTCCAGGTGCTCGGCCGGGGCAGCATGTTCCCCGCCCACGCCGCCCGGCTGTACCGCCTCTACCGGGAGTACGACAGCCTGGACGCCTTGCCGGCCGCCGACCGGCGCACCCTGGAGGAACGGGTGCTGCGCCGGCCGCTGGCGGAGGTCTGGCAGGAGACCGCGGCCTACCTCCGGGACCACCACCCGGGCCAACTGGCCCGCGCCGAACGGGAACCCAGGCACCGGATGGCGCTGGTCTTCCGCTGGTACCTGGCGATGACCTCCCGCTGGGCCATCGCCGGGGAGCCGGCCCGGGCCGCCGACTGGCAGATCTGGTGCGGCCCCGCCATGGGGGCCTTCAACCTCTGGACGGCGGGCACCGCACTGGCCGCACCCGAGCACCGGCCGGCCGGCGAGATCGCCGGCCGGCTGCTGCGCGGCGCGGCCTACCGGATCCGGCTGGGGCAGCTGCGGGCGGCCGGGGTGCGCATTCCGGCCGCCTGCGCGGAGTACCGGCTGCCGCCGGCGGACGGGAGCACCGACCGGGGCGCTCAGCCCGGGAGCGCGCCCACCGTGTCCCGGATCTCCTGACCCCGGCCCCTGGCCCCCTCCCGGGCGCAGTGGGCGCCGCAGAAGAAGCGCCCGTCCACCGCCGCCCCATGCCCGATGATGCGGGCCGAGCAGCGCTCGCACACCGGGGCCAGCTTGGTGATGGCGCACTCGAAACAGTCGAAGGTGTACTTCTCACCGGTGATGGTGGTGATGTCGAAGGCCATTTGGTAGTCGTTCTCGCAGGTGTTGCAGACAGGCATGGGGATCCTCCGGACCTGGGTCGGTATTACATGTCGCATGATCCGTTCGGGATCCTCGGGTCCGGGTCTGCCAGGGGCGGCCCTCACTCGAAAGTGAGCGGCCGCACCGCCGTGTGCCGGTACCGGGGCGTTCCCGGGCGCGGGGCGGGTGTCCCCGGCCGGCCGGGTCAGGGCCGGGCCGGCGGGGTGAACTCCCCGTATTCCGGCCCGGGTTCCGCTGCCGCCCGGCCGGCGGCGGGCAGCGCGACCACCATGGTCAGCCCGCCCCCGGGGGTGTCCTCGGGGGTCAGGGTGCCGCCCATGGCCTCGGCCAGCCCACGGGACAGGGCCAGCCCCAGGCCCAGGCCGGTGGTGTTGTCGGTGTCCCCGAGCCGCTGGAACGGCTCGAAGGCCCGCTCCCGGCGCTCCGGTGGCAGGCCGCGGCCATGGTCGGTGATCCGCAGCTCCACCCGGCCGGCCAGCGCGCTGGCGCCGATCCGCACCGGGCGGCCGGCGGGGGAGTGGCGCACCGCGTTGGCCACCAGATTGGCGACCACCCGTTCCAGCAGTGGAGGATCGGCGAGCACTTCGCCGGCCGCGCCCAGATCCTGGATCTCCACCCCGTCCGGGGGCTCCGGCAGGGCGTCCAGAGCCTGGGGGATCACATCGCCGAGCCGGGTGGGGCACAGCCGGACCGGCATCACCCCGGCCTGGAGCCGGCTCATGTCCAGCAGATCGTCCACCAGGCGGCTGAGCTTGAGCAGCGACTGGTCGGCGGTGACCAGCAATTCCTCACGGTCCTCGGCGGAGAACTCCACCTCCCGGCTGAGCAGCGAGGTCACCGCGGCCCGGCCGCTGGCCAGCGGGGTGCGCAGATCGTGGCCGACGGCCCGCAGCAGTGCGGTGCGGGTACGGTCGGCGGCCTTGACCGGCTCCACCTCGGCCGCGGCCTCGGCCAGCCGGGCCCGGTCCAGGGCCGCCGCCAGATGGGCGGCGAAGGCGGTCAGCACCCGGTGCTCGGAGGCGGGCAGGTCACGGCCCCGCAGCACCAGGGTCCGGTCCGTGCCCACCGGCACCCGGAGCACCCCGGGTCCGTCCCCGGCCGCCCGGCCCTCGCGGCCGCCGCGTGGCACCAGGCCGGCCGACTCCATGCCGAAGGTCTCCCGGGTCAGCTCCAGCAGGACGTCCACCGCGTGCTCACCGCGCAGGATGTTGCCGGCCAGCGAGGACAGGGTCTCGGCCTCGGCGGTGGCCTTGGCCGCCCGCCGCGACTGCCGCAGGGAACGGTCCACGATCGCCGCCACGGTGACCGCGACCGCCGCGAACACCGCTTCCGCCAGGATGTTGTTGGGGTCGGCGATGGTGATCTCGCCGATCGGCGGAAGGAAGTAGTAGTTCATCAGCAGCGAGGCGATCAGGGCGGCCAGCAGCGCCGAGACCACCCCGCCGATACAGGCCACACCCACCACGGTCAGCAGGAACAGCAGCGCCTCGCTGGTCAGGTTGAGCCCGCCGCCCGCGCTGCGCAGTCCGGCGGTCAGCAGGACGGGCAGCACCAGTCCGGCGAGCGGCCCGGCGATCCGCCGGGAGCGCGGCAGGACGCTGCCGGGCATCGCCAACAGCCGCCCGCGCCCGGCGCGTTCATGGTTGACGATATGGACGTCTATGTCGCCGGACAGCCGGACCATGGTCTCGCCGATGCCGGTCGCGGTCAGCAGCCGGGCCAGCCGTCCCCGGCGGCTGGAGCCCAGCACCAGCTGGGTGGCGTTGACGGCCCGGGCGAACTCCAGCAGGGCGGCGGGCACCTGGGCGCCGACCACCGAGTGGTAGCTGCCGCCCAGGCTCTCCACCAGTTGCCGCTGGGCGGCCAGGGTGGAGGACGAGGCACCGGCTAGCCGGTCGCTGCGGGTCACATGGACGGCCAGCAGGTCGCCGCCGCTGGACGCCCGGCTGGCGATGCGCGCCGCCCGGCGGATCAAGGTCTCGCCCTCCGGCCCTCCGGTGAGTGCCACCAGCACCCGCTCGCGGGTCTCCCACACCCCGCCGATGGCGTGCTCCCGCCGGTACTCCCGCAGGCCCTCGTCCACATGCCCGGCCACCCACAGCAGGGCCAGCTCGCGCAGCGCGGTGAGGTTGCCCACCCGGAAGTAGCTGGAGAGCGCGGCATCGACGCGCTGCGGCGGGAAGACATTGCCGTGCGCCACCCGGCGGCGCAGCGCCTCCGGCGCCACATCCACCAGTTCCACCTGCGCGGCGCGGCGTACGAAGTCATCGGGCACGGTCTCGTACTGCGGCACGGCGGTGATCTTCTGGACCACGTCGCTCAGCGACTCCAGGTGGTGGATGTTGACGGTGGCCACCACATCGATGCCGGCGGTCAGCAGTTCCTCGATGTCCTGCCAGCGCTTGGCGTGCCGCCCGCCGGGGCTGTTGGAGTGCGCCAGGTCGTCCACCAGGGCCACGGCGGGGCGGCGGGCCAGCACCGCGTCCAGGTCCAGCTCCTCGAAGTGGCTGTCGTGGATGTGCCGGTGCAGCCGGGGGACGGTCTCCAGACCGTGGAGCAGCTCCCTGGTGTGCGGGCGGCCCCGGCAGTCGGCGAAGGCGACCACCACATCGGTGCCCCGGGCGGCGCGGCGGCGGCCCTCGTCGAGCATGCGGTAGGTCTTGCCCACGCCGGGGGCTGCTCCTATCAGGACCTTGAGCTGCCCGCGGGTGGTCGCGGGTGCCTGTGTCAACTCCACCGGTGGCCTTCTCCGTTCAGGTATTCACCACCTATGGTCACCGCTCGGTTGACCGATCGAAGGGGCAGCTCAGCGACGTTGACGTAATCCTGACCCAGGGCGGTGCAAAGCGCCGAGGGCCCGGACAGGAAAGGTTCCGACGCTGTTGGTTAATCCGGCTCCGGCGTGACGTCGGCCTTCAAGACCTGGTTGTGGTCTTGAAGGCCGACGTTGTCGTACGGGGAGGGTGTCGG
>NZ_JBIUAW010000019.1:0-75109 GCF_044593195.1 Streptomyces sp. NPDC052396
TCGTTCGACAGCGTTAATTCGGCCAGCGGCCGCCCCATACGTGCCACGAGGCAACTCTACTCATCTGAACAGGATTCCTGACTCGGCAGACTAGGGCCTACATCAAAAGTGCTCCCCACACCACAGATCGATGTCTGATTGCCGCCAGCGCGATCCGTCGCGATTGATCACGCTGACGGCATGACAGCTTCTTTCGCAACCGACTCGCTAACCGTCCTTACTGGCATGTATGCGGCTGAGGCCGAGTATTTGGCAGCCGGAGGCCCGGGCTCGGCCTCGTTCGACCTGCTTGCTCCGTTCTTCGCGCCTGACGTCGTGCTGCACCAAGCCGATGCTCTGCCCTATGGCGGAACCTGGCATGGGCGCGAGGGCATGGAAAAGTTCTTCCTCGCGATGAGTCAGGTGTGGGAGTCGTTCGACATGGCGGAGCAGGAGTTCCTCGCCACCGGCGAGACTGCCGTGGTACTCACCCAGGTCCGTGCTCGAGCTCGTGCCACCGGCCGTGAACTCGCGTTCCCGATTTTGCAGACGATCAGGGTCCAGGACGGGCAGATCTCTGAGGTCCGCCCCTTCTACTGGGACACGGAAGCGATCGCTGATGCCTGTGCGGCGGTGGCGCCGTCCGAGCGAAGCCACCTGTGAGATGCCTGGTCACAGCCACTCGTTGCTGGCCGCGACGAGGACGGTCGCTTCGTAGCGGACGGAACGTTTCTCGTAGCGGGTGGCCACCGCCCGGTGTCTTTTGAGGCGGTTGATGCCGCACTCCACGACGTGCCGCTCGCGATAGTCGATCTTGTCGAACCGGGGCGGGCGGCCGCCGCGCGGGCCACGGTTCTTGCGGTTGCGGGCCTGGTCGACCTTGTCCGGGATGGTGTAGCGGATCCCGTGACGCCGCAGGTAGGCACGATTCTTGCGGGAGGCATACGCCTTGTCGGCCCGCACCCGGTTCGGTCGGGTGCGTGGCCTGCCGAACCCGACGCGACGCACCCGGATCTTCTCCAGCACTGGCTCGAATTGCGGGAGTCCCCGCGCTGCCCGGCCGTGATCACGAGCGACATGGGCTTCTGGCCCTGCTCGACGGCCAGGTGCAGCTTGATGGTCAAGCCGCCGCGCGAGCGCCCGAGCCCGTGGTCGTCCGGCTCAGTGGCGGCTCCGCCGGGCGGCTCGACCTGCAGGTCCCCTTCTTCCGTGCTCCGGCGGCGTGCTGGTGAGCTCGGCAGACAGTGGAGTCGACGTTGATGTCCCAGGTGAACAGCTGTTTCGAGTCGGCCACGGCCTGCAGTTCGGCAAAGATCCGCTGCCATGTGCCGTCTCGCTGCCAACGGCGAAAAGGTCGTACGCCCGGCCCCAGGGCCCGTACCTCTCCGGGACATCCCGCCACGGCGCCCCAGTACGGGTACGCCACCGTATGCCGTCGATCAGCTGCCGCCTGGTCCATATCGGCGGGCGTCCCGGCTTCGCACCCATCGGCAACAGCGGCTCCAGGCGGGCCCACTGCATATCCGTCAGATCTCCACGTGCCCAAAGCGAGATCATCTCACTTCAAGATCCGCTTTCGATACACGCCTAGTTGTATTGATCACGAGCGTTGTTGACAGTCGTAGGCCTTGATCACGGCGAAGACCTCCGGTGTGGTGGAGCTGTCTAGGACTGCACCGCACGGAGGTCTTCGTGTCCCACCGTAATGCCCGGCTGACTGTCTTCGGGAGACGGTTGCTGGTTGATCGTGTCTGTTCCGGCCGTCCGGTTGCGCATGTCGCGGCCGAGATTCGCCGCACCGTACCCCGGCCGTGACCGAGGCAGCGGTGTGCCGGCTGCGGCAGGACCGCAAGCTCGGCCCGGCCCGCATCGGCCCGATCCTGGGCCTGCCGGTCTGCACCGTCCACCGGATCCTGGTCCGCCACGGACTGCACCGGCTGGCCTGGCTGGACCGGCCGACTGGGGAACCGGTACGGCGCTACGAGCGGTCCCGGCCCGGTGAGCTGGTCCACGTCGACATCAAAAAGCTCGGCAGGATCCCCGACGGAGGCGGCTGGCGCACGGGCAGAGAGGCGGGCGACCGCAACCGCCAGGCCACCACCGACCGGCGCAAGAGCTGCGAACCGGTGATCGGCTACAGCTACATCCACTCCGCCGTCGACGACCACTCCCGCCTTGCCTACAGCGAAGTCCTGGCCGACGAACGCCAGGAGACAGCCACCGCGTTCTGGTTCAGGGCCCAGGCCTTCTTCGCCGGCCACGGCATCACCGTCGAACGTGTCCTGACCGACAACGGCGCCTGCTACAAGTCCAGACTCTTCAGCCAGAGCCTGGCCGCAGCCGGCATCACCCACAAACGCATCCGCCCCTACCGGCCACAGACCAACGGCAAGGTCGAACGGTTCAACCGCACCCTGCTCGACGAATGGGCCTACCTGCGGCCCTACACCAGCAACGACCAGCGAACCGCCGCCCTGCCAGCGTTCCTGCACACCTACAACCACCATCGCTGCCACACCGCACTGGCAGGCCAGCCACCGATCAGCCGCGTCAACAACGCTGCAGGGCAATACAACCAGGCCGTGGTCCTCGGTGAAGGCGATCTCGGCCTCGGCGCCCTTCTCGGTGCCCAACAGCCGCCGTCGGCCGCTTTCGCGGATGCGCGCCAGGTCCGGCTCCACGCCCGCGCACATCCATGGTGGCCGGCACCTGTCTCTCCAACCCCAGCAACACTGCCTTCGGGCTGCTGTGGCCGTGGCCGGTGGCGCCGAGGGAGCCGAGCAGTTCTGCGCGGACCCTGGTCACCCGGGGCAGCGGGCCCTCGTTGTCCAGGCGCTTGACGAACATCCGGGCCGTGCGTATCGAGCCGACGGTGTGTGAACTCTACGGGCCGATGCCGATCGAGAACAGGTCGAAAACGCCGACCGCCATCCTGGGTGCCTCTCACGCCTTTGTGTTGAGGAAAGAACGCCGGAATGCCGACCTCCCGAGGCTGTCAACCGGGGAAGGTCGGCATTGGCGTTCTTGCCGCGCCGGGCAGTGCCCAGCACCGCTTTTGCTGCGGCGACCGGCGGCTCTGGTAGGTCCTACTCGGTCCGCAGTGCGGTGGCGGTCCGGGACCGTGCCGCCCAGCTGGCCGGCAGCAGTGCCCCGAGGAGGGCGATCACGATCCCGCCGGCCAGCAGGGGGATGAGCAGCCCGGCGGTGTAGACGTGGGACACGCTCGGCGGCAGGTGCCGGCCGATCGCGTTCCCCATCGGGGTCAGCGTCGCCTTCTCCACCGCGACCCCGAGCGGGACCCCGATCAGCCCGGCGATCAGGCCGGTGAGGGACACCGAGGTCAGCACCATCGCAATGGTCTGTTTCGGCGTCATCCCGAGGGCCTTGAAGATCCCCAGATCATGAACCCGCTCCCGGGTGTCCTGCACCACCATGCTCAGCACCCCGAGCGCGGCAACCGCCACCAGCATCAGCGTGAGCGTGGCCACCAGGGTGCCCATGATGATCATCACGATGTTCTTGCCCCCGCCCGAGTTCGGATGGACCGAGGCGTTCAGCGGGGTCAGCGCGGCGGCGGCTGAGGTGGACCAGTCCGATCCGCTGACCTTGTCGGCCAGCTCGACGTTGAACTGCTCGATGTGCGGGGCCAGACCGGCGGCGGTGAAGGTGGCCGCACCCGTCATGACCGTGTAGTCGCCCACGTTGGTGTCGAAGTTGATGCCGACGACCTTCAGCGGCAGTTGCTTGTTCTGCTGCACCACGGTGACGTTGTCACCGACGTGGATCCCCACCGTCGTGGCCAGCTTGTCGCCGACCACGGCCTCGCCGGGCGCTGAGAACCAGCGGCCGGACAGCAGCTCCATGTTCGTCCAGGAGAAGTCGCCGGTGATCGTGAACACCTTCGGCGGTTCGCCGCCGGGCGGGGCGCCGACGATGGTCGCACCGCTCTCGCCCCAGCCGAACGCGGCCTTCGTGCCCGGGGTCTTGGCGAGCGCGGCGGCCACCTTGGCGGCGTCCAGGTGCGGCCTGCGCGGGTCGTTGGGGCCGTAGCGACCCCAGGGCACGCCTACGTCGGCTGTGGGTATCACGATCTCCGACGCGACGTTGAAGCCTGAGGTACTGGTGTCCAAGTACTTGTTGAACGCGGTCCCCAGCCCCACCGCGAACGTGACACTCACCACGCCGAACAGCACCGCCGCACCGACCAGTACGGCCCGGGCCGGCCGGGCGAACGGCTGGGCCAGACCCAGCGACATGGCCCGGGGCAGCGGCAGCCGCGAGGCCAGACGCTGCGCCGTCCGACCGCCCCCGGCCTTGGGGGCGCGGCCGGCCACCAGAGCCTGCACCGTCGGCATCCGGCCGGCCCGCAGTGCCGGGATCAAGGCCGTGGTGCCGACGATCAGCAGGGTGCCCAGCGGCACCACGGCGCTGACCCACAACGGAATCGTGGCACTGGCCGCGCCGAGCTGCTTGGTGGTTTCGTCCAGGATCGGCACAGCCAGGAGGTTGCCGAAAACCGTGCCGAGCACCAGGCCGAGCGTCGCCGGGATCATGGCCTGCGCGGTGTAGGCGCGGGCCACCTGCGAGGGGGTGAAGCCCAACGACTTCAGAATCCCGATACGCCGGATTCCCGAGGCCACAGCCCCGCTGACCACGATCGAGATGATCAGCACCGACATGAACAGCCCGAGGATCCCAAAGCCGATCAGGAACGGCACATAGGCCCTGGCGTTGCCGCCGGCCTGCTGCTTCGCGGTCAGGTACGACTGTCCGCTCTCGACCGCGCCGGCCGGCGCGGCGGCGGCCACCGCCTGCTTGTCGGTGGCGATGTCGGCGTCGGTCCCGGCCTTGGCGAACCGGTAGAGCATCTGCTTGTCGGACTTGGCACCGGCGGCGGTGAGCCGCGCGAAACCGTTGGCGGTGGCGAAGGCGGTCGCGCTGTTGGTCACCGAGCCGCCGAAGCCGACGACCTTGAACGACGGCTTGCCCGGCAGGGAGGAGAACACCACCGAATCGCCGAAGCAGACGGTGGCATAGTGCTGCCACGGCAGGGCGATCTCGCCCGGGCTGGTCGGCCAGCGCCCCTGGGTCAGCACGAGTTGGTCCATCCCGGAGGTGCTACCCAGGTCGGGCCGGGTGGTGACGGTGATCGGACCGTTGTCGTGACCGGCGAAATCCTTGTTGGGGCAGTCCGTGCCGACGGTCGTGTCCAGGGCGGCGGCGATCGGGTACGGTCCGGTCGCCTCAGTGACGCCGGCGGCGTGCGCGGTGGCGGCGGCCTGCGCGGCCGTGGCCTTCGAGCCGTCGAACTGGACCGCCAGGTGCGCCCCGTTCCGAGCACTGAAGGCGTGGTCGAACGGGGCCTGCACGACGGCCAGCAGGCCGAGGGAGAGTACTGAGGACGTCACTGCGGCGAACGTGGTCAGGGCCATGACGATGGACTGGACCCGACGCCGGCCCACGCCGGAGCGTACGACCTTGCCCAAGACGCTCACCGGCTCACCGCCGGCAGCAGGCGGGCCACGGCCCGGAATCCGACCTCCAAGAGGCGCCGGGGCATCGGCGGCTTGCGCAGTGTCATCCGACCGCTCCCGCCGGACGGGTCAGCGGCGTGCGGGCGGCCAGGCCGGCACCGCTGCCGTCGTTGACGACGTCCCGCTTGACCGCGCCGTCCACCAACTCGATCGTGCGGCGCGCGGTGCTCGCGGCCAACTGCACATCGTGGGTCACCAACAAGATGGTCTGGCCCTCGCTGTTCAGGTCCAGCAGCAGCCGGCGCACGTCCTCGGCCGAGCTCGAGTCCAGCGCGCCGGTGGGCTCGTCGGCCAGCAGCAGCGCCGGCTTGTTCATCAGGGCCCTGGCCACCGCCACCCGCTGCCGTTGCCCGCCGGACAGCCGCTGCGGGTATGCCTTGGCATGCCGGTCGATGCCCAGCGAGCCGAGCAGCTCGATGGCCCGCCGCTTCGCTTCGCCCTTGCCCATCCCGGTCAGCTGCGCCGGAACCATGACGTTGTCCAACACGGTCAGGTCGTCGAGCAGGTTGAAGTACTGGAAGATCATGCCGATCGAGGCCCGGCGGTACTTCGCCGAACCGGCCTCACCGAGCTGGTCGACGCGGGTGCCGTCGACGGTCACGGTGCCACTGGAAGGCTTGTCCAGACCAGCGATCAGATTCAGCAGCGTGGACTTCCCGCTGCCGGAATGGCCGAGGATCGCCACGCACTCACCGGACGCCACGGACAAGGTCACACCGGCCAGCGCGGGCGGGCCGTCGTCGTACTTCTTTATCGCGTCTTGGAGAGCGATCATCGGCGGATTCGTCATGGCCATGAACCTACGAACGGACCACGATCCATCGCGTCGGCCGGCGGATGTCACCTCTTCCCCCAGGCCATCGGCCCGGCGGCGTACCCCGCGTACATCCCCGGGGCGACGCGCAGAGCCGACGCCACTGAATACGATCTCCGTATGGAAGAGCTTCTGCAGCGTCTCTCGACATCGAAGCGCGTGACCTGGCTGATGTCACAGGCCGTGGTGCCGGCCACCGCCTGCTTCTACGCGATGCTGCTCCCCTGGACGATGCCGACCCCTGAGAACGGCCTGTTCCGGTTCCCCGACCTCGAGCCCGTCCAGATGCTGGGTCTGTACATCGTGCTCGCCCTTCCGGTTCTGCTGGTGCGCCGTCTGCCGGCGACCGTCTTCGCGGTGATCCTGGGCGAATCAGTCCTCGGCGAGGCCTTCGGCGCGCGGCCCGTGATCGTGTTCGTCCTGCTCGTCGCCTTGAGCGGGTACCTCGCCGCCCGGCGGCCGAAGGCTGCCGCCGTCGGCTCCGTCGCGGGCGTCGCGGCCGCGTTCGTCAACGACATCCACAGCTACCCCGGGGAGAACGTCGGCGACGCAGCCCAGTGGACCGGGGGGATCGCGTTGTGGTTCGCGGTCGCGTGGGTCTTCGGGGGGGTGTACCGCAAACGCCGTGAATACCTCGAAGCCCTGCACGAGCAGAGGGCGGCCCACGCCGTCATGGCCGAGCGGCTGCGAATCGCCCGCGAACTGCACGACAGCGTCGCGCACAGCATCGGGATCATCACGGTGCTGTCGGGAGCGGCGGCGCGGGTCGTTCAGACCAAGCCCGAGCAGACGCGGCGGGCGCTGACCGGCATCGAGACCACCAGCCGGGAGACGCTGCTGGAGCTGCAGCGCATGCTCGGGGCGCTACGCCGCGCCGAGCCGGACGACGCCATGCCGCAGGCCGCTCCGCTGGCGCCGGCCGGCAGCCTGGCCGACGTCCCGCGGCTCGCCGAACGCACGGCCGACGCCGGGGTGCGGGTCCACGTGACCTGGCAGGGCGAGCAGCGTCCACTGCCGCCGGAGATCGAACTGTCGGCATTCCGGATCATCCAGGAGTCGGTGACCAACGTGGTGCGGCATTCCGGGGCGCGAACGTGCCGGGTCGCGGTCGGTTACGAGCCGGAAGGAGTGAGGATCGAGGTGGTGGACGACGGGGACGACGGTTCCGGCGGGCCGGGCCGTCCGAGGCACTCCGCGGCCGGCGGAAGCGGCTTCGGCCTGCTCGGCATGTGCGAGCGAGTGACGTTGCTGTCCGGCCAGTTCAGCGCGGGCCGGCGTCCGGAAGGCGGATTCCGGGTGACGGCGAGCCTCCCGGCATGAGCGTGCGAGTGCTGCTGGCCGACGACCAACCCCTGATGCTGGTCGGGCTCGCCATCCTGATCGGCAACACCGACGACCTGGAGGTGGTCGGCGAGGCCGGCGACGGCCACGAGGCGGTGCGCCTGGTACGTGAACTGCGGCCGGACGTCGTGGTGATGGATATCCGGATGCCGGGCATGGACGGGATCGAGGCGACCCGGCAGGCGACCGCCGAGCCGGACCCGCCCAAGGTGCTGGTGCTGACGACCTTCGACGACGACGAGTACGTCTACGGCGCACTGCGCGCCGGGGCCAGCGGATTCCTGCTCAAGAGCATGGCCCTGGACGCGATCCTGGACGCGATCCGCGTGGTGGCTGCCGGCGACGCGCTGATCGCGCCGAGCGTGACCCGACGGCTGATCGCGGACTTCGCCGGAACGTCCGGCCCCGCGGCCCCCGAACCGGACGCCGAGCCCGCCGCGGACTCGAGTCCCATCCCGGGGATCACCGACCGGGAGCGCGAGGTGCTGGCACTGGTCGGACAGGGACTGTCGAACGCTGAGATAGCCGAGCGGCTGGTGATCAGCGCGGCGACCGCGAAGACCCATGTCGCGCGTCTGTTCGCCAAGCTCCAGGCGCGAGACCGCGTCCAGCTGGCGATCATCGCCTTCGACACCGGACTCGTGCCGCGTAGACGGTAGGGCGGGATGAGAAGAACGATCGCCGACCACGAGTTCGCCGCGTTCGCCGGCTGCGCCAACTCACCCACCTGCACCCGGGCCTCTGCCGGAGGTCACCTCGGGCAGGCGCTCCGGCCCGCCCTAGTTGGCAGGACCGGCCTTCAGGCCCGGGCCCGGCGACACGTCAATGCCGCCCGCGCCGGGTGCGGACGCCAGCCATGGCGGCGCCTTCGGTCTTCTCCGGGGCGTCGAAGGCGGCGAGCGTGTCGCACGCCCGCCCGCGGTCGGATCCGACGTTGAGCCAGGCGGAGATACCGGCCCCAAGATCGGGCGATGCCGCCTGCGGATTCCCAGGTACCCACCGGGACCACGGGGTTGGACGCCCGCGGCTACCGGCCGGCCGCCCCCGTGGTCCCGGCGGGTGTGGGGCGCCGCGATGTTGTCACTCGCAGAAGATCTGCACCTTGGAGCCGGGGTCGTCGACATCGATGGCGATGTCGTCGAGCTGGTCGACGAGCTCCTCAAGGTGCTGCGGCTTGAGCTCGCCGAGGTCGATCGGTACTCCTGACTTGTTGAGCTCAGCGTTGACCTTGGTGAGCGCCCGCGGAGGGATCAGGCTGGTGAGCCGGACCCCGGCGCGCAGTAGCTGGAGCGGGACCCGGATGTTGACCCGGCTCGACCCGTCGCCACCGGAGTCGTCCGCCGCTTCCACCACCACACGCAGGTACTTGGGCCGGGCCTTCGGGCGGGACGTGGCGCCCGCCGGCGCCTCGGGCTGCTGCCGTTCGAGAGCGTCTATCAGCCGCTCGGCCTCCTCCGCGCTGAGCTTGCCCTCGGCCAGCATCTCCAGGATCTGGCGGCGCTGCTCATTCATCAGTGCTCCTTGCTCTCTGACTCATCTGATGCTGACCAGGAAGGCCGTTCGGCCCTCCTCGATCTCGAACCGGGTGCCGGGCAGCGCCCACAGCAGTCGGCCGACGCCGCGCAGCGCAACCGCCGGACTCACCCTGGTGACCAAACATGCGACCAGCCCGCCCAGCACGGCGAGCAGCAGCAGCGGGGAGAGCACCAGCAGCACCGGCAGGACAGGGACATACAGCCGCAGCCAGCGGCCATTGGACCGGCGGTACCGCACCGTCACCAGCTGTGGGATCACCCGGAACCCTCCAGCTCGGCCAGCGCCTCCTGGGCACTGATCTCCCCCCGTCGCAGGCGTTCGACGACATCCGCGCCGCTGGGCGCCGGGTCGGTGTCGACGAAGTCGAGCTGCTCGGCGATCCGGTTCAGCCGAGACTTGACCGTCGGGTAGCTCACCCCAAAGGTCCGCTCCATCTCCTTGATCGAACCGTGTGATCGCACGAACGCGGCGACGAACACCTGGTCGTCGACGCTGAGTTGAGCCAGCTGCGGCGGCTCGAACTGCCCCTCGATCGCGACACCGCTGCCGGCGAGGCGGACCCGCTCGACGACGAACGGCTGTCCGCGCGTCAGGTCAGTCAGTTCCTGCCAGTCCACCCTCGACTCCCTTGCTCTCGCGACGCACCTGCCATTCAGTTGTACCTTGAGTTTTTTAAGTCAGCAACGCACTGACCTTAATTTTCTCAATCTGATTCTCGATGCTTGCGTGGGCGGCGGCCGCGAGGCATGAGTCCTCCCATGCCATGGCGAACAAGACCAGCACTCCGGGCAGTTGGCCCCGCCCCAGGCTGCGGGGCGGGCAGCGCGGGCCTCGGCATCACGAACCCATGGACGACGACCGAGGTGAAGTCCGGAGTGAGCGGAAAGGGTTGTCTGCCGCTCATAGTCCACCCTTACCCAGTTTTCGTTTATTGCCCATTTATCGCATGTCAACGTGCAGTTGATGAGATCGGAATGTCCGCTTCAGGACACCGACATGAAGGAGTGCCTCTCTTGACCACTCACCTTCAACATGGCGCCGGCCCACGGATGTTACGGGCGCTGGTGGCGGCACTGTGCGGGATCATCGGCGCCACCGCGCTCAGTACGACCCCGGCGGCAGCGGCCGATCACCGTCAGGCGATCTACGCCATCGCGCACCGAGTCGACACCCTGGACGGCGTGGACGCCGCACTCAAGCATGGCGCCAACGGCATCGAGATCGATGTCTGCGCCTGGTGGAACCCGAACGAGTGGCGCGCCTATCACGACTGCTCCTCGGCCGGCGACAACCGGCGCGGCCCCAGCTTCGACAGCATGATCGACCGCATTGTCTCCAACGCCAAAGCCGGCCGCCGGCTGGCGCTGGTCTGGCTGGACATCAAGGACCCCAACTACTGCGGAGAAGCCCCGAACCGCGGGTGCAGCGTCGCCGGACTGCATGACAAGGCGCAGCGGCTGACGGCTGCCGGGATCCAGGTGCTCTACGGCTTCTACGAGTACCACGGCGGTAGCACCCCGGACGTCGGCGGCCGGGGCTGGAAGAGCCTGCAAGGCAAGCTCGGCAAGCTGGAAGGCATCACCACGACCGGGACCCGCGACCAGGCCGAAGGCGCCTACAACCGGGCCGGTTCCGGGCTCCCGACCGGTCACCGGGCGATGGACTACGGCGACAGCGATATCTCCAAGGGGTTCGGCAACTGCACGGAAGCCACCTACAACACCTGCGCGGAACTGAAGAAGGGCGCCGCGGACCGTGCCGCTGGAAAGCTCGCGGCCACGCTGTCCTGGACGACCACGTACAACGACCCGTGGTACGTCGACAAACTGCTGGGCGATGCACGTGTGGACGGCATCATCGCGGGCTACGGGGCCTTCACCGGCGTGCGCGAGTACGACGACAACTGGCAGTGCGCCAACGCCATCAAGCTCGTCCGTGACTGGGTGAACCACCACGGCGGCACCCACCGCATGGCCACCAGCGGTGACCGCATGTTCAGGTAACAGGCAGCCCCGGGCCGGGTCCGCACCCCCTGCGTCCATGGGCCCTCTCAAGCCGTCGGCCGGGATCCCGGCCGACGGCTCTTCCTCAGCAGGCAACTGCCTGCGAACGAGGACGGCTTCAAGAATCCAAGGGCGTCGGGCCGAGGGTTCCGCCGCGCCGCGCCATCAGGCATGGCGACAACTGCGGCCCCGGCCCGGCGTGTTCGAGCCCGCCGACCCACTCCCCGCGGGCCGGTCCCGCCGGACGCACAGCACGCCGGTCAGCATCGCCGGGCCGGGCTCAACCGCGATGACTTCGACCGGGCGCGGGTTCAAGAGGCATCGTACAAGTCAGAGCTCGGCGAAGCCGCCGATTACATCCGAGCGGTCAAGCCCGAGCGCGTCATCCAGATCCACGAACTCATGCTCAGTGACCTCGGCCAGGCCTCCACCGCCAGCCTCCTGGGCGAGAACGGCCTGACCGGTATCCCGATCAGCCGTGTCGAGCCCGGCACCACCGTCCGGCTGTAGTCCATCGCACCCCAGGGGACGTGGGATCGGCCGTCCCGGCCGGAGCCGAGGCCGACGCGGCGTGCTGATGCGCTCGCGCCCATTGGGGTGGGGATATCCCCAGTCCGACCCTGGGGTGCGCCGGATCGTGCCGCACCGGGAGGCAAAACTAGCGTTCGATCATGACTTCGACCGTGCGAAAGCACCTCGCCATGACACTCGGTGTCGCTGCGCTGCTCGGCGCGCAGGTGGCCACCGCCGTCGCCCAGCCCGCCGGCCGCTCCCCTGTGGAGCGGTTACGCCAGGACACCAACGCGATCCATGCCCTCGGTGTCAGTGGTGTGCAGGCTCGCGTGATCGGGTCTGACGGTCGGCAGACGGTCGCCACCAGCGGCACGGCCGACCTGAACACCGGCCGCCCGGTCCCTTCCGACGGCTACTTCCGCATGGCCAGCACGTCCAAGACGCTGGTCGCCACCGTGGTCCTCCAACTGGAGGCCGAGGGCAGGCTGTCCCTGCACGACACGGTCGACCACTGGCTGCCGAATGTGGTCAAGGGCAAAGGCAAGGGCAAGGGGCACGACGGCAAGAAGATCACCATCCGCCAACTGCTCCAGCACACCAGCGGCATCACGGATGACGGCCTGCCCGGATACACCACGCGGAAGGAGTACTACCAGCAGCGCCACAACGTCTACAGCGCCAAGCAGCTGGTTGACCTCGCCATGGGCCACGCGCCCAGCAAGGGCTGGAGCTACTCCAACACCGGCTATGTCCTGCTCGACATGATCATCCAGAAGGTCACCGGCCAACCCGCCCACCAGGAGATCGAAAACCGCATCCTGCGCCCACTCGGCCTCAACCAGACCCGGTGGATGGGCACTTCGTCCACCCTGCCCCGGCCGCACGCCCAGGCTTACCAACTCTTCGGCCCCCGTTCCCGGGTGGACGTCACCGACCAGATAGCGGTGGAGCACGAGAGCCTTTCGTGGGCCACGACCACGCGGGACGAGAACCGCCTCTTCCGTGCGCTGCTCTCGGGCCGCCTGCTACCGGCCCGGCAGCTGGCCGAGATGAAGCGGACCGTCCCCGTGAGAGGGAAGGTCGTCAAACGGCTGTGGCCCGGCGGCCGGTATGGGCTCGGCCTGGTCGAACGCCCCCTGAGCTGCGGGGGGACCTACTGGAGCCACGAGGGCGGGGACGGCGGCTATATCACCCTCAACGGCGTCACCGACAACGGCAGGCGAAGCGCCGTGGTCTCCATGTCCGAGGCACGCGGCGACACCCCCAAGCACATACTGGCCCAGGAGAAGGCGGCCAGCGCCCTGATCGACCACGCACTGTGCGCCGGGGGCCCCAGCGCCTCATAAGCGGCAAAGCCGATGAGGAACCGGTGATTCGCGCCGGTGCGCCGGCCACCGACGCGGGGGGCTCGACCAGCAGGCCGTCAGCAATCCGGTAAGGGATCCCCGGGAAGGCTTCCGCGAGTCGTCGACCCCGTGCAATGGGGATCGACGACTCCCGCAACCTGGGCCAACCCCCGCGAAACCACGGTCAGTCGCCGGCGTGGTCATCGCCTCCAGAAGAAGAGATGGGTGACTCCGCTGGGGCTCGGCACGGACTCGAGGTGGAAGCGGTCGAGCAGCTCGGTGTGGCTCTCCCACAGCCGTTCGCCTCGGCCGAGGTCGACGGGCGCGACGGCGATATGCATGGTGTCGACCAAATCAGCCGCCAGGAACTCGCGGATGGTGGCGACTCCGCCACCGAGGCGCACATCCCGGCCGTTGGCGGCCTGCTTCGCTTGGGCCAGTGCTTCGGCCGGTGTCGCGTTGAGGAAATGGAAGGTGGTGTCGGCCAGGGTGAAGGACGGGCGTTCGTGATGGGTGAGCACAAAGACCGGCGTGTGGAAAGGCGGGTTGTCCCCCCACCATCCTTGCCACTCGTGGTTCTCCCAAGGCCCGCGCTGGGGGCCGAACTTGTTGCGCCCCATGATCTCCGCTCCCATGCCACGGGCGTGGTCGCGGGTCAGGTAGTCGTCCAGGCCGCGAGTGCCGCCGGGGTCGGTGCGGTTCACCCAACTCGCGGTGGCGCCCGCCCAGGAGAACAGGGCGGCGGGATCCGCGTGACCGAAGGGCCTCTCCAGGCTCTGCCCCTCGCCGGAGCCGAACCCGTCCCGCGACACATTGAAGCACTGCACCCGCAACAGCTGGGACATGCGTCCTCCTTGGTCCTTCTTCGGGAGCCGCCAAGCGGCTACTGATTGCAATCAACAACCGGTGGTACTCTACTGCATCATGGACATGACGCAACAACCAGCTCGCAGCGGCCAACTGCCCGTGCCGGCGGGGAAGTCGGGCTGCCCGATCAATCTGACCGTCGAGCTGCTGGGCGACCGGTGGAGCCTCGTCGTCCTACGGGATGTCATGTTTGGCGGCTACCGGCACTTCCGCGAACTCCTCACGAATTCGGTCGAGGGCATCGCGTCAAACATCCTTGCCGCCCGCCTCTCGAAGCTGGTGGACGCCGGCCTGCTCAGTCGGCATGACGACCCAAGCCACCGGCAGAAGATCGAATACCGGCTCACCGAGGCGTCGATCGAACTCGTTCCGCTGATGACACGGCTGGGCGCCTGGGGCTCCCGTTGGCTCCCCACATCACCCGAGTTGTCGATCCGCGCCCAACTCCTCGCCGCCGGCGGCCCCGAGCTGGAGGAGAGATTCATGGCCGAACTCCGCACCATGCACCTGGAAGGCGGCCCACAGCCTGCCGACGGTGTCCTCGCCGAACTCACTCTGGCCTACGAACGCGCCGCGTCCACCGGCTGAGTGGCACTCGCCGGCCATTCCGTGCGGGGCGCGGTGCGCGGAGGCCGCGACGACCAGGGCACCAAGCGCGCCCACAACTCCGTAGTATGTGCGGGGCGCTGTCATGGGTGCGTGGAGCAGGGTGTCAGACGACCTGGAAGTTGCCCATCATGGCCATGTCCTCGTGTTCGAGGTTGTGGCAGTGCAGCATATAGCGCCCCTTGAATCCGGCGAACCGTACAAGGACCTCCACCACCTCGTAGGGGCGGACGTCCACGGTGTCCTTCCAGCCCGCGTCCGCCATGGCCGGCGGTCTGCCGCCGCGGGACAGGACCTGGAACTGGGCCAGGTGCACATGGACGGGGTGATGGAAGTCGCTGCTGAAGCGCCACCGCTCCACACTGCCCAGGCGTGGGGACGCCAGTACGGTATCGGGGCTGAACGGCCGGCCGTTGATGGTCCACATCTGCCGGTCCCCGCCCGTATTGGTCCGGCGGAAGTCGAAGACCCGCACCGGCATCCCCTTGCTCGGCCCGAGCTTCTCGAAGGAGGCGGCGAGACGGGCCGGGATACGGCTGTCGTCCCGCTCCTTGCGCACCACATGGAAGCGCATGACGTCCCGCATGCCGCCCTGGGCCACCGTGTTGCGCAGGGCGATCCGGCTGCCGGCGGGGAAACCGGCGAAGTCGATGACGACATCGCATCGTTCGCCCGGCACCATGTCGATCGTGTCGAGGGGCTGGGGTGCGGCCAGCAGGCCGCCGTCGCTGCCGATCTGGACGAACCGCCCCCGCCCGCCTTCGTCGGCTTCCAGGCGGAGCCGGTAGCGGCGGGCGTTGGAGGCGTTGAGGAGGCGGAAGCGGTAGCGGGTGGCGGACACCTCCAGGACGGGCCAGGGCGCGCCGTTGACGAGCTGGACATCGCCCAACACCCCGTCGGGGAAGGCGTCGTGGCCGTGGACGGGGTAGCGGAAGGAGCCATCCGCTTCAAAGGAGCGGTCGCACAGCATCAGCGGGATGTCCCGCTCTCCGCCGGGCAGCGGGAGCCGGTCTTCTTCCGCGTCGCTGATGAGGAAGAAGCCGGCCAGACCGTGCCAGACCTGCGGGGCGCTGAAATCCATGCGGTGGTCGTGGTACCAGAGCGTCGCGGCCCGCTGTGGCAACGGGTACTCATAGCGGCGGTAGCCGACGGCCATCCGCCCGCCATGGGCTACCGCCATGCCGCTGTGCGCCTGGTGTGCCTGGCCGGGTGAGCAGCGGGCGGGCAGGAGCAGGTCGGTGGGGTAGCCGTCGGACTCCGGCGGGGTGACGCCGCCGTGCAGGTGCGTCACCGTCGGGACGGTGAGGCTGTTGCGCACCTGAAGCACCGTCCTGTGCCCCGAACGAGCGGTGAAGGTCGGGCCGGGGAAGATCCCGTCGTACCCCCACACCGTGGTCTTGCGGCCCGGCAGGATCTCGACGCGGCCCTCGCGCTGCTCGGCCTCGTAGCAGTCGGCCCCGCCCGCCCCGCGCACCGGCCGGGCCACCGGCGGCACGGGCAGGGGGACGCCGAAGGGCTTGGGCAACGGCCCTTCGCTGGCCAGGACCCGGCCGGTCGACGCGCCGGCCAGGCGGGACCAGCCCGCCGCACCCGCGGTCACCATCGCCCCGGCGCCGGCCACCAGTCCCAGGAGCCCGCGTCGGCTCAGGCCCCTCACTCGGCAACTCCCGTCATAGACCGTCCGGCATACCGCACGGCACCGGCACGGTAGGTGAATGCCCAGCACGCCAAGGCCGTCGCACAGCCGAAGATGGCCATGCCCAGCGGCATATGGCCGGCCAGCACGCGGGCTTCACCGAGCCTCTGCTGCACGGTGACCAACGCGACCAGCGCCGCGCCGGCCGCCGCGGGCCAGCCCGGGGCGTTCAGACGCCGCCAGACCACCAGCGCTGACACCGTCTCGACAACGGTCAAGGCACTGAGTACGCCGGCGTTGACCGCGTGCCAGGCAAGCAGGTCCAGATCGCCGGTGACGAACAGACCTGCCAGGGCCGCCTGCACAAGTGTGTCCAGCAGGACCGCCACCGCCGCGACCCGCAGCACACGCATCGGCCACTCTCCCGCCTTCCGCTTGTGCCCGGTCATCGGCCCGGACCCTCCGCCTGGGCCTGCTCGTAGCGATGAAAGCCGTCCTCGACCCCCAGGAAGATCTCACCGAAGGTGAGATAGCCCTCGGAGATGACGGGGGTGTCCCGCAGGCCCTCGACGAGGAAGTAGTACGCGCCCAGGTCCTCGGTCTCCAGCACGACGAAGTCCGAGAAATGGCCGCTGAACGCCTCCGCGTCGAAGAACCGCGCCTGAACCCGGTCCGCGTAGGCGGCGAAGACCGGTTCGAGATGCGCCGCACGCATCGCGTTTCGCTCCTCCCGCGACAGCGCCAGCCAGCGCGGAGTGACCGTGTAGGTGAGCACGATGCCGTACTTCATTTCCGACTCCCCCGAAGAAGGTGTTGCTAACAGTGTTAACTTTCGGAGCAAGCTAAAGTGATAGGCGTTAACTTTGTCAAGGGAGTGAAGGAAGGCGGGTCGAGCCCCATGCCCAGCACCGCAGAAACCCGTACCGGCCGCCGCCACCGGGTGCGCGAGGAGGCACTGGCCGAGATCCTGCGCACCGGCCGGCGGCTGCTGGTCGAGGAAGGACCATCCGCCGTCACGCTGCGCGCCATCGCCCGTGAGATGGGCATGACCGCGCCGGGCCTTTACCGCTACTACGCCGGCCACCGCGACCTGATCCAGGCACTGACCTCGTCCCTCTACGACGAGCTCGCCGCCACCCTCGCCTCGGCCCGCGACCGCCACCCGGCCGCCGAGCCCGGGCGGCAACTGCGCGAAGTGTGCCGGGAACTGCGCCGCTGGGTGCTCGCCCACCCCCGCGAGTTCGGCCTGCTGTTCGCCAAGCCGGAGGCCGATGCCGACACCACACCCGGCACCATCGCCCACGATTCCGGCTGGCGCTTCGGCGGCATCATCCTCGAGCTCATGGTCCAGCTGTGGCGCCGGGGCACCATCCACCCGCCCACCGACCTCGACCCCGCATGGGCAACGCAGTTGGAGGAGGTGCGCGAACACCTCTCCGGCGCGCCCGTGCCCCTGGAGGTCATCTACGTCTTCGTCGCCTGCTGGAGCCGCCTCTACGGGACAGTCGCCGTGGAGGTCTTCGGGCACCTCGACTTCGCCCTCACCGATCCCGAACCGCTCTTCGAGCACACCCTCGACGACATCCTTACCGCTCTGGGCAGTTCGGCCGACTGATCCGGACCCCGGGCGGCAGGCAAGGGAGTTACCGGACCCGACGGTGAACTGCCGCCGCCGAGGCGCTCACACCGGTCCGCCACGGCCCCTGCGACGGCTCCGCGTTCACCCGCCGTGTGCAACTCCCCCGCACCGCTGGACCGTTGGCCGGGCCGCCGGACCCAGGGTGAGCTGGCCCCGCTCCTGTCGCCCCGCTACCGTCGGAGCCGCCGTGGCCATTGCCAGGGCCCTACGGGAACAGACGGGGGGCGTCAGCCGTGCTCGCTTATCTCGTGCCCTTGTGGATCGCCGGAGTGGCGTGTCTCGTCGCGGCCGCCGCCGGGCAGCCGGTGAAGCTGGGCGGAGCGGAGATCCCGGCCATCCCCACCGTGGGCGCCCGGCGCGCGGTCGCGGTCATCGGGGTGGTGGCGATCGCCCTGGGGGCGGCGCTGTTCTTCCGGGAAAGGCCGTCGTCGGACGGCGGTTCGGCAAGCGGCGGTTCCGCCGGAAACCCGGCTCCCTCCCACCCGGCCCGCCTGCCCGTGGATCCCCCGCCCCCGCCGCGCCCCGCCACCACGGAGCCGGTATCGCCTCGCACACATGAACCACCCGCCCCGACCGCCACCGAGCCGCCCGCCTCCGCAACCCCCCGGACCGTGGGCGTTCGATGGCACGGGACGCTGACCTTGGATGACGGGCACACCAGCGGGATCCCGGTCACCGGCTGGTTCCTCGACACCGTCCCGCCGCAGCGGGCACCCTTGGGCGATTTGGGGCTCGCCTGCCAACTCAGCTGTGCTCCAGGCGAATTCATCGGCAACACGATCGTCGCCTGGGGCGGCTCGACGCCGCCGAAGCGGCAGGAGTGCGTGGACCTGTTGAACACCAACCTCGGAGGGCGGAGGTGAGGGCCGGGGCCATGGCCTGCTTTGGGACGGAGAGCGGACGCACCGGGTTCTTCACCGTGGGAGGCGGGGCGGGAAGCGGCCGCGAGCGGCTGGATGTGACGGTGTGGGAACTGCCCTGACGTCCTCCTTTTCAGAACGCGGCGCGTCCGCCGAGCGGGCCCGGCGGGCTTGAATCCTGGGTGCCTCCCGCACCACGTCGGCGACGGCCCGGAACCCGCGCCTGCCGCATGCCCTGGCCGTCGGCGGGGCCGCATACGAGGTGCGCGCGGTCCTCGCCTCGCGCCGGCGGGCCGTAGACCCGGCTGGTTACGCCGGATGGACGCCGTGCCGCCCGCCGGCGGGCGGCACGCGGAACGATGTTGGTGTCCGATACGTCGCCGAGGCGAAGGGCCGAGGGGCATGACACAGATCAGTACCTGGTGGGCAAAGCTGACGGACACCACGGCGCCGCGTGCGGTGGTACTCATCCGGCTGTATGTGGGGGCGGTCTTCCTCGTGGAGGGGATCTTGAAGTTCCTCCGCGAGCAAGCGCTGGGAACGGGCCGCTTCAACAAGGCCGGCATCCCCGCCGCGGACTTCTTCGCCGCGCTGGACGGGGTCTTCGAGATCCTCTGCGGAGTGCTGATCCTGGCTGGGCTGCTCACCCGGCTTGCGGCCGTACCGATGGTGGTGGACATGCTCGGCGCGCTGCTGATCACCAAGCTGCCGATCCTGTGGGGCGGCTCAAAAATCTTCCACGGCGAGTCCGGCTGGTGGGACTTCGCCCACGAGTCCCGTCTGGACTTCGCCCAGCTGTGCGGCAGCCTCTTCCTGCTCATCGTCGGTGCCGGCGCCTGGTCCCTCGACGCATACCTGAGTTCCGGCCGGGGCCGTGCTGCCGGTCCTGCGCACGGGTAAAGCACCACCGCTCTGCCGGACGCGCGACCAAGGCCCCAAGGGCCGCCGGCGCCGGGCCCGCACTCGCACCCGCCACGACGGGTGACGGCCGTCGGCGCTGACATCGGGCCCGAGCCTCGCTGTTACGGAGGTGGCAGGTCACGGCGATACGGGGAGGGGGTATGCTCTGGGCTGATGATCAGACGGCCCGGCCTGGGCCGGTGAGGGATGAGGCGGCAATGAACGACGTGCGATCGCGCAGGCGGGCTCCGGCCCGGCTGATGGCGGTGTGCGCGGTGCTGTTCGGGCTGTTCCTCATGCACGGTGCCCCGGCGAGTGCGGCCGACAGTTGCCATGACACGGCACCGATCTCCTTGCCCATGGGCAGTGCGCATGCCGCCATGCACGGCGACGGCAGTGCTGCCACCGCAGCGCCGGCCTCGATGGCCGGGAGGAGCCCGGCGCATGCCGGTTCCCAGGCCATGTCCGGCGGACACGGAGCCCAGTGTGTGGCGACTCCGGTCCGCGACCGGTTCGCATGGCCCAGTCACTGGCTCATGGCCGTCGCGGCCTTCGTGGGCCTGTGCGGCTGGGCGCTGAGCCGGCGGTGGATGGCTGCCGCGGATGCGCGGCGGCGTGGACCGCCGGGTGGCGGGCGCGCTGTGCTGTTGAGGGTGTGCGTCGCCCGGAGGTGACGGGGCCTTGCCCGAGCCCGGTGAACGGGCGTCGGGCCATGTGCCCTGTTCACTTGCGCACCGACTATGGCGCGCACGCCCCGAAGGTTCTTCTCTGATGTCGTTCGCTTCTCGTTTCACCCTGCGCCGTCGCGCTCTCGCGGCGGCCGGCACGGCGGCCGTTCTCGCACTGGCGCTGGCCGCGTGCGGTTCGTCGAAGGACTCCTCCGGCTCCTCGATGCCGGGCATGGATCACAGCTCGATGTCCTCGGCGCCCGCCTCGTCCCACTCCATGGACTCCATGCCGGGCATGGACCATGGCTCCATGGCCACCGGCGACGGCCTGGCCGACAGCAAGGACGGCTACCAGCTGGCCTCGAACACCGCCGAACTGCCCACCGGCAAGGCCGGCGACTATGCGTTCCGGATCATGGGCCCGGATGGCAAGCCGGTCACCGGTTTCGCCGAGGACCAGACGAAGCGGATGCATTTCTACGCGATCCGCTCGGACCTGACCGGCTTCCAGCATCTGCACCCGGTCATGGCCGCCGATGGCACCTGGACCGCCGGCCTCGCGGCCCTGGAACCGGGGTCCTGGCGCATATTCGCCTCCTTCATCCCCGACAGCGGTGCGGGCAAGGGCAAGGACTTCGTCCTCAGCCGCACCGTCACCGTCCCCGGCGCCGCCAAGAGCACCCCGCTCCCGGCGGCGGCTTCGACCGCCGAGGTGGACGGCTACACGGTCACGGTCAAGGGCGAGTTGATGGCCGGGATGGCCCACCCGATGACGGTCGGCATCAGCAAGGACGGCAAGCCCGTCACCGATCTCCAGCCCTACCTCGACACCTACGCCCACCTGACCGCCTTCCACACGGGCGACCAGGCATTCGCCCACCTCCACCCGGAGACCAAGGTCAGTGGCGATCACGGCGGGCCGGACCTCTCGTTCCACGCCATGCTGCCCAAGCCGGGCAACTGGCGGATGTTCCTGCAGTTCCAGACCGGCGGCACGCTCCACACCGCCGCACTGACGCTGCGCGTCAGCTGACGCACTGTTCACGGGGTGGGGGTAACCCCACCCCCAAGTCCACTGACCGGTGGAGGGAAAGTACAACCGGGTGATGCTGTCCCGCGCAGGGCCGGTCCGGCGACGCTCTTCGTATGAGAGATCTACCTGTGCGCGCCGCTCGCTGGAGCGCTCTGCACCCCTGGCGCGCGATCACCGGGTGGCTGGTGTTCGTGGTGCTGTGCCTGGGCCTTGGTATCGCGGTCGGCACCCATAACGCCACCACCGAGGACTACCGGGTCGGCGAGGCCGGCCGGGCCGAGGCGATGGCCACCGAAGGGCACTTGCAGCGCCGGCCGACCGAACAGGTGCTGGTTTCGTCCCGGTCCGGCGCCCTGGACCGGCGGGCCGCCGACCAGGCCGCGCGCGAGGTGGCGGCCAGGATGGCGAAGCTGCCCGAGGTCGAGCGGGTGGCCGCGCCGCTCGCCGCGCGCGACGGCCAGGTCCTTATGGTCGAAGTGACCATGCGGGGGCCGGAGTTGGATGCCCGTAAGCATGTCGGGCCGCTGCGGGCGCAGACCGCGGCGGTGCAGCGGAGCCATCCGGACGTACGGGTGGAGGAGACCGGATCCCCCTCCATCAGCAAGGGAGTTGACGCTCAGCGCGGCAGTGATCTGGCGCTCTCCGAGGCGATCACCCTGCCGGCCACCCTGATCACCCTGCTGCTGGCCTTCGGCTCCGTCCTGATGGCCACCGTGCCGCTGCTGCTGGCGCTCTCGTCGATCGCCGCGGCCCTGGGACTGTCCATGATGGCCTCGCATCTCTTCCCCGACGCCGGGGTCGGCACCAATGTCATCATCCTGATCGGTCTCGCCGTCGGAGTCGACTACACGCTCTTCTACCTCAAGCGGGAACGGGAGGAACGGGCGCGCTGCGGCGGCCGGCTCGGCCCCGAGGCGGTGGTGGAACTGGCCGCGGCGACTTCGGGGCGCGCGGTCGTGGTCTCCGGGCTCGCGGTGATCGTCTCCACGGCCACCCTGTATCTGGCCTCCGATGTCATCTTCTCCTCACTGGCCACCGGCACCATCGTCGTCGTCCTGGCAGCCGTGGCCAGTTCGCTGACCGTACTGCCCGCCCTGCTGGTCAAAGCCGGGCAGCGGGCGGCGCGACGGGCGGGTACCCGCCGCCCCCGGCGGGTACGGACGGGCGGCGGTACCGGCCGGGTGTGGGCGGCGCTGACCCGGCCCGCGAGCCGGCATCCGGTGCTCACCCTGTGTGTGTCCGTGCTGTTCCTGCTGGTCCTGGCCGCCCCGCTGGCGGGGCTGAAGCTGGTGGAGATGAGCCGCGACACCCACTCGCGCGCCATCCCCGCCATGCGGACCTACGACCGGCTCAACGAGGCGTTCCCCGAGCACCGGGTCACCCATCAGATCGTGGTCCGCGCCCGGCCGGACCGTGCCGGAGAGGTGGCCGCCGCGCTTGCCGAACTCGGGCGCCGCACGCGGACCGACCCGCTGTTCACCGGCCGGCCCAGGCTGCGGACCTCGGACGACCACCGCATCAGCGTGCTGGAGCTGTCCGTGCCATACCTGGGGAACTCCGACGAGGCGCGGCGCTCCCTCACTCACCTGCGGGCGGACTACCTGCCCGCCACGGTCGGCCGGATACCCGGCGCCGAGGCCGGGGTGACCGGTGATGTCGCCCGGACCACCGACTATCCCGCCCATCAGAACGCTCGGCTGCCGCTGGTCATCGGGGCGCTGCTGCTGGTCACCCTGGTGATGACGGCGCTGGCGTTCCGCTCGGTGGTGCTGGGGCTGCTCGGCGTGGTGCTCAACCTGTTGTCCGCCGCGGGCGCGCTGGGGCTGCTGGTCCTGGTGTTCCAGAGCACTTGGGCCGAGGGCCTGCTTGGCTTCCAGTCCACCGGGTCGATCGGCTCCCGGGTCCCGCTGTTCCTGTTTGTGATCCTCTTCGGGCTGTCGATGGACTATCAGGTGTTTGTGGTCAGCCGGATCAGGGAGGCGGTCCTGGGCGGCGTACCGACCCGCCGGGCGGTGCTCGACGGGATCGGCAGCTCGGCGGCGGTGGTGACCAGCGCCGCGGTGGTCATGGTGACGGTCTTCGCCAGCTTTGTCTTCCTGCACATCATCGAGATGAAGCAGATCGGATTTGTGCTGGCGGCGGCCGTGCTGCTGGATGCCTTTGTCATCCGGATCATGGTGTTGCCGGCGGCCATGACGCTGCTCGGCGAGGCGAGCTGGTGGCCCGCGCACGGGGTCCGGCCGGTGCGGCGGCCCACGCTGATAACGGCCGACGTAAGTTGATCACCATGATTCCGTGGTCGAGGGCCGACAGCCGCCCCCATTCCTTCAGCGGCGCGGCCTTCGGCCGCCCCGGCAACCCGTTCTGGGCCAGGACCCTGCGGCGGTGGAACGTGGCCTGCTGGGTGCTGTTCGGCGCGCTGTTCGCCGGCCTCGCCCTGACGGAGCGCCAGGGCGGCAACACCTATGCGGCACTGGCGCTGCTGGGCTGTGTGATGCTCAGCTACGCGGTCCTCGACCGGTTCCCCGGCAACCCCGTCCTGCGGCCGTACACCTATCTCTGGGTGCTGGTCCTGGGGCTCGGCGGCAGCGCCTACTTCTGGAGCGGCTATGCGGCGCTGTTCATTGTGACCCTGCCGCACTTCTGGCTGTTCGGCCGGACGGTACGGGCCTCGCTGGTCTTCACCGGGCTGGCCACCACCTCCACGCTGACCGGGAGCTGGCTGCGCAAGGGCTGGAGCGCCGAGTTCTTCGGTTCCACGCTGGTCTCCACGCTCATCGTGGTGGCCGCCAGCGTCCTGATCGGGCTGTGGATCCACTCGGTTGTGGAGCAGAGCGGTGAACGCGCCCGGCTGATCGAGGAGTTGGAACGGACGCAGGCGCGGCTGTCCGAAGCCCACCAGCGCCAGGGCGCGGCCGACGAACGCGAGCGCATGGCGCGGGAGATCCATGACACGCTCGCGCAGGGCTTCGCGTCCATCATCGTGCTGGCCGAAGCGGCCCGGGAGGGGCTGGCCACCGATCCGGACCGCAGCGCCCAGCAGTTGCGTTCGATCGAGAGCACGGCGCGCGACAACCTCGCCGAGGCGCGGGAGCTGGTCGGCTCCGCACAGCAGAGCCGGGTGGCCGCGGGCTCGGTGGCCCGGACGCTGCGCCGGACCCTGGACCGGTTCGCGGAGGACACCGGGCTCATGGTCGATGCGGAACTGGCCGACCCGGTGTGCGACCAGCGGACCAGGATCGCGCTGCTGCGCTGTCTGCAGGAGTCGCTGGCCAATGTGCGCAAGCATGCCGCGGCCTCCACGGTGAACGTGGTGCTGGCGCAACAGCCGTTCGGCGTCGAGCTGGAAATCACCGATGACGGACGGGGGTTCGTGATCGGTGAGTCGGCGGGGTTCGGGCTCGACGGGATGCGCAAGCGCCTCGCCGAGCAGGGCGGTCAGCTCACCGTCACCAGCTCGGTCGGCGACGGCACCCGGGTGCTCGCGATGATTCCCATGATTCCCACGGACCGGAAGGTGACGGCATGACCAGCGGGACACTCCGCGTCATCGTGGTCGACGACCACACGGTGATGCGCGCCGGCGTCATCGCCCTGCTCGCCGGTGACCCGGATATCGAGATCGTCGGTGAGGCGGCCGACGGCCTGGCGGCGCTTGAACTCGTCGACCGGTACGCGCCCGATGTCGCCCTGGTGGACCTGCGGATGCCGGTACTCGACGGGGTCGCGACCACGACCGAGATCGTGGCCCGGCACCCGCGCACCCGGGTGCTGATCCTGACGACCTATGACACCGACGCCGATATCGAGCGCGGGGTGGAGGCCGGTGCCATCGGATATCTGCTCAAGGACACCACCCGTGAGCAACTGGCCGACGCCATCCGGGCGGCGGCCCGCGGTGAGACAGTGCTCGCCCCACGGGTGGCCGAGAAGCTGGTCGCCAGGATGCGGCAGCCCGCGCCGGTGCCGCTCACCGCCCGGGAGACCGATGTGCTGAACGCGGTCGCCGACGGGCTCACCAACGCGGAGATCGGCAAGCGGCTGGTCATCGCGGAAGCCACCGTGAAGACCCATCTGTTGCGGCTGTTCGCCAAACTCGATGTCAACGACCGCACCCATGCGGTGGTTGTCGCCCTGGAACGCGGCCTGCTGCGCCGCGCTCCCGGAAGACCTCGGTGAACCTCTTTATCGGACAGCGGCGAGGCCGTTGAGCAGGCGGCCGAGCTCCGTTGGCGCCTGGAGGTGTGCCAGATGGCCCTGGCCGGGGAGTTCATGGACTTCGGCATGGGTGACGCGCTGCCGGACATCGTCGAACGACGTTCCATAGGGGGCCGTTCCGCGATTGCACTGGCCGACGATCAGATCGACACGGTCCGCCCGTCCTGCCAGCGCCTCCGGTAGCGACGTCGCGTTCAGCGCGGCGAGTTCGGCGTACGCCGGCCCGCTCAAGTGCTTCAGGGTCGCCCAGGTTTGACGGTCTGCCCGCAGGGCCTCGACATAGGGCGCATCGAAGCCGGAGATCTGCCGGTTCACTATCTCGACGCTGGCGTCCCAGTCCGCCGCCTCCTCGGCGGCCTTCAGGTCCGGCAGTGCGTGACGGGCGAACGGGCGCATCACCGGCTCGTAGGCGATCACCTGACGGAACGGGCGTTCGCCGGCGGCCAGCAATGCGATCAAGCCGCCATAGCTCCAGCCGAACAGCGCCTGCGTACCGGCGAATTCATCGAGGATCACACCGAGGTCCTCGACCTCCGTCCGCAGCGAGTAGGAACTGGTCAACGGCCCCGAAGGGGTACGTCCTCGACGGTTGACCACCATCACCGACGGCCAGGCGTCGATGGCGGTCGCGACATGACGCCACGCATGCGCATCACTCATCGCGCCCGGGACGACGACAAGTCCCGGGGCGCCCGGCTCACCGTACACATCGACCGTTACCCAACTGCCGCCACCGACCGGAAAATTCTTCTGAATCGCTTGCTCCATAAAGCCATTATGGAGCAAACGCTCTACAATGCAATGGTGCCCCGACCAACCCGTGGACGACCACGAGCCTTCGACCGTGACCGCGCGATCCTCGACGCCGCCCGCCTCTTCTGGCGATACGGCTACTCCGGGACATCAACCCGCGCCCTCACCGCCGCCCTTGGCCTCTCCACCTCCAGCCTCTACGCGGCCTTCGACAGCAAGGCCGGACTGTTCGAGGAAGCGGTGCGGACCTATGCCGAGCGCTACCGGGAGATCCACCGGCAGGCCGTCGCCGAGCAGGACCCGCGGACCGTCATCGAACGCATCCTCATCGACTCGGTCCATGAGTTCACCCAGCCAAGCGACGTACATCCAGGCTGCCTTCTGAGCAGCGCCGCGATGACCGACAGCACCAGCACTCTCGACACCAGCGCCTACTACGCCGAACTGCACGGCTGGAACGAGCGAACCCTCCTGGCGCGCGTCGAGCAGGCCGACCGGGACGGGGAACTCACCGCCGGAACCGACGCGGTGGCCCTGACCGGCCTCGTCCAGTCCGTGGTGCACGGCCTGTCGGTACAAGCCGGCCTCGGCACGGTTCGCGAGGACTTGCTTGCGACGGCGCACCTCGCCCACAAGCTGATCTGCCGGCACCTCACATCACCAGCATCATGACCCGCAACGTCTGCGGGACTCCCGCGCCCGGTCCGGGACACCCACGGTGCACCGACCGGTCGCCACGATGAACGTGCGCTCCTCGATGGGACCTTCAGCGGGCGCGCACCCCGTCGATGGCCAGGGCGAGCAGCCGCTCGGCCTCGGCCGGGCCGTCGGGTTCCTCCTCGGTGGCCCGCGCAATGGCGCTGACGAGTTTGAGCAGTTGGGTGATGGTGACGTCGGGGCGTACGGCATTCACCTGGCGGGCGCGGTCGAGGAGTTCATCGCCGGCGCTGGTGATCATCGCGTGGCAGGTGCTGCCCAGCGTCGGGTCGCCGTCGCGGGCGCCGTGCATCAGTGATGCGCCAAGGCCCCGATTGGCCACGGCGTGTGCGCCGACGGCGCGGAGCCAGCTGACGAGTGCGGCTCCGGGATCGGGGTCGGGCAGCAGGTCACGCGCTGGGGCGCACAGGGCGTCCACCCGGCCCTTGAAGACGGCTTCCAGGAGCAACTGCCGGGAGGGGAAGTGCCGGTGAAGGGTGGCCGAGCCGACTCCGGCACATCGGGCGATCTCCTCCAGCGAGGCTTCGGCGCCCTGTTCGGCGACCAGGCTCTCGGCGGCCACCACAATCCGGTCGTAGTTGCGGCGTGCGTCGGCACGCATCGGCCGCATAGCCGGGTCGGCTGCGCTCTTGGGCACGGGAACTCCTGACGGCTTGCTAACTGGATGTGCGCCCTCGTCGGCTACGGCATGGGGAGATTCGTGGAACCGACAGGAAAGACCGTCGTGGTGGTGGGGGCGACCGGCCCGCAGGGACGGGCGGTGACCCGGCACCTGCTCGGCAGCGGCTGGGAGGTACGCGCACTCACCCGGGACCCGGAGGGCGCACCGGCCAAGGAGCTGGCGAGCGCCGGCGCGCGGATGGAGGACGTCGCCTCCTTGCTCGCCGCGGCCAACGGCGCATACGGCATGTTCAGCGTCCAGCCCACGGTCGGCTCCCCCGGGACCGCGCCGGACTTCAGCGCCGAGGACGAGGTCCGCTGGGGAATCAACGTCGCCGAGGCCGCGCGTGCCGCCGGCGTCGAGCACTTCGTCTTCACCTCGGTTGCCGGCGTGGAGCGCCATGGCAGCGAGGTCCTGCCGCGGAATCTGGTCAGCAAGTGGGCGTGAGCCTGCCTGCGGAACCGGCTCAGGAGGACGGTTCCGGCTCATCGTCGTCGAAAGGCCAGACATCATCGGGGAACACCCGCGCGAACCAATGGGGTTGAAGGTCCCTCAGCCGCAGCGTGCGCCAATGGCGCGGGTCCGCGGGTATGGGCACCGCGACCTCCACATCCGGGCCGTACGCGAAAAGCCGTTCCTGGCAGACGCCACAGGGAGCCAGGACCCAGTGGCCGCGGTCCCCATCGGCGGCAGTCACGCACACCGACGCCACCACACGCCGGCCCAGCTTGAAGGCCTCACACATGGCCCCCGTTTCATGGCACAAGCGCACGGCGTTGTTGGGAACATCAGGTGCCGTACTGGTAAGCACTGTGCCATCGTCGAGCCGCAGCGCCGCGGCCCCGGACCAGTCCTGCCCCGGAAAACGGGTGCACATCAGCTCAATCGCGGCATCCACCAGCTCTTGATCAACAGCCATGCGCAGCACGGTACAGAGCGGCCGGTGTCGCTGTCCGCCCCGGCCGGTGCCACCGCGCCCAAGGGTCCGGAACGCCGTCAATACGATGCCCCCTGTGAATATTCAGAAGCTGATGGAAGAACAGACGAGTTTTCACGATGTGCCGGCGGTAGCGGTGGGTTCGTCGGTGGCGGGTGCCCGCACCACGGCGACCCAGGGGACGGTCGAGGTGACGGCGGAATCGTGTTTCCGTATCGCGTCGCTGACGAAGGTCTTCACCTCTGCGGCACTGGTCCGCGTGCTACGGGACAACGGTGTCCCGTTGGGCGTACCAGTCCTCGAACTGCTTCCCGGCCTTGCGCCGGACTGGCTGGCCGACGAGAGCCTCACCATCGAGCAGATCCTGGGGCAGGTCTCCGGCCTGCGGGAATCGGTGGACGCGGCAACCGTGAAGGCTTTGGGCGATGGGGAGGGAGCGCTGCTGGAAGCCGCCCGGCTCGTGGTCCGCGCCGGGAACGAGCGGGAGCCCGGCGAGCGGTGGTCCTACTACAACGGCAACTACTTCCTGGCCGGCTCGATCCTCGCGGCCCTGAGCGGCACAACGTTCGAGAGCGCGTTGGAGGGGGCCCTCCTCGACCACTGGGGCCTTGAACGGACAGGTTTTGAGACCCCGGCGGCGTCCGTCACCGGGTGGAACGGCACAACTGAACTCCCACTGCTCGGCTATCCGCGCACCCGTCGGCCCAGCGGCGGCCTGTGGTCGTCGGTGTCGGAGCTCCTGGCCGTCGGCGAGGAACTGCTCGCCGATCAGGCTCTCCTGGAGGAGATCCGTCGTCCGCGCACCCGGTCCGACGACTCCATGGCTTACGGGTTGGGATGGGCCCTGGGGCCCTCGGGTCAGATGTATCTCAACGGACGGCTACCCGGCTACCGGGCTGCCATGGTCCTGATCCCGAACCGGGACTATGTCAGCGTGGCCCTCGCCAACCAGGAGACCGCCCTGCCCGCCTTGGCGCGACTGCTCAGCGACATGCAGCAGCCCTTGACCGGGGACGACATTGCCCAGGCGGTCAACGACTTCGCCGCCTGAGACCTCGGTACTGAGCTCTGAGTGCCGCGGTCAGCGGTTGACCTGGGCCATCAAGGATCTGCTGCGCCGGCTCGGCGACCCGGCGGGTGAGCGTTTCGACGTCTGCCGGGTTGCCGAGGCCGGAGGCTTCCCGGGCCGCTTGCCCCAGGGCCTCGGAGAGGCGTCGTTCGAGGCGGGTGATGTGCGTGGACAGGCGGCTGTTACGGGCCGTGAGGTTCGCGACGTCGGCCGGCAGCGAGCCTGCTGACCCGCGTGCCCGTCGTTGCGCCAGGCGGGGGCTCGCCCGCGCGGAAGTGGACGAACCGCAGCCACCTGGACTCCAGGGCGTGACCGTACAGCCAGGGCTGCACCCTCCGCATCAGCGCCATCCCGGCGGTACACCGCCAACCCTTCGACCACTGCCGGCCGCTCGACAACGCCGCGGCGAGCCCGGCCCGCGCGATCGTGCCCGCGTGAGCGAGGCCGGGATCGGTGTGAGACTGGGCATGGAAGGGGTGATCCCCGTGTCGGACCCACCGCCCGCGTCTGCCGGTCCCGACGCCGCCGTCGACGAGAATCGGCTGTCAGGGCTGATCATCGAGGCGCAGACCGCCCTGCCGTTTGAACTGCCCGCCCTGGCGAACCGGTGCGCCTCGGCCCTCGGCCTGGACGCCGCGCTGATCTACCTCGCTGACCTGCAACAACGTCTGCTGATCCCGCTCGACGAGGCCCTGCAGCCGCTGACGGTGGACGACTCGCTGGCCGGCTGGGCGTACCGCACGGTCTCCCCGCGGGTGGCGGACGCCGACGAGGGCGTGATCGTCTGGATGCCGCTGGTGGACGGTGCGGAGCGGCTGGGCGTGCTGGCCGTGCGGACCGCCTCGCTCAACGGGGTGCGCTTGCGTCGCAGCCGGATGCTGGCCCATCTGTTCGCCATGCTGATCACCTCCAAGCGCGGCTACAGCGACTGGCTTGCCGCCCGGACCCGTACCGCGACCATGCGGCTGCCCACCGAAATGCTGCGGGCCTTTCTGCCGTCCCGCTCCGTCGGCAGCAGCAGGTGTGTCTCGACCGCGGTCCTGGAACCGGCGTATGACGTCGCCGGCGACGCCTTCGACCACTCGGTGATCAAGGATGTGCTGCACACCATGATCCTTGACTCCATGGGTCACGATCTGGCCTCCGGCCTGACCACCTCGGTCGCCATGGCGGCGGCGCGGAACGCCCGCCGCGGCGGCGGAGAGCTGGCCGACATTGTCGGCTCCCTCGACCAGGCGCTCGCCCGCTGGCTGCCGGACCGTTTCGCCACCGGCGTGCTGTGCCGGTTCGACGCGGTTACCGGGGTGCTGCGCTGGGTCAACTGCGGTCACCCGCCGCCGCTGCTGATCCGTGCCGAGCGGGTGCTCGACGGGGCGCTGGACAGCCCTCCGCAGCCGCCGATCGGCCTGGCCGGCCAATTCACCCCGGCAGCCCGGCAGGTCCATGAGACGACCTTGGAGCCGGGCGACTGTGTGCTGCTCTACACCGACGGTGTGGTGGAAGCCCGCGACGCGGACGGTGAGGAGTTCGGCCTCGACCGGTTCACCGACTTCATCATCCGTTCCTCCGCTGCCGGCCAGCGCCCGGCCGAGGTGTTGCGGCTGCTTATCCACGCCATCCTCGAGTACCAGCGCAACCAGTTGCGGGATGACGCGACCATCCTGCTTTTCGAATGGCGCCCGCAGCACTGGTGACCTGGAGCCGGCCGGCTAATCCGGCACCACGGCCGTCAATGCCCTGACCAGATCCGCCACTTGGGGCGAAGCGAGGGCATAGCGGACGCTCCTCCCCAGCCGCCGCCCGCTCACCAGACCCGCGGCGCGCAGTACGGCCAGGTGGTTGGACACATTGGGCTGGGTGCTGCCGGAGCGCTCCACCAGCTCCCCGACCGTGGCCTCACCCAGCGCCAGTGACTGCAGCAGAGTGAGACGGGTCCGGCAGCTCAACGCCCGTCCTATGGCCGGCAGATGTGTGTCGGGTGTCTCAACCGATTGATCTTTCATCAGTAGTTGATGATACATTCCCTGCAAACGCATCATCGAACGCTGATATATCTCCTGCATCCCATGGCTACCGGAGGACGCGACCATGACCGCACAGCAGCAAGAACCCCTCGCCGACCAGCCCGCCTGCGTCTGGGTCCACGCTGACGACGCCCCGGCCAGGGCTTACGGGGAGGGCATCACCATCCGCCCGCTGTGGCGGCAGGAGTCCGGCCGTTCGGCCCAGGTGGTCGATATCGCGCCCGGCGCGGTATGGCCCGGGCTCGATGTGCACGAGCCCGGGCCGGAGGAAGTGTTCGTTGTCGAGGGCGTGTTCAACGACGGCGTTCGTGACTATCCGGCGGGGACGTTCCTGCACTGCCCGGCGGGCTCCAGCCATGTGCCCCAGTCCACCACCGGTTGCCGGCTGTTCGTCTTCTATCCGGAAGGCTGACGAAGGCTGACGGCTGCCGTTCCGGGCCCGCCCGGGCCCGGAACATGTCCCCGGAAACAGCGGTGCGTTCAGCAGGATTCGTATACGTAACCGTCAGCCCCGGCAGGGCTGACCTCCCGGTCGCGCAGGGTGATGGACAGCTTCTTTCCCCAGGCCCGGCAGGCGGCGGTGAAATTCTTCTTCACATACTCGATGTCAAAGATCCTCGCATGGTAGGCATCGCTGTATTCGGAGCACTCCTTGTACTGTCCGCACTCTTCGACCACGGCGAAATCGAAGCCGATACGGGTGCGTTGGGGAAGCAGGTCGGCGCCGTTCTTCTGGGCGATGGCCAGGTGCCGCTGGTGGGCGCGGGCGGCCAGGAGCTGCGCGAAGGCGATCGCGTGCTGGCGGGTGAGTTTGCCTTCGGACCGCTCATAGGAATCGAGATTGTCCGGTTCCACCGCGTCGTAGTGCGCCGCGGCGCAGCCGTCGATCCATGGGCCCACGATGTTCATAAGGGCCTGGCGCTTGGCGGAAGTGGAGATGTCCAGCAGAGGCTCCTCCCAGTCCTTGTCGACGATCAGACGCCCGTGATCGTCTTTCAGGAGCAGGTTGGAGTGGTGCTTCTTCCACCAGTTGATGGCTTCGCCCGGCTGCGACTGGAAGGCGTTGACATAACAGATGTTGTAGAGGCCCTTGGCGGGCTTGGCCTCGCGGTCGCGGGAGACGGCCCGTACCTTGCTGTTGGGCGGGTATGCGCCGCCGAGTTGGTAGTCGAAGACGGTGTGGGGGCTCGGTAGCCGCACTTGCGCGGGGGCGCTGCGCTCAAGGCTCTCGGTGGTGTCGGAGGGTGTGCCGGCGGCAGAGCAAGCCGTGACCAGAGCCGTGGACAGAAGGGTGGCCGCGAGAGCGGCGCGGGAGCGGAAAAGGATCACATAGGCACCCTACGTTCGGACCGGCCCGCTGCCGTGCGGGTGGCCGTCAGGAGGTGCTGCGGCCGAGGGCGGGCGGTTGGGCAAGTCGCGCCGGCCAGGCCCAGGCGCAGGTGGACCGTGCCAGGAAGTCCTCGGCGGCCCGGAATGCCTCGCCCGGTGCGATGGGGAGGATTCCCAGCCGGGACAGGGTTTCCTGAACGCTGTGGTTACGGGCGACATAGCCGGTTTCCCCGATGGCGCCCCACTCGATGGCGATGGCCGGCAGGCCCGCGGCGCGGCGTTTGCGGGTGAGGGCTTCCAGACAGAGGTTTCCGGCGGCGTAGCTGGACTGCATGGGGTTGCCGATCAGGGCGTTGCCGGAGGAGTAGGTGAGGAACAGGTCGAGGGGGTGGTGCCGGGTGAGGGCGTCGAGTGCCGCGGCCCCGCCCATTTTGGGGTTCAGGGCGTCTCGGAGCTGCTGGTCCGTGAGGGTGCCGAGGAATCCGTCCTCGAGGTGCATCGCCGAGTGGATGACGCCTCGCAAGGGGTGCCCGCTTGCCTCGGCTTCCATGATGATCCGGCGGACGGCCTGGGTGTCGCAGACGTCCAAGGTGTGGGCCCGGGCGGTGACTTGGCCGAAGAAGGCGATGTTGCGGCCGAAGGGGCCCAGCCGCAGCGGTTTGTTCTCATGGACGTCGCGCTTGCCCAGTTCGACGAAGCGCCCGCCCGGCCGCAGCGCCTCCAGGCCGCGGGAAACCGCCTCGCCGGCCAGGGAGTTGAGCACCACATCCACGCCCCGGCCTTCGGTGATGCGCCGGATCTCCTCGGCGAAGCGCAGATCGCGGGAGTCAAGGACGTGCTCGACGCCCAGTGCGCGCAGCAGGTCGCGTTTGACCTCGTTGCCGGCGGTCGCGATGACCTGGGCGCCGTGCAGTCGCGCGTACTGGATCGCGGCCAGGCCCACTCCCCCGGTGGCACCGTGGACGAGCACGGTTTCGCCCCGGGTGAGGTGGGCCAGGTGCCCCAGGCCGTAGTGAACGGTGAGGAAGACCACCGGCAGGGTGGCCCCCAGTTTCGCCTGGACACCCGTGACCACCGCACCGCCGGCCGCCCAGGGAGAGCACGGGGGCCAGGGGGGCCAGGTGAAGTCCCTCGCAGTCGCCCTGCCCGTCATCCTGCCGGCGGCCAACGGCATCCCCGGGCCAACCGCCCACCCGGCCGGGGATATCGAGGCCGCCCGGACCCCGTCCACGGTCACCACTACCCGTTTCACCCCTGACGGGCCCATCTTCGCGGATGTGGTCCGGCTCCCCACCGTCACGGGACCGCGCAAGGTGATCGTCCTGCGTATGCGGGCCGCTTCCCTCTCCGACTGCCAACTGCGTGCCGACGGCCGGGGCGGCCAACTTGCCCTGGCTACACGGGAGCTGCGGCTCCGTGGGGATGTACGGATCTATCTCACCCGGTTCAGCGGCTGCGTCCAGGATCTGGTCTGTCTGACCTTCAGCCCCGACAACCTGCGGGTCCCACCGTTTGTGCCGCCCTTGGTCTTTATGACCCATGTGACGGCCGAACAGTCGCTCGTCACCAGCGACACCACCGGTGTCGACGGCCTGCGACTCGGCATAGCCCGGGCTTCGGCTGCCGAGGGCTCCCGGCAGGACCGGTATCCGTCAGGGCCTGCTCCGCAGCGCTCTTGATGAGTGGTCAGCCCGCCGGCATGCCATTCCGGCCACGCTCCGACGCGTCGCACAGCAGCGGGTGCCGCTGGCCTCGCACCTGTGCATGACCGAAGAGATACCCCGTCTCATTCCCTGGGTATCGCAGCGCGTTCCCTTCCAACGCCTCTACGATGAGCGGCACTTCCCCTTGGCATTTTCGCCTTGAATGGTCCTCGCCGGCCTGACCCCTCATGGAGGAGCCGTTGAACACTGCCGACCAGCACGAGCCGCCGCCGGCAGGCGATCTCATCGGCCGCCTCACCGCCCGCTGCCGCGACCGTTTTGGGGCGGCGCTCCCCGAGGTGCCCTCGATCGGGATGATCACCGACCAGGTACGTGTTGCCGAAGCCCATGCCATGGGGCGGCGCAGGCAGTTCCTCGCCCGGGCCGTGGCCGAGTTGGACGCCGCACTGTGGGTCCACCCGGACGGCGCGGAGTGCCGAAACCGTCTGGCCGACGCCATCGAAGCACTGGACCGTGCGGACCGCGAACGCCCGGAACCCGCCGCCGGCCCTCGATGACCGGCTGTCCACCCTGGCTGCACAGGCGTCCCGCCGGCTGAGGCACAGTGGTCCGGCCCGATGAACTCGGCGATCGGACGTCCGGGCGTAGCCGTCGCCGCAGGGTCGGCTCGGAGGCGGAGCCGCCGGGCCAACTGCTGCTCAGCCAACGTCTTGTCTTGCCTCATCGCGCCGCGACGATCCCCCCGGCGACGACAGCCGGGCCTGCTCCGGCGTCGAGCGCAGCCCGGTATTGGGCAAGCTTGCGATCGATGGCTGGGATGGCCGTACGCAGCTTCGTGGGTGACGCACCGTCCCCCGCGCCGTCACTCATAGGCTCCTCGGCGTCCGGCCGGCCGCGACCGCCGACCACTGCACCGGCCACCGCACCGTCGGCGCGCGCTTCCTCACCGCGATCGGCCGGCTGCTCCAACAACCGGAGGACCTACGCCCGCCGCCCCGGCCCACGCCACCACGTTCCCCGTCGACTACGCATCCTGACCGCGCCGGAGCAGCCAGTCACACGACATCCTCGGGACGGGGCCCACCTCAGCCGCAGAGACGGCCGACGCGCGACGCCGAACACCAAGAGCTCTACTGGAAGAGCGAGCGCCTACGCGGGAAGGCCACCGAGGACGAGATCATCATGAAGCTGGACTTTCTCGATGCGGTGTACGCGAGGCAGGGACCTTACGCATGTGCCTACCTGGACTCCTCTCGCGACATCGACGACCCGGACAGGGCCATGGAGGTACACCGGCAACATGTGTGCGAGGACCTGGCGCGGCAGGGAGCCGACGCTGCCACCATGGCCGTGGTCGCCGGTGTCGCGGGCTGTGACCGGGAGATCTCAGGAATGCATGGCCAAGCGATCATCGCGAGCCACGGACGTCTGATTCTGGCCGAGGAACTGCCCGAGCCGCCGGTGCACGACGAGGCCGGGTTCACCGCCCTGCCTGACTTGATGCCGCTGGCAGTGCAGCACGCACCGGACATCCCCTACACCGCCGTCACCGTGCACCGCGTCCCGCACCCGCACCCTCATGCGGATGCGCCTGAGGAACTGGAGGTGGTCTTCCAGGCGGGCAGATGGCCGATGAGTACGGTCGCTCCGGGAGTCTGCCATCGTGTGCGCGGCTCTGCGGCGGGCTGGCCCAGCGGCGCCGCCCATGTCGCCGGCGACATCGCCGAGCTGGCCCGTCGCAGCGGTGCCGAGACGATCGTGCTGAGCGGACTCACCTGGGCCCGCAATGTGCTGGCCAACCGCCTGCCCAAGCAGTGGCGCGAACACACCGTCGTCAGCGGCGGCGACGGGTGCCGGACAGAGGCCGGCCGGGCCCTGATGGAACGGCAACTGGCACGGGTGTTCCAGGGCAGAATGAGCGCCGCCGACCGGGCTCGTACCGAGATGTTCCAGGCCGAGCGGGCCCGGCACCAGCGCGCGGTCGAGGGCCTTCCTGCTGTCGTAGCCGCACTCCAGCGCTCTCAAGTGAACACGCTGCTGCTCAACACCCCCGCGCTGCTCCCCACACCGCTCCATGTGGGTTCCCAGCCGACGCAGATCGGTCTGTCCGGAGCGGACCTCGAGCCGTATGGCGTCCTCAGCTTCCGGGAAGGGCCTGCCGGCGCCGCCGTGATTCGCGCCGTGGTGCGCACCGGAGCGCAACTGGTCGTGGTGCCACAACACGAACTGCCGCTGGCAGACGGGATAGGGGCACTACTGCGGTACGCCGGCCCGGAAGGCGGGCGTGAATGACAAGCGGAGAGCCGCGCCACCGGCACCGGAGAAGGAGCTCGATCCCGTGGTGCGGGGTGCGGGGTTCGCAATACAGGCCCTGGCCGCAGGACTTGAGGACATCCCCTCAAGGGAATCGGAAGGAGCCGGACAAGCAACACGTGGCGCACATCTGGCCCACGAACTCCTGTTGTCGCAAGGGCTGTAGAGAACCGCCCGGCCCCGTGACAGGCCCGGCGGTCAACCGGCCAGCCCGGCCTCCCACTTGCGCCGCCGCAGCACATAGTCGCTGAAGAGGTGCCGGCTCCGGTCGAGCAGCTCGCCCACCTCCGGGTCTCCGGGCCGTACGCCCGCCGACGGGTGCCAGCGCTGCACGGACTGCCCCGCCCAGGTACGCAGTTTCAGGTCCGGGTCCTCCATCAGCCCGACCGCCGCCCGGAGCGCCACGATCCCGCCGTACGCGTCGAGCAGCCGGAAGGCGGCGAGGCGAATGTGGCGCGGCCGCTGGGCCTCGATGCGCTCCAGCAGCCAGTCGGCGGGCAGTTGGCCGGCCGACGGCAGGAGTGCGGTGGTCGTCTCCCGTACGACAGCGGGGACCGGGTCGTCGAGCAGGGGCCGCAGCCGTTCCGCGTCCGCGAGGTCCAGCGCCCGGAGCCCGGCCACCGCCTGTGCCCGCACCCCGGCTGCCGGATGCGCGAGCAGCGGCCACAGCAACTCGCCGTCCGCGCGGTCGCCGCCCTCGGCCAGCCCGATGACCGCGCCGGGCGGCAGCTCCGGGTCGTCCGGCGCCAGGCATCGTTCCCGGTAACCGGCCGTCGGGTCACCTCCGTGCTGTCGTACGACATACCGGGCGCAGGCGCGTACCAGCGCGGACCGGTCATTGAGGAACGGCTCGGCCTGCACCGGCCGCCCGGCCCCGCGCAGCGCGGTGACGCCGGTGGCGCGGGTACGGGGATTGCGCGCCGCCAGCAGGGGCGTGAGCACGGCGTCGTACGCCTCGTCGCGCGCGTCCTCGCCCCCGTCCTCGTCCCGCAGCATCGCGAGTGCGGCTGTGGCGCACAGGTCCTGGATCACGGCGTCCTCGTCCCGGGCGGCCGCGCGGGCCAGTTCGGCGGGGCCCAGCATCCGCTGCTCGATGGCCAGCCGGCGGACGAACCGCCGGACGGCTCGGTCGGGAGCGACAAACAGCGCGGCCAGCCGGCCAGGAGGCGCCTGGCGCAGCACCGTCCCGAGCAGATCCGTGCCAAAGCCACCCCGGTCTCGGCGGCCGACGGACACGATCAGCGGGGCGAGGGAGACGGCCTGGTCCATATCCAGGGTGGTGCGCAGCAGTTCCCGGGCGCAGGTGCGCACCGGTTCGGCCCAGTCGGCGCAGCGGATCACGATCAGCGGCAGCAGGCCCGGGTATCGGGCGGAGGAACGTATCGCCCTTTCGCGGATGCGACCGTCACGGTGGCACAGGGCGAGGGCAAGCCGGGATTCGCCGAGCCGCGCCAGGTCGTCGGGCAGGCCGGGCGATGAGGCGCCGTCTTTCCACTCCGGCATGAGCTGCGCCCGGTACCACCAGGCCGCGTCCCGCACTGCCGCGTCCAAGGCGAGCCAGTCGCCGGGGTCGGCGACCGCCAACACGTCTTGCAGCGCCGCGCCTTGTGCGAGTCGCGCTGCTGCGGTGTTTGTGCCCTGAGTGTCCTCACGCATGGCTGTCCCGTTCGTTCCATTTCGCCGTACCTGGGAGATCGTAGAAGGCCGGCCGACCGCGAGTCGTGCGAATTCCGTTTCGACTGTTGCCCCGGTGCCCCTACTGTGGCGCGGTGATGACTCAGGTGATCGTTCTCAACGGTGGTTCCAGCTCGGGAAAGTCAGGGATTGTCCGGTGTCTGCAGGCGGTACTGCCGGATCCATGGCTGGCTTTGGGGACGGACACACTGGTTGAGGCGATGCCGGCGTCCATGCAGGCATCGGACGGCGGGATCGGGTTCGCTCCGGAGTGATCGAGGGCGGGCGGCACGCTGCGGCAGCACTTCGCCGGGCGCTCCGCGAGCCCGGTGAGCGCCGGACTCACCGAGCCCTGCGGCGAGTTGGGCGTGGGTATCCTCGCAAGGGCCTGCCAGGCGGAAGGAGCTTCCGTGCCGCACTTCGAGCTCACCACGGCCCTGACGGCCTCTCCTGAGCAAGTCTTCGATGCCTGTCTCAATGTGGCGGAACACACCCGGTCCATGGCCGCTTCCTCGGAGCGGACGGTAGGGGGCCGGGCCCGAGGCACTCTCGCGCCCGGTGAGGCGGTGACCTTCCAGGCCCGCCACTTCGGCTTGACCTGGCGGCTGACCGCTCGTATCACCTCATACGACCGCCCCCGGCGCTTTGTGGACGAGCAGGAAGCCGGCCCGTTCCAGCGGTGGTGTCACGCGCACCACTTCGAGCCCGACGGCAGCGGCGGCACCATCATGACGGATGTCGTCGACTTCGCCTCACCCCTCGGAGCGCTTGGGCGCCTTGCCGATGCCGCCGTCCTGGGCTGGTACATGCCCCGGCTGATCAGATCCCGCAACGCCTACCTCGCCAGAACCTTCTGACCGGACGGCCCGGCCACCGCGTTACCGGAGTCCCGCGCCCCACCCCTGTGGAGGAGTTCCATGCCCGACATCGCACGCCTCGCAAACAACGCCGACCGTCCCATAGTGGAGCGATTGTGGCTGATGTTCAGCCATGATCTCTCGGAATTCCACGGTCAGTTGCCCAACCCGGACGGAACGTTCCGCAGCGATCGCCTCCACACGGCGTTCACTGACCCGGACTGGGCCCCCTACCTCCTGGTGAGCCATGGCCACCCCGCCGGCTTCGCCTTCGTCCGCGCCCTGGCGGGCCCAACCCGCGTGCTGAACAGCTTCTTCATCGTGCGCGGGGCGCGAAGGAAGGGGATTGGGCTGCAGGCCGTCCAGGAGGTCGTGGCCAGCCACCCGGGTCCATGGGAAGTCGCCTTTCAGGACGCCAACATGGCAGCGGTTCGTTTCTGGCGTCGGGTCGCCACGGAGATCGCCGGCGAGGCATGGGCCGAGGAGCGCAGGCCGGTGCCGCACCGGCCGGAACTTCCCCCCGATGTCTGGATCTCATTCCGGGTCCCGGTGAGAGCTTTCCGCTGACGCGAGACCGGGTCAGGACCGGTCGGGGCCGCGATAGGGCAGCGTCTGGCTGTAGACGACGCTTGTGGTCGTGCTGCCGAAGCCCGCCAACTCGTCCACAAGCGTCTCCAGATGCTCCATGGATATCGCGGCCACTTTCAGGGTGTAGCAGTCATCGCCCGTGGTGCGCAGGCATTCCAGGATCTCCCGACGCTCGGCGAGCAGTCGGCGCAACGGCTCGTGGCGGTTGCCCGGGTATTTCAGCCGGACGACGGCGAGCACGGGATAGCCGACCTTGGCCAGGTCCACCACCGCGTGGTAGCCGGTGATGACGCCCAACGACTCCAGATTCCGGACCCGTTCCGTGGTGGCCGACGGGCTGAGCCGCACTCGCCGCCCCAGTTCACTGAGGGAGATACGGGCCTCCCGTTGCAGCTGCGCGATGATCGCCCAGTCGATTTCATCAAGATTCACTGCCATGCCGTGAATCTACCGGGAGAATCACGGAGGACCGCCGCCCATCCCGGGAAGATTCGGTTCCGTACGCCCAGAACACCGGGATAGCCTCGGGTCATGCAACTAGGCGTCAACATACCGAACTTCGGGCCCGGCACCGATCCCGGCCTGCTGCGCGACTGGGCGCGGATCACGGAGGGGCTCGGCTATGACCTCCTTATGGTGTCGGATCACGTGGTCGTCACCCCGGATGTGGCCGAGCGGTACCCGGAGCCGTTCTACGAGCCGTTCACCACACTGTCCTGGCTGGCCGGCGTCACCACCAGGGTGCGGCTGGGCACGACCGTGCTGATCCTCCCGTACCGGCATCCGCTGCTGGTGGCGCGGATGGCCATGAACCTCAGCCGGCTCAGCGGTGGCCGGCTGGTGCTCGGGGTGGGCGTCGGCTGGGCCCGGCAGGAGTTCGACGCGCTCGGCGTGCCCTTCACCGCGCGCGGCCGGCTGACCGATGAGTACCTGGCCACCCTGCGGGACGCCTGGCGCACCGGGACCGAGGAGGGCGTCGCCCCGATCCCGGTCTGGATCGGCGGCCACAGTGCGGCGGCGCTTCGACGTGCCGCCAGGTTCGGGGACGCCTGGCATCCGCTGCGGCTTTCCCTGGACCGGATGCGCACGGTCCTGGCGGACCACTCGCTGCCGGCGTTCGCACCCCGTATCGCCCTGCGACCGACCACCACCCCGGTCGACGGTCCCGAACGGCCGGCCGGCGTCGGCACCATCGAGCAGATCCTCGACGATCTCCACCAACTCCGCCTGCTCGGTGCCGAAACCGTCGTACTCGATCCCTACCACGGAGACCCGAAGGAGACCCGCCAGCCCCACACAGCCTGGCAGGCGCTCACCGAGGTGGCCAACAACTGGAGAACAGCATCATGATCACCACCGCCGATGCGACGCTCCTTCGCCAGGCGATCGGCATCGCGGCCCACGCCATCGCCCAGGGCGACGCGCCGTATGGCTCCCTGCTGGCCGGCCCGGACGGCATGGTCCTCGCCGAGGCCCACAACACAGTGCGGCGCGACAATGACATCACCGCCCACCCGGAACTGAAGCTCGCCCGCTGGGCGGCCCGCGAACTCGACCCGGACACGGCCGCGGGCACCACCCTCTACACCAGCTGCCAGCCGTGCGGCATGTGCGCCGGCGGCATCATACGCTCCGGCATCGGCCGGGTCGTCTACGCGCTCGCCACCGAACAACTCGTCGAACTCAACCCGCAGTCGGGCGACTGGCCTACGGTGACGCAGGACGGCCCGGCCCTGTTCGAGGAGGCGCGCGCCCCCATCGACGCCTACTACCGGCCGAGTTGATGGCATCGAACTCCTCAACTCGGTCCGGGTGTGCCGGAGCCCAGGTCCGCGGACACCCAGTGTTCCGGCCGCATAGAGATGACCGCGTGCTCGCCGAGCCGGGTCTGGCCGTACTCGGCAAAGCCGGCGACCTTGTCCTGCGGGAGGTACCGCGCGGCCATCTCCCGGGCTCGCTCTCGGCTGTCCGGTGCCGTCCTGGTCACCGGTCCCTCCACCGAGACATAGCGCACGGTCGGCTCGGCCTGCTGCACCATCAGGCTGAAGAGTCCCGCTGACCGGATCGCTTGCGCCTTCCGGGAGTCGGGCCCGGTGCGCACCCAGAGTTCGCCGCCCGGTGTGCAGTGGTACCAGATGGGGACCGTCAGCGGTGCGCGGTCGGGCCGTTCGATCACCGACAGTGCACCGGGTCCTGGGCTGCGGGGAAGGAACCCGCCCGGGACTTCCAACTGGGCGGCGCCACGGCCGGGATCGGTTTCGGCCCGGCGGGCCGCGTCCCGGGCATCAGGGTCGGCCCGGCCACTTGCTGAGACGGCCTCAGGAGGTGACTGCCGCAGCTCAGCCGGACAACCGGGACCGCAGCAGCGACTTGTCCGGTTTGCCCGCCGCCGTCAGCGGCAGGTCGGGCATCAGATGCAGTGCCTCGGGGGCGTAGAGGCGCCCCTTGCGGGCGGTGACGAAGTCCCGGATCTCCTCCAGTGAGGGACGGTGTCCGGCGGCGGGCACCACGGCCGCGTGCACATGCTCCACCGACTCCTCGTCCCGGTTGCCGAAGACCGCGCACTGGGCGACGGCGGGATGGCTCAGCAGCAGATCCTCCAGCTCCGCCGGATAGACATGGCCCCCGACGACCACGATCATCTCCTTGATCCGGTCCACGATATAGAGGTAGCCGTCCTCATCGAGATAGCCGACATCACCGGTGTGCACCCAGCCGTCCCGCAGCACCTCTGCGGTCAGCTCCGGCTGTTTCCAGTAGCCGGGCATCACATAGGGCGAGCGCACCTGTACCTCGCCCCACTCACCGGGCGGCAGGGTGGTGCCGTCGGCGTCCCGGATGGCGATCTCCACTCCGGGCACGGCCCGTCCGACCGTCAGTTGCCCGCCGACCCCGGCCAACTCCTGCTCGTCGGGGCCCGCTTCGGTGATGTTCTGCGCCTCGGCCTGCCCATACCAGCCGTAGAGCACGGGCCCCAGGACCTTGGCCGCCTGCCGCAGTCTGGCCGGTGCGGCGGCGGTGCCGCCATAGGTGATCCGGCGCAGGCTGGACAGGTCGGTACGGGCCAGGTCCGGGTGGTCCAGCAACTGGTAGAGCAGCGGTGGCAGCAGCCAGGTGTGGGTGATGCGCTCGCGCTCGATGGCGGCCAGCACATCCCCGGGCTCGAAGCCGTGCCGCAGGACCACCGTGCCGCCTTGATAGAGCGTCATATCGACCAGGATCCCGGCGAGATGGGCGAGCGCGGTGCAGGCCAGATAACGGGGCGGGTCGCCGGCGTTGGCGAGCGGGCGGTCCAGGGTCTGCCGGTAGGAGCCATGGGCCATCCGGATGCCCTTGGGAATTCCGGTGGTTCCGCCGGTGTGCCGGATGCACCAGTCGTCGTCCGGGCCCACCTGGCCGCCCATCGGCAGCGCCGGACGCCGGCCGGCCAGGGCCAGCACGTCCTCGGCGAAGCCGCTCGGCCCCAGGGAGAGCATCCGGGGAACGCCGTCCAGCTGTCGCAACTCCTCGGCGGTGGCCTGCCGTTGGCCGTCGACCAGCAGGAGGGAGCAGTCCACGCTGTCCATGATGTGGGCCATGGTCGGCGCGCTCATGCCCTCGTAGAGGCCGACCACCCGGGCACCGGCCAGATTGGCGGCATAGCGGGCGACGATGGCCTCGGCGGTGTTGCCGGTGAGCAGGGTGACCGTGCTGCCGCGGCCCGCTCCGCGCGCCGCCAGCTCCCCGGCCAGCCGGTGGACCTGGTCCCGGAACTCCGCCGCACTGATCACCAGCCCCTCGGCGGTGGTGATGACCGGCCGCCGCGGCTCGGCGGACAGCACATCGAGGACGGCCTCCGCATAGTTCCGGAAACCGCCTTCGGTGGCGGTGTGCTGCTGGTTCATGCTTGTTCTCCCTTGTCGGAACCCGGCCTTGGGACGCGGCCTCGGAACCCGGCCTTGGAACCCGGCCTTGGAACCCGGTGGACGTTCTTGACGCTAGTACCGCGCGCTCATGCCATCCACGACCGGTTTCGCCATGTACTCATGACTCTTCGAGCATGAGCTGTTCCATGGCCAGCCGGCGGAAGTCCCGGGCGGCGGGGGAAAGGTAGGCGTCCTGGCGCCATACCAGGGTCAGCGTCCGGTGGCAGTCCGGGGCATCGAGCCGCAGCCAGGCCGTCGGACCGTGCTCGCCGCGGGCCCGCCGGGCGATGGCCGGTATCAAACCGATGCCGAGCCCGGCGCCGATCAGCTCCGGGGTGGCGCCGGCTTCGTCGCCTTCGCAGACCACCCGCGGCGTCAGCCCCTCTCGGGCGAAGAGCCGTTCCAGCAGGGCGCGTTGCCAGTGGCCGGGGCGGGTGCTGACGAATTCCTCGCCGGCCAGCTCGGCCACCGTGACACTCTCCCGGCCGGCCAGCGGATGCCCGGGCGGCACGGCCAGCAGCACCTCCTCCCGCACCAGTTCCAGCGAGCACAGCTCGGACCCCGTGAGCGGCTGGGAGGCGAGCGCGAAGTCCACTTCGGCGGACCGCAGATGGCGCCGCATCGAATCCACCGGCGCCTGGAACAGGCGCACTTTCACCCCGGGACGGTGCACACGGAAGGCGGCCAGCACCCGGGCCAGCTGGAACAGGGTCTCGGCGGCGACCGCGACCCGGCCCGGGCCGTCACCGGCGGTATCGGTCATCTCCCGCCGGGCATCGTCGAGTTCGGCCAGCGCCCGCTCCACCCGGCGCAGGAAGGCCGCACCATGCTCATTGAGCCGTATCCGGCGCCCTTGACGGTCAAATAGCGGAACACCAAGTTCCGCTTCAAGCCGGATGATGGTCCGGCTCACCGATGGCTGGGCCACCCGGAGTTCCTCCGCGGCCCGGCTGATGTGCTGGTGGCGGGCCACGGCCTGGAAGTATCGCAGCGACAGCAGATCCATGACGGTAGTCTCCCCGGATCTTCGGCCGGGGTGCGGCGCGGGTACGGTCGGGTCGCTGGACAAGCGTTGCGAGGGCGTATGCGCTGTCGCCGCGCACAGCCGCGCACAAGGGATCCGGACGAGCCCTTGGGCGCCCCGGCGCCCTTCGTCGTCGGGCCGCGCCGGGAGCCGCCCAGCGCCGCCGGGGTATGTCCGACGGCTCCTGGGCCGCATGATCGCGGAGCAGCCCCACGTGCCCGATCACCGAGCTCGCCTTGACACCGGCGCCACCTGGACGTACACGAGGAAACATGGGTCGGCGCGAGCCGGCGGAGCGGGCGGGGCCGCACGTCAGGAACGGTATGACCACCAACCCGCACGCGGAGCGCGAGGAGCTGCTGGCGGCGGCCGTGGCCAAGGCCGTCCGGGAGACCGGCGCGCAGTCCGGAAGCCTTTTCCTCCGCTCCGTGGACCGTCGGTCCATTGTGCTGGCCGCCGCCTGCGGCACCCCGCCTTCCCTGCTCGGCAAGTGGCGGCTGATCCCGGTGAACAGCCCCATTCCGGTGGCCGTCGCCTACCGGTCCGGCCGCACGGTCCATCTGGCCGACGCCGACGAGACGATGCGCCGCTACCCTCAGCTCGCGGTGGCCCTGCCGTACGCCTTCGGCTCGGCGTCGGTGCCGGTGCGGGCGGGGCCGGAGCGCCTGGGGGCGCTGGCGGTGGTGTGGGCGGCGGCACCGGGGCACCCGGGGCTCTCCAAAACCGTCCTTCGCCACCTGCGGACCATCGCCAACCGGCTCGGCGCCGACCTCCGGGCCCACGGGGACAGCCTCGAATGCGGCACCGGGACCGTGCCCGTCGAGGTCCCGGTGCCGCCCGCCCGGGCGGTGCGGGTGGGGCTGTTCGACTGGCAGCTCGACACGGGTGTAGTGGTCGCCGACGACGAGTTGTGCGCGATCTTCGGGCTGGCGCCCGACGCCTTCGACGGCCGGGCCGACACCCTGGCCTCCCGGCTCCATCCCGGTGACCGGGCCGCGCTCCGGGCCGCCGCCCGCGCGGCCGTCACGGACGGCCGAATCCTCGCCCGGCAGCTGCGCATCCGGGCCGGCCAGGGATACCGCGGCGTGGAGCTCTGGGGCCGGGTACCGGAGGCCCCCGGACCGGAGGCACGAGCCCACCTGGTCGGCGGCGTGCTCGACGCCGGAGCCGGTGCGACGGCGGTCACCGCGGTGGAACGGCTCCGGGACGGGCTGCTCTCCCTCGACCCGGACGGGCGGATCACCTATGCCAATCGCAGCCTGGAGCGGCTGCTGGGCGTACCCGGCGGGGAACTGCTCGGCCGCTGCCTGTGGGAGGTCCTGCCCTGGCTGTCCGATCCGGCCTTCGAGGACCGGCACCGGGCCGCGATGGTCTCGCAGCAGCCCACCACCTTTCTGGCCCGCCGTCCGCCGGACCAATGGCTCGCCTTCTCCCTCCACCCGGACGCCAACGGGGTGACCGGCAGGGTCGTGCCCGCACAGCCACCGCCCCCGCCGGCGGCGCCAACCGGACCCGCTGTGAGCTCCGGGCAGGAAAACGCCCCCGGGCAGGAGACCGCCGCCGGGCCCGCGGGGCCCCCGCCCGCGCCTCCGGCAGGGGGAGCACCGCCGGCGGACGGGGCCGCACCGGCCCGCTTGGGGGCCATCTACCACGTCCTTCAGCTCGGCAGCGCGCTGACCGAGGCGGTCACCACCGGCGAGGTGTGCGAGGTCGTCGCCGACCAGCTCCTGCCGGCCTTCGGCGGGCAGCACCTGGCCATCCAGGTGATCGACGAGGGCCGGCTCCACCTGCTCTTCCACACCGGCCGGCAGGGGCTCGGACCGCACGGGCCGGAGGGTGAGCCGCTCGATGCCCCGCTGCCCGGGCCCCAGGCACTGGCCTCCGGGGTGCCCCGGTTCATCGAGTCGGGGCAGGATTCCCCCGGCGGCGGTCCGGCAGGTCCCGTGGCGGATGCCGGTGCCTGGGCCTACCTGCCGCTGATCGCGTCCAACCGCCCCGTGGGCACCTGCGCCCTCGGCTTCGACGAGCCCCAGCACTTCACCGCCGAGGTCCGCGGCAGCCTGACCGCGCTCGGCGGGCTGATCGCCCAGGCACTGGAGCGGGCCCGGCTCTATGACACCAAGTCCGCTCTCGCCCACGGGCTGCAGACCGCTCTCCTGCCCCATCGGCTGCCCATGCTGCCCGGCATCCGCATCACCGGCCGGTATCTGCCCGGCACCAGCGGGATGGACATCGGCGGTGACTGGTACGACGTCATCCCCACCGCGGGCGGAGTCGCCCTGGTCATCGGGGATGTGGAAGGCCATAGCGTCGCCGCCGCCGGCACCATGGGCCAACTGCGCAGCGCCGTAAAGGCGTTCGCCACGGCCGGCCACTCCCCCGGTGCCGTCCTGGCCGGAACCAACCGGCTGCTGACGGAACTTGACCCCGGGCTGCTCGCCAGTTGCTGCTACATCCGCATCGAGCCGGACACCGACCAGGCACTCGCGGTCCGCGCCGGGCACTGCCCGCCACTGCTGCGCCGCCCCGACGGCACCACCGAGGTCCTGAACCTGCCGGGTGGCCCGCTGCTCGGCGTGGACGACGGCAGCACCTACCCGGAGACCCGGGTGGACCTGCCGCCGGGTTCGGTCCTTGCCCTCTACACCGACGGCCTGGTGGAGGAACGCGGCGTCGACATCGGCCTGGGCATCGACCATCTACGGGCCTCCCTGGCCCACGCCCCGTCCGGGAGCCTCGAGGAACTCGCCGACCGCCTGCTGCGCAGGGCCCGCCACTCGCCGCTCCGCTCCGATGACATCGCCCTGCTGCTCACCGGGTACCGGTGACTTCTACGGCTCAGCAGGGGCTGTTCATTCCGAACCACTGAAGGTTGCTGGTCGGCTGCCAGCCCTTGATGTCCGTTCCGTCGATGCGGCCGTACCCTCGCGCTGACCGCGGCCTATGTGCTCGCCGGCGAGCCCTTGTCGCGGCGTGATCGCCGTCGAAGTCCCCCCCTCCGGAATCCACCACACCGGCGGCTGGCCGGCGCCCTGGTTCCGCGGGCAGGGGCCCGACGCGGAGCTGTTCGCGGGCGCGGCACTGGGCGCCGCCGGCCTTGTGCCGGCCGACGGTCCCGCGAAGCACCCGCTGATGAATGGTCGTGTCGTCCGCCGGGCAGCGAAGAGGGCGGCGGCCCCGGCCGGTGTGCCGGGTGCCGCCGCCCTCTTGGCGTACTGCTACTGCTACTGATCAGTAGGCGGAGTTGACGTTGTCCATGGAGCCATAGGTCTTGGCCGCATAGTTACAGGAGGCCACGATGTTGGCGACCGGGTCGTAGATGTCCCACGAGGTGCCGTCGACGTGGAACTCCTTGAACGTCGGGTCGATGATCTGCAGCAGACCCTTCGACGGGATACCGGCCTGGGCATTGACGTCCCAGTCGTTGATCGCCTGCGGGTTACCGGTCGACTCGCGCATGATGTTGCGCTTGACGCCGTCGTAGGAGCCGGGGATGCCCTTGGCGTGCATGATGTCCAGCGCCTGGTTGATCCACCCGTCCAGGTCATTGCCGTACGCCTTCGGCGCCGGAGCAGCCGGGGCGGCCGGGGCGGGGGCGGTCTGGATGGGCTTGCGGGCCTCGGAACGGCTCGCGGCAGCGCTCTTGGCGGCGCGCGCCTTCTCGGCGGCCTTGGCCTTGGTCTCGGCCTGCTTCTTGGCGGCGGCGGTCTTGACCGTGGCGGCCTGCGTCTTGGCCTGGGCAGCAGCGGTGTCCGACACCTTGGCCAGCTCGGCCTGGCCCGCACCGGCGAAGGTCTGCGCGTTCCACGCCACCGGCTTGACCGAGGAGGACTCAGCAGCCGAAGCGGTACCCGCCACACCCAGCGACAGGGCAGCGGCACCAGCCGTGGCAATACCGGCAACAGCGAACTTGTGGGCCTTGGTCAGGTGGGTATAGCCAGAACGCATAAGTGAGCTGAACCTTCCAGTCGGGGGAGTGCGCCGCAGCGCTTCGTCTCGATCGACGACCGGCGCCGTGCGACCCGACCAGTCTTAGCGACGCAAAAACCCCCTGGCAAAGGGTGTGACCTACGACCAAACCTCATGCTCAGCCCCGGCCACACCCCGCCAACTCGCTCCCTCCGGCCCTCGGTTATCACTAAAGAGACTCGTAAGTGACCCAGGTCTCATGGGCGGGCTCACACCCCACACCCCCCGAACTCACCCACCGCCCACCAACCGCTACTCCGGACCCGCCCCTATGACTCGTCGTCCACCGCCCCCGGCGCCAGGGCGGGCGCCGGGAAGGCGTGGCGGATCTCGCCGCCGGACCACCACACGCCGATCGCGAGGACGGCCGTGGCCTCCAGCAGCCCAGCCCGCTCCAGGCCGCCACAGGGCACCGCTGTGCAGCCCATGGACGCGATCAGCTCCGTCACCGTTGTGGCAGCGGCCGCATCGTCCGTACTGAACGGCACGGCGAGCGCCGTGCCCTCGAACGCCGGGCGCGGCAGCGTCCAGATGCTTTCGTGGCAGATGCCGAACACCTTGGCCACTCGCGCTTCGGGCGCCGCCGCCGCGAGCCGCAGCGCCATGGATTCCTCCGCACCCCCCGTGGTCAGGACCGGGCCCGCCGCGCTGGGCCGCATCGGCACTGTGCAGTCCAGCAGGACCCGGCCGGCCAGCTCCGTGGCCAGCGATCCGACCACCCCCGCCGCGGCATCGGCGGGTACCGCGACCAGAACGGCCTCGCCGAACCGCGCCGCCTCCGCCAGTCCGCCGCTTCCCGCCGCTCCCATTCCGGCCGCGGCCCGGGACGCCGCCGTACGATCGCGGCCGCCCACCAACACCTCGTGCCCGGCCCGTACCCAGGCCCCGCCGAGGGCCTCAGCCATGGAACCCGTGCCGAGAATCCCTATCCGCATTGCTTGCTCCTCGTTCCGTCCTGCGTTGTGCACGGCGAACTGCCGTGTCGGGGACGCTAGCCGGACCGATGCACACCATCCGGTAAGTGACAGCCGGGGCAAGATGTCCCCATGGGAGAGCTGGAGGACATGGGCGGGGATGTGTTCGCGGCGGACTGCCGCGCTCGGATCGGCTTCGAGGTACTGGCCAATCGCTGGGACAGCGTGATCGTGTACATACTCGGCGAACAGGGCCCGATGCGGCCCCGGGGGATGCTCACCCGGATCGGCGGGATCGGCCCCAAGGTGCTCAACGACGCCTTGCGGCGCCTGGAGTACAACGGGCTGGTGGAACGCCGCCGTTACGCCGAGGCCCCGCCCCGGGTCGACTACGCCCTCACCGATGCGGGCACGGCTCTGCTCGACCCGATCCGCGCGCTGGGCGCATGGGCCGCCGTCCACGGCGAGACCGTCCTCGCCGCGCAGAACAGCTACCGGCGGCCGCAGAACCAGGTGGCGCGGTCGAAGTGACCGAGCCGCTGCTGCGTCTCCCGGCAGCACCTGCCGCGGGAACTGTGCCGGCGGGGGCCTGGCAGCCCGACGGCGCCCCGACTTGGTGCTCGCATACCGCGGGCCCGGTCGATCACGAGGTCAGTGAAGTCCGTGATCGACCGGGCCCGTGCCGTGCTCTGGTCAGGCCGTGGCGCCGATGGCGTCCCGCACCTCGCGGAAGGCGGCAACCGTACGCAGGACGTCCTCACGCGAGTGCGCGGCGGACAGCTGGACGCGGATGCGCGCCTTGCCCTTCGGCACCACGGGGTAGGAGAAGGCGATCACATAGATGCCCTTCTCCAGCAGTTCGGCCGCCATCCGGCCGGCCAGGGCGGCGTCGCCGACCATCACCGGGGTGATCGGGTGCTCGCCGGGCAGCACCTCGAAGCCGGCCGCCGTCATCTCCTTGCGGAACAGCGCGGTGTTCTCCCGCAGCCGGATGCGCCGGTCGCCGGACTCGGCCAGCAGGTCGAGCACGCGCAGCGAGGCGCCGACGATCGACGGGGCCAGGGAGTTGGAGAAGAGGTACGGGCGCGAGCGCTGCCGCAGCAGTTCCACGATCTCGGCGCGGGCGGCGACATAGCCGCCGCTGGCACCGCCGAGGGCCTTGCCCAGGGTGCCGGTGATGATGTCAACTCGCTCGGTCATCCCGAACAGTTCGGGGGTGCCCCGGCCCTCCTCGCCGACAAAGCCGACGGCATGCGAGTCATCGACCATGACCAGGGCGCCATAGCGCTCGGCCAGGTCGCAGATCTCGTCCAGGGGGGCGATATAGCCGTCCATGGAGAAGACGCCGTCGGTGACGATCAGCTTGTGGCGGGCGCCGGACGCCTCCTTCAGGCAGCGCTCCAGGTCGGCCATGTCGCGGTTGCGGTAGCGGAAGCGGGCCGCCTTCGACAGGCGGATGCCGTCGATGATGCTGGCGTGGTTGAGCTCGTCGGAGATCACCGCGTCCTCGGCGGACAGCAGCGTCTCGAAGACACCGCCGTTGGCGTCAAAGCAGGAGCTGTAGAGGATGGTGTCCTCCATGCCGAGGAACCGGGAGATCTTCTCCTCGAGTTCCTTGTGCGGCGCCTGGGTTCCGCAGATGAACCGGACGGAGGCCATGCCGAAGCCCCAGTCGTCCAGGGCCTGCTTGGCAGCCGCGATGACCTCGGGATGGTCGGCGAGGTCAAGGTAGTTGTTGGCGCAGAAGTTCAGGACCTTGCCGTCGCCGACGCTGATGGCCGAGGACTGCGGGCTGGTGATCACGCGCTCGGACTTGTACAGCCCGGCGTCGCGGATGTCCTGCAGTTCCTTGCGCAGGTGCTCGCGCATGCCGTCGAACATGGGGGACTCCTCGGGTGGTCGTACGTCAGGGGTGAGCGCGTCAGGGGGCGGTCGGCCGGGTCCAGTCGATGACGACCTTTCCGCACTGGCCGGAGCGGGCCGTGGCGAATGCCTCGGCGTGCTGCTCGAAGCCGAAGCGATGCGTTATCACCGGGGAGATGTCCAGGCCGCTGCGCAGCAGAACGGACATGGCGTACCAGGTCTCGAACATCTCGCGGCCGTAGATGCCACGCAGGGTCAGCATGCGGGTGACGACCGTGGCCATGTCGATGCTCACATCGCCCGTGGGCAGGCCGAGGGCGGCGATCCGGCCGCCGGGCGACATGGTGGCGATCATGTCCTGGAGGGCGTCGGCGCGGCCGGACATCTCCATGCCGATGTCAAAGCCCTCGGTCATGCCGAGCTCTGGCATCACATCGGCGATGCGCCGGCTGCTGACGTCAAGGGCGACGGTGGCGCCCATCTTCTCCGCCAGGGCGAGCCGGTAGGGGCTGACGTCGGTGATCACGGTGGAGCGGGCGCCGGCGTGGTTGGCGACGGCCGCGGCCATCATGCCGATGGGGCCGGCCCCGGTGATCAGGACGTCCTCGTTGAGCACGGGGAAGGAGAGCGCGGTGTGCACGGCGTTGCCGAACGGGTCGAAGATCGCGGCGACATCGATGTCGATCTCGTGCCGGTGGACCCAGACATTGGACTCGGGCAGCACCACATACTCGGCGAACGCGCCATCGGTGTGGACGCCGAGGCCGACGGTGCGGATGCACAGGTGGCGGCGGCCCGCCATGCAGTTGCGACAGGTGCCGCAGACGAGGTGGCCCTCACCGCTGACGATGTCGCCGACGCTGACCGCGGTCACTCCGGCGCCGGTCTCCATGACCTCGCCGGCGAACTCATGGCCCAGGACGAGGGGGGCGCGGACCACACGGGCCGCCCAGTCGTCCCAGGTGTCGATGTGCAGATCGGTACCGCAGATGCCGGTGCGCAGCACCTTGATCAATACCTGTCCGGGACCGGCCTCGGGGGTCGGTACCTCGGTCAGTTCGAGACCCGGCCCAGCCGTGGTCTTCACCAATGCCCTCATGAGAGATCACTGTGGGGTCTGACCCCTGTGAAGTCCATCAACATTTTTCTGCACATCTTGTGAAGCCTGGCTTCATCAACTGATCGGGTGAATGCGATAGTGAACGGGTGATCGACCCCCGTCGCCTGCGGGTGCTGCGCGCCCTCGCCGCTCATGGCACCGTCACCGCGGCCGCCCATGCGCTCTATCTGTCGCCCTCGGCCGTCTCCCAGCAGCTGGCCGCCCTGGAGGCGGAGACCGGGCACGCGCTGCTGGAGCGGCGGGGCCGTATCGTCCGTCTCACCGCCGCCGGCAGCCTCCTGGCCCGCCATGCCGACGAGATCTCCGCCCAGTTGGAGCGGGCGGAGGCCGATCTCGCCCGGTGCTCGACGGGGCTGGTGGGCGAGGTGACCATCGCCGCCTTCGCCACCTCCATCACCGAGGTCGTCGCCCCCACGGTGGCCGTCCTGGGGCGCAGCGCTCCCCAGGTACGGGTCCGGGTCAAGGACGCGGAGGGCCACGCCAGCGCCCGGTTGCTGGCCGATGGCGAGGCCGATATCGCGGTGGCCGTCGAGCACCGCGATTCCCTGGCGCCGGGCGGACGGCGGTTTCTGCATGCCCCGCTCTATGAGGAGCCTTTCGATGCCGTGCTGCCGCCCGGGCACCGGCTGGCCGACAAGCCGGAGATCGGCCTGACCGACCTTCGGGACGATCCCTGGATCACGCCCTGGCCCGGCAACCCGGTGCATGAAGCCGTCCTGCGCGCCTGCGAGGAGGCCCGCTTCCAGCCCGCCGTGGAGTGCCTCTCCGACGACTTCTCCGCCGTCTGCGCCCTGGTCAGCGCCGGCGCGGGGGTGGCCCTGGTACCCCGCTCGGCTCTGCATGGCATCCGCCCGGCGCTCACCCCGGCCGTCCGTCCACTGCGCGGACCGGGTCCCACCCGGCGGGTCTTCACCGCGGTCCGCCGTGGCAGCGAGGACCATCCCCTGCTCCAGCTCACCCTGGCCGAACTGCGCCGGCAGGCCGCCGCACTCGTCACCACCTGAGCGGCGACCGCGGATATCCGGCTGACCCCGGCCGGCCGTTCCCCTACCGTTCCCCCGTGACCGAGCCGAACCGCGAGCGACTGCGGCAGACCTTCACCGAGGCGGCGGAACTCTACGACCGCGTCCGCCCCGGCTACCCGCCCGCCGTCTTCGACGACCTCGCCGAACTCACCGGCATCACCCCGGACTCCCGGATCCTGGAGATCGGCTGCGGCACCGGGCAGGCCACCCTCCCCCTGGCGGCCCGGGGCTACCGGATCACCACGGTGGAACTGGGCGCGCGGATGGCCGCGGCGGCCCGCCGCAACCTGGCCGGCTTCCCCGGCGTGGAGATCGTGGTCGCCGCCTTCGAGGACTGGCCACTGCCCCCGGAGCCCTTCGGCCTGGTCCTGGCGGCAACCTCCTTCCACTGGATCGACCCCGCGATCCGTATGACCAAGGCGGCCGATGCCCTGCGCCCGTCGGGCGCCCTGGCCACCGTCTCCACTCATCACATCGCCGGCGGCAGCACGGGCTTCTTCGCCGAAGTGCAGGACTGCTACGAACGCTTCGACCCGTCGACCCCGCCCGGCCTGCGGCTGCCGCCGGCCACCGAAATCCCCGAGGACCATACGGAACTGGACGCCTCCGGGCGCTTCGGCCCGGCGCTCTTCCGCCGCTATGAACGCGAACTGACCTATTCCACCCGGGAGTACCTGGATCTGCTGCGCACCTACTCCGGCCACCGGGCCCTGCCCGCAGCGGCCCGCGACGGTCTGCTGGAGTGCATCGGCGACCTCATCGACCGCAGGCACGGCGGCCGCGTGACCAAGCGCTACCTCACTCAGCTCAGCGTCGCCCGGCGCACCGGCTGTCAGTGGTGAGCACCATCATGTCCCCATGACAAACCCGAACCTGAGCCCCGGCAGCATCTGGCGCCTCCACCATGGCGATCAGGAGATCGCCCGCCTGACCGTCACCGAGACCGATATGCCGTGGACCCACGCCAAGGCCGAAACCCTGCCTGCCTTCGAAGAGTTCCGACCCGTCTTCAGCGAGCAGGAGCAGGCCCTCGACGCGGACGACTGGGAACGGGCCGAGGTCTGTTACACCCGGATCCACAGTGCGCTCACCTTGATGTTGCCGGACGGCGCGCCGGTCGCCGAGTTCCTGCTGCGCATATACGACGACGGCACCGCCGCCTGCCGCTGGACCGACTAGACGAAGCGGCGGTACGCGTCAGAACACATAGGACATGCGGACCGTCGCCGGTACGGCGACGCTATGACCGACTGGGCGGTCACCGAACTCGGTCCGCGCGACCTCCCACTGCCGGGGCAGGGGAAGGCAGCGACGATGGCGCGGCCGACCGGGCCTACGGGAGATCGGGGCGCAGCGTCACTTTGCCCGTGGTACCGCGCAGGGCCATGTCCGCGAAGGCTTTGGACGCTTGGGCAAGCGGATAGCCGGCACCGGTGACCGGGCGCAGGCGGCCCTGGGCGGTGAGGGCCAGCAGCTCCGTGAGCGGTTCGCGGTATGTGCCGGGGAGGGAGAGCGCCGGCCGGAGCCAGAAGCCGGCGACGGTCAGGTTGCCCTCGGCGAGGAGAACGGGGTCCATGTGAGGGCGGCCCTGCCGGGAGGCGTCACCATAGCTGATCAGTCGCCCGAACTGGGCGAGCGCGGGCAACGCGGCCGGCAGGGCAGGGCCGCCGTTGGCGTCGAGGATCACATCAACGGGCTGTCCCCCGTTGGCCTTTCGTACGCGCTCGGCATAGCCCTGCGGATCGCTGTCAATGGCCGTATCGGCACCCAGAGCGAGCGCGAGGGTGCGCTTGTCCTCGGTGGACGCGGCGGCGATCACGCGTCCCGCACCGAATTCGCGGGCCAGTTGCACCGCGAGGGTGCCGACCCCGCCCGCCGCGGCATTGACGACCACGGACTCGCCCCGGACCAGGCGGGCAGAACGGCGCAACAAATGCCAGGCGGTCAGTCCCTGGACCAGCAGTGCCAATGCCTCGGCGTCGCTGACCTTGTCCGGTATCTCGAGGGCGTCAGCGGCTCTGACCACGGCCCGTTCCGCATAGCCGCCTCCGCCCGGGGTGAGGGCCACCATCCTGCGGCCGTCCTCGGTACGGCCGGCGACTTCACTGCCCGGGACGAAGGGCAGCTCGACGCCGCCTGTATAGGTACCCGCGGCCCGGAGGATATCGGCGTAGTTGACGCCTGCCGCGGTGACCTCGATCAGCAACTGGTCCGGCCCGGCGGCGGGTTCGGCAACCGTGGCCAGCTCCAGGACCTCGGGCCCGCCGAATCGGGTGATCTCAATGGCGCGCATGGTGCGTGTGTGGTCCTTTCATCAGGTGCCCAACTCATTGCCGTAACCGGCGTACCGCGACCGTAGACGGTGGGCGGGGCTCTTGATCACCAGTAGATATCGATGGAACACCACTTTCCATGAAGGGTCTTCATGGAAGCGCTAGAGTCCTCCGGTGACCACCACAACTCCGGCTCCGGCCACCGCCGACCCCACCCCCGCCGAACTGCGTGTCATCGTGGCCGTCGCGCAGGAAGGCAGTTTCTCCGCCGCGGGGAAGCGACTGGGGCTGACCCAGTCCGCGGTCTCCCACTGCATACGGACCGTGGAGCGGAAGGTGGGCGCGGTGCTCTTCGATCGCGGCCGCCATGGCGCCCGCCCGACTCCCGCGGGCGAGCGGGTCGCGGCCCATGCGCGCGGTGTGCTGCGCCTCCTCGAGGTGATGCGGACGGACGCGGTGGCGGCCGCGTCGGGCACCTTGTCGACCACGCTGCGCATAGCGACCTTCCGCAGCGCCGCCGCCGCTCTGCTCCCCGCGGCGCTGTCGCGGCTGGCCGCGCGCCACCCCCAGGTGGTCCCCCGGGTCGCCGTCGTGCGGGAAATCGGGCCGGGCGCCGCCGGAGAGGTGGTGGCAGGCCGCGCCGATCTGGCCATCGCCAGCCTGCCGCACCGCATACCGGACGCCGCGGGACTGGTCTCGGTCACCCTCTTCGAAGAGCCCCATGTGCTGATCCATCCGGCGGGCAGCCGCGACCCGCGCCGCCTGCCCCTGGTCAACTGGGACGAGAACTGCTCCTCCCGCACCAGGGGCTGGTTCGCCGGACAGAACTGGATCCCGGCCACCACGATCGATGTGGCGGATGACAGCGTGGTTCTGTCCATGGTGGCGCATGGAATGGGCATGGCCATCGTGCCCCGCATGATCGCGGCCGAAGCGCCGCCCTCGGTGGCCGTCATGGATCTCGGCGCGGATCCGCCGACCCGTACGGTGGGCTTTGTCACCACCCATGAGCTGGCGCGAAGCACGGCCGTCCGGGAGCTCATCAGAGAACTGCGCGGTGAACGCGGCAGGCTGGGCCCATGACCGGCCTTACGACTCCCGGACGGCCTCGACATCGACGGTGACATCTACCAGGTCACTGACCACCACGCCACCACGATCCAGCTTGTCGTTCCAACTCACGCCGAAGTCATGCCGGTTGATCCGGGCACGGGCGAGAAAGCCCGCCCTGCGGCGGGGCCCGAGGTCGCGGCCGTCCTCCCACCACGGGGTGTCCCACTGCCCCAGGTAGGTGACCTCGAAGGTGACCGGCCGGGTGGTGCCACGAATGGTGAGGTCACCGGTGACCTCGAACTCATTGGGGCCGACCCGCTGGATGCGGGAGCTGGCATAGGTCCAGGTGGGATGGTGCTCGGCATCGAAGAAATCGGCACTGCGCAGATGGGCATCACGCTCGGGCTGGCCGGTGTACACCTGGGTGGCGTCGATGGTCGCTTCCGCCTTTGCGCCCTCCGGGTTGTCCGGGTCGACCTCCAGCCGGCCCTGAACGTTCTTGAACTGCCCACGCACACAGGTGATCATCATATGCCGGGCACTGAACTCGGCGGCGGTGTGGCCGGCTTCGAAGAACCATCTGGTGGCGGCCATCAGCAGCTCTCCCAACAGGGGATGAACCATCCCATGAAGCGACGGTAAACGACACTCTCCGCAATAGTTTCGAATCACCTGTTCTCGATGGCCACTCCGGAGCGGCCGTCCGGGTTGGACGGGGAAGCTCCCGGGCCCGAAGACCCCGTTTATTGATCATGCAACACGGGCCCCGCAGACCCCATAACCAAAGCACAGCAGGCGGGTTGACACAAAAGATGGGTCGCTCATAGATTCGAGATGCCTTTACCAGCAAGATCCACGCGCGGCTACGCGGAGTGCTGTTCACCGAGGCACTCCGGCGGAGCGGAGGGGGACGGCGATGAAGAAGGTGCTCCTGACAACGGCTCCCAAAGAAGCCCTGGTCGAGCCCAATGGAGTCGGCGGCAACTGGTACGACCGGACCGACACCTATATGGCCTGGACATGCGCGGTGGACCTCGAGGACCGGTTATCCGTGTCCTGTCCGCCGACCGGCCTTCGATTCCTCAAACACAATGTGCCGGACATCGAGATCCTTGAGTATCCGACCTGGCAGGAATACCGGGCCGCGCTGGAGTCCGAGACCTGGGACATGGTGGGCATCAGCTTCTACACCTGGTCCACCCCGGTCGCGATCGAAATGGCCAAGGTCGCCCGGGAGGCCGGCGTTCCGGAGATCTGGGGCGGCAACTACGGCGTTCTCTCGCCCGGCATCGAAAGTTACTTCACCAGGCTGGTGAAAGGGGCGGGGGAGTTTCCGCTCCATCAGTACGTATACGGCACACCGCTCCCCCGGGTACGGCACCCGGCAATGCTGGGACAGAGCGGCTTCCGTGGAGTGAGCTCGCCGGTCGGATACCTCTACTCCAAACGCGGATGCAATATCGGCTGCACCTTCTGCTCGACGCCGATCTTCAACCCCAAAGAAGAAGCCATCTTCATGGAGGACATGTACGCGGCACTCGACGAGTACCGGGAGGCGAAGGTCGCCCACGTCATCATCTACGACGAGAGCTTCTTCCTCACCAATCAGCTGGCCGAGCAGGTCGTGGACGCCCTGGCGGAACGTGAACTGCCCTGGATCTGTCTGACCCGCGCCGATCTGATCCGGGGCCGCATACCCGAACTCACCGATCGCTATATGGACGGAGCGATCGTCGGCATCGAGTCCTACCGTGACAAGAACATCGCCGATGTGAAGAAGCGCGATGACGTCTACAACGTCCGGCAGACGGTGCGCGAACTGATCGACAACGGCCGCCGGGCGCTTGGCACCTTTATGGTCGGGTTCGCCGAGGACAGCATCGAGGACATGCAGTACGACATCGAACAGCTCAATGAGGAAGGGCTGTTCGCCTGCCAGCTGACGCTGCTGACGCCGTTCCACCGCACCCGCCTCTACCGGCAGATGGAGCACCTGATCGACGAGCCGGATCTCAGCAAGCACGACCTGTACAACCTGGTGTGGAAGCACCCCAAGATGAACCGCAGCGAAGCACGCGATCTGCTGGCCTGGGGCCAGCGCCGGGTCAACGATCCCAACCGCATCGCCGCCAGGCTCAAACAGGAGATGAAGGACAAGGTACGCAGGCAGCTTGCGCACCGGCACGGCACGGCGCCGGTCAGCCCCTCGGGGTCGGCCGCGTCATGAAGAGTCTCAGCATTCTCTGCGTTCAGCTCGGGTTCCATGAGGCATATCCCGACGCATCGACGCTGGCGACGACCTACAACGACGGCATCTATTACGTCGCTTCGTTCATTCAGCAGGAGTTCCCGGACGCGCATGTCGAGATGTGCCAGATGTTCTGGGGCGAGAAACCCGAGAACTTTCCGCTGGCCAGTTACGACTACATCCTGATCTCGGCGCTCGCCACGCACTTCTGGTCCAACATCGAGACGCTGGAACTGATCCAGCGCGAGAAGCGCCCCGGCTGTGTGGTGATCATGGGTGGTCCGCACGCCGCATTCGCGCCCTATGAGGCATTGCGCTACGCGGACTATGCGGTGATCGCCGAAGGCGAGATCCCGTCCGTCCAGCTCATCAACGCCCTGGAGGCCGGCGATCCCGTCACCGAGGTCGACAACCTGGCCTACATCGGCGCCAATGGCACCCTCACCCTCAGCAAGATCGCCCGCTACAGCAATATCGCCAACGCGATCAACCCCAAGTTCCTGGCCCGGGCGCCACAGCTCCACTGGGCAACGGTCTCCATGTCCCGGGGCTGCCCCTTCGACTGCTCGTTCTGCTATGCGATCCGGCTGCTCGGACGGCGGTTCCGCACCAAGACCGCGGAAGATGTGCGCAGCGAGCTGGACGCCATCTACCAGCAGACCGGCTGCAACCGGTTCTATGTCACGGACCTCAACTTCACAACCCGCAAGAGCTATTGCCGGGAGATCGCCGAGACCTTCCGTGATCGCGACTACAAGTTCATCGCAATGAGCCGGGTCAACCATGCCGATGACATGGATCTGGTCCTTGACCTCAAGCGGTCGGGATTCGAGGAGTACTGTCTCGGAGTGGAGTCGGAGGACCCAAGTGTCCTTCAGGCGTTCAACAAGCGAGTCGATCCCTCCGAACAGACCCGGCGCCTCCTGCGCTTCGCCGAGAACGACATAGCCATTCACTCGGCCATCATCTTCGGCCTGGATGTCCAGGACCGCCGGGCGATCGAGGCCACCGCATACTGGTGTGCCGAAGCACGCATTATGCACCCGGTTTTCGTATGTCTCGCGGAATACCCGTTCCAGGACCTGCTGTACGGGGCCCGTCAGGACATCGAGGACCACCGCATCATCATGGAGGTGCCCACCTACCAGCACTATTCGTTCGTAGGCATCTACCCGCGCCATATGCGCCCCAGCGAACTGCAGCGCGGCATCCTCGACAGCTACGGCATTTTCTTCAAGCGGGCCTTTGAGATCGAGCAGCGTCCGCAGCGGCGGGCCCGGCTCAAGGCGTACGCCCGCAGCGTTGAACGCGGCCGGGCCGGCATGGAACAGCACATCCGCTTCCTGGAGGAGCTCGAGAAGCCCTACTACACCTCTTCCGGAACACTGAAGGAGGACTTGTTGAAGGCCGATTTCGACTCGCGCCATGGGGAGCTCCGCGACTGGCTGGCACAGTCCTCCAAGCGCACCGATCTGCACTTTGTGAAGGGATACGCCCGGTGACGGACGCGCATCGGGCGCAGACCGTCATCGGCGCGTTGCTCGACAGCGTCAGCCGTACTCCGGACCGGTTGGCGTTCCGTGTGATCGAGCGGTCCGAGGACGAGTTCACACTCAGCTATGCGGAGGTGTACCGCCTGCTGGGACAGGCCGTGGCCGGATTCCGGGCGCAGGGGATCGGCGAAGCGGACCGTGTCATTGTCATCCTGCCCACCTCGCGCGACTTCCTCTCGGTCTATCTCGGCTGCCTGTACGCCGGAGTCGTGCCGGTCATCGTGGCCGAGCCGATGGACGGCCGTACCGCGCACTATGCGGCGAGCCTCCAGGGGATCGCCGCACGCGCACAGGCCAAACGGGTCATCACCACCCCGGAGTTGGAGAAGACGCTCGCGCCCCTGCTGCCGATTCCGGTCATCACCCCCGGCGCCCTGGGCGACGCCCCGTTCGAGCCGGCCTCACCGCGCCCGACGCCGGACTCGCTCGCTCATCTCCAGGCGACCTCCGGCTCGACGGGCGCACCCAAGCTGGCCATGGTCCGGCACGGCAATATCGTCGCCAATGTCCGGGCGATTGCCGAGGCGATCCAGGGAAATCCCGATGACTCGCTGGTGAGTTGGCTGCCCCTGTTCCATGACATGGGGCTCATCGGGATTTCCTATGCGCTCTGCGCCGGCATCCCCATGGTCTTGTCGGATCCGGTCAACTTCCTGCGGAACCCGATGTCATGGCTGCACTGGATCAGCCGCTACCGGGGCACCCTCTCCCCCGCCCCCAGCTCCGCCTTCCATATCTGCGCACGCGTCGCCGGGCGGCGCCCGCCCAGCGATCTCGATCTGTCGGCCTGGCGTGTCGCCCTGTGCGGGGCGGAGCCGGTGCACGAGGCCACCATGCGCGAGTTCCAGTCGGCATTCGGCGGCTTCGGCCTGTCCGGGACAACGCTCCGGCCGGTATACGGACTTGCGGAGGCGACCCTCGCGGTCACCATCTCCGATATCGGCCGTCCGTACTCGGTCGACCGAGTCGATGCGGAAGCCGCCGCGGGTGGCCGTGCCGAGCCCCGCCCGGTCACGGATCCGCGGACCACAAGCATGATGTGCGTGGGGCGGGCGCTGCCCGGCCATGTGCTGCGGGTGGCCGACGCGGACGGCGGGCCACTGCCCGATCGCACCATCGGCGAGATCGAGGTGTCCGGACCGAGTGTGATCGACGGCTATCTTCCCGAGCCGGGCCCTGCGCGGACCGGCACAGCCGGTGATCAGCTCAAGCGAGCGGATGGCTTTCTCCGCACGGGCGACCTCGGCTATCAGGTCGAGGGAGAGCTGTATGTCACCGGTCGCCGCAAGGACCTCGTGATCATCGGGGGGCGCAACTACATCCCCGACCAGCTGGAGACCTTTGTGGAGTCCGTATCGGCAAGTCCGCGCACCCCGGCGGTCGTTGCGGTCGGAGTCCTCGATCCGGCGTTGCGGACCGAGCAGCTGCATCTGCTGCTCGATGAGCGGCTCGCGGACGGCCGAGACCGGCGGACCATCACCGGCCAGGTGAGCGACGCGCTCGCGGAGGTTTTCGGCATCAGCGGGGTCACCTTCCACTGGGTCAGAAGGGCCGAACTCCCCCGGACCACCAGCGGCAAGATCCAGCGCCATCTGTGCCGGAAGCTGATCGAGGAACGGCTCACCGCGCGCCGCTCCGGAACGCCCCTTGCCTGACGGCTGCGCGGAACGCCCCGCCGGCCAACTGAGCCCGCGAGTACAAGCGATAGAGAGGTGTACCCCGATGCAGGATGAAAAGCAGGACCAGGAGCTCTTCGAAAAGATCGTCCACCACATCGGTGAGTTCGTGGAAACCGATGTTTCCCATCTCACTCCCGAGTCACATTTCTCCACCTCCATCGAGGGGATGAGCTCGCTCAAGATGGTCGAGTTGCTGCTGTATATGGAGGACTGTTTCGGCTTGGAGTTCGACGACTCCGTGGTGGGCACCCTGGAGAGGATGCAGGATCTCGTGGACTACATAAGGGACTTGCAGAACGCGCGGCCGCAGCCGGCGTGACACGGTCTGCATCAGTGCGGCGGCGCCGCGTAGTGGTGACCGGTATGGGTGTGGTCTGCCCGCTCGGCTCCACGGTCAAGGATCTATGGCGCGGACTGCTGGCCGGGCGCTCGGGGATCGTTCCACTGACGCGCTTCGATCCCGGCCGGTTCCGCAGTCGGTTTGCCGGCCAGATCGATGACACCGTGGTGACCTTTCCGCCGGGCCCCTTCCAGTTCGAGATCAAGCGGATGAGCGCGTTTGTGCGCTATGCGCTGTTCGCCGCGGACCGGGCGCTGGAGGACAGCGGTTTCCTCCCGGCGACGGAGAACCGGCCCAGCCTTCCCGGCCACTCCAACGCCAGGGCGGCGGCGCCGGGTTGTCCGCCCGGCGGGGCCGTCTTTCTTGGTGTGGCCATGGGGGGCCTGCCCAGTATCGAGGCCGGTGTGCTGAGGCAGGAGCAGCGGGGTGTGCGCAAGACCAGCCCGTTTCTGATCCCCTCTCTTATCCCGAACATGGCGGCGAGTGCGATCGCGCTGCGCCATGGGATCGAGGGGGAGCAGATGACCGTCGCCGGTGCTTGTGCCGGCGGCTGTCAGGCACTGGGCCAGGCGATGCGCGCGATCCAGTCCGGCGCCCATTCCTGGGTACTTGCCGGAGGTGCCGAAGCGGTGACCACTCCCATCACCTATTCCGGTTTCGAGGCGATGAACGCGCTCAGCCGGCGCGACGATCCGGCGGCCACACCCCGCCCTTTCGATTGTGAGCGGGATGGCATGGTCGTCGGCGAGGCGGCCGCCGTCTTTGTGCTGGAGGATCGCGCCCATGCCGAAGCACGCGGTGCGGTGATTCACGGCGAACTGACCGGCTTTGCCGGCAACAGTGGTTGCGATGACCTCACCGGCGTCTCGCCCCGTCATGCCGCACGGTGCATGGCCGGCGCGCTGGCCGACGCCTCGCTGGAACCGGATGCGATCGATTGCCTGTTCGCGCAGGCTTCCGGCATGATCCAGGGCGATGCCGCCGAGCTCGAGGCAGTGCGTTCCATGACGGCCGGCGCCCGCCGGAAGCCGATCGTCACTTCGATCAAAGGACATACGGGGTACACCTTTGCCGCGAACGGCCCGATGAACCTCGCCGGTGCGCTGATGGCGCTCCGCTGCCAGACCGTGCCGCCGACCGCGAAACTCGAACGAACCGATCCGTCGTTCGCCGACATCGACATCGCATGTGAGTCCCGACCGGCCGAGGTGCGCCATTGCCTGATCAACGCGTTCGGCTTCGGGGGGATCAACGCCAGCCTGATCGTGTCACGCGCATAGCCACGCCACCGCACCGCATCGCACCGCACCGCACTCAGAAGGAGCACCGCCATGAGCGCCTCATCGACGCACTTCGAGAAGCTCACTCGCTGCTGTATGAACTGCCGGATCTCCCGGTTCCTGAACAAGACGATCACGATCGAGAAGGCCGGCGTCGCCCGGGTTGCCATTCCGTTCCACGGTGATCTCACACAGAACGCGGACTTCCTGCATGCCGCCATGCTCTTCGAGGTCGGTGACACCGCCGGATTCATGGCGGCCAACTCGATGGAGGAGACCTACAGCGTGCTCACGGTCGACTACCACATCAACCTGGTCCGGCCGGTGCGGAAAGAGGGCATCTACGCGGTCGGCGAGGTGGTGACCGCGGGGAAGTCCCTTTATGTGGCGCGCAGCGACGTCTACTCCGACAGCGGCAAGCTCGTGGCGGCCGGTCAGGGCACCTATGTGGTGTCGAAGATCCTGCTCACCGAGCTTGACGGCTACGACGACTCACCTGCGTCAGCCTAGACTGAAAGGGACGGCGCCGCGAGGGAGTTGAGATGTTCAACGTAGTCGAGGAACTGTTCGCGCCAGGCCGAGCGCACACCGAGGAAGAGAGAAACCGGCTGGAACTCACGCGCGAGGACACCGGCGACGCCGACCCGGGCCGCGGCCCGGTGGACCTCGACTCGGGGCACGTGGTGATACGCCCCCGGCAGGGATAGTCGCACTCGATCCCTGGGACGCGCGCGGGCCGCGCTTGCCAGGGTCCTGGTCACAGACTCAGGCACGACCTGATTCCCCCTGGCCTCGCGACCCGGCGCCGACAAGGATTGCCGGATGATCGAGACAGCCGACCATGACGGTATCGCCATCCTGAATATGCACCACGGGCCGGTGAACGCGCTGGATCTGGAGTTGCTCACCGCCCTTCCCACAACCTTGGCCGCCCTCGCCGGCGCCCGCGCCATAGTGCTGACCGGCAGCGGGCGGTCCTTCTCGGCCGGTGTCGATCTGAAGCGGATAGTCGACGGCGGTCCTCCCTATGTCGAGAAATTCCTGCCGGCGCTGAGTCTCGCCATGCTCTCCCTGTTTGATCATCCAAAGCCGGTGGTCGCCGCGGTGAACGGTCATGCGCTGGCCGGCGGATGCGTGCTGGCGGCCGCCTGCGACATTCGGCTGATGTCGGGCGGCACCATCGGACTTTCCGAGCTCGCGGCGGGCGTCCCCTTCCCCACGGTGGCCCTGGAGATCATGCGCCATGCCGTCGGGCCGGCCCTGGATGTGATGGTGCTCAAGGCCGGCCGGCTGACCCCCGGGCAGGCCATGTCGGTCGGCCTGGTCCACGAGATCATCGAGCCCGACCTGCTGCTCGGCACGGCACTGCGAAGAGCCGACGGGCTCTGCGCCGCCCCGCCCGATGTGTACGCCCTCGCCAAGCATCAGCTCCACCGGCCCGCCCGTGAGCGTATGGACACCGGCCGGCCGGCAGACGATCCCCGGGTACTGGAGCTCTGGAGTGCCGAGCGCACCGGCCGAACCCTGCGCCACTACCTGGCGTCGCTACGCCATGGGTAGCGAGAAGACCGGAACCCGATCGATCAGGAATCGAGAAGCACGGTTCCGGAGGCCCACCTAGCCTGATCCTCATGGACATCACCATTCACACCAGCTTCCTCCCGCATGACGACCCGGACGCGTCCCTGGCCTTCTACCGCGACGTCCTCGGCTTCGAGGTCCGCAGTGACGTCGGGCAGGGCAAGATGCGCTGGATCACGGTCGGCCCGGTCGGCCAGCCCGATACCTCCATCCTCCTGGCGCCGCCGGCCGCCGACCCCGTGGTCACCGAGGACGAGCGCCGCACCATCGCCGAGATGATGGCCAAGGGCACCTACGGCTGGATCCTGCTGGCCACCCGGGACCTCGACGGCACCTTCGAGAAGGTGCAGGCCCGCGATGCCGAGGTCGTCCAGGAGCCGACCGAGCAGCCGTACGGCATCCGCGACTGCGCCTTCCGCGACCCCGCGGGCAATCTGGTCCGCATCCAGGAACTTCGCTGAGCCGCCGGGTCAACGACTGATCCGGCCCGGACAAAGAGGAGTTCTCTGATGTGTCACCCCTCGTGGGGGCGTGAACGCACCGCGGCGCAGCGCCTGAGCGACCTCGCGCGACTGCGCCGCGTCCGGGACCGGATCGACCGGGAGTATGCGCAGCCGCTGAACGTGGAGGCGCTCGCCCGTGGCGCCCATATGTCCGCCGGGCATCTGAGCCGGCAGTTCCGGCTGGCCTACGGCGAGTCGCCGTACTCCTACCTGATGACGCGCCGTATCGAGCGTGCGATGGCGCTGCTGCGCCGTGGCGACCTCAGCGTCACCGAGGTCTGCTTCGCGGTCGGCTGCTCATCGCTGGGCACCTTCAGCACCCGCTTCACCGAGCTGGTCGGCATGCCGCCGAGCGCCTACCGACGCCAGGCCGCCGACGCCGCGGAGGGGATGCCTCCGTGTGTGGCAAAACAGGTGACACGCCCGGTCAGGGACCAGTAGCACAGGTCGTCACCCAGCCGCCACTGGGCAGCGAGCCAGTGGCGGCAAGTGCGTTTCCAGGCGGCCGAGTTGACTCAGCACCCCCTCCCTCGGAATGCTGCGCTCCGCTCAGCAGGTGCCAGAACCGTCCCCGCGTAATCCCACGCATTACGCCCGCACATCTCACCCCAGCGGCATGGCAACGGCGGCAAAAGCCGCAGGAACGGCCGGAGTTCACGTCCCCCACCAGGACGTGACAGGCCAAGCGGGCAACCGAGCCCCGCAGACGCGCCCCCCACACAACACGGTTACGGTTACTCCTGGGGAACAACACGCCTATGGGGGAGGGTATCCGTGGATCTGCACCATTGGCTGCCACGTGCGGCAGAGGTGATGGAGCGATGGGGGGAGCGGTTCGGGCCCTACACCCCGCATCCATCCCAGGAGATCGATGACGCGGCCTTCGCCCCGGTCTTCGAGCGGTTCGCCAAGCGGCTGGAGGACAACTACCCCTTCTTCCACCCGCGTTACGCTGGGCAGATGGTGAAGCCGCCGCATCCGGCGGCCATTGTCGGCTATGTCACCGCGATGCGGTTCAACCCCAACAACCATGCGGCCGAAGGCGGTCCGGCGACCACCGAGATGGAGCGCCAGTGCATCGACGCCCTCGGCGCGATGCTCGGCCTGTCCTCGCCGCTGGGCCATCTGACCACCAGCGGCACCATGGCCAACCTCGAAGCGCTCTATGTCGCCCGCCGCGCCCACCCCGGCCTCGGGATCGCCTACAGCTCCCAGGCCCACTACACCCATCAGCGCATGTGCGACGTCCTCGCCGTCGAAGGACACCAGGTCCCGGCCGACGGACATGGACGCATCGACCTCGACGCACTGGAACGGATCCTGGCCACCGGCCGTATCGGCACGGTGGTGGTGACCGCGGGGACGACCGGCCTGGGCGCGGTCGACACGGTGCACGAGGTTCTGCCGCTGGCCCGCCACCACGGAGCCCGGGTACATGTCGATGCGGCCTACGGCGGGTTCTACGCGCTGCTGGGCCGTTCCGGCACCCCCGAGGGAATCGATCCGCGGCCCTGGCAGGCCATCGCCGCCTGTGACTCGGTCGTGGTCGACCCGCACAAACACGGCCTCCAGCCCTACGGCTGCGGCGCGGTCCTCTTCAACGACCCCAGCGTCAGCCGCTACCTCGCCCATGACTCGCCCTACACCTACTTCACCCAGGCCGAACTGCACCTGGGCGAGATCAGCCTGGAGTGCTCCCGCCCCGGCGCCGCCGCGGCCGCCCTGTGGCTCACCCTCCAACTGCTCCCGCTGACCCGCGAGGGCTTCGGCGGCATCCTCGCCGCCAACCGCCGTGCCGCGGTGCGCTGGGCCGAACTGCTCAGCGCCTCACCGGCACTTGAGCTCTACCAGCAGCCCGACCTCGACATCGTCACCTACCTGCCCGCCACACATCCCTGGTCGCTGTCGGCCGTCGACACCGCCTCCGCCCGGATGCTGGACGAGGGCATGAACGCGGCCGAGGACCCGGTGTTCCTGAGCGTCCTGCGCGTGGACGCGGACGACTTCACCCACCGCCACCCCACCGTGCTCCGGGACGCCGCAACGGCCCGTGTCCTGCGCAGCGTCCTGATCAAACCCGAAGCCGAGACCCATGCGGACCGACTGCACGCCCGGGTGGAGCGACTCGCCGCCCAGGCCACGGGACGCCAGGGTTCGGACCTGCCGCCCCTTTTCTAATGGAGAAACGACCCTTGTCCACGTTCCTGGCCCCGCCGGGTGCGGGTACCCCCCGCCCGGCGAGACAGGCCGAGGCCGGTGTGCTCGCCGAACTACTGGCCGAAGCCTTCTTCAATGACCCGCTGACCCGCTGGATCACCCCTGATGACCACCGCCGGGCGCAGTTGCTGCCCGGGATGTTCCAGGTGTTTCTTGATATGTCTTTCGCCCACGACGGAGTGCTGACCAATTCCGGTCAGGACGCGGTACTGACCTTCTTCCCGCCCGGTGCCTGGGAGCGACTGGAGGAGCACGGCGAGGCGTACGACCGCCGCTTCGCCGAAGTGCTCGGCGCGGACGCCGAGCGCCTGGACACCATCTCCCGCCTTCAGGCAGCACACCATCCGGTTGACCAGCCCCACTACTACCTGGCCTTCGGGGCCGTCCGCGGTACGGCGCAAGGCGCCGGACGGATCTCGGCACTTGTCGCCGAGGTGGTGGCCCGTGCGGACGCCCAGGAAGTCGGCGTCTACGGGGAGGCGAGCTCGCCCGGCGGCGAGGCCGCGGCCCGCCGCTTCGGCTGCCGCCCCGCCGGACCCGAGATCGTGCTACCCGGCGACGGACCGTCGCTGCGCCCGCTGTGGAGGGACCCCCGATGAGCAGTGCGACCAAGCTACGGGTGTGGTCGGCGAGCGAAGTGGCGGCAGGCCGGGTGCCCGCGGAATCACTCGCCCCCTTGCGTCAAGTGCTCGACTGGAGCGGGGAGTTCCTGGTGCAGGGGCATTCCTCGCTGGGCCGCACCGGCCCCGTCTGTCCCTACACCCAGCCATCCCTGCGCAAGGACCTCTTCCTGCTGGCCCTGCCGTCCCACGACGCGAGCCTGCCGGAGGCCGTGGCCCAGTTGCGCACCCGCTACGAGGAACTGGCCGACGGGCTGGACGAGGCCGAACGCGAACTGCTGACCCTGCTCATGGTGCTGCCGGAACTGGACCCCACCGACTCCACGGAGCTGGACGCGCTGCAGGCCGCGGCCAAGGACGAGTTCGTCGCCGCCGGCCTGATGATCGGCCAGTTCCACCCCGTCTGCGAAGAACCCGGCCTCTGGAACAAAGACTTCCGCCCCCTGCGCTCCCCGGTACCCCTGCTCGCGATACGCCAACTGCTCGTCTTCGACCTGCCGTTCCTGGTCAACACCGACCGCCACCTCGCGCAGTACCTCCAGCGCTTCGCCCCCGGGATACCCACGCGGATGCGTGACCAGCTGGTGAACAGGCTGGCGGCCTAGGGAGGCCCGTACCCCCGGTTCCGCGAGCGCGGGGCCGGGGACTTCCCGGCCCGGTAGCCGCTCGGACCACACCCGTTCGGCGCGCGAACCGTGCGCGGAGCGCTGGGCCACGTAACGATGGATCCGCGGTCCGCCCGTTCCACCACTGCTGCGGAGGCCACCTTGGGACACGCCGTCGGCGATGTGCTGGGCCTGGCAGCCGGTGTCGCGGTCAGCCCGCTGCCCATCGTGGCCATCATCCTCATCCTGGGCACGCCCCATGGCCGGCTGAACGGCCTTCTCTTCGCCCTTGGCTGGGTCCTGGGCCTTGCCGCCCTGGGGGCGATCATGCTCGCCGTGGGAGGCTCGGGCGGCGCCTCCGCCCATCAGCACCCTGCGCGCTGGGTAGGGGCTCTGAAACTCGCCCTCGGCGCGCTCCTGGCACTGTTCGGCGCCCGCCAGTGGCGCCGCCGCCCCGCCGACCCCGCCCAGGCGCAGTTGCCGAAGTGGATGGCGGCGATCGACCGCTTCACCCCGCTCAAGATCCTCGGGCTCGGCCTGCTGCTGTCGGCGGCCAATGCCAAGAACGCCCCTCTGACCATCGCCGCCGGTGCCTCGATCAGCTCAGCCGGAATCTCCGTCCCACAGCAGATCGGCGCTCTTGCCGCTTTCGTCGTCATCGCCTCCCTGGGAGTACTCGCTCCACTGGGCGTGTACCTGTTCCTGGGAGACCGGGCGAAAAACGTTCTCGGCGGCTGGCGGGACTGGGCTGCCCGGCACAATGCCGCCGTGATGGCGGTCCTTTTCTTCGTCCTCGGACTCAAACTGCTCGGAGACGGCATCAGCGTCCTGGTCTCCTGACGGAGCGGCTCAGGCCTTCTTCACCACGCTGGACTTCAGGTGCATCTGGCCGAATCCATCGACCTTGCAGTCGATGTCATGGCCGTCCGGACCGTCCACGAGGCGGATATTGCGCACCTTGGTGCCCGCCTTGATACCGGTCGGGTGGCCCTTGACCTTCAGGCTCTTGACGACCGTGACGGTGTCGCCGTCGGCGAGGACATTGCCGACCGCGTCCCGGATCACCTTCTCCCCCGGCGCTTCCGCCGCCTCGGCGGGTGCGGGCGTCCACTCATGGCCGCATTCGGGGCAGACCAGGAGCGTGCCCATTTCGTAGGTGTACACGCCGGCGCATTCAGGGCACGGCGGGAGGTTCTCGTTCACCAGGACAGTGTAGTTCGGTAATGCGCCACGAGCCCCTATCGCCGTTCGGCGCCCGGTTCCCGCGCGGGCAGGCGCCGTTCCGCTCGCGGCGGCGCAGTGGGTGGCGCCGGCAAGGGCGCCGCCGGGAAGTCGGCCACTACCGGCCGGAGTTCGCCGCCGAAGGCAAGCGGGACGTCATCCTGCGAGCGGTGCTGTCGCACCGTGCCGGGCTGGTCGGCACGGACGCGGGTTTCACTCTCGGGGAACTCGCCGATGACCGGATCGCCGCCGAACGCCTCGGCGCGCAGCGCCCGTTCTGGCGGCCGGCTACCGCGTTCGGCTATCACGCGCTGCTTTTCGCGGCATTGAGCGCTTTGCCGGGCGCTACGCGGCCGCGAAGCGCACTTCGGCTCCATCCCTGTCAAGCCCCCCGGAAACCTGGCGGCGAGAACCTCAGCCATCCACCGGCAACCCCTGCGGCTCCTTGACCCGCTTCATAATGATCTGCGAATTCACCTCGGTGACCCCGGACAGTGTGGTGAGACGCTCGATCCACAACCGCTCATACGCACTGAGGTCCGCGACGGCGATGCGCAGCAGACAGCCGGGGCTGCCGAACAGCCGGTATGCCTCGATGACATCGGGGATTTCCTGGAGCGCCGCCTCGAAGGTCTCGACCGCCTCCCGGTCGCGTTTGACCTCGACCGAGACCAGGACCTCAAAGCTCCGGCCCACGGCCTCGGGGTTGATCACCGCCCGGTAACCCTGGATGACGCCGTCCTGTTCCAGCTGGCGGACCCGGCGCATACACGGGGAGGAGGTGAGGCCGACCCGCTGAGCCAGTTCCTGGATGGTCAGGCGGCCGTCGTTCTGGAGCTCGCGCAGGATTTCTCTGTCAATTCGGTCCACTGCGCAATTATCCACCCCGCTTTCGACAGAACCTCGCCTGACTTGGCAAACCGATTGCGCCCGATTCGTCCTATGGTTGCTCCGTTCGGCGTACGCACTGATATGCGAAGCGCCAGGGCACCGGAAAGTAAGCGCAAGAGGAGCGAAGACGTGGGACAGGTCGTCGTCATCAGCACCGGCGGGACGATCGCCAGCCGCTGGCAGGGGTCGGGTTTCGCGGCCGAGGCCCGGGGCGGGGACGTGCTGGCCACGGCCACCGTGCCCGAGGGTGTGACGGTGCGGGTCGTCGACCTGATGAGCGTGAACAGTGCCCGGCTGACCACCGCCCACCAGCTGACGCTGCTGCGGGCCGTGCGTGAGGTGCTGGCCGACCCCGCCGTCGACGGCATCGTGGTCACCCATGGCACGGACACCCTGGAGGAGTCCGCGTTCTTCCTCGACCTCCACCATGACGACCCGCGCCCGGTGGTCTTCACCGGCGCCCAGCGCCCGCTCGAGGCGCCGGACGGCGACGGTCCGCGCAATCTCCATGACGCGCTGCTGACCGCGTCCTCGGTGCGTGACCTGGGCGTGCTGGTGGTCTTCAACGGTCAGGTGCACGCCGCGCGCGGCACGGTGAAGGTGCAGACGCTGGACGCCGACGCCTTCGCCGACCCCTCCGGCAGCCGGATCGCCGATGTCACGGCGGACGGCATCCTCATCCACCGGCGGCCCCAGCGCCCGGCGCCGCTGCCCCTCCCGGCAGCCGTCGAGCCGCTGCCCCGGGTCGACATGGTGATGCACCACTGTGACGGGGACCCGCTGCTGTTCAACGCCGCCGTGGCGGCGGGCGCCCAGGGCATCGTCCTGGTGGCGACGGGTGCGGGCAACGCCACCCCCGAGATCGGCGCGGCCGTCGAAGCGGCCGTCTCCCGTGGCGTCCTGGTCGCCCTGACCACCCGGGTCCCCACCGGCCCGGTCGCGGAGATCTACACCCAGGGCGGAGCCGTGGACCTGGCGGCCGCCGGAGCGGTGCTCACCGGCACCCTGCGCGCCGGCCAGGCACGCATCGCCCTGCTCTCCGCGCTGCTCTCCGACAGCGACCCGGCCGGACGCGCCCGGGCACTGCGGCACACGCTCGGCGCCGCACCCGCCCCGGCCACCGCGGACCTGTCCGCCGCCTGACCCGCCTCCCCCCACCACCCCTCGCTCCCCCACCGCCTGATCGGACCTTCCATGTCGGCATCCGTCCCCGGCCCCGCCACGCCCCACGACGACCACCCGCAGACGCGCACCGAGCACGACCTCCTCGGCGACCGGGAGGTGCCCGCGGCCGCCTACTACGGCGTGCACACCCTGCGGGCGCTGGAGAACTTCCCCATCACGGGCACCCCCATCTCCGCCTACCCCGACCTCGTCACAGCCCTGGCCTGTGTCAAGCAGGCCGCCGCCCAGGCCAACCGCGACCTGGGACTGCTGGACGAGCGCAAGGCGGACGCGATCGTCCGGGCCTGTACCGAGATCCGCGACGGGCGGCTGCACGAGCAGTTCGTGGTGGATGTCATCCAGGGCGGCGCCGGCACCTCCACCAACATGAACGCCAATGAGGTGGTCGCCAACCGGGCGCTGGAACTCCTCGGCCACCAGCGCGGCGACTACCGCCATCTGCACCCGCTGGAGGACGTCAACGCCGGTCAGAGCACCAACGACGTCTACCCGACCGCGGTCCGCCTCTCCCTCCAGCTCGCCGCCGCCCGCCTGTCCCAGGCCATGGAGGTGCTGCGCACGGCCTTCGCCGCCAAGGCCGAGGAGTTCGCGGATGTGCTGAAGATGGGCCGTACCCAGCTCCAGGACGCGGTGCCGATGACCCTGGGCCAGGAGTTCGCGGCCTATGCCGTGATGCTGGCCGAGGACCGGGCCCGCCTGGACGAGGCCTGCGCCCTGCTGCGCGAGATCAACCTCGGCGGCACCGCCATCGGCACCGGCCTCAACGCCCACCCCCGGTACCCCCGGACCGCCTGCGACCACCTCAGCGCGATCACCGGCATCCCGCTGGCCGTCGCCGGTGACCTGGTCGAGGCCACCCAGGACATGGGCGCCTTCGTCCAGCTCTCCGGTGTGCTCAAGCGGATCGCCGTCAAGCTCTCCAAGACCTGCAACGACCTGCGCCTGCTGTCCTGCGGCCCGCGCGCCGGTCTGGCCGAGATCAACCTGCCGCCGGTACAGGCGGGTTCGAGCATCATGCCGGGCAAGGTGAACCCGGTGATCCCCGAGGTGGTCAACCAGATCGCCTTCGAGGTCATCGGCAACGACATCACCGTCACCATGGCCGCCGAGTCCGGTCAGCTCCAGCTCAACGCCTTTGAGCCGGTCATCGCGCACAGCCTGCTCAAGAGCCTGACCCATCTGCGGGCCGGATGCCTGACCCTCGCCGAGCGGTGCGTCAACGGCATCACCGCCAACCGCGAGTACCTGGCGGGCCTGGTGGGGCAGTCCATCGGCCTGGCCACCGCGCTCAACCCGCACATCGGCTATGAACAGGCCACCGCGGTCGCCCAGGAGGCACTGACCACCGGCGCCTCGGTGCATGACCTCGTCCTGGCCAAGGGCCTGCTCACCCCTGAGCAGTTGAAGGACATCCTGCACCCGGACAACCTGGCCCGGCCGCACGCCCGGGCCACCGCGCCCCTCGCATCCTGAACCCCCTCTCCCCTCCCACCAGCAACAGAAGGAAGTATCACCCTCATGGCAACGGCGCCTAGCGTCTCGTACTCGATGACGGTCCGACTGGAGGTTCCGGCGGGGGGTACGGCGGTCAGCCAGCTGACCACGGCTGTGGAGTCCTCCGGTGGTTCGGTGACGGGTCTGGATGTCACCGCGTCCGGTCATGAGCGGCTGCGTATCGATGTGACGGTCGCCGCGACCTCCACCGCGCATGCCGAGGAGATCGTCCAGCGGCTGCGGGACATCGAGGGCGTCACGGTGGGCAAGGTCTCCGACCGTACCTTCCTGATGCATCTCGGCGGCAAGATCGAGATGGCCTCCAAGCACCCCATTCGCAACCGTGACGACCTGTCCATGGTCTACACCCCCGGTGTGGCCCGGGTGTGCATGGCGATCGCGGAGAACCCCGAGGACGCCCGCCGGCTGACCATCAAGCGCAACTCGGTGGCCGTGGTCACCGACGG